>NZ_JBITFY010000025.1:0-108967 GCF_044456585.1 Streptosporangium sp. NPDC050855
CCCCCAGTCTGTCTATGATGTACCAAGTAGGAGATCATTCGGCCTATTTCCCCAGGTAGATGCCCTTACAGAGCGGTTTACAAGGGGGATGGTGGAGCATGGTGGATCGACGTGTCACTAGCACGGCCACTAGCAACGATGATCTTGAGAAACGGACATCGAGACAGGACCCCCCGTGCCGTACACACAACCTCGACGCACCAAGCGCGGCCACCTTCGCTTCGCTGCCTACGCGCGTACCCCCGACGGCAAGGCTGCCTACGTCGGGACCTTCGACACCGATGAACGCGCCAAGGAGGTGGCAACCCAGCAGGAAGCATTCCTCAACTACGCCGAACACGACGCCTCCCCCGCTTTCAAGGCCCGCGTCACCATCGCCGAATTCGTTCCGATCTTCCTGTCCTTGCACGACGTGGAACCCAACACGCTCGACAACTACCGATCTCTGCTGACGCACTGGCTCATTCCGGCCCTTGGGAAGTTCCGCGTTTCCGAGGTGGAACGCAGTCACATCAGGACGTTCCTGATGCGGCTGAAGGAGAAGAGCGTTCCGGCGCAGACCCGCAAACACCTCAAGGCCGCCATGAGCGCGATGTTCCGGATGGCATGGGGCGACGGCTACCGCGACGACAATCCTGTGGACGGACTGCCGTGCATCACGGTCACCCGTAAGCCGATTCTCGTCTTGACGATGAAGCAGTTCGGTCGGCTGTGGCCAAACGTCCAAGGCGAGCCCGCCCAGCTCTTCTTCCGCCTCATGAACGCCAGCGGCATGCGCATGGGCGAGCTAACGCCACTCAAGGTGTCTGACTGGCATGCTCCGACCAACACCGTCACTGTCAGCAAGTCCCTGGCTGTCGTAACCAAGCACATCCAGCCAAACCAGGAGCGCTTTTCGGTGCGCGACTACACCAAGAACGGCACCCAGCGTCGCGTCCAGGTCAGCGTGGCGATCGGCAACCTCATCAATGAGCACATCAAGCAGCACGGCCTCACCGACGACGACCTAATCTTCCCCGCACATCTGGTCGCCCCCCGCAGTGTCGCCTACCGCCGCACGGTGCTCACCGAAGAGCAGATGCAAGCAGCCCGTCAGACGTTCATCCAGGCCGAAAACGGGCGAACCTATGCTCACGGGACAGTCAACGCATACGAGATCGCCCGGTGCCGGTGCGACGCCTGCCGCCAGGAGCGCTCGGAGTACTCACGCCGCAAGCGCGCCGAAAGAGGCTTGGTCGCCAAGACCAGGCACGACCCTCGCGACAACTCCAAGTACGTCAGCCACGAGTCCCTCAACCGCTTGTGGCGGAACGCCTACGAGATCACCGACCTGACGATCCGCATCCCGATCAAGAACCTCCGCCACGGCCACGCCAACGCGCTCCTAGGACAGGGATGGACTCCGGACGTCATCTCCGCACGGCTGGGGAACTCCGAGAAGGTGCTCCAGAAGCACTATCTGTGCTACCCGGACGAGTACGACACGGTCATGCTCGGCGACCTCGATGAGCTGGACGCACTGGCCGCCTGACCGCTGCCACCACGGCCCAGGAAGCGTCGTCGCCCTCCTGGGCCGTGGTAGTGTTTACCTCGCGCCGAAGAGAGCGGGAAGCGAAAGCCGAACGTGATCCAACAGCCACGGGATGTAGCGCAGCTTGGCTAGCGCACCTGACTGGGGGTCAGGGGGTCGCAGGTTCAAATCCTGTCATCCCGACACAAAACGGACAGAAGCTCCGCATCGTAAATGATGCGGAGCTTCTGTCGTAAGATCACCTGCATGCTGAAGGTGACCATTTCAGGCAGCGATGTCACTCATACCGATATTGCGCAGGCAATCGCCAAAGCACATTCATGGCGCGGCGCTCTTCGGTTACTCGGTCTGCCAGAAGCCTCCGCCTCGGCCATGAGAATCGTGAAGCGATTCGCCAGCGACCATGACATCCCATGTGATCACTTCACAGGCGTACGCCGCTGGAGTGATCAAAAGATCAGAGAAGCGACGCCAGAAGCCCGAACCTGGGCAGAACTCCTCCGGATGCTCGGGATGAAGTCCGACACAGGGGAAAATCGAGCAAGCGTGCGCGCCCACACGTTGCGGCTGGGGCTGGACATCAGCCACCTGGAGGCTCCCACATATGCCGCGCCCGCCGATACGAGCGTCCCCCAGCTCGCCCACCTCCGGAGCGCGGCCGAAGCGCTGGCGCAGGCGTGGTTCGAGCTTCGGGGCATCCCCGTGGCCAAGCCCACCACTGCTTCCCAGGTCTACGACATGCTCGTTGAACTGGATGGGCGCTTTCAGCGAGTCCAGGTCAAGACAACCACCACACGAGACAGCCAAGGCTCCTGGCTCGTGGTGACCAGTCGCCGTACGCCAGGTGCGACGAAAAACGGTCCCCGCGTCCCGTACCGACTCGACGATGTTGATCTATTCTTCATCATCGATGGAGACATGATGGTCTACCTGATCCCCAGCATCGCGGTGTCGGGCAAGCTGCACATTTGCCTCAGCGCCTACATGTCGTACCAGGTAGGCTCGTTTTCAAGCCCGCTGAAGTGAGGGCTTGGCAGAGCAGGCTCTCACCGCCGTTCAAGCTGCTCCTCGCTCAACAGGCAGAGCGCCATCAAACAGGCAAATGGGTAATTGATCGGCCTCCACGAAACCGCACGGATGCGGAGGCCGATCGAGGCTCAGGCGGCTTTCGCGGACCTGCGGGCGTCAAGCCACGTAGCCAGCTCGCTCATCTTGAACCGAAGAGTTCGCCGCCCGAGCCGGTGATGCGGCAGGCCGCCCTTGTCCTCGCCCAGCGCAACCATGTCGTAGATCCAGTCCGCATTGACGCGCCACATCTTGCAGAGGTCATCGACGCTGATGAGCGTGAGGTCCGCGACCGTGAGATCTTGCTCCATCAGTGCTGCGCCACCTTCCGCGTCTTCAGCCAGTCCATGAACTCGCTGCGGTGGGCTCGCAGCTCGCCGCCGATGTCGAAGACGGGCAAGCGGTAGCGCTCGACCAGCGTCCTGACCTTGTATTCGCTGACGTTGAGGTAGCTGGCGATCTCGGCCTTGCCCCACATGGGCTCGTCTGTGATGGTCTGTGCGGTGCTCATGGGGTTGATTCCAGCCGATGGTGGTTCGTGGCGTCTCGTAACCTAGTAACTGGTTGCTTGTGTGACGTGCGTCACAGGTGTCGGGCGGCCAGGGCGTCGGCGATGCCGTCGAGCGTGGACAGGTTCGTCAGGAACTCCACCAGGCGTTCGGTTCCGGGCTCGCGCTTGTAGCCGTCCAGGGCCATCCAGCTCGCGCCCAGGTATTGCTCGGCGTAGGTGAGGATCTCGGCCGGGGAGAGCGTGGACATGCGCTGGGCGGCCTTGTCGCGGATGGCGTCGCGCTGCTCCGGCGTCGCCTTCTTCTTGAAGAGTCTCATGTCAGCTCCATCAGGTTCAGCAGGTGCCATTCAATGTCGGGGTCGCCGTCGGCGAATTCGGCGAGGAGGGTCCGCATGGTGGATTCCACGATGCGTGCGTAGGGTTCATACTCCGGTCGGCTCATCGTCTTCGCCGATTCTCGGGAGGTCGCTTTTGTCAACGCAGTTGAGCGCGGCCAGCAGTGCGCTGTCCTCGTCCAGGCGTTCGCCGGTCCATCTGCCGACGACTACCCCGATTTTCGTTCCCCACAGATGGAGGATGGCGCTGCGGCCGACGAGGTAAGGGGGCTCCTGCGTTAGCGTGGTGCGCCGCTCGAAGATGGGTCCGAACCGCTTCAGGCTGATCCAGTGGGCGTAGTACTTGCGGTAGCGCATGCCGTAAGCGGATTCCTTTAGCGGGCCGAAGTCGAAGGTCTGGGGCATAGCGGAATCCTATGGAAGCCCTCGCTGCGTTTGTTAGCGCGTGCGCCTGCGGTAGGTGCTGCGGTTGGCGCTGCGGTAGCTCTTCGTGCGGAAGGGGTTGTAAATGCTGTCGTCGATCGTCGGCTCGGTTTCGCGCTCATACCGGTAGTTGTTCAGCACGCGGTTCACGTAGCGGCCGGGCGACTTCACGCGCCGGAAATTCTTCCAGACGCTCGGGGGGACGTCGTGGTAGACGTAGCGCGAGCCGTCTCTGAATTCGATGCGCAATTCCTGGCGGGCGCGGTCGTATCCGGCGGCCTGGGTGCGCGGGCGGGGAGGGTAGGAGCTGGGGGTGGGCCGGTAGGGCAGGAAGAGGTCGTCGTCCTCGTCGGGCTCGCTGAGGGGCTGGCCGTAGCTCGTCTTGGTGCCGGGCCGGACGCGGGGCAGTTCGTTGCCGTCTTCGTCGCGGGGCGGGTCGGAGGCAAACTCGCGCGCCCATTCGTCGGCCTTGCTGCGCGCGTAGCGTGCCAGGTCGTCCCAGCTAGGGATAGGACGGCGGTCCTCGGCCACGGATGCTCCCGTCTGCGTGCCAGAGCCCCCAGGAACGCTCTCCTGGGGGCGTGTGGGGTTGGGTGTTACTCGTCGGCCTCAGAGGGCTCTGCGGGCGTCTCAGGCTCGAACACGATGGCCCTGGCCCACTGGTCGGGGTTGATACCGGCGGCGCGCTGAACCTCGGGGTCCGGGAGCTGGTCGGGAGTGAAGGTGTTGCCGACCGTGTCATCCACATCACGCGGCTTGGGGTGATCGGACTGGGCGGTCCAGCCGATGGAAGCCTCGCGAGCGTCAATGGTCTTATCCACTATTTGCCTCTCAACAATGGGGGTACGTACCTCTCCCATTATTGCGCTTCTTGGGCCAATTCTTGTTGTACGGTCCAGCCCCACGGTTTGATCTCGCCGAATTCGTCTACCTCTTGCGTGTGGTAGCAGTCTTCGGGGCCGTAGTGATAGCCGTCCTTGATGACGCAACTTTGTCGATGCAGCATGCCTACCACCTTCTCAGCATGCGAGCGTTGTTACCGAGAATCTCGTCGAGAGTGTCCATACGTGACCGCATCTTGCGCATGTGCTCTTCGATGAGTTCTGCGTCGGTCAGTGATCCTTGACCTTCAGATACGCCGTCACCTCGTGGAAGGCCGCCGTGTTCTTCTCGATCAGCTCGGTATTCTGCTCGCATATCTCAACCAGTTTCGCCGTGAGGGGGATGACGGTTTCGACCAGCTCGCGGAGCCGGGCGTTCTCTTCCTGTTCGCGCCGGTAGGACTTACCGGGCACGATGACCTCGTACACGAAAACGGCGAAGACGAACCCGACCACTGGGCCGAGAACAATAGGATTCGTCAGCGAGAGACCTGGGTCTTCCGCTACGAGAATCGCGAGGGACGCGAGGAACACAAAAACCGCCATTCCGTGCCGGGAACTCAATCCCAGAGTAAACGGAATGACGGTTCTTTTATTAAAGCTCAGGCGGCCAGGGCGTCGGCGATGCGCGTCTTGGGGTCCTCCCAGCCGGGCGGCTTGAGGATCTTGCCGTCTTCGCGGCGGTGGATGGTGCCGTCGGGCCAGACCTTGTCCAGGTTGGCCGCGTGCACGATCCGGATGACCTTTTCCAGTGGAATGCCGTTGTGGCTGGCCACTGCGTTGATCTTGACGTCGATGCGTTCCAGCATGACGGCCAGAGCTTGTCGCGCCTGCTCTTCCTGCTCGCTGCCCGGCTCAGATTGCTTCAGGGCGGCGAAGTAGTTCGCGGTGCGCTCGGAAAGCTGGCGGATGCCGCCCCAAAGATCGGCGGAGTGGAACGTCGGTGGTAGGTCGAGATAGAAGGCGGCGGCGTGACGCGGCGGAAGGCTCAGCGCATGGCGGGTGTAGCCGGTGACGTAGCGTACGTCACCCAGCTCTTGCCCGAAGTGTGCTCGGGTCTCAGGGCCGGGGGCTGCGTTGTAAGCAGCGTGAGCTTCCAAAACCTCTTCAGCTTCCTCGGTGACGAGGTTCTGGCAGCGGTCGATCACGTCGTTGCGGGTTTCGGGGGTGGCCTTGTCGATGGAGTAGGTGGTGAAGAACTCTTCGATAAGGCCGAGAATTTCGGGGGTGCGCACGTTACTAGTCCTCAGAAGAAGGGGCTGCCTCCACCAGCTTAGCCAACTCTTCCGGGGTTAGATTATCTAATTCGTGCCGATTCTCCAGGAAAAGAGTTACCCCTTCGCCGCGTATCTTGCCACGCCCGGTGATCTTGAAGCCTTCTGGCAGTTTGTTCAGTTTTGCGAGGACGCGGAGGCCCTGGCGGATGGAGGCGTCGTCCAGTCCTTCGCCGCTGGCGCTGTTCGTGTGGATGGCTAGCTCGACCTTGGCAGCGAGGTCGCGAGCCGGGCCGCCCGTGTTCGTCTCACCCACGAAAGGTTCGATGAGCTGGAGGAATGCCTGCTCGTGCTCGTCGCAGAGGTCCATGCGGCTGACCTGTCCGAGGCGAGCCGAGATTAATCGCAGTGGGTTACGGGTCGCTGGCAGGATGCGACCGCAGATGCGGTGCTCCTTCTCGTCCAGGTATCGGCAGAAGCGGCGGTCCACGGGACTCACTCTCTGTCTGTCTGGGTCTGTGTCCGACACATGTTGCATGAAATCATTAGTGCATGTCAAACAGGTAGTCGGTTAGTTTAAGGTTCAGTTACAGGGTAGGTATCGATACACAACCAAGAAGCCCCGTCCGAAAGAAGATCGGTACGGGGCTTCATTAATAGAACACCTATTCGATTAAGCAGGGAAAGGGCCTGTCGGCTCCGCCTCAAAGAAGGCTTCCTGGAGGCGCTTCGCGTCTCTGCGGAGGCGAGCACGCTGGGCTTCGCCGAGGTCATGCCGAGCGCCGAGCATGTGCGCGGCCCTGTCCAGAAGGGCAGCCAGGTTGCCTCGCTCGACTAGAGGCGTACACCGCGCGCACGCAACCCACCGCTTGTCATAGCCGTTCCCCGTGCCAGTCGGGTTGCCCTGCGCATCCACATCGGGCACAACGATCTGCTTTGCCGTCACGAAGGACGCAGAGATACCGGTCTCGCCGCAGAAGTCGCAGACCGTGGTCGCAGGCGTTGGCTTACCCGTCGTCGGCATCGGACGGTGCTCGAACTCCAGCTTGATCCCGGCTGGGTGGCTGAAGCTGGTGATGCCATTGGCGGTCTTCCAGTCGAGCGGTGCTCGACAGATCTCGCAGATGAGCGTGTCTTCGGCCAGCAGTTGCTCTGCCTGGGCTCGTCTGGCCGGGTTGCCGCTCACTCCGCGTCTTGGGACCTTCTTCGTCTTCTTCGCCACGTTGCTACTCCTACACCCTGCGTCTGCCTTGAGCCGTCAATGTTGCATAAGCTTCCTCACTTGTGCAACATTGGTTTCTCGCAAGTCGGTCCCCACCTGGAGCACACGTGAACCGCTATCTCGTAGATCTCGCAGCAGCCGTCAAGCCCGAGGACATGCCGCCCAGCGGAACGGCCATCGCAGGACCGGGCCTGGCTGCCGTCTACATGAACAGGGCCATGGGCGTGATCTCCGCCCGCTACATCGGCGAGGCCGAGAACCCCATCACCGCAGCCATCGCAGCGAACGAAACCTTCTTCGTCGCCGTCTGCCGACACATCAAGCCGGGACTGTTCGAGATCACTCAGGTTTCCAGCGAGAAGGCCCCCGAGGTTCCGCAGGAGAAGATCTGATGACCAAGCTGCCTGCGCACGTGGGCGAGGACGTCAAGGATCCGGTCGCCAGCTACATGCGTTCGCTGGCTGCTGGCTCGCGGCGCTCGCAGCATGGCTGCCTGGACCGGATCGCCTCCCTGGTGCGTGGGAAGAAGGTTTCGGCGGAGGAGATGAGCTGGCACCTGCTGCGGTATGAGCACACCAGCCGGATCCGGGAGATGCTGTGTGCGCAGGGCTGGACGCCTGCCTATGTCAACAAACACCTGGCCGCGTTGCGCAGGGTGTTGAGGGAGGCGTGGCTGCTGCGGCTGATGGCGGCCGAGGACTACCAGGCCGCCATCAACATCAAGGCGGTCACGGGTAGTCGCGTGCCGCGCGGTCGTCACATCGCGGCCGAGGAGATCACCGCTGCCATCGACACGTGCGCCAGCGCAGGGACGCACCTGGAGATCCGCAATGCGGCGGTCTTCGGCGTCTTCCGCTACACCGGCATGCGGCGGGCCGAGCTGGGCGGGATGAAGCGGGCCGACTACAACCGGGAAGCGATGGAGATCCGCGTCATCGGTAAGGGCGACCGCGAGCGGAAGATCCCTCTCAATGAGCGGGCCGTCGAGTTGCTGGAGGCGTGGCTGGCGATTCGCGGCGACGCACCCGGCGCGCTGTTCATCCCGATCGGCGGAGACTTCCTGTCGCCGTCGGCCTCACGCCAGCGGCACCTGTCCGGCCAGGCCATCAGCAACGCCATCCACAAGCACCTGGACGCCACGCCGCACGATTTCCGGCGGACGCTGGTGGGTGACCTGCTGGACGCCGGAGTGGACCCCAAGACGATCATGGACATCACGGGACACCAGTCGATCACGGTGATGCTCAGCTACGACCGGCGGAACGGGGCTCGCGCACGGGAGGCTCTGGCGCAGGTCGCCTGACCTACTCCTGCGGCTTCGGGGCGTCCTTCTTCATGCGCTTCTTGACGGGACGCGTGGCATCGGAGGGACGCTCCCCCGTGGTGATGACCATGTAGCGGGCGTGCACGCCAGCCTTGGACATGCCCACCTGCGCGCCGATCTGGGCGAAGCTCAGCCCGCCTTCGCGTAGCTCGACGATGAGTTCGTCCGTCACGTCTTCGCGGGTTCGATCGCCTTGCGGACGCATGTCCTTGAAGCCGAGGTTCGCGAGGTAGTAGCGGACGGTGGATTCGTGGACGCCCATCTCCTTGCCGACGTCTGCAAGGGAGCGCTTCTCCTTGTAGATCTTGGCCGCCTTGTGCCACTTGGCCACCTGCGGATCCTCGATCTTCTCCTCTACCTCGCCCATCCTTGCCTCCGGCCCGATTCCGCTGTGCACCTACTGTATCCCGGACCGGCTCACACGTCAGTTGTCGATCATCGCGCGGGCATGGGATAGTGACCCCGAGGGCTCCGCTGCCCTTTCTGTGTGTGGCATCTGGAAGCCTCGGCCAGGCAAGGGCCGGGGCTTCTGCCGTGTCAGGACCCGAATGCCGTGTTAGGACCCGAACTTCGTCGCGTCGGGGAACATCTGCCAGATCGCCACGCCTGTCGAGCGGTCGGCCGAGGCGTCCAGTACCCAGGTGTCGTAGGTCAGGACGAGCGGGAAGTCCCACTGCTGGCGCAGCTCCTCATACAGCCGCTCTGCCGCCGCGCGGGCCTTCGTCGCGTCGGCGTAGGCGGTGATGTGCAGGGGCTTGCCCAGGAGTTCGCATCGGGCCGCATCGAGCACTCCTTCGCCTTCGGGCTCGGCTTCGGTGCACGGGATGCGTTGCTGGCCGGTCAGCTTGCTGGCCAGGTCGCGGGCGGCGGTCGAGCTGGGGGGCGCTGTGGAGCTGGGGAGAGAAGCCTGCTCGGGCAGTGCGCTGGCGCCGCCGCACCCGAGAATGCCTCCTGCCAGGACGAGCAGAATGGTCGCTAAGGGTAACAATCGCATAGGCGGCAGCGTACATCACCCGCAATTGCGCAGGGATATGTTCACTACTTACGACTTATTCGCCATTCGATTTGCATTCCCGAATGACAGTGGCTAGATTCGGACTTAGTAAGTTCGAGCAGCACAGAGTTCAGCGGAGAACCACAATGGCTAAGCGTATTCAGGAAATCCTCATCGACGACATCGACGGTGGCGAGGCGGACGAGACGATCCTCTTCGGTCTCGACGGTGGCGGCTACGAGATCGACCTATCCGGCTCCCACGCGAAGCAGTTGCGCGAGGCGCTCGCGCCTTTCGTCGAGAGCGCTCGCCGCGTCCGCGAGCCGGTCGCCGTCCGCCGTCGCCGTGGTAGTTCGACCCCTTCGATCGACAGGGAGAAGGGCCGGATCATCCGCGCGTGGGCGAAGGACAAGGGGATCGAGGTCAGTGAGCGCGGCCGGATCGCGGCGAGTGTCGTCGAGCAGTACGAGGCAGCGCACTAGAAGGCAAGCGAAAGGCCCCGTCTCCGGAAGGAGGCGGGGCTTTTCGTATTTAAGCGGCTTGGACCTTCGGGTCGTCACGCAGGGTGCCCAGGGAAGTCCGGACGATTGCCAGGTGCATCGTCGGCGCGGTGAATGCCTCGTCCATCGCGGTCTTGATCACCTGGAGCACATCGTCGCGCGTTACTCCCGCCGATTTCTCTGCCGGGGACAGCGCCACAGCGGGGTCGCTGTCCACCCAGGCGAGCATGCCTTCGCGGACGCGGTCGGTCACTCCGTGGGATTTCCCCGCGCACAGGTCGAGCACATTAACAGCGCGGAACCAGTCACGCGCGCTCTGGGCGCTGGGGTCCAGCATGTCGATCTGCTCGGCAGCCTGCCGAAGGAAGTGAGCCGCTGAGGTGAGTGACTCGATGGCCTTCGACAGACTCATGTCGCTCATACGTATCATCCCTTGCGTGTGTGTCTTATAAGCCAGGTCGTGTCTTTGTGCGGCGGTTCGCCGTATGCGTAACTAGCTCCTGACGTCTTGTCGTGCGGGCTGGTTTACCTACCAGCCGATTGCGCCGTTTCGCTGGTTCGTCGTGTGCGTCGGCGTCGAGCCGGGCGTCGGTCCTTCGCCGGGCGTCGGCACGGTCGGGGTGGCGGACGGCTCCGGCGCAGGGGTCGGCTCGGTCGTCGGCTCTTCGGTCGGCTCGGGCTCGCTCGGCGTCTGCGTGGCCGTCGGCTCCGGCTCCGGCTCGGTCGTCGGCTCCTCGGCCGGTTCTCCGGTCTCCTCCGGCGTCGGCTCGGAAGAGGGCTCCGGCTCGGGGCTCTGCGTGGTGGTCGCTGTCGGCTCAGGGGTCGGCTCGGAGTCGGCGAGCGCGTGGGCCGGAGCGGCGAGCATGATGGCGGCGGTGAGAACGGCGCCGAGCAGGCGTGCAAGTGAACGAGACAACGTGCTTCCTCTATCTATGTGTACGGGTGCGCTAGGGCACTGAAAGGTTCTGGACCGTGACAGGCGTCAGCGGCGGTGACCATGTAACCGGCGGGACCGATGGGGCGTCTAGGTTTTCGGCTGTCCCATTCGGACATTGTCCGTGATACGACATCTACGCACAGTTACCCGTCCGATACTTGCTTGGGACGTTACAGATCCATGGTTTCGGACGTCCCTATGCATCAATGTCCTCGATGCACCATCCGTACCCCGTTACTCTTCCGAGACCTTCTTGGGGTCTTACAGACGGCTCGCGTCTTTTCGTCAAGAGGTCTAGTATTTTCGGATTCGCGCCCGATAGGTTCCTTTACGCACTGACAAGCTGTAAGGACGGCAGGTGAAGATGGAACATGTTCTGGGACTGACCGACACCGAACGCGAGGTCTTGACGCACCTGATCAAGGACGGCTCGGATCCGGAGCAGCTCAGGCAGGCGTTTGGGCCGGAGGTGACTGCGACGATCAACTCCCTGCGGCAACAGGGAATCGTCGTAGGTGATCCGCCTGTCCCAATCCAGCCGAATCTGGCTTTCGGACGACGGCTTATGAACGAGGCCCAGACCCTTATCGCCGGTCGCGAGCTACTGGCGGAGCTGGAGCGAATGTTTCAGCAGCGGCCCACAGAAGTCGGCGCACAACCCTTCGAGATCCTCACGGAGGGAGAGGCGATCCGCCGCTACTTCGGGGCGATCTACGACAACGCCAAGAAGGAGGTTCTGAACTTCTCGACCTCGCCCTATGTCGTGGCCACACCGACCAACACCCCCAGTGAAGTGGAGGCCGCGCGGCGGGGAGTCCGGACGCGCATCATCGCAGAACAGTCAGTACTGGCCGAGGACCAAGGCCAATACGGGCTCGCGTACGCGATCAAGGCGGGCGACGAAGTCCGGGGAGCCCTGGGAACACTTCCCATGAAACTCATGGTCGCCGACCGGACGATAGGGATGCTGCCCCTGCACCGGCCGGACCACCCGGAAGGCAACGCAACGGTGGTCCTGCGCAAAAGCAACATGCTCGTCGCACTCGTAAACATGTTCGAGCACTACTGGGAGCGTTCTGTCCCGCTCCACGTGGCTGGTGACCGGGTGGTCGCAACCGCCCCCGGCTCGCGACGCAAGAGTCTGTCCAAACGTGATCAAGTGATCCTTGGAGCGCTCCTGAACGGAGCCACAGACCAGACGATCGCCACCACCCTGGGCGTCGCCACTCGCACCGTCGGGCGTCACATCGCCGATCTCATGACGGTCGCAGGCGTCGAGACCCGCTTCCAACTCGGCTACCAAATCCACAAGCTCGGCTGGATTGGCAGAGACAAAGCCGCAAGCTGATCTACCGCATTTGGGGTTAAGCCCCCCTCCGGGGCCGAGAGAGGGAAGCCAGGGAGGGGAGGCCCTGCCCCCTGCTCATGGGACGTATACGCCCGCCAAGAAGCGGGCCGTCTCACAAGCAGAGGGGGTAGCTCATCTCCGTACGCCGTCGGTCGGTCGCATCGGTCAGGTATGGCTGCCAGGCCGGTCATTACGCGGCCCCAGGGCGGGGTGTTCTACAGATCCATCGCCTCGGCCCGATTCCCCTCGGGGTTCGGTCGTCATCCGAGGCGTACGCGTCTGCCGCGTCCAGTCCGAGCCTGCCGTGTTCCGATCCCCGCCTCGCGGCGTCCCTCGCTCGCTGGGTCCGTGCCGGAACGGTGGCCTTCGTCGAGCGGGGCTTTGGGGACCAAAGACTGGTCGCCTGTAGATTCAATCCCCTTTAGCCTGTTCGGCCTCGCTCTACGACCGGTGGGTGAGCCGGTGCCCGGGTACTCTTTCCGCCTCGTGCCGGGATGGCGGGCCGCCTGCCGCTCGGGCAGCGTGGAGCGGGGGCTTCTGGTGCCCGCTAGACCCTGGTGGTTGTCTGACTGGGCAAGAGCCTAGCACCAAAATACCGGTCTGAAAGACGCCTTCCAGACCGGCATTCAGGCACTTCCAGGAGCGTCAGGCGTTGCGCTTCGCGTCCAGCTCGTCCTGCTTCTTGCGGCGGGCCGGGTGGATCTTCTCCGAGATCACCAGCCGGTACTTCGTACGCTTCTTGCACGGCTGGTCCCTGACCGCACCGCACCAGGGCACAGGGCACATGACCTCGACGTGCTCGAATCGAGCCGCCTGGCTCTTGACCCTGATCACTCCCATACCGGGCAGTCTACCGGCAGGCACGGTGATCGGTCAGCCCGGATTTCCTGCGCCGTCCTGCACAGGCTCAGGAAGCAGGACAGCGATCGAACGGGCGTTTGTCGTCCAGCCGGACCACGAGCTGGTGGGCGAGCGTCATGGGATGCCGGGAGTACTCCTCGAAGCTGACGAAGACGTTCTTGGCCTGGCGCACCGGATACCCGCGCCAATTCGGCTCGAAGACGTCCCCCAGCACGCCGACCGGCTCGGCGTGCCTCACCCAGAAGACCTCGGACGCCTCCCGCACCTTCGGGCACTGCTCACGGGCGACCGGCATACAGCGCACGCACGTGGGAGGGGCATTCGTGCCTTTGAGACCGCCGCCGATGGGCTGGTAGGTCGTTGGAGTGACGATCCACGGAATCAGCCCATTGTCCGGATCCGTCGCAGGCAGGCTGCACACCTGGCACAGATCTCGCTCCATGGCGAGGAACTGCCGCCGGGTGTTCATCTTGCGCCACAGCGGCTTGCCCTTGTAGCTCTGGCGGACCCGAGCGCGAAGGAGCGTGCCGTCCACGATCCAATCGCTCCGGCGCGGGCGGCGGTAGGAAAGACGATCCCTACCCATGGCCCGGCTTTTGGTGAAGACGAGATCTGCTGTCACGCCTTCGTCAGCATGGGCGAGCACCCACGGCACCCGCAGATCTCCTTGGTACTGGACGAAAGGAGCCTCACGGAGTGCTTGATCCATCTCAGGAGCCCGCTAAATTGAGCCGGAACCAGAACGCCCGGCCGATCCCCTGGACATGATCAGTGCCCCACTCGCGCGAAAGCTGGTGTACCAGGGCCAGCCCCCGCCCGCCGAGATCTTCGTCCTCCGCCGGTCGCATGGCGGGCACGTTGACGAGCGATCCCGGATCGATGACCTCGATGTGGATCATTTCGCGGTTGACGCCGACGCCTACCGTGATCAGCCTGTCGGGATCATTGCTGGGGTCGGCGTAGAGGTGGCTGTTCGTGACGACCTCGCTCACCAGCAGCTCGGCCGTTTCCAGCAGCTCGCCCGAGACACCGTGTGCGCGCAGCAGATCGACCGCCCAGTGACGCGCCAGGCCCGGCGTCTGCGCGTTGTCGCAGGTGAAGTGGCGCATCCCGATGCACATCCCTTGCCAGCGCAAGAGCATCGATGATGCCGCTATGTAGATGTCGTCCCTGGTCATCATCGCGTCGCCACCTCGTATATCTTCTGCGCCGCGTTGTCGGCCAGGGCGTCGATGCGCTGCATGTGGCCCCTCCCCCACGAGAAGAACCACTGGCCGGAGAAGAGCATCGCGTACACCCGCAACGTCTCCACCGGGAGCATCACCGCCAGGCGAGGATCCTTTTTCAGCGGAAGCTCCACCCGCGTCTCCAGCCCCAGGTCCCGAAGGTCCCAGGCCAGCCGTATGAGGTGTGTGTACTGCTCTTCCGCCTCTGTCGGTACCGTCCTGGGTACAGTGCTTTCGGTCGGCATGGATCGCACCTCCGGCGAGTGGTCAAGGTCCGTCAATCACCTGGTCAGCGGCTTGGCGGAGCACTTTTGAAATCGGGGGGAATCGAGTGAACTGCGCGGATTGCGTGACCTTCTCCCACGGCTGATGGCATAGACGTAGGCCGGATCGGCTCATTCGCCTGCCGAATTCCGTAAGAGCAGTCAAGCTCTATGCCATGATGCACACGTGAAGACGCACATGCAACGGCGCATCAACAACTCGCAAGAAAAACCGCTACCCTGGGCGCGTGGCAGCACGCGACAAGGCCCCGACACTGCGACTGCGGCGCTTCGCCTCCCGGCTTCGTGAGCTGCGGGAGGCCGCCGACATGTCGCCTACGGAAGTAGCGGAGCAGACCCAGATCAACCGGGCAACACTGTTCCGGATCGAAGGCGCGAAGGTGCGACCCCAAGCGCGGACGCTTCAAGCACTCCTCGACGCGTACGACGCTCCCCCGGAAGACCGTGAGTCACTGCGCGCACTTCTCAAGGCCGCAGCGGACCAAACGTGGCTCCAGACGGCAGCGTCCCTGCCGAAGGAGTACGCCACCTTCATCGGCTTTGAGTCTGAAGCCGAAAAAGTGAGCACCTACGAGCCCTTGGCCGTGCCCGGACTGCTTCAGACCGAGGACTACGCGCGGGCCATGATCAAGGGCACGGATCCCAGCCTGGCGCGCGATGAGGTCGAAAGCCGCGTCGCCGCCCGGTTGGAGCGTCAGCACCTCCTCACGCGGACCGATCCGAGCCCGCTGATGCTCTGGGCCGTGATGGACGAGTCGTCCCTGCTTCGGGAGGTCGGCGGCCGTCAGGTCATGGCCGAGCAGATGGCCAAGCTCCTAGAGGCAGCCGAAGAGCCCAACGTCACAATCCAGGTGATTCCTCGGAGCGTTGGGGCTTACCCTGGCATGCACGGGGCGTTCGTCATCCTCGAATTCCCTGATGAAGGCCACGATGTCGTCTACATCGAGGGCAGTACAAGCACACTGTTCCTGGAGAACAAAGCGGACATCAGGGAATATAGAGTTCTAATTGAGCATCTACGGGCCGCAGCCGACGGTCCGGACGCAACACGGGCACTGCTGGCCAAGGCCCAACGGAAATGGAAGGAGGGCGGGCATGACGAAGCGTGACCTGTCCGACGCCAAATGGCGCAAAAGCTCGCGGAGTCAGCAGGGCAACTGCGTGGAGGTTGCCACCAACCTCCCCGGCCTCGTGGCTGTACGGGACAGCAAGGACCCTACCGGTCCGGCGCTGGTCTTCCCGCCCGGCGCATGGGCTGCCTTCACCCGCGCCATCCGGCACGGAGATTTGTGATCACTCTCTGACAACGCTCTCGTTGGAGCCCCCGTCTATGTGACGGGGGCTCCAACTTTTTGCCACGATGCGCATGCGCCGTTGCATACGCGTCGTTGCCGTGCCATCGTAAGGGCAGACAACCCCGCAGAGAGAAAGGATCCACGATGGACCTCAGCGTTGCCCCGTGGCGCAAGAGCGGTCGCAGCACCAGTGGCAACTGCGTGGAAGTGACGGTCGTCCCCGGCAGCCCGGAGGTCGCCGAGCACAAGGCCGACGCCGATCTGCTCTTCCTCGTCCGCGACTCCAAGGACCCGAACGGCCCGAAGCTGGCGTTCACCCGGAGCGAGTGGGACGCCTTCGTCGGCGGCGTGAAGGACGGCGAGTTCGACGGCCCGGCTTCGGGCGTCATCTCCAAGACCGACGATCGCGAAGTTTGCAACGCGTGACCCTCTGACCACGCTGGTCGGTAGGTAACAAGGCGAAGGCCCCTGGAGAGATCCGGGGGTCTTCGGCGTTCCCGGCCTACGTGCTGAAGAAGCACATCACGTACATCAGCGCGAGGGCCGAGAGCGCGTCAACCATCTCCATCTCCTGGCCCTCGCCGGGAATCTCCTCCACGCCGGTCTGGAAGTAGGTGATCAGCGCGTGCGCGCGGTCCAGGGCGAGCTGGGGGAAGGGCAGTTCCGCCGCCTCCGACAGCTTGGCGTAGATCGACGCGAGCAGCTCGGCCGGGGCGTCCGGCTTGCGCTGGTGAGCCATGGTGACGAGACCGGCGACCACGGTGTTGAACGTCTTCATATCGCCGTGGTACATGAGGAGGCGCTGGAGATCGTGCGTCGGCCATGCGTTCCGGCCCGGATTTTCGGCGATGCCGTCACAGATCTCGGAGAACTCGCGGAAAAGGGTCTCGTCCATGGTCACAACGCTAGGAGGCCGCAGGGGCGGCAGGCCAGCGGCAAGCGGGTACTGCAAGAAAATGCAACGCACCCCAGCCCGTCTTTCACACAGGTAGACAGGTCGTCGGGCATGCACTAAGGTCTTCCACATGGCTAACCAGTCTAACCAGGCTAACCAACATCCGACCTATACGGAGATCGCTGACGGGCTGCGGCGCCTGATCCTCAACGGCGTCCTGGAGCCAGGCCAGCAGCTCCATCCCATCAGGGAAATGGCTGCGAAGAACGGTGTCTCCCTAGGCACGATGAAGAACGCTCTCTCCCTCCTGCGAAACGAGGGCCTCGTAGAAGGCCACCCTGGCAAGGCGGTCTACGTCTGCTCGACGCTCGCCATCCGCAAGGTCCTCACCGAGGAGGAGCAGGCAGCGGCGGCCGAGGCGGTCCGCGCAGCGCTGACTGCGGCCGGGTACGCCATTCCAGCGCCGTCGCCAGAAATGACCGACACCGCAGCGCAGGTCTTTGTGACCGAGGACGAGACGGTGGATGTCGAGTTCACCGATAGCCCGTGGACGTACACGCTGGTGTCTAACGTCTGGCACGTGCCCGCTGGCGAGGCCGGGGACTACATCCAGAAGGATTTCGGCGAGGTGGACGACCCTGAGGCAGTGGTGGCCCTCGTCAACTGGTGGATTCAGAAGCGTTATCGGGAGATCGAGGCGGAGAACGCACGGACCGACACACCGAAGGAGAACGCGTGAAGTATCGCCGCCCAGCTCCCCGCCCGTGCGAGAGCTGCCCCTACCGCAAGGACGTCCCTTCCGGCGTATGGGCACCTGAGGAGTATGAAAAGCTCCGCGAGTACGACCGGCCGACGGGAGAGCAGCCGCCGACCGTGTTTCTGTGCCACCAGCAAGACCGCGACTCGGCCTCCCGGATTTGCGGAGGGTGGGCCGGATGTCACGACGGTGACGAGCTGCTGGCGCTGCGAGTGGCTACGATGACGGGTCGGATGACGCCCGAGGAGGCTTACGCGGTCACGGACTACGTCTCCCCCGTCCCGCTGTTCTCCTCCGGCAAGGAGGCCGCCGATCACGGCATGGCGGAAGTCGAGCAGCCAAGCGACCAGGCAGGCAGCGTAATCGAGAAGATCGCGCGAGTGCGGCGGGACATCCGCTGGAGGGATATCTGATGCAAGTCAAGTGGTGGGGCAAGTTTCTGGAGCGTGTCGAGAAATCCGGACGGCCCGAGGAGGCTGCCAGACAACTGCGGATACCCATGACAGAAATACGACAGCTCTTTGACGCCAAACCGGAGCTTATGAGCGAGAGCCATGAGGCACAGGCGCGGTACCACAAGAATCGCGCTAACGAGATTCTCAGAAAGATGCTCAAAGGGAACACCTTTAAAAGGGCATGTTCAAGCAGTGGAATTAACGAAGAGGCGGCCAAGAGGTTATTTAAGTACAGCCCCGAACTTGAACAGAAATACGAAGAGCAGCTAGCTGAATGGAACAAGTCGAATAACTGGCTTGCCAACGAAGAGCAATATTCTGAGGCCGACGCAATCACGATAACATGGGGCGTCACCTATGCCGGTCGCATCGTGTCGGTTAGCGTACACAAATTCGGCTGCAAGTACATTCCTAAGGGAACCACCAACCTACACCAGCTCAATTCTATCTCAGTAACCAGTAAGCGTGCGGCGGAGATTGTTCGCGAAGCCGAAAAGTTCGACGGCGCCACTCGCGGATTTCTCTGTAAGCCGTGCGGCGGGATAAAGAATCTCCCGTCGGACGGGTAGGAGTTCTGGAGGGGGACAACTGATGGACGAGAAAGCGGCGGTGGAGGAGGCGGTGAAGAGCCGCCTTTCCCTCATCAAGTATTTCGGGGACGCCCAGATCGGCCTGCGGATGATGCTCGCGGTGATGATGGTGACCGACCTGTCCGGCATACCACTGACCAAGGCGACGCCCGGCCAGCTCAGCACCGCCGCCAAGCTGCGGGATCTGCACCGGGAGGAGCTGATCGCGGGGCCGACTTTCGTACCGCCAGTGGACGTGTGCCAGACGCTCAGCGAGATGTGGGAGAGCTACCCGTCCACCACGGCCTACCTCACCGACATCCTCACCCCCACGGGTTTCGTGCACTTCGCCGAGCCGCTGCCGGACCCGATTCCCCAGGACGGCAACTCAATGCCGGTCGCGGCGATGTCCTGGATGGTGCTGAAGGCCGACGACGAACGCGTCACCTTCTTCGGGGATGGCGACCTGGACGGCGCCTACATGCTGATGCTCATGATCTACGCGCGTACGACGGACCTGGGGATGGACCCGCAGGAGAACCCCCGCGTACTGCCGGTGGCCTCCGTGGTCTGGACGATCGGCGACGAAGGCACGATGGAGCTGTGGAAGGAGGGCCTCGATCCCAACTTCGCCCAGAAGCGCCAGAAGTCGCCGTACATGCAGGTCCTCCTGTCGTACTTCGCGATCATCCGCCAGGAGCTTCTGGAGCGCGGAGAGCCCAAGGAGCGCAGCAAGAGCAACGAGATGCGGCTGAAGAGCGCCCGCAGGAAGCACCCGAACCTCAACGGCAAGATCCAGGTCACGCGATTCACGCAGCAGACCGGCAGCGGGAAGGTACGAGGGTCGTCGGCGGGCGGCTCCGGCCGGGAGTACTCCGTGCGATTCCCTCGCCGGAAGCACTGGCGCTGGCAGTGGTACGAGAAGACGCAGGAGAACAAGCCGATCCTGATCATCACCAAGGGGTTGATCGGCCCGGCGGGTGCGCCGGTCGTCGGCATGGAACGGGCCTTCCTGACGCCAAAGCCCCTTGGCCCGAGGCCCGAGAGGAGGAGCTGATAGTGAATGCCATCGACACTGACGCTCGGCGCCGGGCCGGGGAGCAGATCTACCTAGACGGCACGTCTATGCGCGAAGGCGATCTTTGTGAGGTCGAGCCCACCAGAGACGCGTACAACCGACCCAAGCACTGGATACACGGGCAGGGGTGGATCGTGGCCCTCAACCGGAGTCAGGTTGTCCTCAAGTCAACTAACGATGGGAAGACGATGGACTTCCATCCGGCGGACCTCACACTGATTTCGCGAGCGGAGGACGAGTGAGTCGCTACTACATCAAGCCGGACCGGGACAAGGACTACTACGTGGTCATGTCCACGATCGCCATGGACTGGGTGTTCGCTGGAACGGCGGCCGAGGTCGCTGACTTCGAGGCCGAGAAAGCGGCTGAGGAGGCGCGCGAGGAGGCCAAGCAGATGCTCGTCCGAGCTGACAGTCTCGGCTCGTCCAGCATGCGTGGCCGTAGCCAGTGGGGCTCCCCCTGGGTGACTATCGGGAACGGCACCAGGTTGCGCCGCGAAGATCTGGTGAGGTACGTGGAGCTGACCGACGACGAGGCCCCTGAGGGGGCGAAGGAAGAGGCCGCCGCCCTCCTGGATTCGTATAGGGAAGACGACTAGCGACGGCAACGAGAAAGGCCCCGGAATCTCGGACTCCGGGGCCTTTCGCTGTCTACGCCTCGGTCAGCCGTTCTCCTGCTCGTCCAGCCACGCCAGCACGCGGCCCATGTCGATGAAGCCCAGGCCCAGATGCGACGGCGGATTGATCAGCAGCGTCGGGATCCCTTCCTCCGTCCGGTCCAACGCCCAGCCCCAGTCCTTGCCGCCGAAGACGTCGTCGATCCATACCGTCGGCCGGTCACCGATGTACTTCTCCACCGGCCCGATCTTCGCCGTTCGGCCGAAAGTCACGCCGCCGTACTTGCCGACGTCGATGCACGGCAGATCCTCCGGCAGCCCCAGCTCCTTGGCCAGCCAGCGCAACGCCCACATCTCCGTGCTCCAGCTCGTCGCCCACACCAGCTCGACGCGGGGCAGGACCTCGGCCAGCCAGCGGACGTGATCATCGTTGACCCAGACGTAGCCGTCCTGCTCCGATCCGGGGTAGGCGACCCTCCTGTAGCCGCGAGGCTCCTCAGCCGTCGGGTTGATGACACCGTCCACGTCCATCACCAGGTACGGCTTCATGACTCGTCCTTGGTCGCGAGCGGGTCGTCCTTCAGAGCTTCCGCAGCCAGTTGGTCTATCAGGGTGTTGACCTCATTCTCCAGGCCGTCCATGATCCTCTGGTACTCGCGCATCGCCGCTGCCACCTCATCCGGCTTCGCGCTCTGCGCCTTACCGACGTGCTCGTGGACCCGCCTGTAACTCTCCCGCAGGACGTTATGCGCCTCCATGACCGCGCGCAGCCGGGCCATCTTTTCCTTCACTACGACTCCCCCGGCTCACAGTTGTACTTCCCGTTGGGGCACACCTCGTCGCGGGCCTGCTGGACGAGATCCAGGAAGGTAGAGAACTCCACGGTGCCGAGCGACGATCGGACGACCACCCAATCACGGCCGACAGCCTCGACGCGAGCGCAGTAGAAGTGGTCGCGGCCGAAGGCGCCATAGGCGAATCCGTGGATGACGTCGCCAACCGCGAGGGGGCGGTTGCTCTCGCTCACTCCGCCTCCCATTCCATCAGCTCGTTCATCGTGAAGCGCTCGGCGCTGATCAGGAAGCGATTGCTCCAGGCCGCTGTCCCGTCAGTGCAGACCCACAGCTCGTCCTTCGGGATCTCGTCACCCGAGTAGATGGTCGCGAAATCTGACACCGTCCGGACGGCGAGGTTGCACCCTTCGGCCTTGGCCAGCGCGCCCTTCACCGCCTGGCGCATGCTCTCCGCGTTGTCGCACACGCCGAGCTGCGTAGGAGCCGACACACCACGGCGGCGGTCCATGGTGAGGATCCACACCCACCCATCCCCCGGCTTTTCCGGGAGATCGTCGCCCTCCACCGTCACCGACGGCAGCTCCACCGCCTCAGTCACGACCGTCGGCGACACGACCAGCAGCGCGGCGGCCACATCGTGCAGTGCCTCCAGCTCGACCTTTCGGTACTTGCGCATGTCCTTGTCGTTGTACGTGCGACCGTCGTTACCGAAGTACCAGAGCCGCTGATATTGCCGGTCAAGTTCCTCCGAGATCGTCTGTATGTAGGCCAATGCCACGGCGTTGCCCGCGACGGCCTCGCGCAGGTGCCGGAAGATGTCCTTGTTCGACGAAAGCTCACTCACGACCCCTCCCAGGTGAAGTCGTTCTCCCACGGGAAGATGACGTCGGCAGCCAGCCGCGCGACCTTCCATCGCTCGACCCAGACCTTGCGGCGCTGGCCGTCCTGCTTTCCGTTCGGGTGGCCGAGGCGCATCGTCCGCTCGACGCAGACCTTGTCCTCCCCCAGCTCCGACACCACACCGAAGTTGATCGTCGGCTTGCCGTACTCCTGGCCCGCGAAGGCGACCTTGTACCCGGGCCGCAGCGCTTGGCCAATCGCGTCCTGGATCACGCCGCCTCCTCGGTGTCGCTCGTCGGCAGCAGCTCTCCAGTGATCTTCGTGCCAACGAGGTTGTCACGGTCTTCCAGACCGGCATAGATCCAACCGCTGGCGACGTCTACCAGCTCGTCAGGGTCGAAGTAATCGCCCTCGAATCGCAGATTGACGATCATGCGGACGTTGTTGACGGGCTCAGTCACTCCCCCGCCTCCTGCGTCTGCCGGTTCTCGAACCACATCTCCAGCTCCTCGCGCGATAGCGTCAGAACGTGGTGTAGGTCAGCGACCGAGATTTTGAGGTAACCGCCCTTCGTCCTTCGTATGGTCTGCCAGACGATCGAGCAGTTCCGGATCTTCCACTCCTCGGTGCCATCGGAATCGACCCAGAAAGTCAGCCACCACAGGACGTTCTTGGCCGAGATGTAGTACCTAGGTCCGGGATATTCGCTGATCAGGACCAAACCATCGATCGTCCAACCGTGCTGAAGGATCTCCTTCAGTGTGGACGACACCAGCGCAGGCAGCTCCGACTTGTCTGTCAGCTCAGTCACGCCGACTCCTCCGCCTCGAACGTGTCGAGCAGCGCCACCAGCGCTTCGAGCTGATCTAGGTCGAGCTTGTGCCCGTCCCGCACTGCGATCTTGTGGTGTTGCAGCCGGTTCATGGCGTTGTTGTATCGAACGTCCTGCTCGGCCTGGGCAACCGTCTTGACGTACGTCCGGCTGTTCTTCTCGTTCAGGTAGCCGTCTTCCAGGCGGAAGGTCCTCGTGAACGTCCCGTTACCGTTGAACTCGGCGTCGAACAGGGTCCGGCGTACGCTCTTCACGATTCCCGGCTGGCCGCCAGGCTGCCGACTCCCGCTGTAGTAGCTCTCGAAGAGACGGACCTCGTCGCCCTCCTTGACCTCGATCACGCCGCAGCCTCCCGCCGTGCGTGCTGACGCTCGGTGCAGCCGTGCTCGGGAAGGGACTCCAGGCTCCTCGGCCGGACGCGCTTCCCGCAGTCATCGCACAGGACGCCGCCGGACTCGTGGTAGTCGGCGTCACCGTCATAGGTGATGACGTCGAAGACCTGGTCACGCGGGATGTACCAGAACGCGTAGCGCGATTCCCCCGACGAGATCGGAAGCACTGATCCCAGGGTGATGCCGTCGGCGTCGTAGGCGTTGATTCGATATTCCTTGCCCTCCGCGACGACCGGCAGGCCGACACAGAGGTCCTCGTAAATGAGCATGTCGCTCCTGTGTGAAAGACGGGATGCGTACACTCTGCCGTGCCGGTGTGAAAGACGCAAGCGCACGCATCCCGCCCAGCAGCTACGCCTCCAGCTCGACGTCCACGCCCAGCTCCAGCAGCTCGGCCTTGAGGTCCTTCAGGGAATCGGCCAGGCCCTCCATCTCATCCCTCGCCTCCGCGATGGTCTCGCGGTCCTCCTCATTCTCGATCCACGTACCGGCGTGCTCCGAGAAGGACTCCGCCACCTCGGTGAACTCGCCCAGCTTCTCTTCGATCGAGCCCAGGTCGGCCGTCAGGTTGGCCAAGGCCGTCAGGTGCCCGGCGATCTGCGGGAAGATGCCGCCCAGCTCCTCCAGTGCCTCGGCCTGCTCAACGAGGCTGGCCAGCTCCGCCTGGGAGAGCGACTGGAGCTGACCCTGACGCGTCTCCGCGTGGCCGGACCAGGTCTCGATGTCGGCCTTCAGTTCCTCTGCTTCCGAGCGGCTGTACTTCTTCCCGAGCGCGACCTTCTCCAGAATCGTGAGCGGGGCCTTCTTGGTCGTAGGCATGCGAAATAGCTCCTGTCGCCAGGTGGTCTTTTGGGATGCCTCCATTCTCCCAGCCCTGGCCGACCGCAGCAACCGACCTCCGACGAGTGTCTACGCAGGTCAGGACCCCTTTTTCGAGCCTTCAGACGTGCTTGTGGGCCTTATTTAAGGGTTATCCCAGCGTAGAAGGGGCCGCTACGCCGTCGAAAGGCGGTCGCGAGCCTCTTAATTAAGCCCGCAGTGCACCAAAGCCCTTTTGTAACAGTCGGGTCACGGATTCTGAGCCCGTTCCCGGCGCGACTCCTCAGCCCGATAGGCGCGAGCAATAGGGCAATGACAGCGCTTTCGCGGCTCCTGGCGCTTCCAGCCGGTGCCCTCACAGGTGCAGGCCGCCGAAGTCGCCTCGTCCAGCTCGCGCCCCCACTCCGGATCGATGCGCGCCAGGGCGTAGATCGCCTGGAAGCTCGTACGCAACCGCTCGGCCGCTTCGCGGGGACTGACGCCGTCTCTGATGGCCTCCAGGAGAGCCCGGCGTAGCCAAGCCGGATGGGCGGCGGCCAGTAGTTCCCGGCGGCGGGCGTTCTCCTCATCGACATGGGCGCATCGGGCCGCATCATCGCGATTGCCGTAGCGGTATCTGGTGGCGTCCTTCAGCACAGGTCCTCCAACACGCGAGCAGGGGAAGGTGCCCGATGGGGTCTCGGGTACAAACCCCCGCATGCGTGGGGAGCATGCCGCTCAGAAAGCGGCTGTCCTCGCCCTCAGAGGACTATCCCCCGCGAGTGCGGGGCCAATAGCCGCACGATACACGATCACCAGAACCGGAGACTGAAGCGCGAACCGCCATCTCCGGTGTCCTCTGGCGCGATCACGTCCTGCTGGTCCGGCTCCCCGAACCGCTCGACCATCGACGTATAGGCGCTCGCCAGTTCCGGAGCGTCTGGCGGGAAGACTCCCCAGCTTTGCACCGTCGCCGTACCGTCCTCGGCGTATCGAACGAACATGATGCGGGTTCCTGGTTGCATGCGACGTATCCTATCCCACCGAATTAGATCTAATTAATTCAATTAGCCCAATTAATTCAATTAATTAGATTAATTGCCCGAATTCCCGTGATTCCGTGGCTTCCGCAGCTCCGTGACCTTCCGTGAGCTAGCAGTTACGCCGCATCACCGGCCACTGTTCTCACTCTCCGTACTCCCGGCGCGGCTCTGGTCGGGCCGTCAAGGTACCCCTGCAAGATCATTTAAGGGTGGGGGGGTACCTGTCAAGGCCAAACGCTTGTTACAACGCGTTCTAGACCACCTACGTAGAGCCATTGGGACTTGCGAGAATAGCCCTACTCGCACACCGTGCCTGATCAGGTCAAACTACTGAGAGTATTTCGGAAATCCTGTCAAGAGCCCTTCGACCTGCAATGACGCAGCGTGCATCGACACACAGCGTTAGGAACATTGGTACAGGGAAACGCGCGTGATCCGAACCGGCTACTGTCAGAAACGCCTGACTGAGACCTGTTGCCGTTGCCTCACTGAGCGGAAATGGGACGCAATCCCCACTACTCAAGTAGGTTAACTGAGCGTTATGTAATGACATTCGCTCAAAGTGCTTGCAGCGCGCTTGCAATAGCAAGCAGTGCGATCCACGCGAGCCGCGCGACGCGCGCACGGGCGAGACCTCGGCCAATCTCCCTATGCCTCTGTATGCGTCTGTAGTGTCTCTATGGCTGGAGTAGGTGTCCTTTAAGGTACTTGGACCTGAGCCCGATTTTCTCGTCTCTATGGTGTGTTGTAGAGGCGTACAGAGGCATTCCCTTAGGGCTTCCCCGATCCCCCCGAATTCGCGGGCAGGGTGCGGGCGAACGGCAGTGCTGGCACGCGCGAGAGCCGATCCCGCACGCGCCGGAATTCTCCCACGGAATGCTCGAATGTCCGAATCATCGGTGTGACCTGCGTCACACTTTGAAGATCTTTTGACCCTTGAACAAGATCAAACCAAGCATGTGATTGGTTGGTACACGAGGGTAAAAGTGCAGGTCACAAGCGAATTTTAGAAATGTGTTGACATCTATACTCGAAACGAGGATAGTTCTCGTTGTGAGGCCAGCGGGACCGGCCACACGGAGCCTCCCGGCTCCGGACTCGCGAAAGCGGGAACGGGGAAGGTGCGGGCATGAAGCTTGATAACCGCATAGGACGTACGGGATACGGATGGACTCTGTACCCAACGACCCCGGCAATATCTGAGATGCTCGCGTTTCAGTCCCCTATGTGTGGACGCGCTAGAGCGGCCGGTGAAAATTCGTTGGACGCCAGAGGTCTATTAGGTCACGCACGCCCTGTGTCGGGAATCTTGCGGTTGCTTGAGAATTTAATTTAAGCCTGTTTCTTCGGGCGGGACGCTGCGCTTTATGGCGCGCGGTCCAGCGCTCGCTGTGCTAGCTGGCAGACCCTTTGGAAAGGTCAAGACCAGTCGGGAAGCGAGAAAGCTGGGACGTGCTACCTAAAATGCGGCCAACGTGTAAGAACGGGTAGAGCAATACGGACACAGCCTATGTCATGAGCTGTACCTACGCGTTAGTGTGCGCACGGGCAACCGTGTGCCGAGATTTCGCGATGACCGTACGGATAACGCGCTTAGATGCGTCTTTCAGCCCAAATTCTGTGGGCAGACGCTAGCGACAGATCACGACGCGAGCGATTACGCGGGCAGGCCAAAGCACAAGGTCACAGCGTCATAGGTGGGAGTGTCTAGGTACAGAGAACGCAAGCGAATGCGTTCGGGCGAATGCATCGGTAACCCGATGATGTGCACGAACGAAAAGCCGTAGCGGGTAGCTGTACCAAGCACGCCGGGAAATGGCCTAGCGAACCATTTCCCTGTGTGTTCTCAACACGGGCAACCGCGCGTGTTGGGAACATGCACCAAGGCAAATCACAGAAAGGCGGAATACATGATCACTCTTGAATACAACCCGTATGCGAAGCAATTCGACGTCAAGCGTGATGGCGAATACGTAGGCGTGGTTCAGGAGAACTATGGCACATACCGTGCCCAAAAAATCGGCGCAGACTGCGCATACACGAAACAGAGCATGTGTGACGCGCTCGACGCAATCAGCGAATAAGTAGTAACGGCGAAACGCGCGTCTTTCAGACAGGCACGCGTCGTACGTGATTGGTCATCACGTGCCTGATGAGCCAAACCGGACTCACAGAGACGACACAGAATGAGGGCGACCAAATGGCTAACGGGCATCTGTCCAACGTGCGGGCCGACGACTACATGGGGGTCATCCTCGGAGCCGCATTTTCCGTCGGCTGGCACGCGGAACAGCAGGAGGACGCGAGCTATGTCCTGACGCGCGGAGACGTGACGGTCACGCTGCCGTACGTCCAGAGCATGCGCGACGCGTTCGACGTGCTGGCCTTCATCGAGACCTCCGGACTGATGGAGCGCATCACGGGCAGGCGTTGACCTTCTCCCGCGTTTCCCTGTGTGCTAGCGTCTTTCACACCGGCAGGCGCTAGCACACCCTTCACACGCTCTGACCTGGCTTCACTGTGCCTGAGAGGCAACCAATCATGATCGTTACGGCTCTGTGGTTTGGCGGCAACGGCTCTTACAGCCTCCCGGACGCTGACAGCGTCGAACAGTTCACCAGCATCACGCACGCTATCAACACGTTCCGGGAGCGTGCCGAGACGTCGGGCGCGTTCGGCCTGCCGACGTACTTCGTGAACCGGGAGAACTCCCGTGTGTGCTTCCCGGCCGTGGGCGAGGACTGCACCATGGACGTCTACATCGGGCGTGCTGGCGAGACTGCCAACTATCCGGATTTCCGCCTGGCGCTCGGACCGCGCGGCGGCGTCAAGCGAGAGAGCTACGTCTAGACAAGCCGAAACATGCGTCCTTCACACCGGGAGACGCGTGTCGTACGGGACTGATCGCCCGTGCCTGAGGATGGCAGATCCCCATCACCACACACAGAAAGACGGTACAACCATGCTTCCCGAGGTTGAGAAGTACTTCGCCGCTCGCGACGCCCGCAACAGCTCCGACTACTGGGACAGGCGCTCGCAGGCGGAGCAGGACAACCCGGTTCCGGCCTGGTCCCCCCTCCTTCCGAAGGAGGAGAGAGCGGCTTACTACGTGGCGGCAGAGAAGCGTGAGGCTGCCCTCCGGCAGGTGGACAATGACTGGAAAGAGGCGGAAGCGGCTGCGTTCGATGCTCTCCGCGAATCGGAGAACGCAATGGTCCGCTGGATCGCGACCACGCCGCCGGTCCTCAACGGTTACGAGCACCACGCGCACACGGTTCTCCGCGCTCTCCCGATGACGCGTGAGGAGATCGAGACGTTCGGCGATGAGCAGGGTTGGTGCGGTGAGTACGGACGTTTCCTGAGGCTGGCCGAAAAGGCAGGTGTCCTGCCCGAGCAGGCGCCCGACCTGGCCGACATCGAGCCCCTGGTGGACGCGCTTCGGGACTGGTACGGCGGCGGTGCCGACAACACGTTCCGCAAGATAATCCGGAAGCAGCTCCCGGCGCTGATCGAGAGTGCCCGCGAGAGGGCTGCTGTCCAGCAGTAAAGGCGAAACGCACGTCTTTCACACCGGGAGACGTGTGTCGTACGTGGGTGGTGCCCGCGTGCCTGATGATGCCAAACCGGACTCACAGCCATCACACAGAAAGACGGTAAACACATGTCTCGCGAGACTGCGCAGTGGCTCAACACCATGACCCTCATCGGCTTCACCGGCAAGCGTGGCAAGGCGTGGCACTACCGTGCCGACGTCCAGGGTGACGAGAGCAACCACTACGACGGCGCCATTCCCGTGGAAGACGTCAAGCGGCGTCTGTTCCACTGGGCGCCCGTCGAGATGCCCGTGTTCACCATCGTCCCCCCGCGTTTCGACCTGGACGGCGTCCACCCCGCGCGTATCGTCCGCCTGGACGGGCGTAAGGCCGTTCTCCGGGATGACGAGCTGGCGGCGGCGGGTATCGACCTGACCGGCCTGGACCTGTCCGGCAACCTGTGGGACCTGCCCGGCATGGACGCCATGGGCATGTTCAAGGACTCGTACCAGCCGCACCCCTACCACGAGTGGCTCGTGCTGAACGTGGAGCGGATCCTGGACGGGAACCTCTCCATCGGCTCGGCCGGTCTGCTGCGCGGCGGTGCTCAGGCGTGGGTGAGTGTGGAAGTGCCGGACAACATCACCACGCCAGAAGGGGTCGAGTTCCGGCCGAATCTGCTGGCGTGCACGTCCTTCGACGGCTCGTTGGCGACCACGTACAAGCGCCACGTCACGGTGGTCGTGTGCGACAACACGCTGAGCATCGCCAGGGGCGAGAACGGACAGCAGTACAAGGTCAAGCACACGAGCAAGAGCCTCAACCGCATCACTGACGCTCGCGAGGCTCTGAACATCGTCTACAGCGCTGCGGACGACTTCGCGGCGGAAGTGGCGGAGCTGTGCCGGATCGACGTGTCCGACAAGGCGTGGGCCGCCTTCATGAACGAGATCGCGCCCCTGCCCGAGGACCCGAAGAACAAGCGGGGTGCCACCATGGCGGAGAACAAGCGCGCGGAGTACAACCGCCTGTGGAACCACGACGCTCGCGTCTCCCCCTGGCAGAACACCGCCTACGGCGTGCTGGCTGCGGTCAACACGTACGACCACCACATTGCCACCACGCGCGGCATGAGCCGGGCCGACCGCAACATGGACAAGGCCGTGAGCGGTGACTTCGACAAGCTGGACCGAAGCACGCTCGCCACGCTGACCAAGGTTCTCGCCACCGTCTAGGCGGTTCGTTGGGCACGCGTCTTTCACACCGGGAGACGCGTGTCCTTCAATCCGATGTGACGTCGGTACCTCCCCCAGAAAGGCGGCTCTAACGATGATCAACAGACTGCGGACGTCGCAACAGGTGGCTACTCTCCTGCTTTCGCTCGGCTGCACGGGCGTCCAGCAGCTCGCTAGAAAGTGCCCTGTGTCCGCGTACTACAGACTCCAGTACCCGCACGCGACGCGAGTGACTGTAGGTCGTTACAACGTGACCCTCTGTTTCGGCAGCTTCAGGTACACCACCATCCCCAATTCCGCAGCCGTGCGACGGTTCATCGGGGAATTCGACTGTGGCGCCTACCCCGGCTTGATCCGTAAGCCGTAGCCATGGCGGCATACCCGCCTGGATTCATTCCCGCGCTTTCTGATGACTCGCCGGAAGTCCGGGCGGATGCCGCTCTGTGGATTATCGGGGAACGCGAGACAGAGCTAACCGGCATCGAAGCGCGCATAGAGCAAGAGCGCAACGCGTCGCGACGGAACAAGCTCCGCACCAAGCACAAAGCCCTACAGAACAACATCAGCGCGTGGCAGGTGTACATGGACGATGGTTGCCCGCGCTACGCACCTAGCTAACACACAGAAAGGCGGAACACATGCTCATGGCCCCCCGCAACCGTGGCCGTGTCGGATTCTCCGGCTGCGAATTCACCTGCTGCCCGATCTGGTCGAACAAGCGGCGCGAGCGGCGCCACATCCGGCGTAGGGAGCGCCAGACGGTTAACCGGATGCTCGTCGCTCTCGACTACTAGCCGAAACGCACGCTACGGCGTGCGTCGTACCGGGATTGGTTACCCGGTACCTGATGACGGCAGACCACCGTTAACACACAGAAAGGCGGGAGATATGGCTCCGCGCATTGACAGGAACATCGTGTTGGTTCTCGACGTCGAAGAGAACTACGGATACGGTCACATTTACGCCAGGCCGCGCGTGGAGAACAACGGCTTTCAGAAGTACGCCGATGCCCCCGTGTTGCTCTCTCCGGGACTGGGTGACCGGTACGGCTGGGACGAGCCGTACAACCACCTGGGCAACCTTCGCGCTTCGTGCCAGTACGACGTTACCAACCGTTCGTGTGTCTACGGCTACGAAATCGAGTACGCCGACATGACCAGGGTCCGCACGCGTGAGGCTGAGGTCATGGCGAAGGCTCTCCGCAAGATAGACCGGGAGATGAACAAGCTTCGCGACGCGCACGGCTACCCCGATTCTTATGGGGAGTACCTGGCGCACTTCGCCGCCGCGATCGGATGCAACCGCTTCGCCATTAGGCATCGCGAAATGCGCGCCAACGGCACCCACTACCAGTGGTTGGACGTGGCCGGTATGCGCTCGTGGGTCGCACAGCAGACGGCGGACAAGGTGTCTGCGTAGGCGACGGATCCGATCCGGTCTAGGCGAGCTAGGGGGATGTGCGGACACGCGCCGTGCCTCCCTCAGTTCGATGTGACATCGGACTGCTTAAACCCCCATGCGTCTTTCACACAGGCACGGCGCAACACAGAAAGGCGGCTATGACACCTATCCCCCTCCCGATTTCTGGTGAGACGCACGAACGGTTCGTGTCCAGCATCCTGGACGTCTGGCACAGCGCTACGCCGGACCAGTTGGAGCGTGGAACGCGCTGGTATCCCCAGGCTAACCAGTTCGCCGCCATGATCTCTGGTGGCGACGTAGTAGCCGGGGCCGGTGTCATCGCTGCCCTGTCCGCCAATAAGCGATGGGACGAGAACACCAAGATTGCGGCCCGCGCTTTCGTGAATGGTGAACCGTCGGGGCACGTCGGTGATGCGCTCACGAAAGCGGCTCGGATCATGGGCGGTGAGTCACCTTCGGATGTCCTGCCCATGGACGTCAAGACGGGCCAGTTTTTCCGATGCATCGCTGACCCGACGGACCCTGAGGCGGTCTGTGTGGACCGTCACGCGCATGATGTGGCGGTTGGTCGCCGGTATGGCAGTGCGGACCGTGGCCTTAGCTCTCGCAAGCGTTACAAGGCCATTGCGGACGCCTACAGGGAGGCCGCTAGGCGGCTGGGTGTCCTGCCTCTGACAGTCCAGGCCGTTTGCTGGATTGTCCAGATCGAAGCCAACTAATCCAGAAAGGCGGATGACATGCCGTACACGGCACATGGTCACTGGTTTGGCGACGGTGAGCCCACCGGGCCTAGGCCGGACAGGGTCACACGGTGCAACGGACTGCACGGGTGCCCGCAATGCAAGATGGATGCCGAGCTGGTCTCGATGCTCGCGAGTCCTAAAAAGGGAATCGCTCTCAAGTTCGGTGACCAAATTTCGAACGGTGCTCACGTGCTGGCCTACACCGGCATCCACAGCAGCACGAGGATCACACGCGCGGTTGCGCTGTGCTGGTGTCCAACGCGGAAAGAGTTCGTGATCTGGACCATCGAATACGGATACGCCGACCAGGGCGAAGCCTGGTACGCACACAACGGCCACCGCGCGGGACAAGACCTCGCCTATGCCCTGCTGAGCTATACGCAGCAGGCCGGTCCCGGCGCCTCTCTCCCGAATTTCATCTACTAGGCGAAACGCGCGTCTTTCACACCGGTAGGCGCGCGTCGCGTCGGGAGTCGTTACCCGATGCCTGATGAGCCAGACCACACAGAAAGAGGGCACAGACCCATGAGCAACACCGCTAAGCAGATCCAGGTTGGGACGCACGGCAAGGGCCTGCGGGCGCTGATTGAGGCCCTGGAGACCTGCACTCCCTTCAAGACGGCTGGTGCCTTTCAGGCCATGGCTGGCGTGCCCTCCGGGACCGGCCGCATGCCGAAGGATGAGCGCGAGCGTTTCGAGACCGACCGACCGCAGATCACGTACACCGTTCTTTCGTACGCCACCCCGATTGCCTGGGTTCTGGAGAACGGAGAGACGTACGTCTCTGACACCTATTACTCACCCACGACGACCAAGCACCAGAGCCGTGTTCGCGTGTATCTGAACCGCGCAAACGTCATTGACGAGGCTGCGTAACGGTCGTGAGCGCTTCTGACATCGCCCGGAAATCCGGGCGGTGTTGGTGGCACGGCGAACGTGTCAGACCTAAGAACATACACAGAAAGAGGGTTGTAATGCTCACAGAGATCCGTGCCATCGCTACCGATGTTGCTCGCGAGATGGGTAACTGGACCATTCGCGACGGCTACATGAACGGCCAGTTCTTCATCGCCGACGAGAACAAAGAGCTGTGCCTGATGTTCGATCTCACACACGAGACGGGCAGGCTCAGCATCAGTGCCTCGTACCCGAAGAATTCCAGTGTGGTGCACGGCATCAAGGGCTACAGCATCCGCGTGTCTTACAAGCGCGGCGCGGTCGTGATCGCACGGGAGATCAAGCGGAGGTTGATGCCTGACTACCTCCGCGAGCTGGAGAGCGTTGTCACACGGATCGCCGCTCACGAGGCGGAGGAAAGGCGGCAGGCGACCATAGCGCAGACCGTCGCAACGGCGCTTGGTGTCGATTGCCCGGAGACCGTCCACCCATCCGGAGTCTATGTCCGTAGCGGCTGGTGCGGTCCGAAGGCGCCCGTTACACGCTCGGAATTCCGCGTCATGTCCGGTAGCAGCGTGGCTATCGAGATCAAGACGGATGGTGAGGTAGCCGCAAAGATCGCCGAATTCCTTCGGACTCTTATGTAGTGCGGTCGTGAGCGCTTCTGACATCACCCGGATTTCCGGGCGGTGTTGGTGGCACGGCGAACGTGTCAGAGCAACACGCAGAAAGGCGGGACAGATGGGATCGATTGGACTTCACCGCGAGCCTGGCATGACCGATCGGGAATTCTTCGAGAAGGAGTTCCCGAACATGCTCGGCAAGTATGGGCAGATCGTGGCCTGTGCTTCCAACCCCGCTGGTGGCGATTGGAACCGTGCTTTCTATGCGGCGGTCACCAACAACGATGACGCGTCGTATAAGCCGGGCGAGACGTGGGCGTTGGTCGTGCTGATGCGCAACGACCGTAAATCGTCGGGCGGGTGCAACTTCTACTACAAGGACTTGGACGAGACCATGGGGCCGGTTGAAAGCACCTGCCCGGACCGGATTCTTGACCTCCTGTCACCGACCGAACATGCAGGGGCCACCAGGTGGCGAGAGCGCTGCCGTGCCCACAATGCCCGCCTGGACAAGGCGCGGAAGCTCACCGACGGTCAGATCATCCGCTTCACCAACCCCATGCCCTTCGGTGAGCCGTATGGAGAGGCTCAGCGCTTCCGCTACCGGAAGGCGGGGCGTAAGTCGGTCCTTGAAGCGATCACCGATGACGGGGAATTCCGCTTCCGTGCCCGGATTCCCGGCTGGCGCGCAATGTCATTCGAGATCGAGAACAACTAGCAGAAAGACGGTAGTGATGGACATCCCCGCTCTCCTCGTACGCATGGCGCGCAGCGTTCCCCGGCACGACAATGCCCGAATGATTATGTGGACGGCACACGAGGCGGTGAACAACACGTCTGACCTGGTGGATGGTGCACGGGCAGCGCTGGCGTACGTGTCAACGCACATCGGCGATGCTCCCGGACAGTCCAGGGATGAGCTGCTAAATGACGCGGTTGCGGTGCTCTCCCTACATCTGGCGCTGCACACCATCGCCGAAAAGTACAAGTAAGGGAAAGGCGGGAGTAATGCCAGAGCGGCGCAAGGCGACCACGAAATACACGCTCGTACAGCACAGCGGGAGCACATCGCATGCGGAATTCCGGCACGCGGTAGAAGTGCTCTCCGTCTCGACGCTCACGGAACAGGACAAGATCGAAAAGGTCGGCGGCCTGCTGTTCGAGAGCTGGGAGGAGGCGGACAACAGGGAGTACGAGGAGAACTACCCGCCGGGGGTTACCGGGCTCTACCCGCGCGTGCCCGGCACGTTCCGGACCGATCTGAAAATCGATGGGTTCAACCTCTACATCCCCGCTGCGAAGAACGACACGGAAGGCCAGTGACCATGCCTCTTACCGCCCCCGAAAAGCGAGCCATCAAGCGGGCTTACCGCTGTGTCGTGATGCTGAACGAGCACACGCCGGAATGGCGCGGAATGGTGGACAAGGACACCCTTGCCATGCATCACACGAGCCGCTGTGTGTTCGGCCAGGTGTTCGGCGACTTCAACGAAGGGATCGACGTGCTGTCCCTGCACGGTTGCGACGAACCGCAGCGCTACGGGCTGGATCTCGACGTGAGGAACGACGTCATGTACCCCGTGCTGGACACCGCCTGGCGGATCGTGCTTGACCACCTGGACGCGCGGTCGGCCTAGCGGATCCTCTGGTCCCCATGCCTGCCAAATATCGGGGGCGGGCATGGGCGGCCGGGGCGTCCGCTTGGACGATCACCACCACACACACACAGAAAGGCGGGAGATGGGAAGGCACAGCAGGAACCGATCGCCGTACCCGGCCAGCAGCACGACCCCTGACCGCTCACAGGTCACGGAATCTGAGAGCGAGGCTCTCGTCCGGCTCGCTGCTCTGGTCTGTCACAACATCGCTACCGGCTTCGCTCCGGAGCGGGCTGTGGAGGCGGCTCTCCGTTCCTTCGACGACCCCGAAAGCGTGGTCGAGCTGTGGGCAGCGGTCTGGGAGCGCATCAAATCTGAAGACACCGAAAGGCGGTAGAACCATGACCTACAACCACGCACGCATGACGGACGCGGATCGCGCTAGGAACACCCGCACCATCACGAACAGGCTCATCCATGCATGGGAGATCATGAAGGCCACGGGTCCGGTTTCTGGCCCAGCCGACTACTACACTGGGATGTCCACCGCGTACGAGGCGTTCACCGGCTGCAACCCCGTAGCGCTGTCGATGGCGCTGGACGACAACCGGAAGCGCCACGGCAATCTGTCGCTCTCCGATCGGGCTGACAAGCTGATCGAGTCCTTGTCTCTGGCCGAGGTCTTCCCCTACCTCAAGGACGGGGACGCGTGATGACTGCATACGAGATCGCTGCTCGGGCCGCTTTCTTCGCCTCCCAGCGCGCGACACAGGCGACCGTGGCAGAGCTGCACAGGTGGGAGCGCGCGGCTCGGCGCTCTGGCAACCGCGAGCACGTCAAGGAGATCCGGCGCGAGGTGAGGCGCATTCGCGCTACCAAGCGGCTCTCTCTCATCAAGCACGGCGGCGCGTGGGCCTGCTTCGACAACCGCACGGGGTCAGTCTGCGAGACCTTCGCTTACCGCATGGACGGCGCGACCTACGTCGAGTACTGGAACGGCCAGTACCACAAGCACACGTCCTAGCGGATCCTCCGATCACCGCGCGTCTTTCACACCGGTAGAGATGCGCGGCCGGTCGGGGCGTCCGCTGGGGCGATCACGACCAACACACACAGAAAGGCGGGAGATCTATGCGCTTCTCCTACATCAACGAGGACTACATGCGCGAGCGGTGGCCGGTCGGCTGCCGAGCACGGCTCAAGAGCCTTCCGGGGAACTCGACCACCCTGACGATCGCCCCGCACGCGGAGACGAACTCCCCCTACAACCTCCGCTACTCGACGCGGACCAAGAGCGGTCCGGCGGTCAACATCACCTACCCGAAGTACTGGCGGAACCGCAAGGGCGGCTGGGTGTTCGCCGCAGCGCTCCGACTGATCGGTAAGTGCGCTGACGGTACGTGCAACCACGCGGAAAGGCGGTAGATCCGCGTGCACTGTGACCGTTGCGGCCGAGAGCTGCGGGCCTGGCCGTTGGAGCGCGGAAGCCGTTGCAGCCCCAAGCGGTGGACGTACTGCATCAGGCCGAAGAGCGACTGAGACTCCCCAACCGCACACAGAAAGGCGGTAGTTCCACCATGCCTAAGATCCTGATCGCCACCGACAAGGCTCCGCAGAGCAGCGTCCCCAACGTGCGCGGGATGAACTGGGTGGCCCGTCGCGCCGCCATCATCCGCGCGGCCTTCCACCTGGAGAGGCAGGAGCGGGCCGTGCGGGCGCTGATGGCGATGACCTTCGACGGCGACGAGCGGATCAAGCTCAAGGCCCTGCTCCAGCAGATCCAGGCGGACATCCGGAGCATCCACGTCTACGCCAAGGCCGGTTATCCGTCTGTCCGGGAGATCTGAGTGCGCGCCCGGTTTCTCTGTGGTGCTCCGGAGTTGAGTTGGGCCGAAGATCACGGCGACATCGGGCCGCTTTTCATCAGCTTCAACCGCATTTGCCGATTGAAGTTTCGGCCCATCGATGTCACCACGGATTTCGCTATCGACAGTGGCGGCTTCACACAGCTTTCCAATGGCGGTTGGCCGGACGGCTGCGAAGAGCCCTACATCGCGGCGATTCGCAGGCTCAAGCGCTTCATCTGGAGAGGCGGCCACCACCTTCTGTGGATCGCTCCGCAAGATTGGATGTGCGAGGAAGAGCAGCTAGCCAACACTGGTCTTACGGTGCTCGAACACCAGAGACGCACCGTGCGGAACTTCGCCCGGCTCACTCAGCTTGCCCCCGATCTTCCGTGGGCCATGGCTGTGCAGGGTGATACGCCGAGAGCCTATCTCCGCATTCTCGACATGTACGCAGACGCAGGAGTCGATCCCCTCGCACAGAAGATCGTTGGCGTCGGTTCCATCTGCCGAATTCAGCACACGGACAAGGCCGTCGAGATTATCGAGACCTTGCACGATGCCGGACTGCGGAAGCTACACGGATTCGGACTGAAGACGGAAGGGCTCGCGAAGGTCGGGCATCTCCTCACCTCCGCCGATTCGATGGCCTGGTCTGAGCATGCCCGCAAGCAGAAGATCCACCTTGACGGGTGCTCGCATAAGCGGTGCGTCTCCTGCCCGAAATTCGCCAAGCAATGGCGAGACAACCTCATCAATCGCGGGCTCGCTGCCTAATCGTTCACACAGAAAGACGGTAATAGTCATGTCCTTCTACCCCTATGAGCTGTGCGTGACGCTCCGATCCCAGAACCCGGATGACACGGATGAGATGTCGGTTGATCTCCTGGCTGTCGAACTGGACGAGTTGAAGGCTGCGGTTCTCAGTACCTTCGGCGGTATCTACGTCGAGGTGGACACGGACGACGGCAACTGGGAAGGCGTCCAGGTGTCCGGGACCACCATTGAGCAGCTCTGGAAGCTGGCGAAGCTGGCCACCGAGTCTCGTGACGCGAACTGCTTCATGGCCTGGGCGGGCATCCTGCCGGGCGGGCTCGCGAGTCTTGACCCGGAAACGGCGATCAGGGACTTCCGTAGGGAGTTCGAGGGCGACTACGAAGACCTCGCTGAATATGGACACACCCTCATGGAGGACGAAATCCGGCACATGCCCATCCTGGACCAGTTCTTCAACTTCGCGGAGTACGGCAAGTACGTCGCCGCTGACCACCGGGTTGTCGAGCTGTCCACCGGCCGCATCGCCGTCTTTGGGAAGGGCTGAGTCATGGCTGATGGCATCCGCAAGAGCGACGGGGCGCGCGGCAAGCTGGTTGGTCCTGCTCCCTGGGGGCCTGAGGGGCACACCGTCTATGAGTGGAGCGACACTCAGCCGCGCTTTACCCGAGAGATCCTGCCGGATCACATGGTGGTCAACCCGGACGAGCCGAAGAACGGTCGATGGGGGCAGGTGGCAGAGCTGGCGGTGGCCACGGGCGGCGCAGCCTTGAAGCTTGGCGAGATCGCCGCGCTCTGCCTGGACGGCGGCTGGTACACCGAGACGGAGCTGGACGCCGTACGGCAGCTCGATCGGCTGGAGAATCTCGTCAAGCTGATGCGGAGCCGGGTGGAGGCGGCCCGGCGCACGCAACGCAACGCCTGATGTCTCGGCGGGGTTGACTCCTAGAATCGAGTAGACCTGGAGCCAACCCCGATCGGAGCCGAATCATGGCGAATTCCCTGACGATGTATCTGCCCGTTTCAGCTATCGATGCAATGAGCGAAAAGGCGGAAGGAAGCGGGCTCACCCTGTCGTTCGTTGCATCGGCTCTTGTAGCCAGAGCGCTGAGGGATAAACTCCCCCCCGAGTTTCTCGACCTCCCGAAATTCGAGCGGGGTTTGAAGAAGCGCAATCAGAATGTCTACGTCCCTGATAGTGTTTGGACGGCTGACGGAGTCATTAAGACGGTTCCTGAAAATGAGCGCCCTAGGTTCGTCACGGCGCTGATGTACGCCTACTCCCGATGCCTGGTGGACGTACAGCTATCTGTAACAGTCACCTGATACACGCACAGAAAGAGCAGCGGATTGAGAACAAAGGAAGACATCGAGCGGCGGGTGAAGGCTTACCTTGCCAAGGCCGAATCTGCCGTCAAGCTCGGAAACATGGAAGAAGCGAAGCTGTTCTTCGGGGCGGTTTCCGAGATGGTCTATACCTATGACCTCGACGAAGCCGTTTTGCGGACAGAGAACAACGCCGGTAAGACGGAAATCACGATCTCTTCGCATCGTTTCCAAGTGTCGAACCGTGGCCAGCACGGACCAGAGCGGATCGAAGCGCTGTTCTCCTTCGTAGGCGCGATGAACTGCGAGGGGGTGTCCATTGGCTGCGCACGAAACACGTATGGACAGCCCATCGACTTTGAAGTCCTGGGACCTGCTGAGACAGTGGACCGGTTGAAGCTGTTGATCCCAATTCTGCTGTTGCAGATGGAGGACGCAGCTCGTCAGTCGGCGAAGAAGTTCCGCAAGGAACAGGAGATGTACTACCTCAACCCTGCGAACTTGTCTCGCGCGGTGACCAAGTGGTTCAGATCGGTGCTCGTTGGCTACGGACGAGGCGTTGCCGCGAAGATCCAAGAGCGCATGGCCAAGACGTACGAAGAAGCCACGGAGGGATCGACGGCTGCTCTGGTCCTCTACGATCGCGCGACGGCACTGGAGGCCGCTCTCAAGGAGCGGTGGCCAAAGCTCCGCCCTTCTCGAACGCGCAAGCTCTACAGCGATGCCCTCCGCGAGGGCCAGCGGCTCGGCAAGCAAGCTGACCTGGGTGACGCCCGGATCGGCAGCGAGACGCGGGCCATTCCTCGATAGCCGGTTCCATGTCGGGGCGGCGTCCTACCATGGGGCGTCGCCCCGCTTCGTCCCCGAATACACACAAGGAGTAAGGGTGTCCGACAACGAGCACGGCGAGCTGGAAGCCTGGAGCAAGTACTACATTCTGGGCGACGACGAAGAGGCCGTTCTCCACTGGAGCACGAACGACGACGGCGACACCGGCTACCCCGGCACCTTCGCGAGCGACAGTCGCTCCTTCCACAGGCGTGAGGACGCGACCGCGCTCCAGCAGGCCGTGAGACACGCGGGCGGTGGCTCCCGTCAGGGGATCGGCCACAACGTGCACGTCTACATCAACGGCGAGGAGTACAAGGGCGGCAAGGACTGCCAGCCGGAGCCCTCTGCTCCTGCCCCGCTTTCGGCTGAGTTCGTGATGGCTATGGCTGGTGCCCTGGTCGCGGGGAAGACCGGCGACGGCACGGCCATGCTGAACGCTCTCCGCGAGATCAGCCCGGAGGACCGGGAGCACCTGCTGTGGATGTGCGAGCAGGTCATAGCCGGAATCGAGCAGTTGAGAGAGGACGACTAGTGAGCAGCGAGATGCGCGTCAGGATCGTAGAGACGACGGTTCCCTGTCCCGAGTGCGGTAAGCCCGTCTGCAACCTGTGCGCGTTCAACCAGATGTGCCAGCACTGCAAGAACCCGCTCGATGGCGAGACCCTACAGCGGGCGGAAGACGAGCTGGAAGCGATGTTCAGGAACGAGGCGCAGAGTGAGCAGTGACAAGCCTTTGGTGGAGGTCGAAGTCGCCGACCCCATGGCGGGCGACACTGAGCCGTCCATCCGCTACACCACCCGAAATCGCGTAGCTCCAGGCATGTCGCAGGGTGGGCACGTCAGCGCGGAGACGGCGCGCGCTCTGATCACGGCACTTCGGTACGGGCTCCAGATGATCGAAGAGCGGAAGCCCAAGAAGCCGAAGGACGACGTACCGCGCTGTGAGGATGACGGCTGGGTGCTGGAGGCCAGCGAGGACGCTACCGGCAAGATCCTCTCGTGCCCGCGATTGAGATGCGGGTTCGTCTGGGAGGTGCCGGGACAGGCAACGGAAGAGCAGTGGAACAAGGCATGGGAAGCGGGGCGCGTCTAGTGAAGAAGATCCACCGTAGGCACATCACGGAGGCCCTCGGTAACGCCGGTATCGATCACACCGCCGAAATTCTCAACTCCCACGAGTCGCCCACCGGCCGGGTTGGATTCGGCATCGAATTCAAGTCCTACGGAGACGCCACCAAGTTCTTCGTCGGCCTGGGAATGTTCCTTTACGACGACGCAGACGAAGAACTTGCTTACGAACTGGCGGGCGCTGTGGCGCTGGTAAACACAGCCAGGACCACGATCTTCTTCTTCCCCGGCTGGGAGCTGGAGGACTGATGTCTGAGAAGAACGAGGTGACGGCCGAGGAACTAGCTGCGCTCGACGCCGTGTGCAAGGAAACCGGCCTGGTGGAAGGGTGGGAGTACTTCAACCTGTTCCGCAAGCGCGGCAACCCGGACATTCAGGTGGTCGGTCCGTTCAACTGGCCGCACCGGATCCCGCGTCCGAACGTCAAGCTCGTACGCCGGAAGAAGGTCACCAGCTACGGGAAGTTCGAAGCAGTCCAATTCGACGTGAACGGTGACGCTATCGAGGACACGCCCTTTCATGCGTTCGTGCGCTGGATCGCATCTCTGGACGATCCGGAAAACGCGGAAGAGCGGCTCGGCGTAACGCCGTCCGAGATCATCGCCAAGGCCACCGCCATAGTGAAAGACGCGGAGAACAACGAGTGAGCCGAAGGGTGCTCATCTGATGGACGCCATAGACCGGGAACACGCGATCTACGCGGCGGAGACCACTTCCAACTGCCCCAAATGCGATACGAGCAAATTCAGCATCGTCCCCAATTCTCCGCGCGCATTCTGCGAGCCCTGCGGCTACACGTGGGTACTCGGGTCGGAGCTGTACTCCTGTGCCTGTGCGAAGTTCATCGGCAACAACGACCAGGCCATCATGCACATCCGCGAAAACGGCGGCTGTGAGACCTGCCTGGGCACTGGCGAGGCCACCCCGATGGGCGGGGCGCACGGTCACTGCACATCGTGCGGCGGCTCGGGGCGGGGCTACAACGGCATAGAGGAGACCGTGACACTCACGGTGACGCTCAGGGTTCACAAGAACCCATCGGCCGAACCTGCTCTCGGTGTCGATGACCAGCCTGCCGAGTTCATCGCAAAGGAGTTCGCGGATCGTGTGCGCCTGGCCTTACAGGACGAGATCAAAGAACCCGTTCTCGAACGTGTCCTCGTAGGCACGCTGAGGCAGGGTAGCGGCTCCTTCACCCTGTACGACGGCAGGGTGGCGCGCGTGGAAGTGACCGCGAACAGGGTCCGAGTGGAGGACGCAGCGCGATGACGTACTACGACAAGGAGTAAGTGATGGGCCACGAGCTGCACGTGACGACGTGCTACAACCCCGTTTGCCGGAAGGTCTTCGACTTCGATCCCGAGACGGTCAATTCGGTCTTGGTCGATCCGGAAACCGGTCTTCCACCGGACACGGATCCAGAGACGCGCACGCCGACGCGCACGCCGACGCCGGAGGAGCTGGCGCGGTCGGAGCGGATGCCGATCTGCCCTGAATGCGCTAACAAGATGCGTCGGAGAATCGCTCGTGAGCAGAAGCAGGGCTGAGTGAGCGCCTTTGTCGCCCGAATTCGGGGCGGGCGGCATTGGGGTCTACTCAGGTCATCGAAAGGAGCTGCTATGGGCAATCACTATGAGGTGTCCATCGAGGTCGAAGGTAGGCGCATCGACATCGCGCAAGTTCATGACGATCTGGAAGCCAAGCGCATGGGTGCCAACATCGCACAATCCTACAAGCCCGAAGTTCGTGAGTGCCGCTGCGACGGCATTCTCTTCTGATCAGGGAGAACTGATATGACCGAACAGCCTGAACAGCGCATCATCGAATCCGTTAGCCGGAAGGAGGATGTCTCGGAGGAGGACGCTAAGCGCATTCTTGAGGCGATCTATTCGGGTAGTCAGTTGCGATGCGAGACCCTCCGCAAGTCTGGTTACGCCTTCGGAGACGACGTGAGAAAGGAGGTGTGTGTTACCTCCTTCGTCTGCCCGATTCTTCAGACGCCGCGCGTTGCCGTCGAGTGCTGGAGCGGGACCAACAAGTGGACCCGCGACTTCGCCAATCAAGAAGCTGCGGATGCCTACGCCGATAACGAGATGGTTCGTCTCGGGATTTAGGAGAACTTATATGGGCGCTGGAACATCAACGCCGGGCAGGAACGTCGTCGAGATGTACGACAGCGGCATGAGCATCAACGAGTGGGACTGGTGGAAGACGAACTACATCAAGAACATGGAGCGGATAACGCTCGGCGAGGCGAAGGACGACGAGAAGGAGTTCTGGGAGACGGCTGTCTTCTACATCCGTGAGGATGGCTCGAAGGTTCTTTCCCCCGCGCTCAGGCTTCGCGCCAGGCCGATTTTGAAGAAGAACTTCGAGCCGGGCGATCGCGTTTACGTATGCTTCGAGGAGCTGGAGAGCGGCCAACCCTACGTGCATAACGGTGAGGTGCTGTCCTTCGAGTACAACCTGTTCGAGGGTCTCACCCGATATACTCTGACCATCTTTCCCCGCGAATCCACGAATGACCCGATTCCGGAGAGCTGGAACGGCACGTTGCTCCTCTCCAGTGACTCTCCGATTCGCAGTAGTCAGCTCACTAGAGGAACGTGGGCGTGGATTGACTCGCACACGCTGGACGTGGGAGTGAGCGGGGATGTCTTCGTGACACCGTACGGCGAGGACCCTGGCGTCACCGACGCCATCGCCTCCCGCGTTATCGCGATCAAAGAGAGGGTGAGCGCATGAGCGAGAGTTTGATCCCTGGCCGCGTCGATCTGCCGAGGCAGCACGAGGGCGAGACCATCGACGGCACGGTGTTCGTGATCATCGGTCCCAACCTGATCAGCACCATCCGCGAGAGCGACATGCCTGCCTGGCTCGCGCGGCACTGGGAGCACGAAGAGGAGTTCGCCATCTACGCCGTGAACACCGTCCTGACTGCCCATGATGTTGGGCCGCTTATCGCGGTGTCGTTCAGCTTCACGGGAGGTCGCCCCGGATACAAGGGCAAGGTGATGCTCGGCCCCCACTACATGCGGAGGCGAAGCCCGTACCTGGACGAGAACGGCAAGCCAGTCGAGATCGTCTTCGACCCCAAATCCGCTGACGCGTAGCTGGAGAGCAGGTAACGCAAGGCATGCACGTCATCATCACTAACTGGGACGATTTCCCCTTAGATGCTCCCTTTGACAAGGTCCTTCGCGGCGACTTCTCCACCTACGCCTGCTTCTGCCGCACGGAGCTGAAGTCCAGCATCGAAGCCGTCATTCATGCAGCGGAAAACGATCTTTGCACCGCCTGTCTCGGGCGCGGATCGGTCCGGCTGGTGCCGTCGCGAGAGCACTTCTGCGGCAAGTGCAACGCTACGGGTACGCGTGACGCTGAGCTGGCCAACGAGCTGGGACAGGGCGAGGTCGAGCGGACCTTCGACGAGGAACTGCTACGGAAGATCATCGCTGACAACGGCGGTCAGGTGCCGTCACGTACGGAGATCTTCAACCAGGTTCGTCCGCTGCTTCCGGAGGCTGAGCCTGTGCACATCGCTATGCGGATCGGTGGCCTCCTGCGGAAGATCGCCGAAGACAGAGGCTAGCGATACGATCCTCGGTGCGCAGGACGATCGGGGACGGTATGACAGGTCGCAGGGTATACAGGACCGAGACGGGCCAGCCGCCAGCCGACGAGGGCCGGGACATCATCCCTACCCGAGACGAACGCTGGCGGCCTAGCTCCCTGGACGATCCTGATCCTCCGGGCAAGCTGGACAGTCACATCCGCCTCTCCCCCGCCGTTCTTCAGCACGTCCTTCGGGAGTGTGAGGCCAGGGGCGTGCGGTTGAGTGATTGCACGTTTGCCGAAGACGGCTCTGTCATCATCCCGTGAAAAAGCCCCGGCTTCGCGCCGGGGCTTTTTTTTGCTCGAACACGGTTCCGCTGCATTTGGCTGTAAGCCAGTTACTAGGCTTCCCTGACGATCTCGCCGGAGATCACGCCCATTTGCCGGAGTACGTCGTCGGCGGGCACGGCCTCGGGGAGCGCCTGGGCCTGCTGCGCGGCCTTCTCTCCGAAGAGCTGGCCGACGAGTCCGGTACCGGCCGCCGCGCGTCCGCTGGCCTTGATGGTCATGGAGAAGCCCTCGTTCTCGGCGGCCACCTTCTTCTCAATCATCTTGTCGAGCAGCTCCAGCTCACGTGACAGGTTAGGGTCTGCGTAGCCGCCTTCCTGCTGCTCAGCGGCATACATCGTGGCGACACGCTGGGCCTGGATCTCGATTCCCATCTCCCGGATTCGCTGAAGCTGCTCAACCGTGCGGGCCTCCACGGGTAGCTTGTAGGCGCATGTGGAGCCGGGATCAAACTCCTGACAGCTCGGGCTCAGGAAGCAGGTGTCACAGAGTCGCTGGCTCTCTCCGGATACGTTGATGAGCCCGATTTTCCGGGTGGTGAAGTTGCCGTCTTCGCCGACAACGCGCTGTTCCACCTCTTCGATCCCGAATCCGGGGGCGATTTTCGCGGCTTCACGGCGTCGGGGAGTTGCTAGCCTTTTCCGCGCTTCGGAGGGTGGGTTATCAACTGTTTCGTCGTCATTTTCCGCGAAACTCCAACCACGCGATTCAGTGTCCACAGTAACTAGCTTTCTTCCGTTCAAATGGTCGATGTACTGCTGCCAGCTCCACAGCGATAGGCGTAGAAGCTCGTTGGAGTCGCCGGACTCGATCAGCTCGGGATCGAAGCCGTTCTTGGTGAAGAGCTGCCGGTGGCGCTTCCTGGCCTGCTCGGCGTATTTCTTGGGGTATCTCTTCAGCGCGTTTCCGGTCCAGACGATCGTGTCGTTGTACTGGGCTGGGCTGAGCCATGAGGTGCTGGAGACCGAGTCCCACGGCAGCGCCTCCAGGACCTCGGGCTTGGTCATGGCCACGCCGTGCAGCTTGACGCCGGAGCGTGCGAGGCTGCGCAGTACCGGCATGATGTCCCGGCCGCCCACGCTCGTCTGAGGGACGCCTACACGCCCGTGTGCGTCGGCCAGCTCGCGCAGGTGCGGAAGCCCGTCTTCGGCGTGCCAGATCGGCAGGTACTTGTCTCCCGCGATTGTGGCGATGTCGGCCGGTGCTTGGGGGACGTCCCACTCGGTGACCAGGGAGACGCGGTCAAGGTTGGTCTCGACGAAGGACTGATACTTCGCGGCCAAATCCGGGAGATCGTACTTTCCGGGATTGGCTCTGACGCTGTACCCGCCGGAGTCGAGAAGGATTTCCGTGTCTTCCCCGAATTTCGTGGACAGGAGCCACGGGCGGGAGAATTTGACTCGTCTGGATAGTCCGATGAAGGAGAGCGAGACGTGGCGCACTCCCTGGCTGTGCAGGAGGATGCGCCACGATGGAATCTCGGCCCCCGCGTAGTAGAGGCGGGTCATGGTGAGTGTGCCTGATCAATCCGTGGCGGGCTTGGCGGCTCTGCGGGTGCGCAGCCGACTGGAGCTTTCCGCGCGGGTCTCCACGCGCTGGCCGGGACGCATCTGCGTCTGACGGTCGCTGAGACTGCGCTTGTCCCAGGAGAAAGAGCCGTGGACGTGCTCACCTGCGCCGATGGGCTCGTGTCCCCCTACCTCGATCTTCTCCCCGACCTTCATGGCCGGGTTCACCTTGCCGGTGGCCCGGGGCAGGTTGGGGAGCTGGCGAGCCTGCATGGGGTTGCTGTGGTGGAGCTGGGACACGGGAGTTCCTCCTGTAGGAGCCGGATTCTTGGTGGGAGTGGTGGGCGTCTTCGGGGCTGACGGCGCGGGCGAGGCGGGTGTCAGGTCAAGGGACTGCTGGCCATTGCTGGCGGGAGCCTTCGGGGTCCGGGTTCGCTTCGGCTTGGGGGCCGGGATCTGCTGGGCGTTGACCGCAGCCGGTGTCGCGGGCGCGCTGATCGGGTCGGTGCGCTTCGGTGTGGTGGGCACGGCGTTCGGCGTCGCGTTCCTGGGAACGGTGGGCCTGGGCGTGCTCTGGACGGGATCCCCCAGGCGCGAGCGCTGTCCTGCCTGGCGCTTGGGAGCTGGAGCGCTGGGAGCGGTAGCGCGGATCTGATGTGCGTTGACGTGGCCGGTGGCGCGAATGTTGGCAGCGCTGGCGTCACCCTCGGCCCGAATTCGGGCTGCCTCGGCCGCGTGGGTCGCGATGGCGGGGGCGTTGGAGGCGGCGTCGAGCTGGCCGTGTGCAATCTTCCGCGCGGCGTCGGCTCGGCCCTGACCGACCGTGCGGGCGGCATCTGCGCTGCCCTGGGCGCGGACGCGCGAGGCTTCGGCCGCATGGCCAGCCACGTTCAGACCGCCACGGGCCTTGATCATGGCGGCGTCTACGCCGCCTTGAGCGCGAACGCGTGCGGCGGACGCTTCGTGGCCAGCGGTGGTGATTCCCGTGTGCGCAGCGGCGGCCTTGCCCCGCGCCCTGATCTGCTCTGCCTCGGCATGTCCTACTGCTCGCGTGCGTGTCGCCTGGGCGTCGTAGTCGGCGGTGGTGAGTCCGACATGGGCTGCGGACGCCTTCCCGCGCGCCTTGATCTGGTCTGCGTCGGAGATACCGGTGGCACGGATGCGGCTGGCGTCGGCGTCGGCATTCGCGTGCAGGCGGACGTTGTCGGCCTTGACCTGACCCTGGAGCTGTGCGCCGTCGGCCGAGCCCTTGCCTCTGCCGTAGGTGGTGGAGTAGCTGACGTTGAAAGCCGTCTGGGCCTTCGCGTTACCGAGTTTCTGGGCCGCGTCGGCGTTGATGTCACCCATGGCCGCCGCGTGGCTCTGGTTGCTCTGGTGCATCGCGTCCTGGTGGGAGACGCGCTGAGCGTTGGTCTGGTCCTGGCGGCGCAGTTTGTGGCCATGGGCGAAGTTGTCGCGGCGGGACTGGGTGACCGTGGAGATGTCGGCCTGTGCCTCGTCATCGCGGAAGGCGTTCCAACGCTCCTGCGAGCGGTACTGCGACTTGGCGGCATCGCTGGCTCGTGCGGCATCCCAGCGGATGCGCTGGATGTGCTGTTCCTTCTCGATGTCCTTTCCCACCGAGTAGTCGCGCCTGTCGTAGAAGTCCTGCTGGCGGGTGCGGCGGACGGACTCGCGGTACTTCTTCTCCCGTCTTTCCTTGAACGTCTGGAAGCCGAACTTGTTGGGGCTCTTGGCGGCGTTGGTGCCCGGCGAAGAGACCGTGGAGTAGTTGAAGGGGGATGTGGACACTTTCGGCTCTCCTAGGCGGCGTTCGCTTCGAGCTGGCGCGTGCGGTTCACGGTGGTTTCCAGGTCGGCCCAGGCTTTGAGTCCGGGACGGTGCCGCAGGTGGGCATAGCGGGGGTGGCTGTAGAGCAGGGTGGGCTGGCCTGCGTCGAACAGGGCGGCGCAGATCGTGGGATCGGGGTCAATGACGAGGTCGAGCGGTCCGGCGGCGCGGAGCTGGGCAACCTGGTAGAGCCGCTCGGTGTGCATCGGGTGGCCGGGGCGCGGTGTGCTGATGGAGACGTGGCCGGTGATGTGTTCCAGGCGCAGCCACTCGATGTCGGCCGGGTCGTCGGCCAGCAGGTGCACGCGGTAGCCCTCCTTCATGGCGGCATACAGCGTCCGGCCGTGGTCGCTGGGCTGACGGCTGATGGGGTCGCGGAGAATGCCCCATATGGTCATGGCGCAGGCGATCACAGGCGTACTCCTGGGACGGTGCTGAGCTGGGCGCGGAGCAGCTCGTTGTGGATGTCCTCGATCGAGTGGCTGGGCCGGTCGCGGAGCTGGGAGATGGCGCGTAGCGCGTTGACGACGCCGTTGCGCTTGTGGCTCTGCCAGCGGAAGTTGGCCCAGTCGGAGTAGCCCGCTCCGTGCTCGGTGAAGGCGGATCTGCGGCCGGTGTGGATGTCCTCGTACAGGGCGGCGGCTTGGGCCTCTGCGAGGTGCATGACGGTCTGGGAGTTCGTCCAGGCCCCCGAATTCGGGGCGGCCTGCTGGGCGTCCACGGCGGCCTGGTGGAAGCGCTTGACGACCTGGGCAGCCTGCCGGGCTTCGGCCACGATGGCGCTGTGCCAGTCGGCCGGGAACAGAGAGGCCGGGTCGCTCGGGAGCTTCGGCGGCCGGACGCTCCAGGTGTCGTCAGTCAGGCAGTACGCGGCGTAGGGCCGGATGGACCTGATGTCGAGCCCAGTGTTGACGTTGACGTAGAACGTCAACTCGTATGCCTTCTGCCCGAAACGCGTGTGAGCGGTGCGCGGCCACAGATGGTCGCGGAGCAGTGTGTTGATGTAGGTGGCGGCTTCGCTGTTTCCGAGCCCATCGAAGTTCGGGTTGTGCTTGCGGAAGGTAATCCAGTCCACGCCGAAAAGGCAGTCGAGGTCACCATTTCCGCGTGAGGCGGCCCACTGATAGGAGACGCCGGATCCGGCTATCCAGACCTTGCTCCATGACTGCGGCCGGTGGAAGTGCTGAGTCAGAAAGCCGTACAGGGTGTTGAGGACGTGCGTCCTTACCTCGGGCCGGATTCTGTCGCCCTGGAAAAGGTTTGGATCGAGGTCGTTGCGTGGCGTCGAGAAGTAGCCGGATTCCCCTTGGGTGATTTCGATTCCGGCTGCTTGACGAAGGAACTTGTTCTGGATGGCCACATACCCAGATTACCTTTTTGGCCTTTTAGCTCGTTAGCGCAGAAAGCGCCGGGCGACCGGCGCTTTCTGCTTAGAGGTCTCGTTCCTCTACATGTCGCAGGATGACGGCTCCTTCGTTGGCCATCATCTTGATTCGGTATCGCATCTCTGGCCAGTCTCTATGTTCCGCGAATCCGTAGGCGAGGACGATACGAATACCGCGTCCGTGGATCCCGCGCAGATTTTCCGGACCACTGACGTAGACAGCGCGCACGGCCGGGTGCTGGAGGTCACGGATCACGAAGTCAGCTATGCGCCGCTCTCGCGCGAAAACCAAGTAGGTCGGGTTGTTCATCGGCCCGGCATCCCGATGTCGTTCATGATCTGCTGGGTGAGTGCCTGGTCCTGGGATGCTCGGGCGGCGGCCATCATGCCGTGGTGCACCTGGGCGGCCGTCTTCTGCGCCTGGATGTCCTCGCGGGTGACTGCGCAGGCCCCTGAGATCTCATCCTGCGTCGGCTGCCGTACGACCTTGATCTTGTCGGCCAGCATGGAAGGGTCGTCGGTGGTGAGGATCATGCCATGTGGGGTCATCAGAGTGACGAAGCCCCACACGACCTGAAGCTCTTCCGGCGCGGCGGCCGACTGAGCGGAGGGCGGCAGGTGCAGGGAGGCGGCTCCGGAGCCGTTCATCAGGCAGGGCTCCCCACGGTGGTGTTCTGGCCGTGGGCCGCCTTGAGGTCGTCCAGCTCCCGGTAGGCGTTGTCGCGGGCCGCCTGCGCGTACAGCAGGTCGTAGGTCAGATTGTCAACAATGCGCTCGTGCTTTGATCTCCGGATGAACCACATGTCGTTCTCCTATTCGGTGTAGTCGTATGCGCCCTTGGCTGCGGTCTTGCGCTGTTCCACGATCTGGTGGTACGGGCAGAAATTGCACAGGAAGGTGTTGGGCCGGTTCCTGTGATTGAGCCCGGCTTCCTTGCGCTCGGCCTTGGTGTCGGGCAGGAGACGCTTGCGGTCGCTCATGTAGTCACCGCAGTTATGCGTACGGTTGTGCTGCTTCCAGCACTTGGCCGCGTCGAGCTGGAAAGTGTTCTTCGAGTCGTAGAAGTGATTGCCGAGACCCTCGGCGGACCGTGCATTGATCTGCTCGATGATCTGGCGGCGGATGTTGTTGTCGCGCCAGTGCTCCTCCTTGATGTCCCGGACCAGAAGGCCGCCAGCGTGCTCGGCGCCGGACGGGAAACGGTGGCGGGAGACCAGGACATCAAGGAGGTGGTCGCCTTCAACGGGGCCTTCATAATCCGGCAGCTCTTCCATGGAGCCGCAGGTGCCGCAAAGCAGGAGTCGCATAGTGGTTCGGGTGTTCCTTCTCAGGTGATGGGGGAGGTCCAGAAAAGAGGCCAGGTAACGGCGCCGACGAGGCCGTCTGCCTTGATGTTCTTCTCGTCTTGGAAGTCCATGACGATGGCCTTGGTCTTCGGCCCGAAAACGCCGTCCACGGCGATATTCCAGCCGCGTTCCTTGAGGCGGGCCTGGAAGAGCTTGATGCTCTTCTTGTCCACGGGTGTGGTGCCGGAGTGGGAGCCGGGCGTGGTGATGCTGATGCCGAAGTAATGGCCAGCGGGGAGCGGGAACCTCGGGGCGGTCTTGACGCTCGGCCGGTCGGCCTTTGCGGGCTCCGGCTCGATCTGGCCGGGCTCTGCATAGGTCGGGTAGCCGAAGCCGACGATGTTGCGGTAGGAGCGGTACATCTTCCGGAAGCCGTTTTGGACGTTGCCCTCGTAGGTGACGAGCAGGCCGTCAGCGGTCTTTCCGGCCACGACGCCGATGTGGTCGATGGCGCTGATGCCCTTGCTCGCGCCCCAGTCGAAAAAGGCGAAAGATCCGATGGTGGCGTGGGTGCCGAAACGACCCTTCCTGGCGAACCACTGGGCGTGGTAGGGCGTGTAGGCGAAGCAGCCGGTCTGCCTGAGAGCTTCCTCTGCGCCGTCTGCGCCGTTCTTTCGCTTGCCCGCTTCGTGCGCAATCCAGGCGAGGCTCATATCGCACCAGGCGGCGCCGTCGAATGCGGAATCGTTGACGCGGTCGCCGTACCACTTGCCGTAGGGGGTGGTGCCGTTCTTGTCCTCGTAGGTGCCGATCTGCTCCTTGGCCACGGCCAGGAATTCACGGGAACTGATGCCGATCAATGCCGGTACTCCTCAACGAATTCGGGCAGCTCCAGCTCGTCCACGACGTGGGTGGCGGGGTCGCGGTCGTGCCCGGTGAGGCCGTTGCCGTGGCGCGGGCGGGCGGGGACGGGCTCAGGCATAGATGCTCCTAACGCATGCCGGTGTGAAAGACGGTTAGCGGACGCCAGAGGTGCGCCGGGAGACGCGGAATTCGATGGCAGTGGGGGCGGAAACGGCGCCGTCACGGTTCGGCGTGGAGTCGTATTCCGCGCCCTCACGGACGCCCTTAGCGAGACTGGCGTTCATGGATCGCGGCTGCGGATAACTCACGTCCGACCCCTTCCATTGCTGACGATGAAACGTACAAGCAATAGATTATGGGGACGGATCAGACTTTTTATAATTCAGGTTCGCCACGACGGCATGAAGGCACGCAGGCGATCAGCCGTGTATTGGCTCGGGGCGAACTTGTCTTCCTTCTTGCGCAACTCCAGCGGGCCGACGACCTCGGTCTTGCCGTTGTTCACGAGGTACTCATCCGGATTTCCCTGCGGAGCCCATTTCTTGCCCTGCGCCTGATGCTCCAGCGATGTCGCCATGTTGAAATCACGAGGCCAGTCGTAGTCGCCCGGATCGATCCGGATCCCCGCATGCGGGCCGGTCGGCCCAGGCCGGGAGTTGATCTTCAGCTTGACGCGGTCCAGCAACCGGTCAGACCGGCGGCTGGGCACAGTACCCAGATAGCCGTCCGGGTACTGGGCTTCTGGCGTACGCGGGTCATCACCCGAGCGGCGCGCGTCCAGCACGTCACGCCAGCCGACGGGGAGCTGTCCCCCGCCGCCGGTCGTGAGTGCCTCGGACTGGCCCGCCCCTTGCGGGACGTACCAGCTATTGGAGTCGTACGGGCGAGCCATCAGACCCAGATCGACTTCTGATCGCCGCTCTGCGGCGGCTGCTCGGAAGCGCCGACGACACCGCCCAGGGCGCGGCCGACGCCGTTCTGTGTCGCGCCAGAGGCGAAGGACCCCACGCGGGAGGCGGCCCCATTGACAGCCGTGCGCGCGGCTGCGCCACCGGCAGCGCCAGCAGCCTCACCGGCCAGCATCGGCAGCGCTCGGGCGGCGATCGACGCGACGAGTGGCCACACCATTACATGCCCTGCCCGTACTGCCGACGCGCGTAGAAGTCGCGGTTGCCGATCGCACTGCGGACGAGCCGGGTGTTGCGCAGGTTCGCCTCAGCGGCCGGGTCGTTGCCGACGACCATCTGAGCGCGCGGGGCGTAGGAGGCGCCGTGGCGCTCGTGGGTCTGACGCCTAACGCCCTCGGTCAGCGCAGCCTCGATCATGCCGCCGACACCGCCGTGCCGCCTGACCTCCGTGGTGTACGGAGACGAGGCACCCGAGACGTTGTTCACCGTCGCCGCGCTCGTGCCCATAGTCGGGAACTTGGTCGTGGTCTTGTCACCCACGATTTCCTCCAAAGCGGTTATTTGAAGCCCGAGCAGCGGATCGCTTCCAGGCTACGATCAATCCACGAGAATCTTGTAAACCAGAGCGCTCACCTTGCCGTCAGCCATTTCCACGGTCGTGAAACCGATGCGCGCGGCAAGGGTGATGCCACGCGAGCCGACATACGACTGAGCGATGGCGATACCCTTCGAGGTCTGGTTCACCGCACCCGCGCCAATGGCTCGCAGAGAAACCTGCTTGCCGTCGTACACCGCGTGCGCGATGGCGCTGGCCAGCTTCGCTGCGTCACTGCTGGCAGACACGCGCAGAAGAACGCTGCGATCCTCGTTCTTCTCAACACCTGCATTCTCGGAAACCATGTTTTTCTCCTTTTCGGGTTTCCCAATCTGAGCCGTCCAATTCAGATTAGGGAAAAGGAGAGCAATGTTTGTAACGCGAAAAACCCCCGCCCGCATCAGCGGAACGGGGGCCTCTCGGCATTTAGCGCGGACCTCGCCGCTCTCTTCTATCGTGCCATACGCTCTGTGTGCCGTGTTACATCGCGTATGGCCTTGCGCTCATGCAGGCGGGTGTCGGTTCCGTGCGGCTCGGAAAGATACTGAGCCATTCGCGCGAGCGCGTAGGAATCGGCCGCGTTGTCGTCAGCGCACTCGACTCCCCACCTTTCCTTGACTCCGGCGATCATCTCCTCTTTGGAAGCATTGCCGTTCCCGGTGGCGAAGAGCTTGACCTTGCTCGGCGCGATGATCGTGGGATAGCAGACAGGCTCCGGAAGGTGCCAGCGCAGGACTCGCTTCACGGCATAGGCCAGCTCCCCCATCTCCTCCCGCCGATTCTTCGACCCGCGTGACCAGCCCTCCATTGCCACATGGACCGGATACTCCGGCAGCAACTCGATCTGCTTGCCCAGCCAGGACTCCACATCCATTAACCGGTCCACGCCCTTGCCGTACTTCACACTGGTGAACTTCACGACGCTGATGTCCGCGTAGGCGGGGTAGAGCCGGGTCAGGCCGAAGCCGCCGAAGGACTGGTCGATCCCGAGGTAGAGGGTCACCAGGTCTCCACCAGCGCAGCCAGCTCGCGCACCTTGAGCGGCATATCCGCCAGTGGCGTGCTGGACAGGTCGAACAGATGGTTCTCCGTTCCCGGCATGAAGTACTCGCTGGCGTGATCGTTCACAGGCCCCACGCCGTCCCGGTGGATGCGAACCACCTTGAACCGGCCGTCCACCACGGAGACCCGGTCACGCAGGGCACATGCCTCATGGAGGAAGCGCACGTCCGAGACGACCACGCGCCCATGTCCAGGGAGCTGGTCCAAGACGATGTTCACCCAGGCCCGTTCGCCAGCGACCTTCTTGACCGCTTCTCCGGTGTCCTGGAGCAGGCGGCGAATCTCGGGGTATTCGCGCTTGGCGTCATCCCAGCCGAGGTCGGCTACGAGATCCCCGAGACGACGGGCCGCCCAGTCGATCGGGTAACCCCGCGCCTCCTCATATCCAGGTGCGTCGATGATGGGGTTGATCTCCGTCAGCATGACCTTGAGTGCGTCAGCGAAGGCGAACCGCTTGTAGCCGTGCTCGCGGACCAGGAGGTCGGCCACGGTGTCCTTGCCCACGCCGCCGTATCCGCTCAGGCCGATAATCCGCAGGCTCACAGCGAGATCTCCGATTCGGGAACGTACTGGATTCCGTAGTAGCCGCTTCGCTTAACGCCTCGCCAAATCCCATAGACGTTGCCGAAAATGATGTTCCGGTGCTTGATGAGCCGGTCGAAGTCGGACCAGAACATCGGGTAGCGGAGGCCGTTCACGCCGCGCCAGTAGATCGTCATGGCCGACCGGCCACGCGTGTATCCGTCGTACTCAAGGGTTCCCTCGAACGGAGCGAGCGGACGGCGCTCCGCGACACCCCACGATGTGTCGTGGCGCATGTTGCCCTGCTCGTCGAAGGGAACGTTTTCCAGGATCACGCCGCCTCCAGCAGGTTCTTGGCACGATTCATGAGCCTGGCGGCATTGCCGTGCCAGCTCTGGTCACCGTTGGACCGCAGCCAGGTCCCGGAAGCCAGCTCTTCGAGCAGCTCGCGCAGCGGCCGGTTCTGCTCGGCCTCGTAGGCAGTGAGGAAGTCGCCGATGGTCTTGTTCCACCGGGCATCGTGAAGCGCGTGGTGGACGATGGCCGTCTGCGCGTCTTCTGCCTGCTGCGGGAGCGCCGGACGGCCGAGCCGCTTCCACTCCGTCATCAGGTCGTCTGTCTGCATGGGGATGCCAGAAGGCAGGTCCAGCATCCGGCCGAAAATCTGGGCCAGGCCGACGTGGTCATACGCGCTGTAGTAGGCCCACAGCTCCGGGTCCGGCGTCTCGGCCACGAAGGCGGAGATGGCCTTGCGCAGCTCGTTCCGGTACATGACCTTGGTCATGTCCGGGTGCTGGAAGTCCCAGCACTCCCAGCCGTCGGTCTCGGGCAAGCGCACCGGCAAGTGCGGAGCGACGTTCTCTCGCAGGAACGTGTGATCGACCAACGCGTGATACGGCAGCTCCGCGTTGATCGCGTACAGCTCGCGCCCGTCGTCGGCGACCATTCCGATGCTGATGAGGTCGATGGTCCGGCCGGAGTCGAAGAACTCCAGGTCGTAGTAGATCCTCATGCGCTCGCCTCCTGCTCGGCGTCCTTCGGAAGGATGAAGCGGTCGGTGACGTCCACCCAGCCGGAAAGGCCGTAGAAGATCGCGGTACACGCCGCGTACACCTTCGTTCGGGCCAGCTCGGCGTCCGACATGCAGTTGAGGCGCTGCTGGACGTGGGCCTTGGTCGTGTAGGGCCGGTCGCGGTTGCTGCCGACCAGGAGGTAGATGGTCGCGGGCAGCTTGTCGTCTACGATGCGCGGCGCCTGGTAGAAGGGCGGCATCGGGAGGAGCTGGGACATGTGATTTTCCTTGTGATCTTCGACTGGTGCGCCTGTGTGAAAGACAGGGCCGCGCACGCGCGGCGCATGCGCGGCCCTGGTCGCGCTACTCCACGACGGTGAGGTTCGACAGGACGGAGATGGTCACGGTGGCAGCCTGGTAGCGCCAGTTGTTGCCCTGCGAGCGGCGCTCCGGCTTGACGGTGACCTTGGTGACGGGCTTGCTGACGAGGTTGTCGCCATCCCAGGAGTAGCCCTGGCGCGTGACGATCTTGGTGACCTCGCCCTCCACCATGCGCAGGCCGTTGCCGTACTCGGACGGGTAGAGGACCTTGCTGCCGATGGTGATGTCCTTGCCACGCCAGTCCTTGAAGACGAGCTGAATCTCCACAGTGGGCTCAGGGGCGACCTTGTGCGTGGGGGCGTCGGTGTTGAAAAACATTGTCAGTTCTCCTTTTAGAGCATGTCCGCGAAAACGGACGGGCTGGTCTCGGACAGAGCGGTGAGCGCCATTTGCGCGAACTGCTGGATTTCGGCGTCGGCGGAGGGGTCGATACGGCGGGCGATGACCTCGCGCCAGGCCCGGAAATTGCCGGTGACGACCAGCTCGACGGGCGTCATGTTCGGCAGGACGCTGCGGGCGGCTTCGCGCGCCTGCTTGCGCGGCAGCCCTTTCTTGGTCAGGTCGAAGACCAGGGAGTCATACCAGCCCTTCATCTCCTGGTAGCGGGTGAGGAGGGCGCTGGTCAGCTCCAGGTCTTCCTGGATGGCGGGCGGGATGACGGGGACGTTCTCGGGCGAGCAGTAGCGCTGGCTGATCACGGAGAAGCTCAGGTGGCGGTGGCGGGTCAGCTCAGCCAGCAGCGAGCGGGAGACGCCTTCCACGTACAGTGAGGCGGAGGAGTGCTCCAGGACCGACAGGTGGCCCTGGGAGATGATGTGGGCGATGTAGTCGGCGTTCTTCTGGGTGGCCGGGTTCTTCTTCTCCCAGCTCTGGTAACAGAGCCTTCCTGCGTACTCGATCAGCGCTTCGGTGTCCTTGGGGTAGCCGCCCTCAGGAACAGAACTGATCCAGCCGTATCCGAGCTTGTCGTCCACGACCTCGCCTTCGAGGCGAGTGATGGCAATCAGTGTGACTTCCAATTTGTGCTCCAGTTAGTTGTTCCAGCGGTGATTTCTGGCCTCGCGATCTGCTCGGCCGGTTCTTCGGGTGAGTTCGCGGGAAACGAGGAAACAGTCCCGTTCCAGGGAGTCATGAATCGTCTCTGTGAGCTTGCGGACGGCGTAGGCGGCTGTTGCGGAATTGCGGGCCTCTACGACGTCGGGGTCTTCATCGGCTTTGGCCTTTGCAGCGGAGACCGATTTCTCGGCTTTGCCGTTGATGAGAACCCGAGCCCGGCGCACGTCCAGCTCTGCCTCTGCGTCCTTCTCATCGATCGCCGCCAATGCCAGTTGGCTCCCGGCGTAGGCGACCCATGCGTTGAGGAGGCTGAACAGCTCCATCAGCGCGCCGTCCGACAGCTCCGTCAGGTCCTTCGGCAGTCGCGGCCGGGACTCGTCGGGCTGCTCGGGCAGCTCCAGTCCGGCTCTTGCCAGCGCGAGCCGTGCCTGCCGGTTGGCCTGGCTGGTCTGCTCCGGCGGGTTCTGTGTTCGGCTGATCCGGCGCAACGTCGCTCCAACAGCGGGAGAAGTAGGGGCAGTCGGTGCAGGTCTTGGAATCGCGGGCGAACTCACGCGCCGGAATCATGCCGGTGTGAAAGACGGCTTCCTTGATCGAGGTGGCCTTCTCAAGCAGCGGCTCGACGACGGCCATGTCCAGCGAGATCGCGAATTCCTTGACGGCCTGGTTGCTCTTGTACTCATACAAAAAGGTCCCGCGCCGGACCCCCAGGCCCATGAGGCGCATCGTGATGTAGAGGTAGATCTGGAGCTGGCGGACGTGCGACGGCAGCGGCTCCTGAAGGTCGGCCCACAGGCCGTCCAGGTCGTAGAGCTTCTTCCCAGCCTCATCGCTGGCGAAATACCACTCCTTGAGCACCTCGGGCGCGTCCATGCGAAGCGTTCCCATGCCGATGGTCTTGATCTCGATCAGCCGGGCCTTCTCCAGAAGCATGCCGTCGGAGTGGCCCTCGATCAGGAATTCCTTCTCGGCCCGGATCGGCACCTCGGCATACGTCACCGCGAAGGACCAGCAGCGCGGACACTGCTTGGGGTCAAGACGCAGGTCGGTGACATGGCCACAGTGCAGGCACTTCCACTGGCCATACAGGTCGCCGCTCAGCCTCAGCCAATTCTGCCATTTGTCATGCAGAGCGTGGCCGGTGGCGAAAATGCTCTCCATCTGGAAGTTGAAATCTGGCCGGGCAGGCATCTTGCCAGCGCGGGCATCCACGATCCGGTAGTACGTGGAGCGGGCGCACCAATCATCCTTGGCCATCTCGGAGGGGTGGATGACGTCGGCACGCCGGTCGGTCGGCTTGAGCAGCTCGGCCGCGACGTTCTCTGAGATGTCTCCCAGGACGTCCCAGTGCGTTCCCTTGCGCCTGCTGATCTCGGCGAGAGTGCCGCTCAGCTTTATGGCTGGTCGTCTTCCTCGTCCGCTGCCGCTGCCAGAATTTCCTCTTCCGGTGCGTCCGGTTCTGTTGGCGGGTGCCATTCCCATTCCACCTCCTTCAGGGGGATCCCGTCGGCCTTGGCCTCTTGCCGCAATTTGTGCCGGTCGTGAGGAAGCATTCCGCCCCACACGCCCGCGCTTTCGTTATTGACACAAGCAAATCGAAGGCAGTAATCCCGGACCGGGCAAGGGCCTTCGTAGATGTCACTGCCGTTGCAGACCCCCAAAACCTCGTCGTACTGCGAGGTGTCGAACCAGGGATCTTCCTTCTCGCTCGGCCGAGCGTGCCGCACGCATCGCGCACCGCGTCCGGCCCAGTCGATCGATGGGATTCGGAGCCGCAGAACCACTACTCACCGACCAGCTCGTGCAAGTCCTCGTCGGCGATGACGTCCCACTTTCGGCCGCACATCTCGATTTGGAACATCATGGTCCGGCCGTCCAGGAGAGCGATCTTCTCCGCTTCCCTCAGCTCCTTGTCGGTGAGCCGATAGGAGGCGGCGGAGGTGGTCTTGCACTCGATGGAGAAACGCGCGGAGCGCACGTCGTTCTTTCGCACCCAGCCGTTTCCAGAACCCGAGTTTTGCGTGCCGCCCCATTTCTTGGCCGTGCTCTTCTCCTGGGACTGAGACGCCTTGTGGATTTCGCTCATGCCGCGCTCCAGAGCGCCGGGAGTTCAGCGGGACGTGCGAATCCCCAGATTTTCTGGTTCCCGGACTCCGACAGCACCGTCATGCCGATGCTCTCGGGGTCCTGGCAGCCGGTGGCCTGCCGCTGGTGTGCGTCGAAGGTGCTGACGCTGGAGAAGGTCAGGTGACAGCCAGCACAGTGAGCGCGGGAAGTCCCGCTCCACTTCGCAGGACAGCCTCCACAGGTGAGCATCAGAACATCACCAGCACGAGGACGAGCAGGACGATGGCGAGCAGAGCGATGGTGCCGCCGACAGCAGCCAGGAAGAAGCGGTTCTCCTTGTCCACCTGGTCTTGACGGTGGGCGCTCATCGAGCCACCTCCGGGTGGGGGTGGCCGTAGTCACATGACACCGATCCCTCGCGGTAGCCGGTGTAGGTGATGCAGGTGACGTACCAGCCGTCCGACAGTTGGACCTGGTGCTCGCCCCAGTTCTGTGTGCCAGCCGCGTCGGTGGTGGTGCTCATCCAGCTCGTGTGGACGCGCGTCTGATTCGGCTCCGTGGTGGCAGCCTGGGGGGTCGCGCACGAGGCGAGGCCCAGGAGGGCGCCAGTGGCGGCGGCGATCAGCAGTCCGGTCTTCACGTCCGGTCCCTCCAAAAGCACATGTAGTAGAAGGCCAGAAGGAAGACGAGGAAAGCGCTGAAGCGCAGCAAGGAGGCCAGCTCAGGATCCATCACTTGCCCGCTTTCACGGTCGGGGCCGTCACGGCTGCCAGTCCAACGATGAGAGCGCGCTCCACGAGGGGTCCTCCATGATCTGGTTGAGTAGTTCGATCGCCTGGCGGCGGAAGTCTTCGGTCTTGTTCGGCTCGCCGGACGGCCACTGAAGGACTTTGAGGTAGTCCCGCATCGCGCGGGCGTTGTGCTTCCAGGCGATGTCCCGGCGAATCGCGGCTAGGAGTTGGTCGGCCTGTTCCTGGGTTCGGCAGACGGCGGCGAGGTAGCAACCGGAGCAGCCCGCTAGGTTGACCACGCCGTACAGGCCCAGCGCGGAGCGGAGCAGGAGACGGGTGTTGCCTCGGTAGAAGCCGTCTTCGACACGGAGGAGCACGTCATGTCCGAGGACGCGGATGAACTCCTCCAGGCCCCCGAATTCGTCGGCCCACTCCAGCTCGCTCACTGAACGCTTTTCCAGAGGATCCACAGGCCGAGCAGGAAGGAGATGAAGTAGAAAACGCCTACGACCGCGAAGAAGCCGACGGTGATATCCCAGATCATGCTGATTCCAGCTCTCTCATGCGCTCGGAGTCGGGCTTGGCCGCCTCGATGAGGATTTTTGCCCGCAGTTCTTCCTGGAGATCGACCTCTTCGCGGATGCTGGCAAGAAGCTCGTCTTTGCCCTTCCACTTTCGATCGCCGTAGGTGTAGATGGCCCCGCCGCGCCGGATGACGTCGTACAGGACGGCGTACACTAGGAATTCCTTGGCGAGGTCGTAGTCCCCGACGGAGAAACCCAGAACAGGGGCGTCACCGAAGTAGAAGTCCACGCTCGCGATCCTCTGCGGGGGCGCGGATTTGTTCTTCACGGTCTTCAGTTTGATGACCTGGCCGACGCGTACCTTGCCCTTTCCAGGGCGGGCCTCGTCGATGAACTCGTCTCGCGTGATCTCGACCCGGCACCAAAAACTGTAGTTCTTGGCCTTGCCTCCGGGACTCGTTTTCGGCGTGCCTCGGGGGCTGTACTGGCCGATCGCATCACGCCACTGGTTGATGAAGAAGCAGGTGATGGCGCGGTCGTTTCCGTCCATGCTGCGGATCATCGCTTCGCCGACTTTCCGGAAGAACTTCCCGGTCAGTCTCGCGCCGACCGCCATGACTGCCTCCGCCATGTCCTTTTCGGCTTCCTCAGAAGCGACCAGGGCAGGGTAGGAGTCCAGGACGATGCAGTCCACGGTGCGCGATGCGGCGAATTCCAGAATGGTCTGGTAGGCGAATTCCATAGCCTGCGTGGGGATTACAATGACACGGTCATTGTCCACGCCCAGCTCTTCAGCGCGTTCCTTGTTGTAGTGCTCGGCGGCGATCCAGAGCGTAGTAAACGCGGGATCGAGAGCCTGGTTGGCAGCGATCGTCTTGAGGACAATCGTCGTCTTACCGTGGCTTTCCTGTCCGATGATCTCGGTCCACTTGTTGACGGGCCAGCCGCCGCCGAGCGCTACGTCCAGGGCGAGGGACCCGCTCGTGATGTACGAGCCCGCAGCAATGTTGGAAGCCAGGGTGATGGAATTCTCCCCATGCGCCTTCCGAACCTTTGCGATCAGAGCGAGCGCATCACTATCGAGTCCCAATTTACTTCCCCTCAGGAGGTGTACGTATCTACGCTATGAGGTCGAAGTGGGGCATCTCCACTAACCTAGTAACTGGTTAAATGGGAAAATCCCCGCACGGCGAGCACGGGGATTCTCAGGGAAATGGCTGTGATTACCTCACATCGCACCCGTCGGCAGTGCAGGCGAACTCCTGGCTTCCGGTGGTGCCGTCCTCGTTCTCGTAGAAGATCAGGTCGGCCCAGCGGACATCCGGCATGGCCGCGACGGCGGCTTCGTACTCCTCCTTGGTGATCTCCTGGTAGGGGGCCTGCGCGTAGGTGTGATCGCTGAAGGGGAGGAAGGCGACGCCGGACAGGTCGGCGCGGTGCGTCCAGACCCATTCGCGGACCGTGTCCCACTCGTAGGTGAAGGAAATCAGGGAGCGCAGGTGGTCCAGGATGAGCGTGCCGCTCGTGGGGTCGTAGTCTTTGAGCAGGTCCGGATTCTCGCCGACCATCTGCATGATCGTGACCTTGTCCTCCACGGACAGCGCACTCGCGATGAGCCGCAGCGCGAGGTCTTCGGGGAAGGGGCCGGGGTCGGTGATGGTCGCGCCGCGCACGCTGACGGTGATGGACGGCTTGTGCTCGCACCAGTGCTTCTGGAACGCCAGCCACAGCTCCAGGTGCTCGATGGCGGTCATCTTGTCGCGCGTCAGCGCACCGGCCGGGGCCTTCATGGGGAAGGTGAAGACCCAGTTGCTCGGCTGCATGACGTCGCGCTCGTGCGGAATTCCGGCGTCGATCATCATGGCGGCCAGCGGGTCCCTCTCATCAGCGCGGACGGTCCGCAGGTAGTACTCCGCGTGGTAGCCGTGGATGCCTGCCGAGACGCCTGCGGCGGAGGAGGCGGTGCCGGAGGGCTTGACGCAGGTGGCGGCGGCGGAGGCGGGGATGCCGATGCTCTCAGCCAGATTGAGGTTGACCCAGCGGACCTCCTCGCGCAGGTCCTCCAGCTCGTCCCAGGCCCAGGGGTCTCCCTGACCGGCGGCTACCAAGTTCGCGGAGTTGACGATGCCGGTCTGGGAGACGCCCAGCAGCCTCTCTTCTTCCGCGTTCAGGATCCACTCGCGCCGGACGAAGTGGAAGTCCGTCAAGGTGGCCTGCCAGGTGCCGAGAATCGCCGCGAGTCGGGCCTTGCGCAGCAGGTCGTTATGGGTGTCGGTGGCCTGGACGACGATCTCAGACAGATTGCACAGGCCGTAGGGGCGCATGACGATCTCGCTACAGGGGTTGACCCCGTACTCGATGTCAGCGCTCCGGCGGCCCCAGCGCGAGGCGGTCCGGCGCAGGGCATCACGGTTGATCAGGCCACGCTCACCGCTGCCGCTGGCGACGAGGTTGTCCCACTCGGCGTCGAACTGCGGGCGGGTGATGGTGTCATCGATGACCGCGCTGTTGTTGGCCAGGGCGCGATGGGGAGAGGCCACCCACCACTCCCCCGATTTCGCGGTGGCCATCTCGGAATCGTCCAGGTCCGACAGCGAGATCATCGCCGACCGGCGCACGCCGCCCACGACGACGACGGACGCCACCTTGCAGGCCAGATCGTGGACTTCGAGGCTCGTGAGTCGGCGGCCTCGCGCGGTGTGGAGCAAGTTGGCCGTGTAGGAGAAGAGCTGGCGCAGCGGCTCGGGGCCAGAGGCGCGGCCACCGAACGTCTTCAGTCGGGAACCGGCCGGGCGAATGAGCGACAGGTCACAATGGGGCACCTCACCCCTGGTCCAGACGGCCTGCAAGAAAGTGCGGAAAGCGATGGCCCAGCCTTCCTTGCTGTCGTCCACGATGATGGTGGTTCCAGGCGAGATGTTGAAATTCTTCGCGACGGGCGGGAGCTTGCTCACATACCGGTTCTCCACCGAAAATCCCACGCCGGTACCGCACATGAGGATGTAGAGGATCTCGCTGAAAGACTCCATGTCCGCGATCGGCAGGTACGCGCAGTTGTACGCCGCCAGGTTCTCACGCTTCAGCGCCGGACCGGCCGTCATAAGGGCACGCATGCTCGGGAGGACTTCCATCTCCCGAATTGCCTCGCGAACCTCGTGGTAGTCGTCGCTCGGGACCACGTAACCGAACTTCTCCATCAGGTGCGTGGACATGAAGGTCATGTAGCGGTCCACGGTTTCCGCCCACGTCTCGCGACGGCCTTCCTCTTCCAGCCACCTCGCGTAGCGGGAAAGGACGATGTAGTTGCGGAATGGATCCTTCAGGGAGCCATCGGCGTTAAGAATGGTCACAGAAAGCGGCTTTCTCTACGAAATTGCGGGGGGTTAGCGAACCGAGCCGTCGTCGCCAATGTGGGCGAAGACATTTCCGAAGCTGAAGTTGTTCGCGGTGGACACCTGCCGGGCGGACTCAACAGGCACGCTCGGATCCGTGGGGACGTGCATCCCGGAGGTGGAGTGCTCCACGGGGTAGCCGCAGGCGGTGCAGCGGGGCCGCATGGTCGGCTGACCGGGCACTGGCAGGAGGGTGTCCTTGTAGCAGGCCGGGCACATGGTGTCTGTGACCTGGGCCGATTTCGCCTGGTGGGGCTTGTACTCCGTCGGCTGCTCAGGCTGCTGCGGGACCTGGGGAGCCGGGGCGGGCTGCGGTCGCTGCGGGATGCCCTGCTGCCACCACGCCTGACCTGCGGCCGGGGCAGTCTGAGGAGCTGGGGCCTGCGGCGTAGCTTGCGCGAGGCGGCGCTTCCAGAAGTCGCTCACTGCTTCTCCCGGACCATGGAGCGCAGGCCGGAAGCCTCGTCAGCCATCAGGTTGCCCAGGATCGCCGAGGAGCACAGGGCGATGATCTGCGAGTACGAGTGCTTGAGTGCTTCGAGCTGGTCAGGCCCCAGCATCGCCAGGTCCTCTTCGTTCAGGACCCTCCCCAGGACGAGGTCTGCGCAGATGTCTGCCATGAGTTCGATGCGCGGCGCGTACTGCTCGACGGCGTCCGCGCGAGCGTGGGAGTGGGCGTGCTCCATCTCGGCGGTGTCTGCGCTGGGCGGCGTCAGGCCCAGCTTCGTCATGCCTGCCACGGCCTCGTCGCACGGGAGCAGGTCAAACGCGAGACGGGTGCCGTACATGGGCTTGGCGTTGACGTAGTGAGTCATTATTCTTTAGCCTCCGACCAGCGGTCTACGATTTTGATGTCTGATTGCAAGGGGACGGATAGGAGAGACTGAATCCCGGCGCCGAGCATTCCTTCGCGGATTGCTTCGACAGCTTTTTCGACCAAATGGTCTGGAACTAGTGTGACCAATTCATCGTGAACAGTGAGAATCAGCTTCGCTTCTTCGGGGAGTTCGGCGTGCGTTCGCACCATCGCGATTTTGATGATGTCTGCCGCTGATCCCTGGATGTGGCTGTTGATGATCTGCCGCTCTGCCTTGAGCCGAATCCACTTGGCGGGCGAGAGCAGGTCAGGAACCCGCCGAATTCGGCCGGTGAGGGTGCGGATGTGGCACGGTCGGCGTGAGCGCGCCACTTCGAGAAGCTTGGCCTTGTAGGCGTAGATCTCCGGGAATCCCTGCTTGTGCAGGGCGATGATTCCCTCTGCCTCGCGGAGCGGGATTTTCGCCACTTCGGCAAGGAGGTGTTCGCCCCCGCCATATCCGATCAGGAAGTTAATTCGCTTCCCATAATCGGTGCGCTGAGTGCCGGTCACCTGGTCGTGAGGGAGCTTGAGGATCCCGGCGGCGGTGATGGTGTGCGGGTCAATGCCTGCCTGGAAACCCTCGAAGAGAGCGCCGGGTCCGGCGAAATGCGCGAGGACGCGAAGCTCAATCTGGCTGTAGTCGGCGATGATGAGCTTGTATCCGGGAGGCGCGATGAACAGGCCCCGGATCCTCTTGCCCAGGTCGGTGTTCGGGCGGGGGATGTTCTGAAGGTTGGGCTCGGAGGAGCTGAATCTTCCGGTGACCGTGCCGTACTGCTTGAAGTTGGTGTGGATCCGGCCGGAGTGGATCTGGCAGGGCCGGTCCTTGGCCGTCGGGTCTCCCAGGTAGCCGTAGACGTAGGTGGACAGCAGCTTGTTGGTCTCTTTGTAGGTCAGCAGCGCGTCCACGACCGGGTTTCCCGCGTGCTTGGCCAGCTCGTCGGCGTCGGTGGTGTAGTCGAGCTGGGTGATGCGCTCTCCGGCCTGCTTCTTCTTCTTGCCGCCGCTGGTGAGCTTGTGCGGCTTGATGCCCTGGCCGCCCCGATTCTGCGGGTAGTAGAGCACCTCGGCGACCTGGCGCGCGGCGTTGAGGTTGAACGCCTTCCCGGCCGCGCGGTAGACGTCGGCCTCCTGCTGCTCGACCAGCGTTTCCAGGTGCTCGCGCAGATCGTGGAGCGCGGGAACGTCGAGCGGTGCGCCTTCCTGCCCCATGGCCAGCAGCACTTCCAGGACGTCCATCTCCAGGTGGAAGACCGGGAAGAGACGCTGCTCTGCCATCTGGGCCAGATTGCGGTTGCGCAGCCAGCGTGTGAAGCGGGTGTCGAGCAGGTTGTATCGGGCGACCTTGTCAAAAGCCGTGCTAGCGATGTGCTTGCCGGTGTGGCCCTGGTCGTAGTCGGAGCCGAATTCCTCGCGCACGCGGGGCTTCAGGCCGTTCAGGCGGTTCTCGTCGAGCAGCCAGCTCGATACCAGCGTGCAGTGAAAGGGCGGCTTCGGCAGTTCACCGCCACGGTGCTTGGCGATGCTGATGGCATCGAAGCTGAGGTTCTGGGCGATCTTCTCGCGGTCGCTCTCGAAGAGGTCGAAGGTCTCCTCGAAGACGATCGACGGCCGGAGCTGGGCGGGCGGCTCGTCCCAGACGGGGACACGGAAGTAGCGCACCTTGCCGTTTTTGTCGGCCCTAGGTTCCTTGGTCTCCCCGATGATCCTGCTGCCGATCGGGTGACGCATGGGGATGACGGCGTCCACGCCGGGCGCGGAAAAGGCGATCCAGGCGACGTCGTTGCGGACGGGCGTGGTCGCGTAGGGGCCGATGGTCTCGATGTCCCACGAGAAGTGGTCGTGCCGGGAGATCTCTTTGATGACGTGCCGCAGGTGCTCGACGTCGTAGACGATGTTGCTGGCGAGGCGCATGAGGGGCTCCGAGGGTGGAACGGCCCCCACGACCGTGCTGCCCGGCTGGGGGGTTACCGGGCAGCGGGGAAAGTCGTGGGGGCCGGGTTGAGCAGGAGGGGCTGACTAAGCGGCAAGCCCGTCGGCCAGCTCCTCCAGGTCCTCTACGGGGTCGATCCGGACCTGCGTCTCGGCGGTGAAGAGGTTCGCCATCAGCGCGTCGCGCTCTTCGGCGGTGAGGGGCTCGATGTCCCACTCATCCAGGTCGCGATCCTTGACCGGGGTGATGAAGTAGTCGTACTTGGTCCGGCCGCCGGTCTGCTTCTCCAGCCGCTTGATCGACCAGTACAGGTCCGGCTTGCCGTCGGGGTCCCCGAAGCGGTCGATCGGGCTGCTCTTGTCGTTCTGCGCCCAGTCGTAGATCAGGTCGGAGAGCTGCACGCCAGCGCGGAGGACGACCACCTTGGGGTCGCCGTCGCTGAAATCGACGACATTGAAGAGAACGCGCAGCGCGGGCTTCTTCTGGTCCACCTCGCACAGCGGGCAGATGTTGACTTCCTTGCCCTTGGCGTCCTTCTCCGTGCCGTGGCAGGTGTAGGACTGGCGGCCCTCACCAGCAATCCAGTGCTCGCGGTAGACGGCGAAGGGATCGGACTGAAGGAAGGCGATGATCTGGGCTTTGGTGCTGACCTTCAGCGGGTCGCCGTAGCTCTTGCCGCCCTTCTTCTTCTCCGCGTTGTATCCGCCCCAGCCGCCCGTGGCGGAGGAGGTGCTGGTGTCGCGCTTGTTCTGGCTGGGGGTGCGGGCGGGGTGTCGGCGGGCGGAGGCGGTGCGCTCGGTGGCCTCGTCGTCGGTCTCCGGCTCGGGGGTGTACTGGCTGGCGGTGGGGGTCGCGCTGCGGCGCGAAATGGTGCGGGCCATGGTTGGGGGGTGTGCCTTTCTCAGACTTGCTGGTCGTGGACGTGGGACTTGTTGATCGCCAGATCACGGAGCCGGATGATGTCGTCGGCCAGGAGGCGGTTAACCGACTCCTTGGCGCGGTTCTCAAGGTCTTCGAGCGTTGTGCCGGGCTCGTCGGGGAAGTCGGAGTCGTTCAGCTTGACCTGGTAGCTGATCTCTTCCCACTCGAAATTGCCCAGGTTGACGCGCGTTCCTCGGCGTACGGAAACTTCCATCAGGCGGCCACTTTCTGAACCAGGGCGGCCTGTGCCGCGTCGAACAGGCTTTGCACGCGGCGGGTGAAGTGTGTGCGGCTGATCTGGGCGTTGTAGCGCTCCAGAACGCCCTCTTCGCGGGCGATTCTCCGCATTCCGAGCATCATGTCTTCGCTGTAGTAGTAGCGAATGCCGTGCTTGGAGCCGGTGGCCGTCGTGGCGACGTTGGAGTGGAACGGGCTCGCGGGGAGGGTTCCGTTGGTGCGCCAGAGGCGGATCACGCTGGGCTTGCGGTTGAGGAACTCGGCCAACGACGCGATTTCCCAGAAGCGGACTTCCCTGGTCGCGCCGCGTACGGTGACTTCCTTGGTGATGAAGGGAAGTTCGTTGAGGCGGGCGCGGTCTTCGTCGGCCGGGAGGGCTGACCAGAGGGGACGGCCGGGATGCTCCATATGATCAGAACCTCTTGATCGTGTACGTGGTGCTGGAGGTGAAGAGCGCCCGCAGCTCGTCGCGGGTGATCACGCCTTCCTGCTGCAAGGCGAAGAGGGCGTCTTGGTCGATCTCCTCGTACGTCACTTTGCGGACGACGCGGTCCAAGACGCCCTTCTCCGTAGCCAGGTCGTAGACGGCTTCCTCATCCAGCGTGATGGTCTCGCTGCGCTGGCGGATGAAGCCGCTGACCTGCTTTCCCCCGATTTCAAGGGGCTCGGGGAAGCGGACCCGGCGGTGGCCCTTGGCGTCCGCCGTACCGGCCCGAGAGGCGTACGCGTCCATCAGGTCGCGCAGCGACTTTGAGCGATCCCCGAGCCGCTTGACGTCCTCATCGAGGGCGAACTTCTGCCGGGCCGCCGTCGTGACCTCTTCCAGGCTCGGCAGCGATGCTGAGCTGGTCGGGGTGCGGCGGATGGGCACGGGGTCGTCCTCGCTGGGGCTCGTCGGTAGAAACTAATCTAAATGTACCCCGATATTGAACCCGATACTGACGGTCCCCCAGTAACGATCCGGGCATCCGGAATAGTAAGTGTCAAGATCATCCAGACGCACCCAGCGCGGCCCGCTCAGCGTGCCAGGTCAGCGACTCCACACGGGCCTCCACGTTGCCCCACTCGTCCGCCCCGACGCCGTCCACGATGGCCGTGGCCACCTGGTTCTTGATCTTCAGGCGGTCGTACTGCCGGACCTCAATCGTCTGCTGTACCGGCACATCCACAATGGTCACAGCCTTGTGCTTGCTGCTGGCGCGGCGGATCCGGCCGTTGATCTGGACCCGCTGGCCAGCACTCAAGGGCGGGTCGTAGTTGATCAGGTGTGAGCCTCCTGGCAGGTCCACCCCGTACGCTCCGGCGTGGCTCATCAACAGCACCCTGATGTCGGGATCGGCGTTGAACCCGTCGGCCGCAGCCGCCTTTGCCTGGTCCGTCATCTCCCCGTGGTAGCTGACAGTTCCGATACTGGATCCGAAACTCTCCCGAAAAATCGGCTCCATGCCCCGATAGCGGGAGACGATCACCACCTTGTGCGCCGGGTCGGCGGCCAGGATGTCGCGGACCTTGCTCACGACCAGGTCCAGCTTCGGCGAGCTGGTCAGGTTCGCCAGCGCGCCGGAGGCCACCAAGCGTGCGGCGTAGGCGGAGCCGGGCAGGTCTTTGGGTACCGTGCCACCGGCTGCGCGCCGGGCCTCGGCCTGCGTGTACTCCAGCGCGGAGGACACCACCAGTTGCGGGTGATTGAGGAGCATCTGCATCGCGCCGTAGACGGCCATCGCGCGGCCCGCTCCGGTGGACTCGTCGTAGCCGCCGTAGTAGGCGCCGATGTCGAACTCCCCCGCCACGCCGGTCTGCGCCAGCTCGGCCGCGAGGTCGCCTGCCACCTGCGCATACACCTTCTGAGCAGCGCGCGTCAGCTCCACCGGCCACGTCTCATACCGCGTCTTCGGCATATACGCGGCAACATCGGGATCTTCGATCCGCTTGCGGATCAGGACCGGCGCGAGGATCTTGTGCAGCGTCGGCAGGTTGCGGTATCGCTGCGGGCGGCCCCAGCGGTCGCGCACGATGTAGGCCACGTCGAAGTCCTCGAAATCACCGAGGACGTCGTCATTCACCCACTCCATGATCCCGAAGATGTTCTCCGGCCGGTGCTCCACGGGAGTCGCGGTGAGCGCCAGCCGGTAGGCGGCCATGACGGTCCGCAGCTTCTTGGCGCGCTTGGAGGTGCGGCTGGACAGGACCGTGGCCTCGTCGATGATCACCATGTCGGCCAGGTGCCGGAATTTGCGGATGTCGGCCGCGACCGTCTCATATCCGGCGATGACGTACTGGGGGCGACGCTCGATCACGTCGGCGAGCTGCTTCTTGCGCTGGGCCGGGGTTCCGCCGACGACCACGCACCAGGTGTCGGTGGGGATGCGGATCTCCCTCTTGCCGATCTTCTTCGTGGTGGTCTCCACGTCGGTGTGCTCGGCAATGGCGCGTGCCCACTGGAGCCGGAGCGAGGCCGGGCAGATGATCAGCACGACCGTGCCGTTGCCGTGCTCCAGGACCTTCTCCGCCATGGCCAGGCCCGTGATCGTCTTCCCCAGGCCGGTGTCATAGGCCAGCAGCAGACCGCCCAACTCCGCAAGACGCGGGACCTCACGGGCTTGGTAGGGAAACAGGGGGGTGAGCAGCATGGGGGGTTACCACCGCATCAGGGAGTAGGGCATGGCCATGGTGAGCTGGTCACTGATCTGCCATGAGGTGAGCAGGACGGTGTTGCCGTCGTCGTCCTTGTAGCCGCCCGGATCGCATCCGGCGGGCAAGCCCTGGTAGGTGACGACAGAGACGGCGACATAGCGTTTGTGCAGCTCACGGGCCACGTACTGGGCGGCTCGCCAGCCTGCGTCGTCGTTGTCCAGCCAGATGATCACGCGTCTGAAGGCGCTCAGCAGGGCGATCTGGGGGGCGCTGACCTTCGCGCCGAATGTGGAGACGGGGTGTTCCACGCCGTGTGTCGCCAGGACGCCGCAGTCCAGCGGGGATTCGATCAGGACGGCGGTGCCGGGGGCGGCGCGGGCCACGTGGTAGCCGAAGACGGTCTCGCTCTTCTTCACGCCGTAGGGGCGATTGCGTACGTAGCCCTGGGACTTGGTCTGCCAGCCCAGGAGCTTGCCGCGCTGATCACGGATGGGGGTGATCCACGCGGAGTGCTTGGCGTCCCACAAGATCCCGAATTTCTGGGCGGCGGCCAGGGACATGCCGCGCTTGGCCAGCTCCTCGGAGGGCGGATCGACGTACAGCGCGAGCGCCGCTTCGCTGACTTTGATGCGCTCGGGCTCGGGTTCGCGCTCTTCGTACATGCGGGCGACGGCGGCCACGGTGCCTTGGCTGCGGATCCACGCGACGGCCTGGCCGTGCTCGACACCGAGCATGTAGGCGGCCAGATCTGGGAAGCGGCCGGAGAAGCCGCAGGAGAAGCAGTTGAACTTCCCGCTGGAGGCGTTGACGGAGAAGGAAGGGTCGCGGTCTTCGTGGCCGAGGCGCTCGAAGTGCGCGGGGCAGCGGGCGGAGACTTCCCCCAGGGCCTCGCCCGTGACCTCGATCTTGAGGGCTTCCATGGCGGCGGCCACGTCTCCAGGGACGACGTCCACGAAGGCATCCCAGCCCTTCGCAATCTTGTGCCGGGGTGAAAGACGGTCAGTAGCCATGGTGGCCGCCCGTGTCGCCGTCGTCGTCGCCGAAGGGGTTGTGCTCCATCTCGAAGAACTTGCCTTGCACCCAATTGCGGTAGAACCAGAAGTCGAACGGGCTGCCGTTGCGGGCGGCCAACACCTTGATCATGGCGATGATCGGGTCCTCGGTGACCTGGACGCCGATGAGCACGTCCGCCCACTGCTGGAAGCCGGAGGAGTAGCCGAAGCTGGCGAGGCTGACGTCTTCCCCGTGCATCTTGGACTGGAGCATCTGCGTGGAGGCCAGGATGGGGATCTCCCGTCGCATCGCCCCGAATTTCAAGGCCGCGCAGATGTGACGCAGCGCCTTGTCGGAGCCGACGTCCTCGCCCTGGTCGTCCTGCATCATGTAGAGGCCGTCCACGACGACCATGTCCGGCTTGAGCATGTCGGCCATGGCCAGGATGCCACTCGGGCTCGTGGACGTGTCCGGGTCGGTGGCCAGCCAGAAGTTCGGGAAGAGTTCCATGCTCTTGACCGACTTCTCGACCTTGCGGAATTCCTTCAGTGCCAGCGAGCCGTCCCGCAGAGCGTTGTGAGCCACCATGGCCTGGATGGCGTCGAGCCGTTCTTCCTGCTCTTCCTGGCTCATCTCGAAGCCCACGAACAGGATCTTCTTCCCTGACATCCACGCAGCGATGGCCGAGAGAAGCAGGAAGGTGGACTTCCCGGACTTGGGACGACCTCCGAAGATGACGAGGTTCCCGCCGCGCCAGCCGCCGAGAGCTTCGTCCATCAGTGAGAAGCCCGTGGTGATGCCCTTCAACGCGCCGTCGTGGTCGCGAAGTTCCTGGTAGCGGGCGATGCGCTCTGCGCCGTTTGCGGTGACGTCTACGGCGAGCGTCGTGGGTACGTCGGCCAGTACGGTCGCCACCGTGGCGGACAGGCCCTTGAGTGCGTCCTGGGTGCGGCCCTGCTGGAGGAGCTGGGCGGCGCGCAGAACAGCGGCGTCCAAATGGAAGGCCGTGCGCCGGTCGCGGGCCTCGTCCAGGACGTAGCCGAGAGGCTCAAGCTCGCGGTCCAGGGCGTAGTTCGGGTACTCGGAGCTGAAGGCCCGCGCTGACGGCACGCTGCCGTACCGGCCGGAGTACTCCAGGATGAAATCCCAGGCCGCCAGCGCGTCGGGATCGGCGAACCAATCCCTTTTGACGCCTGCGTCCAGGACGGCCTTGATGCCGTCGGCCGAGACGGTGTGGCTGATGATCTGCCGGTAGATGTCCATCAGAATGCCCCGAGGTGCTGCTTGTTGTGGCTGGTGACGACGCGGGTCCGGCCGCCGTAGGTGAACTGCCGGGTGGAGTCGCCGTCGTAGACGGCCAGGACGTGCGGCATGTGCGCGAGCTGGCGGGCGAGCGCGTCAGGTGAGGGCGCGGCCCAGGCGGTGCGGGCTGGGTAGTTGTGCTCGTTCAGCAGCTCGCGGATCGACGCGGCGAACTCCTCGCCCCGGAAGGTGACGATCTCCACGTTGATGTCGGCGTTGAGGGTGAGCCGCCACAGAGCCGCCTCGGCCGTCGAGTCGAAGGCGCAGTCGGCGGCGGCCGGAGGCGCGCTCTTGCGGAAGAGGCGCTTGGGCGGGGCGGCCGGAGGCGTGGCGATCACGGTCTCGAAGACCACGAGAACGGTCGGCATCACCTCCGCCGACAGGTCACCGCCCTGCATCAGGCACCTCTTCGTACGAGATGGCTCCGACGGTGACGGTGATCGTGACCAGGTCACCGTCCTGGCTCCGCTTGACGTGGGCCTGCGCTGGGTGGAGCCGCGCGTCCATGGCCTTGTCGCGCAGATGGCTGGCCATGTTCGCGGCGATCATGTTGTGGTTGCTCTCGCTCAGCCAGACCGGAATTGTGGCTTCGGCGACGAAGAACCGGGCAGAGGGTGACTCAGACACGGCGCATGTCCAATCCGGCGAGGTGGACGATGGTGAACGCCTGGTGCGCGAAGCTGGACATGGACGGGTCGTACATCTCGTCCCACTTCTCAAGGCTCTCGTTGGTGCTGGCAGTGGTGGGCAGCCCGTCTTCGTACCGGCCGCGCATCAGGTCCGTGATCTCCGCGCCGACGTAACCGCTCGCGGTGCGGTACTCCTTGCCGACGTCATCGATGACCAGGTTGTGCACGGTGCGCAGGCGCGCTACGCGCCGGACGATCTTCGGGCCTGCGTTGCCTGCGACCACGGCACGCATGTCGGAGAGCATGCGGCTGGCCTTGACGTACATGATCGTGTTGTCGTGTGCCCAGTGGATCTCGGCCGCCGTCATGCAGGCGAGCGTGGTCTTGCCGGTGCCGTGGTCGCCGATGAGGAGCAGGCCCTTGCCGACGCGGCTGCGGTCGGTGGAGGTCCGGCCGTAGTGCTCGGGGAAGTCGGCCGCGAAGGCGGCGGCGGCGGCGATGGCCTTCTCGGCGCTGGGGTTGTAGATCTTCCAGTCGTCGAAGCCGCGTCCTCGGCATTCGTGGGGGATCTGGGCTGTCTCCCAGCGCCAGGAGTAGTCAATCGGCAGCATGGGTGGCCTGCCTCTCTGCCTGGATTTCGGCCCAGGTCTTGGGGGTGTCGTAGAGGGCGACGTCGTCTTGGCTCAGGCCCCAGCTCTCGGCGTAGCCGTCGGCGGCGGGGTTGTGGTGCTGGTCGGTGTGCTCGGCGGCCTGGAGGCGCTCGGCCAGCGCGGCGCGGCGGGCCAGGAAGCTCACCCAGGCGACGCGGCCCTGCCAGTGCAAGCTGGGGTCGCTGGCGTAGATGTCGATCATGGAGCGGATCTGGTCGGGCGTGACGCCTGCCTGCTTCCAGCCGTTCAGGCTCTTGGCCAGGGCCGGGAGGTTGGTGGTGCCGACCTTGGCGGCGAGGTCGTTGCTGGCGCGCATGCGGGTCTCGAAGTACTGGGCGAGGCCGAGGCCGGTGTCGGGGTTGGTGCTGCGGCCCTTGGCCGGTGCCGGATCCTGCTCGGGGAGGTCGAAGAGGCCCTGGCTTCGTGCCGGGTCGAAGTCGTCATCCTTCTGCCGGTGTGAAAGACGGTCCTTGGACCGGCTGCCCGCCGCCGCTCGCGCGGAGCGCGTGCGTGGGGTTGTAGTTCGCTTAGTACTTGGTACTACTCCGTAATTACTAAGATCCGGCTTTTCCGGATGCGGGAAACCCGGATCCGGATTTTCAGGATGCGGGGGCTGACCTGGGGAAACTTCGGGGAACTTCCCCTCGTTGTCACAGCGCATGAAGTACCGCTTGCGCACCAGGCCAGGGCGCTCAGGGTCGGGGACGTCCTCGATCCCCATGTACGCGGCGTCTACGAGGATCTTCAGCGCTGCGTAGATGGCGTCGCGCCCCTCGGTGAACTTCTTCATGAGGTCGCCGACGCGGACCACCCAGCCGTCAGGGCGGGTCACGAGGTAGACGAGGATGCCGTAGGAGCGGGCGGAGATCATGCCCGGCTCCAGGAGGTCGTTGGAGAGGACCGTGTATCCGCCACGACGGCGCGGGATACGGATTTCGGTGGAGACGTCGGCCACGTGTAGGGCTCCAGAATTTCGGCTTGAGTATCGGCCTTGGTATCTAAATCTTAGCTTGCATGAGGCCGATTTGTCCGGTAGTGTCCGGATCGTTGGAAGCGTTCCGAGGGAGATCAAAAGCGGGGGTCCCATGGCTTGGGGGACCCCCGCTTCGTGTGTCTAGGCCACCAGGCCCAGCTCCCTGGCCTGGCTCTCAGGGATCTGCACCCTGTGCGCACCACCGGGCAGGCGGCCCGGCTTGACCGGCGCGTAGGTGCCGTCCTTCTTCTTGACCACGGTGACCTTGTTCTCTTCGTCACGAGACTTGCCCGGAGTGGTGTTGAACGCGACGACCTCCGCACGCTTCTCGGCCAGGAGCGCCAGCGCGTCCCGGCGCAGCAGCTCCGTTTCCACGCGCTCGCGCACCATGGCGTCCATGACCCGGTAGAGGCTTTCGGCGAAGTCGGCCATGAGGCGCGGGATGATCTTGTCGTCGAGCGCGGCCGGAGCGAACGTCTGCGCCTCGTCGGCGGCGGCCGGGACCGCGTAGTGCTCGAAGCCCGGGAGCGGGTCCTGGAGGTCCTGAGGGTTCGGGGGGTCCTGGGATACCGGGGAGGGGCTGTGAGGCTCTGAAATTTCTGCGGTGGGGGCGTTTTCGGGCATCTCCGGCTCGTCCTCCTCCCCCGATTCCTGTTCGGCGTCCGCCTGCGGCTCGTCATCCTCGTCGTCGAAGTTGATGTCGTCGATACCGGCGGAGCTGAGGGCCATGACCTTGATGCCTAGGTCACACGCCTGGCGTGCGATCTCCTCCATGGCGTCGCCGTCGGTGCCCTCCTCCCACAGCAGCAGCAGGTACGGGTCACAGGTGCCGTTGTCGGTGCCGACGATGGCCGTGAGCAGGTCCGTCACGACGTCACCCGTCGCAGGCACCTGCTCGTCGGCGGCGGCGGCGATCTCGCGACCGCGAACGCCGGGAGTCGTGCTGACCACTGCGTGAGTCAGCTCCTCGGCAGCGATGGCCCACGCGTGGACGGCGGCGACGCCGGGAGTGGTGACGGTGCGGTCGGCCGGGAACCAGATGATCAGGTGCCCGTCGTCCTCGGGAAGGACGCTGTCCAGCCATTCGGTGACGGCCTGCTCGATCAGCTCGGCCTTCGGGTTCGCGGTTCCGAGCACGCCAACGGCGAGAGTGGAATCAGACAAGGGGGATCCTCAGCTCAAGAGGTCGGATTCGGCAGACCAGTTCTACCGTCTTTGCGGTGAGTTTGGAAAGTCATACCGATATTCAACCGGAAACTGTTGAGCCCCTGGCGACGGTACCAGGGGCTCAGGGAGCGAGGGTCAGGGCAGTCACGGTGCCCTCGTCCGTCGGCATACGCAAAAGAACCCCTGCTCAACTCCGTTGGCCACCGGAGTACCGTTGAGCAGGGGTTCTTCGTTTGGTAGCGACACAAGGCTCTGCGTAGCAGGACCTACCCTACATCAAGGTCCGGACAGGCGTGCGGTGCGCCGGATCACCTGCGGCTGCTCAGTTCGCCGCGTCATCAGGCCCAGCAGCGCCACGAGGGCAGCCACGGTCCCCGCGTCGGTCACCAGCGGCCACGGGCACCACAGCAGCGCGAGCGCCACGGCGATCACGAGAACCGACTGAAGAAGGACGGGAAGCCGGGCTGCCCCAGCTTCCCGCAGCACTTCCCAGGCGACCCAGCACGTCAGCGCGACCTGCGCCAGCGTGAGAAGGTCGGCCTCAGGCGGCAAGGTCGAACCGGTCCGTCACGAGCTTGCTCTTGGCCCAGTCGGCAACGCCGGTCGGCGACCACAGACCGAAGTGCGTGGCGACGGCGCCGACGAAGGCCGTGAAGGCGGTGATGAGCGCGCTCTTCCAGTCGAAGGCCACGTTCGCGTTGACCGCGTCCAGGGCGGCCGAGACGAAACCGCCGGTCACCGACAGCAGCGCCAGCAGCACGGCGCGGACGCCGCCGCCCCAGCTCGCCTTGGTGACCAGGCCGACGAGGACCGGGAGGATGGTGGAAAGGACGACGGTGAGAAGCTGAACGGTATACACGGTTTTCCCTGACTCCTAATTGTCGAGGTACGGGATCTTCCCGAATTCCGGATACTCGACGATGACTCCAGTTGGCGCAGATTCGTCGAGCGCCTGCTTGAGAATGTAGCTGCGGCGCGCGAAGTCTTTGTAATAGAAGGTGCCGCCGGAAGCGTCATTGTGGCCGTAGCGGTACCACAGATCGATGTTGCCCGACTGCCATGAGAAGTAGTCTTCCGGCGCGATTCCCTCTTCGAGAAGATGGCCTGCCACCGCGAATTCCTCTTCGGAGATCTGCGGCTGGGTGATCTGCGGTTCCCACCGCATAAGAACTCCGCCGTTCGCAGGTGTTTGGAAGACGGCGACGATGCGCTTCCAGCCTTCCCCGAGTGCTGGGGCAGCACTTCCCTCGGTGTAGGAAGCAGGCTTCGCGAGCTGGGCACCCGTGGCCGGGTTGTAGACGCGCAGGAAGAGATCGCCCATCCCGGCCGACTTGTGGACGTAGGCCGAGACGGTGTACCACGCGCCGCCACGCAGGGTGTCGTACTGCGTGATGACCTGCCGGGAAACACCTACCGGGAACGTCACGCGCTGGGCCTGCTGGGTGTCGCTGGGAAGCGGCGATGCCACGTCCTGGGAAGTCGTCTGCGTGCCCCCGGTGAGGATGGTCAGCTTGGTCTTGGCGATGTTCAGCCGGTCCGGATACACGTAGGGGACCAGTGAGTTGGCCATGCGATACAACGTCGGCCCATTGGCCCCGGCGATTTCCACCTGATACATGGTGAATTGTTGCCAGTTTGTGGCCGCGACGTTTTCGAATCGAATTCCGGGGACGAGGTACGCGGCGCGGTTCCATAGGGTTCCGCTGGAGGTGGCGACGTCCTCGGGTACGACGAAATCGCAGTAGACGCGTACCCATTCGGCGCCGTTGGCTCCGGTGTTCACACCGCCGTTGCTGTTGGCGCGGATGCTCAGGAGAGGGTCGGTTTCGTTCGCCCCGAAAATCGCGAAGTCAGCGAACCCACCAACGGGAATCGCCTGCCCCAGATCCAGGCTTCCGAAGGAAGACCCGGTTCCGTGGCCTTCCGACTGCCCGGCGATGGCGGCAATCAGGCTACCGATGGAAAAGGCAGTTCCCGACCCTGCCAGTTCGGGCGGGAAGGTCAGTGCCACACTTCCCGTGGAACTTCCCGTGCCGCTCAGCGAGATCGGGTAGGTGATGTCCAGCGCCACACTGCCGTCGGAAGCGGCGGTGCCGCTCGCGCCGACGTAGATCACCGAGTAGGCATCGAGACTTCCGCTGGAGTCGGCGCTTCCACTCGCGGCGGCCGGGCCGAACTGCCACAGGGCCAGGCGGCCGGTTGAGCTTCCCGTACCGCTACCGGCCATGCCGACCAGGACGGCTTCCATGCGCCCGGTGGAAGCAGCGGTGCCCGACAGCTCGGGAAGGAGCACGACGTAGGTACCCAGGCTGCCGGTGGAGAAGGTATCGCCGTGCGCCTGGGTGGTGGCGACACCGAGAGTGGCTGACGCATGGGGCGTCCCGGACCAGGTGTAGCCAGGGAAGCCGCCGTCTACGTAGGCCGTCTCCACAGTGCCTTGTTCGAGCTGGAGGGCGTCCACCCATGCTGAGGCGGTGCCGCCGTCCACCGCCGGGTAGTGGGTGTTGACCTCCTCGTAGTAGTCCACCCACCAGAGGGTGACCTGCTGGTAGGGGGCGCCTCTGCGCAGGTAGTTCGGCAGCGAGTTGTAGAAGCTGTACGCAGCAGAGCTACTGCTATAGCTGTTCGAGCGCGCCATGAGGGTCGTCTCGGAGTGCGCGGCCTGGTAGTACACGTTGCCGACCGCGATCCGCACCATGAGCCGGTCGGCTCCGGCGCGCGGCGCGATGTTGCGCAGCGCCCACCGGCCGGTGGCCACCACCTGGAGCGTGGCCCGCTGCTGACGCTGGGCGGCGCTCTGGCCGGGCAGCAGATCATAGACGGTGATCGTGATCCGGTTGGCCGCCGGATCCTGCTGGGCGGCTCGGGCCACGACGTAGCCCGACAGGGTGAAAGGACCCGAGCCGATGTCGATGGGCACGGTGGTCTCCATGCCCTTGCTCTGCTCGCTGGTGGTGGTGACCGCGATCTGGAGGCCGTTGTTGCCGACCTGCTTGTTCGCGGTGCCGCGCGACAGGCTCGCCCCGTCAGGGCTGCTCCAGGTGGCCGTGTTCGTCTCGAACGACGGGTTCGGCAGGTAGTTCGCGTAGTTCGTCACGGCGTCTCCACGGTCATGCCGAATCTCGTCTGTGTTTGGTTGAAGGTCGAGGTCGTCGTAGCGACCTGCACGCCGTTGCGCAGCACCGTCAGGGCCGTGCCGGTGGCCCGTACGGTCAGCCGGTCACCGTCGCTGAGCGGTGTGGAGTAGGTGACCAGGTCCGTGATCGCCGCTCCGTTGACCGTCTGGAGCTTGGTCCTGCTCGCGCGGATGTAGCTGGTCTCGCTGGCGGCGCGCAGCACGAGGGCCTGGACCTTGCCGGTGGGGGCGTTGGCCCCGAGAGTTGCGGCGACGGTGGCGTTGGCGGCCCCGTAGTCGATGAGCGCCATGGATCGGGCAGCGTCAGGGTTGCTCGGCCGGGCGACGCCGTACAGGTAGGAGTCGCGCCGGAATGCCGATGCCGTGGCGGGGGTGGTCCACGCCTTGTTGCCGTACTCCGTCGTTCGGCCGGTCAGTGGCGTTATGGCGTTGTCGGTGTAGGCGGTGAAGGTGTCCAGGACGCGCGTGTCCGTGGCCACGCCGAATTCGCGGCCGAGGAAGGCCCCGCGCTCGTCGTAGAACTCCGCGTAGACCTGGGCGGGGTTGACAGGTTTCGCGGTGGCCGTGTGCGGCTGGTGGGTGTAGGCCGACAGCGTGAGTCTCAGGCGCGTGTCGGTGCCGACGACCTGCCAGCGATCGGAGCTGGCGGGCGCGATGCCCAGACGGCCCGGTCGTACCGCCGTATACAGCCTGCCCTGGTAGGTGACCAGCGAGCCGCTCGGGTAGTCGGCGGTGGCGCTCCACGGCTGCGGCTTGGGCAGGGGAATGCCATGCGTGATCGCCGTCAGAGGCTTGACCGTCTGGCCAGCGGCCTCGGGCAGCAGGCGGGCACCGATGTTCGCCGTCGTGGATGCCGCGTTGTTCTTGACGGTGACGGCGTTGACCGACAGGTGGCTTTCCAACGGCTTGGGAGCGCCCAGCACCAGCTCTGTGGCTACGAGCGTTTCCGCGACGGTCCCGGTGAAGGACTGGGGCGCCCAGCCGTGCTGGGATCGGCTGGTCGCGTCGTAGGCGGAGGTCGCTGCGTCCAGGACGAGCAGGACATCCCACCACGTGTTGGCCACGCGGTCACCGGCCGCTGGCATCTGGGCGTAGCCGGTGGATCCGGCGACCTTGCAGACGTAGTCGGCCCCCTCGATGGTGACGCGGTCGCCGACCTTGTAGATGATCGTCGGGTCCCACTCGCGCGGGCGCGGGTTGAGCATCTGGGAGCGGTCGGCCGTCAACATCAGGTTCGGGGACGGGCGCAGCGCGAGGTCCCAGCCGGAGGCGGCGCGTGCCTCCGCGATCATCGCCTCCATGGTGCCGCGCCGGGCCAGCAGTGAAGCGGCATCGCGTACGAAGCTCCGCTTTCGGGCACCGGACAGGCCGGGGTAGGCGGGCAGGCCGAACTGCTGAATCAGCAGGTCGATGGCTCCGATGTGCGCGTACCCGGGATCTTGGCTTCGCCAGGCGGCGGCGTAGCTCGTGCGGACCTTGTCCAGGCCCCACCCGATCAGGGACATGTACCGGCGCAGTGTGGTGTTGGTGTCGGCTTCCAGGTCGAGCCGGTTGCCGCGCATGATCTGGTAGTGGATCGGCAGGCGTGACCACAGCCAGGCCGCGCTTTGGTGGTCGGCAACGTGCAGGCAGCTCGCGGTGGCCGCCCACATCCACTGGCCGCCGAGCTTGATAAAGGCCGAATAATAATGGAAGGTGCCCGGCAAGACGTCGCTGTCGGTGTAGGAGGTCTGGGGCGTGTCCGAGTCGAGCAGGATTTCTCCGTCGATTTCAGAGACGGGGTATCCCCAGCGGTTCTTGACCAGCCGGAAGCGTGCGAATTCTCCGGTGGGCGGATCCCACGTGACGTGAATCTTCAGGTAGTTCAGCGAGTACGCGGTGAAGGATGCCGGATTGAAGTTCGGCAAATCCGGTTCGGGGCCATAAAATCGGGTGCCGTAGTTATGGGTTAGGTAGATGGCCAATGGATTCCGCTTTCTACAACGTTATCGGCTTCCTGCCAGGCGCCGCGCCAGCCGGTCATCTGGTACCACAGCTCATCCCGATATTCCATGGCTTCGTCCAGCGTGGTGAAAATCGGGTGCGGGGACATGTCGTAGAACCGGTGTGAGTTGTCGATGATCTGGATACGAGACAGAGCAGACCCGCCGCGATTGATATCACTGCGAGGAACCGTCCGCAGTCCCTCATAGCAGCAGTAGACGGTGTAACGGCACTCGTCCGGCCTCGGCTTGGGGATGCAGACAGGTGGTTTATCGCCCGGCTTCTGGTCGGGCATTTGGTCAAAAGGGACCGACTCACCTTCTCCCGTGTGGGGGTGACAGCGGATCAGGTGAGCGCGCATGTAGCAATGGGCGTCCAGCTCGCGTGTGCTGGCGTTGAGATCGGTCCGGATTCCCATGCTGATCCGCGTTCCCTTGGCCAGCGTCTCGGTCCAGGTGATGTGCTGGTGCAAGGCGTTTCTGTTGTGAGAGCCTTCCTCCAGCACGTGGCGCACGCCGATGTCGTTGCCGTTGATCTCCAGGCGCAGCGACCGGATCGCCTCATAGCGCTGGGTGTCAGAGTTGGTCTGCCAGTCCGCCTTGATCGTGAAGCACCACAGGCCCGATTCGTTCAGCCGGATTCCCGTGCCGGTGGACATGCCGAACGGATCCTCATCGGCGCGCAGGGTCGGCCGCTGCCAGGCATTTGTGGTGACGTCGAACTCGCGCACGCTGCCCCGGAAAAACGGCACATGCTCTCCACGCGCCACCGACTGAATGCGCGCGGCGACGGTGCCGTGATCAGGAGTCAATCCGCCCGGGTTGTTCGAGGCACGCTGCGGCACAATTCCGAGCGTGCGCTGAATCGCCTCAACCTCCTCCTGAACGCGGTTCATATGGTCGGCCCACACGACGTCAACGTAATTACGTTTTGTGGACCAGACCGGGATTGACTGGGGATAGGACGCGGTCACAGGACCCTCTCAATGATTAAGTGCTGGGGAACCCGCTGTCGGGGTCGTACGCGTACATGCCGCCTCCGACCGGAGTGGCCTCGTACATGACTCCCGGCGGCCTAGGTTCAGACGGAGCCGCGTTTCCGCAGTTGTCGTACGTGTACGAGCGGTTCATGTAGCTGCTGAAGCGCACCGTGTAGGTTTGCTTGCACTCGTCTTTCGGTGGCGGCTCATAGCTGGTGTGAATGCGGCAGCCGTCATCAGGTGGCGGAGGCGGAGGCGGCGGCGGATCCGGATCGAAGTCTGAATTCGGAATGCCCGGCCCGCCCTTGTTGAGGCAGCGCACCAGGTAGCAGCGCAGGTAGACGTTGACCGGCGCGACGGCGCGGTTTACGTCGGCGAGAATGGCGTGCAGGGCAACGGTGATGTCCGTGCCTTCTACGAGGTTTTCCTGCCAAGTGACCGTGGTCGTCATGCTGTCTCGGTTGCCGTCGGTCTCCAGCAGCACATCGCGTAACCCGACGTCCTTCGCGTTGATCTCCAACGACAGGATGCGCGAGGTGATCTGCTGCTGGCTTTGGCTGGTGGCGTGCCAGTCGGCCTTGGCGACGATCACCCAGTAGCCGGTCTGGGGGATGCGGTAGCCGGTGCCGTGTGCGCCGTCGTGGGTGTCCTCGATCGGGTCCAGGCGCGGCCGGAAGTACTCGTTGGGGACGACCTGGGCGCCGATGTTGCTACCCCGGTAGGTGATCATGGGCTCGGCGCGGGCGGCGGCCAAGATGCGATCGGTGACCGTGCCGTAGTCCACCGTGCGGTCCGCCGGGTTGTTGGTGGCCTTGTGCGGCATCAGGCCAAGCGTGCGCTCGATCGCCGCAACTTCGTCCTGGACCTGGTTGAAGTGGGCGGCAAAAATTGGATCTTGAAAATCGCGCTTGGTGCTCCAGCCGCGCAGCGTCGCGGGATAGTTCGCAGGCATCAAGCCACCCCGCCGGTAGTGGCCATGGTGATGGTGCCGAGCTGGGGCAGTTCGTAGGCGGCCATGACGGCATCGGCCAGCACGGTCTGCGCCGCGTCGTGCCGGGCCAACACGGGGATCGTGATGTTGACGACGCCAGGGATCGCCGTCAGTGCGCCGTAGACCTCACCGATGGTGATCTTGGAGCCGAAGCCGTTGTCCGGGCTGTTGACCAGCGACGTGAGGGTGTTGCGGACGCTGGTCTCCACCTGGAAGCGGCGGTAGGTCGGCGCTACGGTGAGCTGCATCGGAGTCGTCACCGACCCAAAATTGATCTTGATGATGGTCGGCCCCTGCACGTTGACCCGCACACCCGCTGCGGAGGAGGCGGTGAGCTGGGCCGTCACGGCGTTGATCAGATCCACGCTCGGGGTCGTCCGGCCGGGACCGGCGATGTAGACCACGACGGAGCTGCTCACGTTGGACACGGCGTTGGCCGCCGAGACGCCCGGCACCGTGAGTGCGATCTTGCTGTAGTCGTCCAGAGTGATGGCGCGGCCGAAAGCGGCGTAGGCCAGGGAGGCGTTGCGGCGGATCTCCTCGATGTCCTCGCGGTCCCCGCCGCCGGTCATGGCCGTGGAGATCGGCACACCTGCTGGAGTGGTGGCCAGCGTGACGCCGTCAATCCCGTCGGACATGGTCCAGATGTGGCCCGCGCCCAGGTTGCCGTTGCGCCCCTCGCCGCTGCGGAAGGTCGCGTACACGCGGGAGCCGAGCGGCGGGATCTCCCCGTTGACGCCGTCGCCGAACAAGAGGCTGACGCTGCCCTCGGGGTCAGGGCGGATCGTGAAAACCGGGTCGTGGGGTGCGCTGTAGATGAGCCGTGCGACGTAGGTCCACTCCAGGTCCGCATATGGCGCTTCGACGTGGACGCGCACACTGCCGTCGATCACTCCGCGATTGGGGATCTCGAACTTCTGTAGCTCGGTGCCGTCGCTCACCCCGAGCAGCATCTTCGTCGTGGTGCGGCCCTCGGCCACGGGTACCACCGCCGTGCCGCCAGCGGCGGGAACAGTGACTTCCTGGGTGGACTCGAAGCGCAAGACGCCGTCGATCGCTTCCAGGTAGCGGCTGCTGAAGGCCGTGCCCGCAGGCACGACGACGGCCGGGCCGTCGGCATCGGTGATCAAGGTGACGGTGCCGACGGCTGCGACGTTGGAGTGACTGACATACCCCAGCACGTCGGCGATGGTCATGACGGCCTGCATCGTGGTGGCTGTCGGCAGGTAGGACTCCGCCAGCAGCCGGTCAATGGAGTAGTTGAGCAGGTCGGCGCTGTGGCTGAACAGCTCGGCGAGCACCACGCCGAAGTCGGCCTCCGAGCGGCTGGTCCACTCCGGAAGGATGATGTCGGCATGCCGCAGGAGATCGGTCTTGATCTCCTGGTAGTCGGCGCTGGTGTAGTCGATGGGGACGTCAGCCACGGAGCCTCTCCCTGATCCGGCCGCGCGAGTCGATCGACGCCGTGTGAATGGAGCGGGCCAGCCCGTCAGGGGAGTCCGGCGCGTCCGTGCGGGTGTAGCGGATGTCGATGGAGGCGATGCTCATCTGATCCGGCTTGGGGAAAGGCCGGACGTCGTTGACGATGACGCCGGGCTCCCACATGGCCATCTGGACCTTGGTCCGCTCGGTCAGCTCAGCCGCCACCAGACCGCCGCCGGGCTCAAAGAGATAGTCGAGCACCGGCACACCGAACTGCGGCAGCATCACCCGCTCCTCGGGCTCGGTGCCGACCACGGACACGATGCGCTGCACGATCTGTTTGGCCGGATCACGGGTGACCGCGATGCCGCCGTCAGCTCCGATCCGAAACGGCAAATCCAGGGCAACGGGCATCAGGACTCCCCGTACTGACCCGCCGGGCTGAAGTAGCTACCGCCTGCCGGTCTGAAAGACGCCTCCGGCTGGGGAGCGGCATCCGCCGGACGGTACAGCAGCACGAGCGTCTCCAGCTCCCGGATACGCGCCTGCGCGGTCCGCAGCCGGGCCTCGGTCACCACGGCGCGATCCTCGGCCGCGATACGCGCGGCTCGCTGAGCCTCCGCGTAGTCAGACAAATTCAGCGCGTCGTCCACGTTTTCACCCGTTCACATCTGGAAATCCGGCTCCTACGAATCCCAGTGTATTTGGGTGTTATACGCCTTTTAGAATGTCAATCTCGGCCTGCATTTTTTCGACCCTTTCGGAGAGCTGGGCGACGGCTCCCCACAGAACACCGAGCATCCCCGCGAGATTCACATGCTGGTCTTGGCGAACCAGATCCGGCAGCATTTCCGCGATGGGGCCGACGCGCGTGATGACGGGATCGGCGTGTTCTGCGTTGTAGTTCCACAATTTGGCGGGCGCATCTCGGACCACCTGCTCGGGGTCGAAGTCCAGCTCTCGGATGTTCTCCTTGAGTTCCCGGCTGGAGCCGTAGACGAAATCGGCTGCGACGCAGTTGACATAACCCGCACCGTCCTTGCCCATGCAGTGCACTTCTCCGCCGGTCAGATTCACCGACGACGAACTTCCAGAGACGATCGCTGGGCTTTTCGGAGCCCGGACCTTCACCGGAGATTCCGGGTGCGTCAGCTCCAGCAGCTCTTCGTCATTGTGCAGGAACGCGAACTTCTTGACGTCATGCGGGATGAAGTACTGCGGATACCGCAGATCGCTGTGAAGGAACCGGATCCATACCTTCTCCCCGACTTTCAGTTTGGAGATCGTCATGGAACCCGGATCGGCCCACTCCGAGATGGTCTTGCCCAGCACATCAGGAACCCGTACCTTGATGCGCCGCTTCTTTTCCGGGTCCTGGGTGGAGACGACGAGCCCCCAGAAATAGCCCTCGTGAACCGGGCGCTTTTCCTCGCTCACAAAATCACCTCCTGCATCGTGCGTGACCGCCACTTTCCGCCCGCCATCACGGCCGAATCGTCCACCATCGGAGCGCTCTGATCGCGGTAGGTGTAGGTGTCGGGGGCGTTGCGCGCGAGCGTCACGTGCGAGGTGAAGTCGATCTTCGCCATACCGGCGCTCGGGGCGTTGACCGGAGCGCGCAGGGTGTGCGTGGCGGCTGTGATCACCCACTCACCGGCCAGCCGCTCGGCGACCGCCGCGCCCTTGAGCTTGATCGGCTGACCGGGCTGGAGGCGCGTGGAGCCCTTGAGCGTGGCCGTGGCCGACAGGTAGTCCTGGCTGGTGATCTGCGCTCCGTCCAGCGTGTAGTCCAGCTCGTCCTGGCTGTCCAGGCGCGTGTCTGGGATGACCTCCTGGCGGGCCTTGGGGTCACCCTGCGTATTGAAGATCTCCCGGCCCGTCTTGAAATCGACACCGTAGGCCGCGTGCTCGATCTTCCGGCCGGTCGGGTCCGGCATGTCGTCGCCGACCCAAGCCCTGAAGTCGTTGATGTGGTACCACTTGTTGCCGCTTTTGTGGATCTCGAACTCGGGCGCGGTCGCCTTCCTCGCAGCAGCCCATGCGGCAGGATCAACGAAATACAGGGTGCCGTTCTCCACCCAGCAGCGCCGCCCGGAGGCTGCCGCGCGCTCCTGAAGAAAGGCGTAGTCGGTCTTACGGTCCTGGTAGACGTACTTGTGAACCCGCTTGGTCTTGTGCGCCACGATGGAAAGCTGATGCTTACGCGCGAGTTCCTTGGCAATCGCGCTGTCGGTCATCTCCCGCCAGTCCTTGGTCCGCGTCACCGAAAGCGCCTGGCCGCTGCCGACGAGCACATAATCCACCTGCACGTTCTGGCGCCGCATCGGAGACTCGGAGACGTAATCGGCGTGGTGGATGTAGCCGAAGAAGGTGTGCAGGTCGTCCGGCTCCCAGCCCCACCGCACCTCAACCAGGCTGTTCTCCTTATACATTTTCGGCTTGATGACGAACTGGCCGTCCATCGGATAGTGCAAGGAGATATACATCAAGGTGTGTTCAGAGACCTTCTGCTCCACCCGAACTTCCAGGGCGGGCGGTGAGACCTTCTTTCCGCTGACCTTGAAATCCAGCAAGGGCTTACGCCAGTACATTCGGCAACCTCAGCTTCATGCCAGGAGAAACGGTCATCCAGTCCAGGATCTCAGGATTAGCGTCAGCGATCATGTACCACAATCCCGCATCCCCGTAATTGCGGAAGGCGATCAGATCGACCCGGTCCCCTTCCTTGACGATGTACTCGGTAAAACGAAAAGACCACGCCCTGTTCGGCCGAAGCTCCCGGCCTCGCACCAGTGCTCCGCGCCGCTTGGTGTAGACGCTCCGCATTCCCTCGTACCTGCTCTCGGCCATCAGTTCGGAACCTCCCGCAGCCGCTCCAAGGCGGAGTTGTTCCCGAAGTCGTGCAGCGGATCCGGGTTGTATCCGTCAACGCTGTCACTACTGCCGGGATCGGTGAAAGAAACGGTGTCGGGAATCAGCGCCACCGACAGCTCAACCGAACATCGAGTGGGCACCATATAGGACGTCCAGTGCTGATACTGCACGGAAAACTCGGTGATGTTTCCGAAGTACCTCAGCGAGTTCGATGATGTGCCGAAGTAGAAACGCATCGGCACGAAGACGGGCACGCCCGTCCCGGTCGTACTCAGCGTTGAAGTGCTGCCTCCGTTGTCGCGATCCGTGCTGAACGCCTGCTTGGTATTCATGCCGACCATGACCTTGAGCTGCTCGATGTCCACGCTGACACCGGCAGCCATTGCCCCCTGATTGAAGGCTTCCGCCCACCGGTCAAACAGCAAGCTGAAAGACAATGTCTGGTTGGTGACACCTCGAAAAAGACCCTGCGCGGTAGGGTCTATACCGGACGCCATCGCGATGTTGCCCTCGTAGCTCGGATAGTTCACATCAATCACGGACGGGTTGAACAGGAACTTGAGGCCCTGCTTGTCTTGGCCCGGCATCGCCTTGTCCTGGACGATGTAGCCACGAGCCACAGTCATTGTCTGGCCGTCCGGCCCGTATGTTGCCTGTAGCGCCGGATCAAAATCTGGGTTGAACTGAACCACTTCTAGCGTCCCTTCGAGATGCGCTTGGTTCGCTGGAGGCGCTCCAATTCCGAGAAGACCTCGCTTGCCGTCTGCCGGGCGAGAGCGACATTGGCTCCGGCGCCGACGGTGAGCTGAATCGAGCCCGGCCCGAAGTTGAAGGTCAGCCCCCCACCCCCGCCGCCGCCACCGGCCACGCGGTCAGACAGGGAATTCGGGGCCACGGCCTCCTTCAGCAGCGCATCGCGGATCCGCTCGGCCGGGCGGCGCGGCACGACCATCTCCCCCTTGTGCAGCACCGCCTGGTGGCCGTCCTCGGGGATCTCCCAGGCGCCCTGCTCATACCAGTGGCCTACCTTCCGGCCGCCGATCGGTACGGCGCGCTGCCAGAAATCCAGCGCCTTGGCCGGTGTCTTGTAGCGGCTCTTGATGTAGCCCAGGCCCCATTCGATCTGTGTGGCGGGGTTGGTGGCCCAGTCCTTACCGGCGCTGGCCATCTTGGATCCGGGGAGCGCCTGCGGGATGCCGTAGGCGTCGCTGGTCGGGTTGTCGGCCTTGTGGTTCCATCCGCTCTCGCGCTGCCACAGAGCTTCCAGGGCTCGCCACTGCTTGCCCGTCCAGCCCAGCTCGGCCGCCATCTTCTTGCCGATCTTCTTGTTGCTCTCGGCGGTGCCTGACCCCTTCGGCACGGACGGGATCTTGACGTCGCTGCCTTCTTTGACGCCCACTTTCTTGGCCTCGGTGAGCGTGGACGGATCGTCACGCGCTTCCTTGATCGCCAACTCGTTCTGCGCCTTCTCGATGTCACTGCTGCCGGTGCCGCGCGAGCCGAAGAAAGCCTTGATCGCGTCCACCTCTTCGACCGACCCCAGCGAGTTCGCGACGCCGGAGCTGGGCGAGCCGGTGCCCTGAACGCTGGTAGAGCCGTCGCCGATGACCTCGGTACCGGACTCGCTGGGGGCCGATACCTCGTTCTTGCGCGGCCCGGCCTCCTCGCGCTGCGGCTGACCATCACGCACGTTGGCGCTGGGGACGTCAGTGGGCGACACGCCAGCGCGCGGCCCCTTGAGCCAGCTCTTGATCTTGATCGCGCCCGCGAAAGGATTACGCGTTCGGACGACCTGAATGTTCTTTCCGGTCTGCGGCGCGTGCACGTAGGCACCCCGGTTGATCAGCATCTTCACGTGGCCACCGCCACTGGTATAGATGAGGTCTCCGGGCTGTGCCTCCTTCGCCGAGACGTTACGGCCCTTGGCATCGTTCATCTGGCTCCAGGTGTCACGCGGGATCTTGATCCGCGCCCCCTGCCAGTAGGCGTACTGCACAAGGCTGGAGCAATCGAAGCCCACAGTCTTCGCGCCGCGCCCAGTGCCCAGGGTCGGCCCCTTGACGTTGCCGCCACCCCAGGAGTACGGCACGCCCACCTTCGACAGCGCCGCATCGATGACGCCTCTCGCCACGTTCGGCGAGCTGCTCGACTCCTTCTTGGCCGAGTTCTTCGACCCCGGCTTCCCTGATCCGGCCTCCGGCGGCAAAGGCGCGGACGAGGACGCCTCCGTGGCCGTACCACCCGGCGCGAGGATCCCGCCCAGCAACGACTTCGCACCGGACAGGCCCGGGATGGAGTCCATGATCGACCCACCGATGGACAACCCGTTCTGCACCGAGGGATTGACCGTGGAGACATATCCCGTGAGGCTGACCAACCATTTTCCGAAAGGCGTTTTGAACAGGTTGTTGAACGCCTTGTTGAACGTGGTCAGATGCTCGGTGGCGGTCTTCATGCCGCCCATGAAGTTCTCGTTCGTGTTCGCGTCCTTGGCGTTGGTAACCGCCTCGGATCGCTTCAGCGTGTTGATCGTGTCGTCGGCGAGCCCGGCTTTCTTGAGCTTCTCCTGAGCGGCACTGATCTTCGCCTTGTTGCCGTCAACAGCATCGTCGAGGGTGAGATCGGTCAGTGCCTTCTTGTAGTCGTTCTGGCTCAGGCCGTGCTCGCTGACGGTGACGATGGCATCGAGCTGGGCGCGGACATTCGACTTCATCTCCTCGTCCATGCCAGCGGTGTAATTCTCAAAGGACGCGGAAGCGAGCTGACCCGGCTTCATGGACTTCATGAATTCCGACATCCCGATTTTCTCACCGCCCCACGGCCCATAGATGGAATCGAGATAGCCGTAGAGGTTGTCGATCGTGCCCTTGTACTTCCCGCCGCCTGCGTAGGTGTCGCCGATGCCCATCTGCACGCTGCGCCGCTGCGCCTGCGGGGAGCGCATGTACGCCTCAAGGTTGGCGGTGCTCGTCGCCGACGCGTACGGGTTGGCAGCAGCCAGGCCGGTGAAGTCCCGCCATTGCTGCTGCGCCTGCGGGGAGCCCTGGAAATTGCGGGTGCCGATCAGGTTGCCCATCATCCAGTTCGAGTTTTGGGCGTCCTGATGGTTGTAGCTCCAAAAGCTGTAGCTGCTGGTCGCGTCCTGGCCGAAGGTCTGCTGCCGGATGGCGTCCCGCCGACGGTTCGGATCCCCGCCGTAGGCGACCGCAGGCATCTGCCGGGCCGCCCTGGAGGCGTAGGCGTGCATCTCCTGCATCTTGCCGCGCTTGGAGTCGCCGTAGGCGGCGGCGAAGTCCCACGCGAAGCCCGCCAGGCTACCGATACCGGACGGCAGCCTGACTTCCTGAGCGGTCGGCCGCTGCGTCGGCGGGATGCTGGAGAAGGGATTGCCTGGGACCGAGCTGCCGGAGCTGCCCGGGGGTACGCCGCCGTTGTTGTAGCCGCCCCCGCCGGTAGCCGCCATGCCACCACCGCCACTGCCACCGCTTCCGGCTGGCGGCATGCCGCCGTTGTTGTAGCCGCCCCCTCCCCCGCCTCCGCCGCCACCGCCGTTCGGGGGCTGACTGGAGCCGCCGCCACCGGCTGCTGCCGCACCGCCGTTGTTGTAGCTGGTGCCGTAGCTCGGCGGCTTGAATCCCGGGGCCATGACGTTGCCCAGGATGTAGCCGCTGCCTGACTGCTGCTGGCCGGTGGCTGCCCTGGCGGTCGGCAGATAGGAGCCCTGGCGGGCCGGGAGGTAGGACTGCTGCTGGGCCTGGGTGGTGGGGTTGTAGCTGCCCTTGCCTGTACCTGCTGCGAAGCCGAATCCGCTGCCGGTGCGCGACATCACGGCCAGGACCTTCGCGAAGGTCTGCTGAACCTCCACCAGCGTCTTGGTGTTGTCCCGCAGATTCTTGGCGAGGTCGTTAGCCTCCAGCAGGTACGTCTCAGCCATTGGCCCTTTGCCTCTCCAGGCGCCATCTGGCGAGCGCCACGTAATATCTGCGTTCGCGCACAGTCAGAGCACGCGCGTCACCGACGGACCACCCGTAGGTGAGAACGAGGTCGGAGTCGGTATCCACGACGCGCCGGTAATCGCTAGTTCCAGCGAAACAGGGCAGACAGGGTGACCTGCACCTTCTGCTCATGCGCGCAGCTTGCGCACGTGATGGGCACGCCGTCCTCGTCCGGGCCGACGCGGCGCTTGCGCAGCTCCTCCAGGAGGGTGGCGCGATCCGCCAGGCCCAGATCACGCATCGCGACCTCGGCATCCATCTGGCCAGCGACCGGGCGCGTGGCGCCCGACGGGCCGCGCAGGGAGATGACCGTGCGGGCCAGGAGCAGCGTGTCAGCCTCAGCGATCGTCAGGTTCCCCGCGCGGGCGGCGTGGACGACCGCGTTCTGATCCACGCCCCGCGTCAGGCGCACCCTCGCGACGACGCCGCGCTTCAAGGTGACCTCGAACTCCGTGGCGCCGGGGACGGGACTCTTGGTGATGGGGATCTCATCGAGGCCGACGGTCGCGCCGAGCTTTTGCCCGCAGCCGCCGCAGGTCAGCTCGTAATCGATGCTCTCGCCGTAGGTGGCTCGCCGGATGCCGAGCAGCAGCATGTCACGGTCGCCCACCACGAGCTGGCCGAGGAGATCGGGGGTGGCGGGCCGGTCACCGATGGCCACGGTACCGCGCTCCAGGAGAGTCGTCAGGAACGCCTCCGGAGCAGACGAAAGCGCCGCCCGGGAGATGGCCTCCTCGTCGGCGCCGGTCAGCTCACGCACCCGAGCCAGAGTGATCACCTGGCCGTCCAGCGTCAGGCCGCACGCCAGCTCGACGACATCGTCTGTGGGTACGTCCGGCTGCGGGAGGGGGTTCATGTCCTCCAGGACGCGCTGCATGTCGGCAGCAGCCGCAAGGTCCGTGGCCGGGTTCCGATAGGTGATGTCCGAGTGCGTTTCCAAGGCGGTAATTCTCCTTAATATGCGACGGGCTCGTCTTACATAACGTTAGGAGAATTACCGCCTCAGATATTAACGTCAGCCCGCAGAGGAGAACTCCTGGGCGGTTCCGGTGGCCGACTTCGGCGCGATCGTGAATCCAAACCCTTCGTGAACCAACGTCATCTGGTTGACGATGATCTGATTTGCTCCGGCGTCAAGGTCGGAAAAGCTAGCCGTCGTAGGCCACGCGTTGTAGAGCTTGAACCGGGCGCGGACATCGCCGTCGCCTTCCATGACCGGGTGGTTGAGAACCTGGATTTCCACGTCCACCCGGAAATCGTATCCCTGCGTCGCCTGCGGCGTTCCGAGCCCCATGTCACCGCCGGATGAGACGGCCATGACGGTGCGCATCCAGCGCATCATGAAGCTACCCTCGTCGCCGACGATCAGGCCCTTGGAAAGGGTCACCGGCTGGAAATCCGTCTGGCCAGGGAGCTTATGCGGCGAAGTGGAATACCCACCCTCTCGGTAGGGAATTACATCGGTATTTACGGAAAGTCCGGAGACGGACATGAAGCCCATCTGCGTGGGCGGCTCGATACCGGCAGTGCCATTCGCACCACCCCGCGAAAACGCCACCTTGAACTTGAAGTTCCGCAGCGGATCAGACGTCAGAAGGTGTCCAGTAGGCATTTCTCACAGACCTCTCTCTTAGAAGTTCTCTTCGGTCGAGGTCTGTCCATCCCACTGACCGACCTTAATGACGATAAATTCGGCCGGATACCGCAACGCGACACGGACATCGACATTTACACGACCCGCGTTGATGGTCTGCGGCGTGTTATTCGTGTCCGAGCAGATGGTGTTGAAAGCCTCGCTCTCGTTGCGTCCCGCGAGAATTCCCTGCCGAAGCTGAGCCAGCAGATAACGGTCCACTGTCATCTTGATGACCTGCCACAGGTCCGGGCCGTTCGGCTCGAACACGGCGAATTTCGTGATGTCGCCGAGCTGCTTTCGCAGCATGATGAGCGTGCGCCGGACGGGCACATACCGGTCGGGAAGCTCGCGCTTCAACGTCCGCGAACCCATGATGCAGATGCCATTTCCGGGCACCAGCCGGATGACATTGATGTGGTTGTCCGCGAGGTCGTCCAGTTCAGCGGGAGTGAACTTGCACTCAGCCGCGAGAACACCATCGAGCCGCGTTTCCGTACCGGCCGGGGCCTTGGCCACATGCCGCACCGAGTCATTGCGCGCGAAACGCCCGAGAACCGCACCACCCGGCGGCAGCAGCCTGACCGCGCCGTACATGTTCGTGGCCGGGTCATTGGCCATCAGCCACGGACCGTAGACGGCGCCGTACGACGTCGCCCGGTACGGGTCCGAGCCGAGCACCAGGCCCGTGTAACCGGCGGCGATCTGCGTGGACGTCGAGCCCTCAGTACCTCGCGGGCCGTCGATGACGACGAACACCTTGCCGGTGCTCTCCGCCCACTCCAGGACCGGGTTGATGATGGAGTCGCTGACGACGGCCGGGATGTTGAGGTCGATGTTGTCGTCCAGGTCACCCAGCTTCTTCGCCGCCGTGACCATGTCATACGGTGCGACGCCGTCATTTCCGGTACCCAGGGTTCCGTCCTGGGCGGGGATGACATCGTTGGTCGCGCTGTAGGTGTAGGTCTCGGTGATCTTGACGTTCGTCAACCGCAGCACGAGCGAACCAGCCCACGTGCTATTGACGATGTTCACCGCATAGCGGCTGTCGTCGGGGTTCGAGGACAGGTCTTCGAACCGCTCGACCTCTCGCCCGGAATCGCGGACGATCAGCGTGAACCGGCCAGCAGGCGCACCCGTCGGCACCACGTGCACCGACAGCGAGTTACCGCCGATTCCCGGCGAAAGCGCCGTGACCTTCAGCGCGTCCTTCGGACCGTTGTTCGGCGCACCGGACGGCGTCGAATCCTTCAGCGTCACCGTGGCGTACGTCGCGTCAGAACGCGTCGAGCGCACGATGTAGCACTGGCCGCCACCGTTCTTGTAGAACAGGTAGACGGCGTACGGCAGATAACTGCCGGAGATGAATCCACCGAAAAGGTTCACGAACTGCGCCCACGACTTGATCTTCGTCGGAAGCGCCGGACCCTTCTCCGTGATCCCGACGAATGCCGCCACAGCCCGCGCGTCACCATAGCCATTGGCACCGCGAGGAGACAGATCCTCCTCGATGTATACACCTGGGGTTAGGTACTCGGCCACTGAACTCCTCTTTAGTCCTCTTCGGCTTCGTAGACGAAGTCGAAGTGCTCTGTCTCTTTGTCGTCGCGCAGGGGCCGAAGTGTCCCGGCGACTCGATCGGGGAAGGTGAGCCGTTCAATGTCCCAGGGCGTCATCTCAGAGGCGACGCGGACCAGATAGTAGGTCTCGAAAATGCGCTTGTTGTCGGCGTCCAGACGGGATGAATATGTCGGCCCCGCCTGAACGTCCATGGACACGTGCACCCCGATTTCCGGGATGTGCAGTGCGCCACCGCGATGCGGGATCCGCGCTTCCCTCCCCAGCTCGACCGTCAGGAGTGTCTGGTGCTCCTGCGCGCGAGTGAAGACCGACACCTGGTAGTCGATGTCGAAAGGGATCGGAAATCCCGCGTAGTAACCCCAGCGTGCACCGTCAGGAACCGGGTCCTTACCTTCGGGCGTGTAAGGAATGCGGACACGGCCTCGGTGCTCGCGTTCGAAAGCCTGATAGACGCCTGTCCGGGTGAGAACCAGGATGGGGTACGTCATGTCAGCGGCTTCGGGTTCGGGCTGCGAGAAACGCACAGGAACGGGCTCCGTGAGACCAGGAAGACTGATCCCAGAAAGCCTCGTCTTTATCGCGCGATCCTCGCGAAGCACCCACGGCATGACTGGTTACTCGCCCCAGCCAATCGCGCCCTCGTCCTCGTCCTCATCCACAATGCACACCCTTAATAGAAACGACTACACATTCAGAGTAAGGGCGGAAACACAAACGTTTATAAAATGGAATCCGTCACGGATTCTGCGGCAATTCCGGCTGGCGCTCCGTCAAGTACCACTTCGAGAACTGCGCATCCCCTCGAAGGTCTTCGGGCTTGAGCTGAACGGCATCGATGCCCGCGACGAGATCACGCCTGCGGATCTGGCCAAGCACGGAAATGCGGGAGACGCGGTAGACGCGGTCGTCATAGACCAGCCGGTCCCTGACGTACTGGCCATGCGTGACGTCCATGGCCGCCAGGCCCGCCAGCTCCAGGCCCGCGATCGGCACCGTCACGTGCAGGCTGTCGGTCCAGTACAGGCCGCCCGGCATGCGGTCGGGCGTGCCCTCCTCACGGATCAGGCGAATCACCGGGATCCGGATCGGGCCGTGGAAGACCCTGCCGCCGGACGCGGGCTCGTCATAGACATCGTGGTAGGCCGATTCCTGGCTGCTGTAGCGGTAGTACTCCGCCCAGTCGCCCCACACGTCCTGGTGATCCACCATCGAGTCATCAGCCAGAGCGGCTTCGTAGGTGGCGTCGAAGCGCCCGCGTTTCCTATCGAGTCGAGACATCAGTAACCAAAACCGCCCCACACCGGCGACGGGATGCCGGACTCGTCCTGGTCGGGGATGTCGCGGTCGGGAAGCTGGCGGATCGGCGGGCCGTACTCGTCGTACTCGCGGGCCGCGAAAACGGGGATGTAGCGGCCGGTCATGTAGGAGACGCGCCGCAGCGTGCCCTGCTCGATCCGGTACAGGCCAACGTTGAGCTGCTGACAGAGCTTCTTGTAGCGGTCGGTCAGCAGATCGATCATGCGCATGATCTGGTCGAATCGCTGGCCACGCGGCAGGTGCGTGCCCTCGGCCGTGGAGATATCGGTGTCACTGGAGGCATCGGTGAGCATCGTCCACAGCGCCTCGATCGTCGCCAGGATCGCCACGGCGTCGATCTCGACCTCAGGCAGGTTCGACAAGGTCTTGGCCACCCGCAAGATCCGGATGAAGCCCGTGGTCTCCTCGCGGTAGCGCGTCTGGAGCGTCTGGCCGTGGCAGTGCTGGCGGGCCGCCGTCTGCACGAAGCGCGTGATCTCGGCGTCGGAGAACATCGCGTACGCCGTGCCGCTGACGAGCAGCTTGTCCCCCACCGGCACCGGCTCGGCCAGACTCAGCAGGCCGGTCCGCAGGTCGAGCATCACCAGCTCCGGATCCACCGGAGTGGACACGCCGCCGGACAGGATCCGCACGCTGACGGATGAGCCATCGATGTTGCGGACACCGGTCTCGTAGGAGTCGTGTCCGCCGTCAAAAGACTTGAGAAAGCCTGCGCCCAGGTCGCCGAGTTCAGTCCGTACCCGAGCGATGACATCAGCAGTAGTAGTGGGCACGTTCCTATTCTCAGCTCTGCCCGATTTTGTTTGTTAATGACAAAAGCCCCCGAAAATCGGGGGCTTTTGTCAATCGGTCTCAGGACTCGCTGATGGAGAGCTTCGACACCGCGATCTGGAGAGCCTGGCCATTGACCGGCTGCTGCGGAGAGTCGAGCTGCCACTTGTAGAGAACCTTGCCCGTGGTACCTACCGGAACGGTAACCAGGACCGCGTGGGTAATCGGCACCGTCACATCCTGGGTGACCGGACCGAAGGTGATGATGCCGCTGTTGGAGATGATGCTCGGCCGGGCCAGCGTCGCATCCGTCCACGCAACGAGCTGCCGCGAATAGCCGGGCGTGGTCAGCTCCGGAAGTGACGTCATCTCGACGTTGTCAGCCACATTGGCGGTCAGCAGAGCAAGGTAGGTCTGGAAGGTAGCGCTGTACTCCAGGTTCTTGCCGACGTAATAGTTGAGCTTGGTCCGCGCACCGTGCGCGGTCGGGTTACCTGGCATTACGACACCTTCCGGAACATGATGATGAAATCGGGAACCGCGAGGGCGAGGAATCGCGTGTTCCCGTCCAGGCCCGTGTGCTGGCAAACGGCGGAGTCGTGCTCCGAATAGCCGATGCCGGGAGTGCCAGGCGGATAGATACCGAGGACCGTGACCTCAGCACCGGCCAGCAGCATTCCGGGGCCAACGCCCCAGTCGTCAATGAGCTGCCAGGACTCGCCCTCAGCGGGGATGTCGTTGGGATCGCTCATCTAATGCCACACCAGGTTCTTCTGCTCCAGCACCAGGGCGACGTGCGACGGGACCTTGTAGACGACGCCGCGCTTGAAGTCGTAGGAGGTGCCAGCACCAACGGTCATCTGGTCGATATCCGTGTTCACCCGAATTCGCCGGAAGGACTCGCCCGTGGCAGAGCCGATCTGGATCTCACCCGCGTCCTCCGAGACCGGCTCGGCAGGCTTGGTGTAGTCCACCTCAGGCTGCTCATCGCCCCAGGCCGGAACAGTGCCGGTGATGGTCGAGAGCTGACCAGCGCGGGCCGCCAGCTCGTCAGCGTGCTTCTCCGCGAGTTCCTCAGCGATACGCCCAGTAACGTCCTGCGGATTCTTTCTCGGACGTCCAGCCACAGTTTCTCCATACGTGATCGACGACTAGTCACATCAAGTTTGGAGTTCGCCCCGGAAAAAATGTTAATGTCCGGTTCGGCTTCACCCGCGTTTCCCTGGTACACGATTTGAGTAATGAGATTGACGTCAAGCATCAATGAGTGTACCTTCGTCTACATGAGGTACCCGGACGGGCACGAGTGCCCGACTTGCCACGCGATGAAGACGGAATTTCGGGGAGACGACTGCCAAGCCTGCTACCGCGCAAAGAAGCGACGCGAAGAAGGCGTGAAGGAACGGACTCCGAATCCTCCAATGAGCGCTGACGTTCTGGCCGCGAACACGCGAAGAGTTCGCGATGGTAGAGAATTCCGGGGAAAGACCTGCCTCATCTGGACCGGCTCAGCAGACAGCAAGGGCGCCCCGCGCTACTGGGACTCCTCGGTATATGAAGAAGGGGCGCGGAACAGCGGGCACATCAACGTCCGCCGTTGGGTCGTCGCTCAGGTTTGCGACCTGGCAGACGATGAGGTCGCCGTGGTGATGTGTGGCAACAGCTTGTGCCTCGAACGGGACCACTTGCAGCGGCTCACCAAGGCCCAGGCCGCCAACCGTCGCAACGTCAAGCGCCGCAAGGAATACGCGGCCGAAGAGATCGTCGAAGCGATCCGCGCCATCATCCCGCCGAATTACACCGAAAACGCGGGCGACATCATGAAGATCCACGAAATCCTGTGGGGCACCCCCCACCCTGACAAGGAGAACCAGTGAAGCTCTTCGTCAACAGCCAAACGTTCATGCCGCGAACGTGGTCCAAGGCCATCGGCCAGCATCACGTACACAACAGCGCGCATCTGGTGGTCATCGCAGCGCGCAAGAGTGACGGCGGAGCCATGTTCGTCGAGCGCGGCCAGTACGCGCACTTGATGGCCGAGACGAAGCTCGTCAGCCGTAACAGACCGTTCAGCACGGACCTCAAGCTCCTCACCGAAGCCGGTGTGATCGACCTGGAGACGCCTTCCGTCTTCATCTACAACCGGGGCGTGAAGGACGATCCGGTGTTCCGCGTTGAGCCTGACGGCAAACTCGTCCTCGTTGCACACTTCCGCTACGAAGGCAAGGTGGACGGACGCGGTATGTGGATCGAACTGGTGGAGAAGGAGGATCAGTGAAGCACCCTACGGTCCACGTGAACGGCCGGGAGTACGAGGTCGTCGAAGCGAGCCAGTCCGTGAAGGACGCCACCGACGGCGCAGCCGAATGGGTCCTGCGGCCGACCGCGCGACAGCAAGCGCTGGACCGCTTGAACGCTTTCCTGGACGCCCGGCCGAAGCAGGCACGCGGCCTCCACGCCAACGCCATGGCTACCGTACGTACCGCTGCTGGGGACTTCGACCTTCTCCGGACTGACCTGGAGCTGCTCTTGGGCAGGCAGGTGTGAAGCTGCGGCTCCGCTGCGAAATTCGGGTCGATCGAGACCCATGGATGGACTGGTGGAAGGACGGTGAGGAGGACGTGGATCTCGGCGTCGGCATGGTCCTCTCCTCGCACATCACATACCTCGCCGGATTTGCTGACACCGATGCCGTCGTCCGCTGGAACAGCGCCAGGCCGTGGCATCATGACTTCCTCGTGGAGGTCTCCGCGAAGTCCTGGGAGAGTTGGGCGGGAATTCGGCCCGGCAAGACGCGCCGTGACGTCATCGACTACGTGACCTACAACATCCCCTACGGATTCGCGGCCCTGGAGCAGACCAAGGCTCAGGTCACCTGGAAGGGCATCACGCCCGTGGACTACAGCACCCCTGAGAAGCGACACGAGCTGCTGTTCCGCTGGCCCACGATGAGGATGAGCGAATGAGCGAAGACCAGTGGATCCTGGAGTACACCGATCACGGCGTCTTCTGGCGGGAAGATGCTGGAGACTCTCGCAGGCAGGCCCTTGTCTACGCCGATCTTCTGATGGTTGAGCACGGCGCGTCCCTTGCCCGGCTGATCCGGCCGGACGGTGTGGTGGAGCTGGAAGACAAGGCGCTGGACGAGGCGGCTTTCAACTCCGACAAGTAGCCCTCTCCCACACGATCAAGCACTATCCCCGAAGAGGAGCACCCCAGCATGCACACCACCAAACTCCCCGAGCTTCACCCAGCCGCCGCAGCCCTCACCGCCTTCCGTGAGGTGAACGGCGAGGGCCGCACCTACACCGTCTCGGAGGCACCCGGCGGACGGGGATCCATCGTCCGATCGCTGAACCGGGCGCGGGCCGTCGGCTATGTCAAGCCGCCTGAGCGCGATTGCTACGCGGTGCTCGATGTGCTGAACGGTGATGACGAGCCTGTGCAGGAGTTCGCCATCCCCACAGCGAGGGCGTTCCGCTGGTGGTACCGGCACCTGCGCCTGCGAGTTGAGCGCGACGACGCTTGAACGAGTAGCCGTCACACGAGGAAACCCCCGCTCTCACGCCCAGAGCGGGGGTTTCTTAATACCCAGTGAGTGTACCCAAGCCCCTATCGCCGTGATACGATAGGGGCTATGAGCAGGTAAATCAGTTGGTCTCGATCAGAACCACGGACTGGTCAGTGATCAAACCCAGTCCCCAGATTGCGTACCAGGCCAGCAGGTGCTCTCGGCCGAAGTCCTGGATGCCGCCGTCGCGAAGCTCGACCGGCAGGCTGATCGCGTGGCCGAAGGCGTTGTCACCCAGAAGGACAGCCTGGTACACGGACTGACCTGTGGGAACGTCGATCGCCTTGCCGAGCGAGACGTCCTCGTACTTGCCGCCCAGCTCCGCCCGAGTGGCGCTCGTCAGCTTGCTGACCTGGGTGCTCTCGATGAAAACGACATCGTCGATACGGCCGATCTCACCGATCTGGAAGTTCCCCGGGGACGCGTACTGGGTCATGTTGATCCAGTTCGGGTCGTCCCTCAGTCGGCGGCTCTGGTGAGGATGCACGAAACAGACGTACGAGTCCCCGAGCCTGGGGGTGTTCTTCGTGCTGAGGGTCTCGACGCCGTCCTTGATCGCTGAGACCGTGAGGTGGTAGTTGCCGGTCAGGCCCATGCGCATGGAGGTCGTGCCGTTGGGCTCGCCGGTCACCTGCGTGGCGGTCGGAAGGGTGCCCAGATCGAACGGGCTCATCCGCGTCTGCGCGGCCGAGGACATGATCTTGTCGTAGCCGTAGATGTGCGACGTTGCCTGGAGCAGGGTGTTTCTCGCGCTCTCATCCAGGTAGGTAGCCATGTTACGCCCGAGCAGACGGGACGCCGTGGCCATAACGTCGTCAAACGACGCATTCAGGAGCAATTCGGTCACGCCGATGGCATAGCCGTGCTCACTGACAGTAATTGAGAACTGGGTGGCAGTCAGCGCGGCGGTTTGCATCCGCACACCTTCAACGAGCTGACTGGCTTTGCCGAGGTTGTTATACCTGGTAAAATTGATGGACAAACCGGGCTGAACGCCCAGCTCAGTCTTCTTCACGGCGAACTGTTCGAATTTTAGCACAGGCATCGCCTGGAACAGAATCTCCTTGCTCCAGATGGTCTGGATGACCGGAGATAGCTGAGAGTTAGCACCGCCCGTGTACGCCGTCGGGTTGGCGCTGAGGTTGGGGGTACCGGTGATTGCGCTAGGCATGAAGGACGTACTTCCTATCCGAAGATTCCACGGCTGGAGGAAGCCGCTCCGATGACCTGGCCACGGATCTTGGCCCACTCGGAGATCGGCATGTCGTTTAGCTCGGAGGAGGAGTACGTCTTCGTGTTCAGAGAGTTGTCCATGGGGCCATCCATCGGGGTGTATCCGGCTGCGGACACTCCCCGCTGCTCGGCGGCCAGCGCGCCCTGCGCTGCCGCCAGCTCCGACGTGATGGCGTCGGTCTTGGCGATCATCGTGGCGATGGACGCCTCAACCTCATCGGGGCTGTTGCCAGTGATCAGGTCGATGAGCTGGGGGGCGATGCGCTCCCGCTCGTCGTTGACCCTGGTCTGGATATACGCCTGGAGCTGCGCCATCTGGCGCTCCTTCTCCAGCAGGATGCGCTCGCGCTCGCGGTCGGCCTCGATCTGCTCGATTCGGGCGTTCCACTCCGCCTCGCGGGTGGCGAGGAGATCCCGTACGGACATCTCCTCCTCGCGCCGCAGGCGCTCAGCCTCGGCCCGCTGCCTCTCGGCCTCGGCCTTGGCCTCTTCCTCGGTCCTGCGCGCGGTCAGCAGCTCCTCAAGCTGGGACTGCATCGTGCGCGTCCGCTCCTCGGCGTCGGTGATTCGGCCGTAGAGCTTGTCCTTCTCCTGCTGGCGTACCCGCGCGAGGTCGTCGGCGGTGTACGTCCGGCCGGAGGGCTGGACCGGGATTTCCGGAGCGTCGATGACGCTGCCGGTCTGCTCACTGATCTGGTCGGGCATTTAGCACGGATCCCTAGAGTTTATTCTCCGGATCTCGGCGTTCCGGCGTTTTCGCGCCATAAGCCTGTGTCACGAGTTCGGTCATCAATGTTTCTTCTGCACCTGCCATGACTGCCGGTTGCCCGATAGCCGTGCCAGGCGTGTTGCCCGCAGAATCCGAATTCGTAGTCCCAGTGAGCGGGGCGGCGGTTCCGTCACCTTGCGGTGACATTCCCGTCATTTGGAGAATAGCAGAAGCGATTTGCGCGGTAATAAGGTCCAGGGCGCCCGACTCCTTGACGTCGCGCACCTGCTCCTCAAACAGTTCTTGCAGTTTCTCATCGGCGAATTCCACACCCATCGCCTTGAGGGCGCCGCGCTTGCTTTCGAGGCCCAGGCCCATCTTGAGCTGGATCTCATTGAGCTTGATGAGGTCGTCCACCGGCAAGGGCGGAGGCCATTCACAAGCCGTCTGGTAGACGAGCGGGTCGCGCGGGTCGATGACCTCAGGCTGGCCGGGCTGAATGATGCCGTCTGTGGCCTGGTCATAGCGAAGGGTCGCGGGCTCGAACAGGAAGAGCGTGCGCAGGATCAGCTCATTGATCCTGCGAAGTCCCTGCGTGTACTGGCGCTTTTTCGCATTGTATTTCTGCATCATCGGGAACATCTGGAGTGCCAGGGCAACACCGGACGTATTAGAAATCGGCTGAGCTTGGCCCAGAGCGTTCTCCGGCACGCCCGACATCTCATGCATGGAGCGCTTGAGCATCTCCAGAAATTGGAGCGGCCACTGGAGATCAACGCCGTTCTCCAGGTTGAAGACCTTGGCATCCGGCGGCAGTCCGCCCCAGATTTTTCGGGCGCCCTTCTCCAGGTTGTTCACGCGGGCACCGGTAATCACGGTAACGGGCGCCGAATGATAATTGATGATGTCGGCTATGGCCACCGCCAGCTCGTTGAACTGCTGGTTCAGGGGGACGATGTCATCCATGTCCGACAGGCCCCACGGCGATCCGGAGACCGCCACATTGGGGATGTGCACGATCGGGATGACACCCAGCGGATTCTTCCGCTCTTCGAGGAGCTGGTCATCTACCCACTCTTGGATGGAGTCCTCTGTGATGATCTCCTGGTAGGTGAAGACCTTTCGTGTCCCGTCATTTGTGGTAGCCCAGAATTTATAACGGAGGCGGAAGCGAATCAATCTTTCCTTGTCGTGCGGGTGCCATTCTGGGAAGCAGTGAGCCGCGTTCAGCGGCAGCACCCGCACACGCCCTGGCCGCCAATTTCCGGCCGGATCAGTGAAGTTCCGCTCGTACGCGACCTTGACGAAGCAGTCGCCCGACACAGCGCCGTTCTCGGCCATCTCGGATAGCACGGTCGGCTTGTCGTTGTCTGTCTCCCACACGCGGTTGAGAAGCGCTGGGATGATGTGCTCGTATTGCTTGGCAGACGTGAAGCTGACGCCACGAGAGAACGTGAAGTCGTTCGAGAAGCGGGTCAGCGCGCGAACGTAGTTGAACGTAAGTTGGGGCTCCCCATATTCTCTGCGGCTAGCCCAATGGAAGCCCAGGTCAATAGAAGGCCCAATTTCTTGCGTACCTGTTGAGGCGCGGCCCGGATACTTCCCACTCCTGGTCAGACAGTTCGACCAGACCCAGTGGGGAGATAGACACAGACAGACCGCTGGCCTGCTGTGACGGGGCATAGAAATTGAAACCGCTCATGGCATCACCTCCCTTCACGCAAATAGCCCGGATTGCTGATCACACAATCCAGGCTATTTGAGTTGATTTGGGAAGTTGTAATGCGTTAAGAGATACCGACCATCGGAATGCTCATCTGCGGCGTCAGATCGGAAAGGTCGAGATAGGGGGGAAGGGGAACAGTCGCCGAGTCTACGGACGAGTACACGTCGTAGCCGGAGTGGCGCTCGTCCCAGGTGTACGGTCGCGCCACGGGCAGGATGACGTGCGGCAGCTCAGGGAGGTCAGCGAACTCCAGCATCACCCAGCCGTGCCAGTCCTGATCGCGTGCGGGCACGGACGAGGGGTACTTCAGTGCCACCCAGCCTGCGCCCGGCTCGGGAATTTCCCTCCAGAGGGAAGCCGCCACCGGGAACGCCTGCCAGTCTCCCGGCTCGTCAGGGAAGGCGTAGAAGACCGAGCGGACACGCCCTGCCGCGCCCGGCTTTCGCACAATCGCCACCTGCGCCGAACTCACGCTCATACCGGCGGGGACGGTCATCTTGATTGCCCACGTGGTGGGGAACGGCGTGCCTGAGATGCTGGTGGTCACGGCCCAGGCCGGGACGGTCTGGCTCAGGAAGGTGTAGCCAGAGCCTCGGGGAAGATCGATGGACAAGCGGTACCTCTCTCTCTCGGTCTGCTAGTTGGTGCGGGCGACGGCGGCGTTGCTCCAGAACATGACCTGCTCCAGGTGCGTGATCGCCAGCGCCTTCTCACGCCCTTCGGGGAGCATCTCGTTCAGTGATCCGGCCAGATTCCGGCAGAGGCGGCGAACGGTCTCATGGGCCGTCACCGCTTCCTCGTCCGGCGGGTGGTGGCTGAACCGGTTGTCGAGATCAGCAGGGGTCATCAGTCGTTGACCTGGGCCGGGTTGGTTCGCATGTAGTGGCCACCGGAGCGGACCACCTGCTCGAACTCGACCTCGCCGTTGTTGCCCAGGCCGCCGTGGGCGAACTCGCCCAGGTAGGTCGGGGCCTCCACCCACGAAGCCGAGCCGACGTGCGCACGCTGCTGGAGGGTCTTCTCCGGCGGCTGAACCCAGGTCGGAGCCACGCGGTTGGGGCGGCCGGGCGCGGTGACGTATCCGTTGTTCACGCCAAGGCTGAAGTCGTTCGGGACGTCAGTGTCGCTCGCGATCCCCTCCTCGAAACGCAGGGGGCCGCGCCGAGCGGGGTTGGACGCCATCTTGCGCTCGTAGACCGGCGTAACCCGCTCGGGGATGGCCGGGTGCGGGGAGAGGGGAGAAACGTTTTCTGCCATTAGATGAAACTCCTCGAAAAGCGTAGCTACGTTTCCAGGCTAGAATCCGAGGAGTTTCATTTGTTAACGGCTCAGTAGAACGGGTTGTTCGCCACTTCCATGACCGGCATCTGCGTCTCCTGCGTCAGCACACAGGCGAGCGCGAGCGAGTCGGCATAGTCGTCGAAAGCGCCGGTCTCGTTTGGGGCCTCGGCCAGCATGTTCGGTCCCTTGAACTCGACCTGAAGGTCTTCCATCTGCTGCACGAAGCGCCTGTACGTGCGCAGACGACGCGCCTTCGCGTGCGCTGGCCAGCCGATCATCCGGCGTTCAAGGAGCTGGTTGAGGTGCTTCCAGCGCTTGGACTGGTCGCCGGGCATGGATCCCATCTCCACGATATTCGCGCGGGGCATGAGGACTTTCAGGCGCGAGGCTACGGCATCACCCACACCGCCGACATCGACACCGATGGCAAACACGTTGTAGGAACTCAAGAATTCGGTGATGCGGTAGTACTGTGCCTCCCATTCCATGCCCTCCAGGTCCAACCAATTGAGTACGCGATGTTCATACATTCCGAATTCGTCGGGCCGGTCCCAGTCCACCCAGACGACCGTCACAATGGTCGAGTCTTGTTTTCGGGCGGGGTCGATTCCGACGACCACTGGGGTCTGGTGCCAGTACTTCACGACCTCCATGGACTTGTCGCCCAGGGAGTCCAGGACTTCGCGGGTCGTGAACATTCCCTTTTCGAGCAGCCACATCAGCCGGAAGGACAGCTTGAACTCGTCGGAGTCCTCTCCGACGCGCAGGATCTCCTTCTTGACGTACTTGCCGTAGCGGGCGTTCGCCTTCGCCGCAGCCTTCCAGTCCGCCTCGAAGTGATTGACCCGAGAGCCGCGCCGACTGGCCAATCTCTTGTTGAGCTGGATGGCCTTGTAAAAGACGTTTTTCTCATAGCTGGGTGTGCCTGTGAAGCACATTGTGGCGTTGGTGGAGGCACCCATCGGCGCGATGGACTTGTTGACCATTTTGTCATCCGCGCCTTGGCATTCATCGATGAGGATCAAATGGTACGTCCGGCCTTCGATGATGGCGCGCGGGTGACAAGTCTGGCGGCGTACCAGAGAGCCGCTCCGCAGGGTCACGGTACGCCCCTTGCCCTTCAGGGCGTCATTGATTTCGGGCTCGGCCATGATCTCGATAGCCCGCTCGCTCGTGAGACGGCTCACGATACGCGAGTACAGGTTGTCTGCCTGGTCGTCCACGGGTGCGAAGGCGCCGACCCAGAGCCCTTCCTTGAAGTGTCCAAGAAGGTCCGGGTAAATGCGGGCGAGAACGGGCAGCATAATCATCAGCGCAGCGACGACATTGGCCACCGTTTCGCTCTTGCCGGACTGTCTGGAAAATAGCGCAGTGATCGTGGCGCCGTCTCCGATGATGACGGACTCGATCAGCCGACGGGCGAAAGGACGCTGATACTCATACAGCGGATGGCCGCTCAGAGTATCGACGATCACCATCATCTTGTCCACGAGCATGGACACGAATTCGGCCGAAAGCTCGTCCAGGACGACTTCCGTATCGAGCCGGGCCTGTCGTTCGGCCTCGGTCTCGTCAGTCAGTTCTTCGTCAAAGTATTCTTCGTCTACCTGTTCCACTATTCATACCCTCGAAAAACCCCCTTCGAGCGTACAAATAGAGAAAGCCCGGATATAAATCCGGGCTTCGTTATGAGCCGTACGGCACCTTGCCTGGCGGACGTATGGGGATGCCGAGCTGGCGTAGGACGCGGATCACCTCGCTGCGCTCCATGCCGTACATCTCCCCGAGTTTCGTGGAGGGGAGCTGGCGGACGTCGTACAGGTAGGCGATCATCCGGTTGCGCGCCTCTTGGAGGGTGACCCTCGGGCGCAGGTAGAGACACACGAGGCTGCACGAGACCGCCACGCGTTTTTCGGCGTAAGCGACAGGTGCGCCGCAGCCCTTGCAGTACAGGCGCTCGGTCACAGGCCGCGTCTCGTGGCGATGGTCTCCAGCGCTCCGATGACCTTGCGCAGGTCCTCCATCGCGATGACCGCGCCAGCTCCGTACGGGTCGCGCCCTGCTGGCGGCTCCGGGTTGTAGTCCACGATCTCGGTGACGGTCTCTCCGTGCGGACCGGGGATGACCTTGGTCTCGCAGACATGGAGCTGGCGTGAGCCGTAGGTGATCGTCAGGAGCACCTTCCGATCGACCAACCCAGGGAGCTGAACCACTGAGCACCTCCTATGTTGTTGGGGATGGACCGACGGTACAACAAAGGCCCCCGAGAGAACTCGGGGGCCTCAGCGTGCGGGAAGGGCTCTGTCAGGCGCTCTGACGCTCAAGGAGGAGCTGCCGCCACTTGGCGGGCTCCTTCTCCCACAGCGCGGTGGCTTCCCTCTTGGCGTTGATCCAGCCGCGCCTGCCGATCATCTTGTGCTCCTGCTCTAGCCACGCGCCGGTCAGGTCCGCCAGGTCGTCGTACGGATCGGCGGTCTTCCGCTCAGCGATCTCCTTGAGGCAGATGAGGACCGTCTTGCGAGGAAGCTCCTGCCCGAAGTCGGGAAGCGGGAAGATGAACGGCGGCTTGGGAGGCTCCGGCTTCTCCTCCTCCTCGCGCTCCTCGTCCTCATTCGGAGGCGGCGGGGGAAGCGGCTCCTCCTCTTCTACCTTCTCCTGCTCCTCCTGAGCCTCCTCCTGGGCCGGAATTTCGGCCAGGGGAAGCGGCTGCTTCTTCCGGGGAGGCGTGAGGTAGGTACCCACCTTGAGCGAAGCCAGGAGCATGGCGTTGGGCACTACGGCGATGTACCAGACGAGCCACTCGGAGGGGACGTCGTAGCCGTTGTGGATTCGGCTCCAGATGACGTTGAGGCTCGCGGACACCACGGTCGCCACGATGCTCCAGCGGAAGATCAGCGTCTTGCGGTGGTGGTCGCGCACCACGTTGTAGATGATCAGGCACACGACTTCCAGCGCGATCACGGACCCCGGCAGGAAGTAAGCCTGTCCCCCGCCCCAGCCGTTCCAGCCCATGATCTTCATAGCGAGCTGGCTCTGGTCGCCGAGGGAGAGTCCGGCGGCGCAGATGGTGGAGAACATGATGCCCATGCGGATCATGTAGTAGGTGCGAAGGGTGGTCTCGTCGGTATCGTCAATGAGGGACATGGGGAGGTGGCTCTCCTCGGTCCAAGAGGCCCTGGCCCGTGTGTGCGCACGGTCCAGGGCTTCGCCGTTGGTGGGATGTGTCCGATTCCACCACATCGCACCGTCGATAGCGAGCCGAAAACACGAGTAGGCCGTTGGCACTTATGCTGGCCAACAGCCTTCTCTACCATGCTCCACCATGACCGTCGGATTCTTGACGGAAGCCCTTAACTAGCAAATGATCTAGCAACGATGATCTTGGTGGGCGATCTTCAGTTGTGTTTTCGCAGCTCAGAGGCCAAGTGCTCAGATTGCTTGGAACCACTTGCGGGGAGTCCCCCAGTC
>NZ_JBITFY010000026.1:0-87801 GCF_044456585.1 Streptosporangium sp. NPDC050855
CCGGTGGAGCACATCGAACTCGCCGACGACGACCCCTCGGCCGTCAACACCGCCGAGGCGCCCGACCGCGTCGTGCCCCGGCCCGGCGCGGGCGCGCGCCTGGAGGGCCGCAGCGCCTTCCTGGACCTCTCACCCGTCTCGTGGAACATCGTCCGTTTCGCTCCCTCTTCCCCCCAGGAGTAAGAACATGACCAGTCCCCTGTCCCGCCGCTCGTTCATGGGCCTGACCGGCGCCGCCGGCCTCACCGCCGCGCTGGCCGCCTGCGGCGGCGGTACCAAGATCGGATCCGGCGCCTCCTCGCCGGCCTCGGCCGCGCCGACCTTCGCCGGCGGGGAGTACTCCGGCCCCAAGGTGACGCTGGACTACTGGAACGGCTTCACCGGCGGTGACGGCCCGCACATGCGGACCATGCTGGAGGCGTTCAACAAGGAGTACGCCGGCCGCATCGAGGTCCGCAACGTCACCCGGCGCTGGGAGGACCTGTACCCGGCCATGCCGACGGCCATCACCGCGGGCAAGGGCCCGGACGTGGCGGTCATCCACAACGACTGGATCGGCACCTTCGCCACCCGGCAGACGCTGATCCCGCTGGACGACGTGGTCGGCGCGCTGCAGCTCAGCGAGGCCGACTTCATCCCCGCGGTGTGGAACGCCGGGATCTACGAGGGCAAGCGCTACAGCGTCCCGCTGGACGTGCACAGCCTGGCCGACTACTGGAACACCTCCCACCTGGAGAAGATCGACCTCAGCGAGGCCCCGTCCGACAAGGCCGGGTACGAGGAGGCCCTGGGCAAGCTGAAGCAGGCCGGGATCGAGCACCCGTTCTGGATGCCCAGCAAGTGGCCGGCCCACCTGATGTTCATGACCCTGCTGTGGCAGTTCGGCGGCGAGCTCTACAGCGAGGACGGCGCGAAGGCGCTGTGGGGCTCCGACGCGGGGGCCAAGGCCCTGGGCTGGATGGTCGAGCAGATCGACAAGGGCTTCAGCCCGGCCAAGGTCGCCCAGGACAGCCAGTACGCCGCCTTCAAGAACGACAAGGTCAGCTTCACCTGGGACGGCATCTGGCAGATCAACGACCTGAAGACCAACGCCAAGTCGCTGAAGTGGGGCATGTCCCCCATCCCGAACATCGGCGGCACGGCCGCTGCGTGGGCCTCCTCGCACAACTTCGTGATGACCTCCCAGGCGGGCAAGGACCCGAACAAGGTCCAGGCGGCCAAGTTCTTCATCGACCACATCAGCCGCCAGTCGACCGAGTGGGCCAAGGCCGGGATGATCCCGGCGCGCAACTCCGCCCGCCAGGACCCGGCGATCGCCGACCTGCCGCAGATCAGGCTGGCCTCCGACGTGAACATCTTCCGCTTCCTGCCGCCGCTGCCCGGCGTCGGCGACGTGCAGTCCAAGGCGCTGGAGCTCGCCATCGCCAAGGCCGTGCTGAAGCAGGCGTCCCCGGCCGACGCGCTGAAGGAGGGCGTGGCGTCCGCCGACAAGCTGCTCGCCGCCAACAAGCGGAAGTACGAGAAGTGAGCCTCCTCACCGAGGAGATAGGCCGGTCCGGCACCGCCGGACCGGACCGGCCCGCCAAGGCCGGGAGCACACGCAGAATGCGGGCGTGGACGCCGTACGCGTTCCTCGCCCCCTACCTGGCGCTCTTCGCCGTCTTCATGCTGCTGCCGATCGGCTTCGGGTTCTGGACCAGCCTGCACGAGTGGGACATCAACCTCCCGGACAAGCCGTTCGTCGGGCTGGAGAACTACGTCGAGCTGTTCGACCCCGACAGCGTGGACGGCTCGCGGTTCTGGACGGCCATGAAGGCCACCGGCATCTTCACGGTCGCGTCGGTGCCGCTGCTCATCGTGCTGCCGCTGCTCACCGCGCTGCTGATGAACGGCCGCTTCGCGGGACGCAACGTCTACCGCGCCGTCTACTTCGCGCCGTACGTGCTGGGCGTGGCGGTCGTCGGGTTCGTCTGGCAGTTCCTGCTGGACGGCAACATCGGCCTGGTCAACCACTACCTCGGCCTGAACGTGCAGTGGACCAACGACGTGGTGCCCGCCTGGATCGCCCTGGTGGGCGTGACGGTCTGGTGGACGCTCGGCCTGAACTCGGTCATCTTCCTGGCCGGGCTGCAGGACATCCCGCGCGAGCTGCACGAGGCCGCGATGGTCGACGGCGCCTCCGCCTGGCAGCGGTTCCGCTCGGTCACCCTGCCCGGCCTGCGGCCGGTCACGGTGTTCGTGGTCAACGCCACGATCCTGGCCTCGGCCAACATGTTCGGCCAGTCCTACATCATCACCCGCGGGGCGCCCGCCGACCAGACGAAGACCGCGATCTACCTCATCGCCGAGACCGGTCTGCGCCAGTTCGACATGGGCACCGCGTCCGCGATGAGCTTCATCCTCGCCGCGTTCCTGATGGTGGCCAGCGCCCTGGTCTTCGGCGCCTTCAGAGACAGGAGCACGCGATGACCACCGACACCCGAAGGCTGCGGCGCGCCCTGCTGCACCTGGTCCTGGCGGTGATCGCGGCGCTGTACCTGAGCCCGCTGGTCTACATGTTCGTCACCTCGTTCAAGACCCGTGAGGCGGCCGGCTCCACCGAGCCGCAGTGGATCCCCGACCCGATCTCGCTGGACGCCTACCGGCAGTTGCTCGGCAGCGCCGACAGCCCGATCATGACGTGGTTCTTCAACAGCCTCGCCGCCGCCACCGGCCACGCGGCCCTGGTCCTGGTGACCGCCGCACCGGCCGCGTACGCACTGGCCCGGCTCCGCTTCCGCGGCCGGAACACGATCTTCGCGACGGTCGTGGCGACCCTGTTCGTGCCGCCGGTGGTGCTGCTGATCCCCAACTTCCTGATCGTCAACGAGTTCGCCTGGGTGGACAGCCTGCCCGCGGTGATCGTCCCGGCGGCGGCGGGGGCGTTCGGCGTGTTCTTCCTGCGGCAGTTCTTCATCACCCTGCCCGGGGAGCTGGAGGAGGCCGCCGAGCTGGACGGCTGCAACCGGTGGCAGATCTTCACCACCATCGCGCTCCCGCTGGCCCGCCCGGCGCTGGCCACTCTGTTCCTGCTGTCGTTCCTGACCAACTGGAACGACTTCCTGTGGCCGATCTTCGTGCTGCTCAGTCCCGAGTCCCTGACCCTGCCCGCGGGCCTGGGCAACTTCCAGAGCGCCAACAGCATCCGCTACGACCTGCTGATGGCCGGGGCGGTGATCGCGAGCATCCCGGTGATCCTGATCTATCTCGTCGCCCAGCGCTGGGTCATCGAGGGCATCTCTCGTTCCGGCCTTAAGGGATGAACAGGTAAGAATAGGGCGCATGACGAGAGCACTGGTGCTGGGTGGCGGAGGAGTGGCGGGCATCGCCTGGGAGGCCGGGGTCATCACGGGCCTGCGCCGGGCGGGCGTGGACCTGGGAGAGGCCGACCTGGTGGTCGGGACCTCGGCCGGATCGGTGGTGGGGACCCTCCTCGCCACCGGGGCCGACCTGGAGGCCGCGGTCGGCGGGCCGGCGCGGCCGGAGACCACGACCGCCTCGGCGGTGGACATGGAGGCGGTCATGGCCGCCTTCAGCCTGCTCTACGACCCGACCCTGGAACCGCAGGAGGCCCGGCGCCGGGTCGGCGAGCTCGCGCTGGCCGTGCCGGACACCGGTGCCAGGATCGAGACGATCGGCGACCGGCTGCCCGTCAAGGAGTGGCCGTCGCGCCGCCTGCTCATCACCGCGGTCGACGCCGGGACCGGCGAGTTCACGGTCTGGGACCGCGACTCCGGGGCACCGCTGGTCTCGGCCGTCGCCTCCAGCTGCGCGGTGCCGTGCGTGTTCCCGCCGGTGGAGATCAACGGGCGCCGCTACATGGACGGCGGGGTGCGCTCGGCGAGCAACGTCGACCTGGCCGCGGGCAGCTCCGTCGTCGTCATCCTGGAGCCGCTGGCGCACGTCTCGCCCAGGGCCCGCTTCGAGGCCGAGGTCGCCGAGCTGAGCGACGCCCGGGTCGCGCACGTCGGCCCCGACGAGGCGGCGATCGCCGTGTTCGGCGCCGACGTCCTCGACCCGGCCCTGTGGCGCCCGGCCTTCGAGGCCGGTCTCGCCCAGGCGTCCGGCGTCGCCGGGAGCGTGGCCGAGGTCTGGAAGAGCTGAGGACGGCATGGACGGGGGACGGCCGGCGGCGCTGTGGGTGGTGAGCGGCCCGCCGGGGGCCGGGAAGTCGACCGTGGCGGCGGCGCTGCTGGCGCTGCTGGACCCGGTCCCGGCCCTGCTCGACAAGGACACCGTCTACGGCGGTTTCGTGGCGGCCACCCTGCGGGCCCACGGCCGTGACGAGGGCGAGCGCGAGGGCCCCTGGTACGACGAGCACGTCAAGAGGTACGAGTACGAGGGTCTGACCGGGCTCGCCCGGCAGATCCGCTCGCACGGCTGCCCGGTGCTGCTGGAGGGCCCCTTCACCACCCAGGTGCACGACGGGGCCGTCTGGGAGCGCTGGGTCGAGCACCTGGGCGGGCCCGTGGTGCGCCTGCTCTGGGTCCGCTCGGACGGCCCGGCCCTGCGTTCCCGGCTGGAGGCCAGGGGGCTGGCCAGGGACGCGGGCAAGCTCGGCCGCTTCGAGGAGTACCTGCGGGCCATCAGGGTGGACGAGCCGCCCGTCGTCCCGCACGACGAGATCGACAACCGTCCCGGCGCGCCCCCTCTCGCCGCGCAGCTGCGCCGGCTCGTCGTCCCGGGGAGGCCACCGGGCCGAACGGATCCGGGCCTCCCGGAAAGGTGAGCGCGGGACAGGTGAGCGCGGCCACGTCCATCGGCGGATCATAACCGCGCCCCCGCCCGGAACCCCTGTCCCGTACCCGCACACTTCCCTGTCCTCCGCCTCACGCGGGCCCGGCCGCCCACGAGCACCGTCCGGCACCGCGCGCCCCGTGCCGACGTCCCGTGCCGACGTCCTGTGCCGTCGTCCCGTCCCGTCCCGTCGCCGCGCCGTCGCTCCTCACGGCCGTCGTCACCTCCCGTCGCCCGGTGTCACGGTGCGTCACCCGAGGGCGTCCCGGCCCCTCCCCCGCACCGCCCCGGCGCCCCCGTACCGGCCGCTCAGCGGCTCCTTTCCGGTCATCGCGGGTCCTCCCCGGCGAGGGCCGGCGGGATATATCTCGCATGCTGAGATAGGGGTCGTCGGGCTGACCGAAACATCGGTGAATCCCGGATCCCGGAAACGAGTGGTAAGGAAGGGGGAATCTCGCCTCCCACAAGGGACGGAACGGATATTCAGCCTCAGATGAGGATAAAAAGGCTGTCCGAAACCGGGCGTCCCTCTCACCCGCAACAGCCATTGGAACGATTCGACAAAATTGAGTCATATTTCATGACATGTTGGCATTGCGGCCATAACGTTGCGGCCTTACGTTCCCGGTATGGATCTCGAGCTCCGGCATCTCAAGATCGTGCGCGCGGTGGCCCAGGCGGGTAGCGTCACCAAGGCCGCCACTCACCTCGGACTTGCACAACCCGCACTGACCGCGCAACTCAAACGGATAGAGCGTGTGCTCGGGGGAGCTCTCTTCGAACGCGACCACAACGGCGCACGGCCCACGCCCCTGGGGGAGCTGGTGCTGTCCAGGGCGATGGTGCTGCTGCCCGCCGCCCGTGAACTCCAGGAGGAGGCACTCAGGTTCGCCAACGCGAACTCCGACGTTCCCAGCTACCGGCTGGGCGCCACCAACGGGCCGATCCTGGGCGGCCTGATGGACCGCCTCGCCACCGCCTGGCCCAACACCCCGGTCAGCACCCACACCTCCTGGTCGGCCAAGGAGCTCACCACCATGGTGATGCTCGGCCGGATCGACTTCGCCTTCATCGGGGCCTGCGGGATGAGCCCGCCTCCGGTGGAGGGGCCGGTGGTGTGGTCGACGGTGGGCATCGACCCGGTCTTCGTGCTGCTCAACGAGGACCATCCGCTGGTGGACAGGAAGGAGGTGGAGCTGGCCGAGCTGGCCGACGAGCAGTGGACGGTCACCCCGGGCGACAGCTGCTTCGGCGACTGCTTCGCCACGGCCTGCGCCCGCGCCGGGTTCACCCCCCGGACCATCTACGAGACCGACGTGGCCACCTGCATGCACCTCGCCAAGGTGGGCCGTGCCGCCGCCCTGTGCCAGGGGACCTTCCAGCCCGCCGAAGGGCTGCGGCTGGTGCCGATCGCCGGTGCCCCGCTGCGCTGGCGGCAGCTGTTCGGCTGGCACCCGGAGTCCTCCAGCGCCGCGGTCGCGGCGTCGATCCTCGAGCACGCCAAGGCCGCGCACTCCGATGCGGTCGGGCGGAGCAGAAGGTACGCCGAATGGCTGGTCGACAACCCGGGACTGGGCACCGCTCCATAACGTGACGATAGGGGACATTTGGTAGAGCCCTCCCTTGCGGACGGACCGTTACCGTGACGGGACCCCCCACGCAAGGAGAGAACCAATGCTCCGCAGAAGTGCCGTGACGGCGGGCTTCGCGCTCGCCCTCACACTGGTGGCCGCCCCCGCCCTGGCCCAGCAGGGTCCGGGCGAGGCCGCGACCCCCTACACCTTCGCCGAGGCCCGCGCCAAGGTGGCGGCGACCGCGGCCAAGCCCTCCCCCGGACTGCTCGACGCCATCCGGCGCGACCTCGGCGGCACGGGCGAGCAGGCCGCCGCCCGACTGATCAACGAGGCCGCCGCGGCCAAGATCGAGCCCGCCCTGCGCGGACAGCTCGGTGCCGCCTACGCCGGGGCATGGGTGAACGGCCCCACCTCGGAACTGGTCGTCGCCACCAGCGACTCCACCAAGGTCGCCTCCCTGGCGAAGTCCGGCGCGGAGGTCAAGCTCTTCAAGAACTCCCTGGCCACGCTGGAGGCGGCCAAGGCCACCCTCGACGGGCTCGTGAGCAGCGCGCCGAAGTCCATCCCCTCCTGGTACGTCGACGTGCGCACCAACAGCGTCGTCGTGCTGGCGGGCGACGTCGCCGAGGCCCAGGCCTTCGTGAACGGCAGCGGCGTGGACGCCTCGCTGGTCCGCGTCGAGGCCTCGCAGGAGAAGCCCACGCCGCTGTACGACGTCCGCGGCGGTGACGCCTACTACATGGGCGGCCGGTGCTCGGTCGGCTTCTCGGTCACCCGCGGCAGCCAGGGCGGCTTCGCCACCGCCGGTCACTGCGGTGACGTCGGCACCGCCACCCAGGGCTTCAACCGCGTCGCCCAGGGCACCTTCCAGGGTTCCTCCTTCCCGGGCAACGACTACGCGTGGGTCGCGGTCAACGCCAACTGGACGCCCACCGGCGTGGTGAACGGCTACAGCGCGGGCATCCTGCCGGTGAACGGCTCCACCCAGCAGGTCGTGGGCAGCTCCATCTGCCGCTCGGGCTCCACCACCCAGTACCGCTGCGGCACCATCAGCCAGCACAACACCAGCGTGACCTACCCCGAGGGCACGATCACGGGCCTGACCCGCACCACCGTCTGCGCCGAGCCCGGCGACTCCGGAGGCTCCTACATCTCCGGCACCCAGGCCCAGGGCGTCACCTCCGGCGGCTCGGGCAACTGCACCTCCGGCGGCACGACCTACCACCAGCCGATCAACGAGATCCTCTCGGTGTACGGGCTCACCCTGGTGACCAGCGGCACCAACCCGCCGCCCACCGGCTGCACCGGCTACACCAACACCTACACCGGCTCGCTGACCTCCAACGCCAACGCCTACCAGCCCGGCACCGCCGGCTACAGCGCCGCGGCGGGCGTCCACCGCGTCTGCCTGGACGCCCCCAACGGCACCGACTACGACGCCTACCTGCAGAGGCTGAGCGGCTCCACCTGGACCACCGTGGCCAGCGGGACCAGCTCCGGCCCCGACGAGGCGTTCACCTACAACGGCACCGCGGGCACCTACCGGGTGCGGGTGCACGCCTACAGCGGCTCCGGCTCGTACACCCTCGGCCTGACCAGGCCGTAGGGGAACGGCCCCGGCCGGGGCCATGAGCACGCGGACGTCACCCGACCCGCCGGGATCGGCCCCGGGCCCGAGAACCTCCGGGCCGGTCCCGGCGGCCCCGGCCCCCGGGCCGCACCCCCTGGCCGCCCTTCCCCCTTCCCGGAGCGCACGGGCTCCGAAAGGGGGGAGGGCGGCATCGCCGTGCCGGGACGTCGAGAACAATGAGGGGATGAGCGACCTTCTGACGTTGAGCGAGGGCGCGGTGCTGACGCACCTCGTCACCCGGGCAGAACTGGCGAGCGGGGTGCTTCCGGCCTCCGACGACCTGAGGCTGTGGGCGCGGCTGGCCGACGGTGACGGCGTGCCGCTGGCCCGGGGCGGCCGGGTCCGTACCTCGATCGACACCGGCGAGCCCGCGCTGACCGGGCCCGACGGCTGGCTGGACGGGGTGGAGCCCGGGCAGGTGGTCGCGCTGCGCCTGCGCGGCGGCGCCCTGGAGGTGTCCGTGGCCGGGCTGGAGGACGTCCCGGCCGAACGGGCGATGCGGGTCGTCCAGGCGTTCGGCGAGCAGGCGCTCGACGCGCTGCGCGCCTTCGCCGAGGGCCTGGAGCCCAGCCCCGGCGTGCCGGTCGACGTCGTGGTCCTGGAGCTGCTGATGAAGGCGCCCGAGACCTTCGCCGACCCGCTGCCGCCGCTGGCCCCGCTGCTGCGCAACGCCTCGCTGGAGCTGCGCGACGGCCGGGTGGGCATCGTCGGCGCGCCGTGGGACGTGGCGTCGGTCGCCGACCTCGCGCCCCTGGACATCATCAGGCTGGCCCTGGTGCGCAGCGCGCTGCGCACCTACGGCGAGGGCGCCGACCTGTCCAAGGCCGTCACCTACCTGTCCCGGTCGGAGACGGTGCTCGCCAGGATCGCCGACGAGGTGGAGCGCGAGCCGCTCGCCCCGGCCGTGGCCGAGGCGCTGCCCCGTACCGAACCGGCCGCGCTGCTGCTGGTCGCCCGGTCGGCCGAGGGCGAGGGCCGCTCGTTCGAGGCCGCCGGGCTGATCTCCGAGGTGCTCTTCCTCTCCCCCGGCCTGGAGCCGGCCGAGCGCGACGCGGCCGAGTACGCCGCGTGCCGCACCGACCCGGGCGCCCCGCTGCCCGAGCGGGCCGCGCACCTGTTCCGCCAGCTGCTCGTGTACGCCTACCGCCCGGCCCGCAGGCGGCTGATCGAGGACCTGATCGGGTTGAGCGTCCGGGTGGCCGAGCCCGCCCTGGCGGACCTGGCGCTGTTCGAGAACGACGTCGTCGGCGAGTTCCTGGCCGCGCGAGGGGACTGGCTGCGCGAGGACGAGGTGAGCCTCCTGGAGTCCTGGCGGCGGACGCCGCTGCGCCTGTGGGAGGTCCTGGACGTGTCCGGGGACGAGATCACCGTGGCCGCGGTCACCGGGCCCGGGAACGGCCCGCCCGAGCACGTCCCGTCGGGGAACGACCCGTCCGCGGGCACCGGCCCCTCCCGAAGCGGCACGGACGCCGCCGGGGACGCCGATGGGGATGCCGCCGGGGCGGCCGGTGGGGAGCGGGTGACACTGGCCGACGAGCTGTTGGCGGGTCAGGCGCTGCCCGGCGACCTGATGCTGACCCGGCTGCTGAGCGACGGCGCGGGCCCGCACGTGTTCGGCCACCCGTTCAAGGTCGACCCGGAACGCCGGGAGGAGATGCTCGGCCTGCTCACCGACCCCGTCGACCCCTACGAGGTGGCCGCGTTCTTCCGCCGCCCCCGGCGCGCGCCCGGCACCCCGGGCACCCCAGGCGCCGCGGGAGGGGGCGCGGAGGACTGAGCCACGGCGTGCCGGGAGCGCGGCCCCGCCGAGCCCTCCGAGCACCCCGAGCACCCCGAGCACCCCGAGGACACTGAGGACACTGGGGACCCGACGGCCCGCACGCTCCCGGCGGCCCGGTGTCCCCGAATGTCCCGGTGTCCCCGAACGACCCGGCGCCCCCACCCCTATGGCCGAAAAGGTGTAGAAAAGACCGAATCACCCGGAGCGGACACCTCTTACGTCGACGCCCGGTCAGAAGTAACTCTTCGCTGGGCATAATGGAGCCGTCGAAGGACGTAAGTCTCTCGGCGGTGGAGACGAGAGGTGTTGACTGTGCGCATGATCAACGAGGCGAACGGCTCGATCGCCGGGGCCGGGGCGCTTCTGAACATCCTGCGCGACGGCCGGGCCCGGACCCGCGCCGAGCTGGTCCAGCTGACCGGGCTGGCCAGGTCCACCCTCGCCCAGCGGCTCGACGCGCTGGTGAGCCTGGAGTGGATCGTGCCGACCGAGGAGGCCATCTCCTCCGGGGGGCGTCCCGCCATCGCCTTCACGTTCAACCGCACCGCCCGCGTGGTCCTCGCCGCCGACCTGGGCGCCACCCACGCCCGGGTCGCGATCACCGACCTCGGCACCACCGTCCTGGCCGAACGCGCGGTCGAGATGCCCATAGACCGCGGCCCCGAGGAGACCCTCGGCTGGCTGCAGCACACCTTCGAGGACATGCTCGCCGGGACCGGCCACCGCCTCGACCAGGTCTGCGGCGTCGGCGTCGGCCTCCCGGGCCCGGTCGAGTACGGCTCGGGACGCCCGGTCAACCCGCCCATAATGCCGGGCTGGGACGGTTTCCCCGTCCCGGAGTGGCTCGGCTCACGCCTCGGCGCCCCCGTCCTCGTCGACAACGACGTGAACATCATGGCGCTCGGCGAGCACTGGGCGGCCCGCCCCGAGGCCGACCACCTCATCTTCATAAAGATCGGCACCGGTATCGGCTGCGGCATCATCAGCGACCGCCGCCTGCACCGGGGCGCCCAGGGCGCGGCCGGCGACATCGGTCACATCCGGGTGGCCTCCGGGCTCGACACCGTCTGCCGCTGCGGCAACGTCGGCTGCCTGGAGGCCGTCGCCGGCGGCGCCGCCATGGCCACCCGGCTCCGCGCGGAGGGAGTGGACGCCGAGGACAGCCGCGACGTGGTCCGCCTGGTACGGGCCGGCAACACCCAGGCGGTCCAGCTGATCAGGCAGGCGGGCCGCGAGGTCGGCGACGTGCTCGCCTCGATCGTCAACTTCTTCAACCCCGCGGTGATAGTCGTCGGCGGCGACATCTCCGAGGCCGGGGAGCAGGTGCTCGCGGGCCTGCGCGAGGTCATCTACAGCCGGTCGCTGCCGCTGGCCACCCAGCACCTGACGATCACCGCCAGCGAGCTGGGCGACCGTGCGGGCATGATCGGCGCCGCGGTCATGGTCATCGAGCACGTCCTGGCACCGGGCAGCGTCGACCGGTCCATCACCACCACCTGACCGCGCGCGGCCATGCTCGGACGATCCACGACCACCATCTGACCGCGCGGCCGCACTCGGACGATCCACGACCACCACCTGACCGCATTCCGGCCCGCTCGGGCGGTCACCACGACCACCGCGGCCTTCGCGCACCTCAGGAGGCCCCCTGGGCTCCACGCGAGACCAAGGGGGCCAGGACCGGGGGCAAGGTCACCGCCTCGCCTGAGGACCGCCCGGCGGCGCCCGTGGGACACTCGTCCGACCATGGACGCCGAACCCATCAGGACCGCCCGGCTCACGCTCGAACCCCTTGCGGTGCACCACGCGGCCGAGATGGCCGAGGTGCTCTGCGATCCGGCCCTGCACACCTTCATCGGGGGCTCTCCGGAGACCCCCGAACGGCTCCGCGAGCGGTACGCCCGCCTGGTCGCGGGCCCGCCCCCCGGCCACGCGGAGTCGTGGCTCAACTGGGTGATCCGCCTCGACGGCCCGGACCGGCTGGTCGGCCACGTCCAGGCGACCGTCACCCGTGACCGAGCGGCCGTGGCCTGGGTGGTGGGGACGCCGTGGCAGGGCCGGGGCATCGCCGGGGAGGCGGCCGTCGCGCTCGTCGGCTGGCTCAGGGACCGCGGTACGGCCACCGTCGTCGCCACCGTCCATCCCGATCACGCCGCCTCGTCGGCGGTGGCGCGCCGCGCGGGCCTGGCGCCGACCCCCGGCAGGGTGGACGGCGAGGTCGTCTGGAGATCGGACCGGGACGAGCCCCGGGCCCCGGAGACCGGACGCCCGGAACCGCACTGATCGCGGATCCGACGCGGCCGGGGACGCTCCGGCCGAGAACGACCGGGACGACAATGGCCGGGGCGAGGACGGCCGGGGCGGGACGGAGCACGGGCGGGCGGATCTGAGTAGCGGTGCTCAGGCGTGGCTGAGTGCCCGGCCTCTCCCGGGACTTCGCGATCTTCGAAATGCTTTGATCATGAAATGGTGGATTTTTCTGGTCGCCCTCGTCGGCACGGTGGTCGCCGCGTGGCTCCTCGTGTACGCCGACGTCCCGCTGTCCACGTTCCTGTCCCTGGGACTCGGCGCGATCAGTCTGATCTGGCTGGTCGTGCTCCTCACCCTGCCGTGGAACCTCTACTTCGGGGCACGGCAGGTGGTGCACGAGATCGGCGTGTCCCGGGAGCGCGGCATCGAGGTGCCCGCCGGGCACGAGGCCGAGGCCCTGGAGATCGCCCGGCGGATGCTCCGGTTCGCCGTCGGCGGCCACCTCGTCTCGGCACTGGTCCTGGCGGTCATCACCTACTTCTCCGGCGCGTCGGTGGGCTACTACTTCGCCGGTTTCTACCTGCTGAGCACGTTCTTCCGCCCGGCGGGCGCCTACCTGTCACACCTGCGCGAGCGGGTCGGCACGCTGATGAGCGAGGCCCGGCATCCCCGCGAGGACGTCGTCTCGCTCGTGGCCAGGGTGGACGGACTGACCGCCGAGGTGGCCGCGCTGAACGAGACCTCCGAGCGGCTCCACCGGGACGCCGAGTCGCTCCGGGCCGCCCTGCGCGACGGTGACGAGGCCCTGGACCGCAGGATCACCGGGCTCGCCCGGCGTTTCGAGGACACCGTGGACGGTCTCACCGACAACCACGAGGTCATCACCGGGCTCAAGGCGTTCCTGCGCCTCGTCCGCGCCGACGCCCACGGCCGGACCTGACCCCCACCGTCTCAGCGGGGGGCCGGCACGGTCAGCTCCGTCGGGGTGCCGATCCGGAACCCGGGCGACCCGCTCAGGTGCCGGACGTTACGGGACGAGCCGGTCAGGAAGTTGTCCAGGCAGACCACCTCCGCCCCTTCACGGACGAGGCGTTCGCACAGGTGCGAGCCGAGGAACCCGGCGCCCCCGGTGACCACCACCCGTCGGGCGCTCACCGTACGCTCATCTCCAGCAGGCGTTCCGCGGCGCCGAGGACGTCCCGCACACCGATCTCCAGCAACCCCTGGTCGGGCCGGTACGCGTACGGGTCCCCCTGGCCGCCCGCCCAGAGCACGACGTGCGGTCCCGTCGGCGGGGGTCCCCAGAGCGTGGGCGGGACCGGGCCGAACATCACCACGGACGGGGTGGCGAACGCGGTCGCCAGGTGGGCGACCCCGGTGTCCCCGCAGATCACCAGGCACGCCCCGGCCACCAGCGTGGCCAGTTCCAGCGGCCCGGTACGCCCGGCGAGCACGCACGAGGACGGCAGCCGCGCGAGCAGCGCCACCCGTTCGGCCAGGTCGCGCTCCCTGGCGCCGCCGGTGACGACCACCTCGTGGCCGTCCTCCCGCAGTGCCGCGGCGACCAGCGCGAACCGTTCCGGTGGCCAGCGTCTGGCCGGGTAGGCGGCACCGGGATGCACGACGACCGGCCGGGACTCCCCCTCGGCGCGGGCGGGGCGCTCCAGGGCCAGATCCGCCGGGTCGGCCGGGATGCCGTACCAGCCGAGCAGGTCGCACCAGCGCTTCACCTCGTGCACGCCGTCCTGCCAGGGCGGTCCGGGCACGGTGGGAAAGGCCGGGTGCGCGTGGGTGAGCAACCGGGCCGGACCGGTGCGGTACAGCGCGGCGACCCCGTGCGGGCCGCCGCCGTACAGGTTGACGGCGACGTCCACGCTCCGGCCGAGCGGCGGGACGTGACCGGGACCGGCGACGTCGCAGATCTCGTCCACCGCGCCGATCAGCGGCACCAGGGGTGCCAGGGCGGAGGGTACGGCCAGCACGATCCGGTGGCCGGGATGGGAGCGCCGCAGGGCGCGCAGCGCGGGCACGGCGGTGAGCAGGTCGCCCATGCCCAGGCCGCGCAGCACCACCATGACCGGCCGGTCGGCCGGGACGGTCAGGGCCACCGGGGCGGCCGGGATCGCCGAAGCCGCCAGGGCCACCGAAGCCGCCGGGGCCACCGAAGCCGTCGGAGCCTCCGAGTCCGCCGGGCCCGCGACGGGCACGTCCTCCTCCGGTGTCCCGGCATCGGCCGGGAGAGGGTCCGCCTGTTCCGGCGCGGGGTCGGCGCTCATGTCCGGGCCTTCATGTCCGGGCCTTCATGTCCGCGCCCTCATGTCCGGGCCCTCATGTCACGGTCCTCATGTCACGGTCTCCTTCGTGAACGTCATGTCACGCTCTCCTTCGCGAACGTCAGGCGGTCGACCGCCTCGACGACCCGTGCACTCGCCACCGACGACAGGCACGGATGCCCCGGGACCGGGCAGACGGCGGCGCGGGTGCCCCGGCAGGGCGCCCGCTGGTCCCCGAGGACCACCACCGGGACCCCGTACGGCGCCCAGCGTCCGGCCGGGACCACGGGGGCGAACAGGCTGACCACGGGCGTGCCGACCGCCGCCGCGAGGTGGGCCGGGCCGCTGTCGGCGGCGACCACGACGCACGCCCCGGCGAGCACCGCGGCCAGTTCGGCGAAGGTCGTGCGGCCCCCCAGGTCGGTCACGGACCTCCCCGAGGCCCCGGCCGGCCAACCGGCGGGCGGCACCGGCGATCCGGGACCGGCCGCGCGGTTCACGCCTCCGGCGCCACCCGCGCCGTTGACGCCACCCCCGCCGTTGACGCCTGCGGCGCCACCCGTGCCGTTGACGTCACCCGCGCCACCCCCGCCACCCCGGCCACCTGCGCCGTCGGTGCCGGTCGCGCCGTTCGTGCCACCGGTGCCGGTCGCGCCGCCCGCGCGGTCCGGCGCGACGAGCTCGCCGTCGCTCCAGCCGTCGATCCAGCCGTCGACCCCCGTCTCGACATGGCGGCCCGCCCACCCGCCGGTACGGGCGGGCTCGTCCCGTTCAGGACCGCACGCGTCCCCGGGCCCGCCCCTCGTCCAGCCGCCCGCGAAGACCGGGCCGGGAGACAGGCCGTGCTGGCCGGCCCCGGAGGCGAGCCGCGCGGTGAGCACCCGCTCGTCGACGCCGCCGGTCACCACGACCCTGTGCCCCGAGCGTGCGAGGTCCTGGACGGTACGCGCCCAGCTCTCCACCGGCCACGCCCTGGCGGGACAGGAGACGCCGGGGTGGACGGCCACGTATCCCGGTGGCCCGGTGAGGTGACCGACCTCCGGCAGCGGGTGCCGTACGGCGAGGCGCCCGTCGTCCCCCGGAGGGAGGTCGAACCCCGCGGACCGCGCCAGGGCGAGCATGCGTTCGGCCTCGGGCACGTCCACACCCTCGTCGGCGACGTGCCGTACGTCGAGCAGCGAGCCGACCTGGTCGGCGGAGGCCGCGGTGATCCTGAACGCGCCCGCCAGCCTGAGCAGCAGGGCCAGCGGCAGCGGGGACTCGTGGGCCGAGGTGAGGATCAACGCCTGGTCGGGGGCCACGTCCCGGACTATCCGCAGCAGCCTCAGCACGTGCGGCCCGGTCACGGGCGGCACGGACGGTGCGGACGGTCCGGTCACGGGCGGCGCGGCCGGCTCGATCCACGGGGCGCGCCACTCCACCGTCCGCGAGACGCCGGGCAGCAGGCGGGCCGCTTCCCTGCCGTAGGGCCCGGTCAGCAGCACGACCTCTCGCCCGCCCGCCGCCACCGCCCGGATCGCGGGTCCCGCCAGCAGGACGTCTCCGGCGTTGTCCAGGCGGGCGACGAGAACGGTGCCGCTCACCGCGGGTCCGTCTCCGTGTCGTCCACGGAGGCGGCCGGCGGAACGCGGAAGATCGCCTCTACACCGGGAAATCTCATGGCGCCGGCCTCTCGCTCGATACCTACTGACTACCGAGAGCAGCGTTCTTCAAACCGAAAAATCGCATATAGAGGCAGTTAAAGGCATTAAGCGGTCGTCTTTATCACTATAAGTGACTACTTTGACGGTTATCTCATCCTTCGCTCGGGTACCATCACCGCCGGACGCGCAGGGACGCGCAGGGACGCGCAGGGACGCGCAGGGACGCGCAGGGACGCGCAGGGACGCGCAGGGACGCGCCCGAACCGGTCGGGTGTGGGCACCCCCCGGACCGGACGTGTCCATCGGAACCGGGCCGGCTCCCTCGTCCGGGATCGGTCAGCCGGTGACGAGGTGGGCGTTGGGCTCGCGGGCGCGCTCCGCAAGCTCGGGGATCTCCAGCACCGTCACCCCGGCCGCCGCCAGTTCCTCGGCCCCGTGGCAGTCGACGAAGAGCAGCGGCTCGCGCCAGGCCATCACCACCCGGCCCGCGCCGCTCTCCAGGATCAGGCGGGTACAGGTCTTCGTGCGGGACCTGCGCGCGCTGCACGGCTCCAGGCTGCTGTAGACCGTGGCGCCGGCCAGCCGGGGATCGTCCGGGTCGAGCTTGGCGAGCGCCGCCTCCTCGGCGTGCACGTGCGGGTCGGTCTCCCGGGAGTACCCGCGGGCGAGCTCCTCCCCTCGCGCGGAGACCACCACGGCCCCCACCGAGAAGGCCGTCTCCGAGGGCGGGCACAGCCTCGCCAGGTCGCACGCCAGCCCCAGCCAGTCGCGGTCGTTCATGCGCTTCTCCCCCCGTGCACGGCAGGCCGGATCAGGTCAGCAGGTAGCGGATCAGGGTGACGTCACCCATGGCGCGGACCTCGGCCGTCTTCATCCTGCGGCGGCCGTCGCGCGGGAAGGGCCCGTCCCCGACGAAACGCGGGGCGGCGGGGTCGCCGACGAAGAACGGCGCGACGGCGAGGTGCAGCTCGTCGACGAGGTCCTCCCGCAGGAAGCGGGTGTGCACCGACGTGCCGCCCTCGACCATGAGGCGGCGCACCCCCCGCCCGTACAGGTCGGCGAGAACGCGGCCGAGCACGATCGGGTCCCCCGCGTCGACCACCTCGGCCCCGAAGGCCCCGAAGGCCCCGAAGGCCCCGGAGCCCCTGAGGTCCCTGGAGGTCCCGGCATCTCCGGACGGCCCGGAAACCCCGGTGCCCCCCGGACCCCCGACGGTCGCGTCGTGCAGGCGGCCGGTGAGACCCGCCACGGCCGGGGAGGCCGCGTACACGATCCTGGGCGCGTCACCGGCCGTGAAGAAGGCGGCGGAGGGGTTCAGGTCGCCGGTGGCCGTCAGCGTCACCTTCGCGGGCGACGGCGGCAGGCCGCGCGCGACCCGCTCCCGCCTGCGCTCGGGCGACCGGACCAGCAGCCGGGGATCGTCACGCCGTACGGTCTCCGCGCCGACCAGGATCGCGTCGCAGGTCGCGCGGACCGCGTCCACCCGGTCGAAGTCCTCGTCGTTGGAGAGCAGGAGCCGCCGCGGCGTGCCGTCGTCGATGTAGCCGTCGACGGACATCGCACAGCTCAGCAGCACGTACGGACGCTCGTCCACGCTCTCCTCCGGGGTCGTGGCACCGGCTCCCCGCGCCGGGCACCGGCCGATGGTAACAACCGCCGGGGAACTCCTGGGCGGCCGGATTCGTCGTTCAGGGTGCGACGTCCCCGACGCTGAGAGGCATCCTCCGTGCGCAGTTCGTTCTTCGGAAATCTCGAGCACGGCCACTTCCCCGGCCACTTCACGCTGCAGAACGGCAAGATGCTGCGGGTGGAGCTGAACGGGGAGGTGATGGCCCGGCAGGGGTCGATGGTCGCCTTCCAGGGGCAGATGGAGTTCGACTACGCGGGGGGCGGGGTCGGCCGGATGCTGAAGAAGATGGTCACCGGCGAGGGCGCGCCGCTGATGCGCGTCCGCGGCCAGGGAGCCCTCTTCATCGCCTACAACGCCGACGACGTGCACCTGTTCTACCTGGAGAACGAGGCGATCACCGTCAACGGCTCCAACCTGCTCGCCTTCGACCCGCAGCTCACCTGGGACATCCAGCGCGTGCAGGGCGCGGGCATCGCGACGGGCGGCCTGTTCAACACCACGATCACCGGGACCGGCTGGGTGGCCGTCACGGCGCACGGCGCCCCGGTGCTGCTCGACACCTCCCACGCGCCGACCTTCGCCGACGGCCAGTCCGCGGTCTGCTGGAGCGCCGGGCTTCAGGTGAGCGTCAACCGCACCATGAAGATGGGGGCGCTCATCGGGCGCGGGAGCGGCGAGGCCGCGCAGCTCGCGTTCCGGGGGCAGGGGTTCGTCCTCGTCCAGGCGAGCGAGGGGCCGATCCTTCCCCAGTCCTCCGGCTGAGCATTGAGCGAGCCCCGCCCCGCGGTCCCGGCCCTCAGGCCCTGGCCTGGATCAGCGCGTGGGTGCCGGTGGTCAGCCAGGGGCGGCCCGTCCGCTCCAGGGCCTCGACCGTCCCGCCGGTCAGGCCGACCGCGACCTCGGACTTCAGGGTGCGCAGCGCCGCGACCGGGCCGGGGAAGTACGCGGTGGCCTCGGCGAACGGGGTGGTGTGCGGCCAGGCCCGGTCCCCGACGAGGCGGCGGTAGTTCAGGTCGCCCTTCATGATCGTCAACGACGCGGAGGCGAAGTCGTCGCGCATGCCGGCCGGCATCTCGCGGTAGGGCAGCGGCGCGCAGGAGAAGGCGTGCGCCCGCAGCACCAGCCGGTCCGCCCCGACCGCGGCCCGCAGCCTGTCCGCGACCCGTCCCGCCTCGCCGCCCGCGGCCGCCATGCGCCGCAGGCAGGCCAGGACGTCGGTCACGGTGGCGTCGGACACGTAGTACGGCAGGGGCTTGACGTGCAGGATCACCTGGCCCGTCCCGCGGGCGTGCAGCAGGTGGTCGATCAGGACGAGGTCGGGGAGCAGTTCGCTCCCGGCGTTGTCGGCGACCAGGCAGACCCGTCCGGTTCCGGCCAGCGACCACAGCAGCGCGCTGTCGTCGGCCACCAGCCCGGCCTCCCGGTCGGCGAGGTCGGGTCCGGCCGAGATCCGGAAGACCAGGTCGGCCCGGTTGCCCCACAGCGCCCTGAGGATCAGCGCCTGGTCCCGCTCCCCGGTGGGCACATCGGCCAGGGCGTCGAGCTCGCGGAGCTCCTCGTCGACGGCCTCGCCCGCCAGCTCGGCCTGCTTGAAGGGCTCGAACGGGTCCACGCCGCGCCACGGCCCCGGCTCGAAGTAGCCGACCGCCGACAGCAGCCTGCGGTAGAAGTAGCTCTCCGCCCACAGGAACGGCACCTCGTCCCAGCGCCGCCCGAGGTGGCCGCGGTCCCAGCTCTCCCAGAGGTCGCGGTCGTGCGCGGAGTCCTCCGGCGGCGCCATGACCCCCTCGATCTCCTCCAGGAGCGCGTCCAGCGCCCGGTTGCGGCGGGCGTCGTACGGGGTGGCCTCGCGGACCCTGGCGATCAGGGAGGGGTGCCGCTCGTGCAGCACCCGCCAGGTGAAGGAGCCGGGGACGTCGCTCAGCAACTCCGGCGGCTCGTACGGTGCCGGGAGGCCCCCGGGCCGCTGCCGGACATGACCGGCACCGCCGACACCGCCGGCACCGCCGGCACCGCCGACATCACCGTCTGCCATTTCCCACTCCCTTTTGACGCGCGAGGACTCTTGCTGTGAAATATGTTTAGCTACAGCGAACAGGCGGCCACGCCGCTCGACGGAGGGGAGCCGCAGGTGGGCACATCGGAGCGCCGGGGCGGGATGGAGCTGGACCGCCACGACGCCGTCGGAGCCCGGATGCGGCAGTTCCGCAAGGAGCGCGGTCTGACACTACGCGGTCTGGCCACCCATTCCGGGCTCTCGATCGGGTTTCTCTCGCAGGTCGAGCGGGGCATCTCCTCGATCGGCCTGACCGCGCTCAACAGCGTGGCCACGGCGCTGGACCGGAGCGTGGCGGAGTTCTTCAACGACGCCCCGGCCGAGGAGGGCACGGAGGAGGACCGGCGGGCACCGGCCTCACCGCTGCCGAGCCACTTCACCCTCACCCGCTCCAGCACGGCCGCCACCGAGTACATCTCGGGCCAGCAGACCTACCGCATGCTCTCGGCCAGGGGCCCGAACCTGGTGCTCGAACCGCTGCTGGTGCACATCGCGCCCGGCGGCAGGCGGGAGAACTCCTACGGCCACGCCGGCGAGGAGTTCGCCTTCGTCCTGGAGGGCGAGCTGCTGTACGAGGTCGACGGCGTCGAGCACCGGCTTCACCCTGGCGACAGCGTCCACCTGCGGTCGACCGTCCCGCACAGCATGTTCAACGACACCGACCGGGTCACCACGGTCGTGTCCGTGGTCACGCCCCGCCTCTTCTGAGGCGCCGCAGCAGCCCGGCGGTCACCGCCGCCGCGACCGGCACGCCGAGCGCCGTGCCGAGCACCACGGCCGCGACCGCCCGGTTCTGGCGGGCGATGCGCCGCCTGACCTCGGCGTAGGGCACCGTGCTGAACGACACGAGCTCGTAGCGGGAGACGTAGCGGCCGGGCAGCAGCCGCTCCAGGCCGTGTTCGAGGCGCTTGCGCAGCAGGAACGACCGGGAGGCGACCCTGTCGCGCATCTCGACGAAGTTCTCCAGGGCGAGCTCGGCGATGGTGTCGGCGTGCTCCTTGCGGCGGCTCCCGTACAGGGCCAGGGCCGCGGGGAAGTCGTCGCCGGTCTCCTCCAGGCAGCGGTCGAGCTCCACGCAGTCCTCGAAGCCGCAGTTGGCGCCCTGGCCGTAGAAGGGCACGATGGCGTGGGCCGCGTCGCCGAGCAGCCCGGTCACCGCGCCGGCGCCGCGCACGTGCCAGGGCCGGGCCCGTACGGTGACCAGGCGCCCGATCGGGTTGCAGGCGTAGTCGTCCGCGAGGTCGGGCATCAGCGCGCGGGCGTCGGGGTAGACGGCGGCGAAGAACTCCTCGAACCGCTCGGCGGTGTCCAGCTCCTCGAAGCTGCCGGGCCCGCTCCGGGGCCAGAACAGCGTGCAGGTGAACGACCGGTCGGGGTTGGGAAGCGCGATCATCATGGCCTTGCCGCGCGGCCAGATGTGCAGCGCGCCCGGGTCGAGGGCGAACTCGCCGTCGCGCGCGGGGATCGTCAGCTCCTTGTAGCCGTAGTCGAGGTGGTCCTGGGTGACCTCGACGCCGCCGAGGAGCCGCAGCCGCTCGCGGACCGCGCTGTAGGCGCCGTCGGCGGCGAGCACGACCGTGGCGGTACGGGTGACCGGGCCGCCGGGCGTGTCGAACTCCATCCGGCCGGAGTCGGCGTCGAGCCCGGTCAGCCGGTGTTCGAACAGGGCCTGGACGCCGGGCATGCCCAGGGCCGCCTCCAGCAGGGTGCGGTTGAGGTCGGAGCGGCTGATGGAGTTGATCGCCCGCTCCCCTCCGGCGCTGTAGGACTGGAAGCCGAGCGTGCCGTCGGGGGCGTGCATCATCCGGCCGGACATCGGCAGCGCGGTCTCCAGCACGGTCCGGTCCAGCCCGATCCGGCGCAGCGCGTCGATCCCCCGCTCGGAGATGGCCAGGTTGATCGAGCGCCCGCGTTCCGGCGCCGCCGAGCGCGGGTCGGGCCTGCGCTCGTACAGCACGACGCGGTGGCCGCGCCGGGCCAGGTAGCAGGCCGTCAGGCAGCCGACCAGCCCGGCGCCGACCACGGCGACCTCCTCGGACCTCATGACGACCCCCCGCGGGACCTCGTACGGGACCTGGTCGGGCACCTCATGACGGGCTCACCTCCGCGGCGAGCGCGTCGGCCGCTCGCCAGCAGTCGTGGAACGTGGAGTACATGGGCACCGGGGCCAGCCGGACGACGTCCGGGCGGCGCACGTCGGCCAGGACGCCGTGCACCCGGTGCAGCCGGTCGGCGAGACCGGCGGCGTCGGCGGCGCCACTCCCTGCGCCCCCGCCCACCCGCAGGGAGAGCTGGGCGCCGCGCCGGGCCGGGTCGGCGGGGGTGACGATCTCCAGCGGGCGGTCCCGGACCACCTCGGTGAGCAGCGTCTCCAGGTACCCGGTCAGCGCCAGGCTGCGTTCGCGCAGCCGGGCCATCCCGGTCTCGGCGAACATCCGCAGCGAGACCCGGACCGGGGCCATGGACAGGATCGGCGGGTTGGAGATCTGCCAGGCGTCGGCCGTGGGGACGGGCACCAGCTCGGGCCGCATCTCGAAGCGGGTCGCCTGCTCGGTGCTCCACCACCCGGCCAGCCGGGGCAGATCCGGGTCGGTCACGTGGCGCCGGTGCACGAAGCAGCCCGCGACGGCTCCGGGCCCGGCGTTGAGGTACTTGTACGAGCACCAGGCCGCGAAGTCCACGTCCCAGTCGTGCAGGGCGAGCGGCACGTTGCCGACCGCGTGCGCCAGGTCCCAGCCCACCCGGCACCCGGCCGCGCGCCCGGCGGCGGTGATGGCGGGGATGTCGAGGAACTCGCCGGTCAGGTAGTTGACCCCGCCCAGCAGGACGAGCGCCACCCGGTGCCCCTCGCGGGCCAGGTGGTCGACGACGTCCTCGGTGCGCAGGCAGTCCTCGCCCGGACGGGGGCGCAGCCGGACCACGGTCTCGTCGGGGTCGAGGCCGTGGTGGACGGCCTGGCTGCGCACCGCGTAGCTGTCGGAGGAGAAGGCGTGGTCCTCGATGAGGATGCGGGTCCGCTCGCCCTCGGGGCGGTAGAACGTCGCCATCATCAGGTGCAGGTTGACCGTGAGGGAGTTCATCACCACGGTCTCCTCGGGGGCGGCGCCCACCAGCGTGGCGGCGTCCTCGCGCAGTTCCGCGTGGTAGGGCAGCCAGGGGTGGGCCGCCCGGTGGTGCCCCTCGACCGCGTGCAGCGCCCAGTCGTCCAGCTCCGCCAGGACCGCGGCGCGGGTGGCGCGGGGTTGCAGGCCCAGCGAGTTGCCCGCGAAGTAGGCGACCTCGGGGTGACGGGCGGACGCGGGCGAAGGCGGCAGGAGGAACTCGGCACGGCGGCAGGTGGTGTCCCGGGCGTCGGCGGCCAGCGCTTCCTGCTCCCCGGGCCCTCCGGTCCTGGTCGCCGGGCCTGCGGTGCGCTCGCTCATCGCGTCATCTCCTTACGTCCCCTTCATGTTCACTCATGCCGAACGCAGGTGAAATCAGGAGTACGAGAGGATTCGGGGCGTTCGCTTTACGGATGGAAGGTTCTGCGGGCATCCGGTTTCCAGATGACGGAGCGTCACCTCCCGGGACCCGCGACGGGTATACCCGTTCCGCTCATCCGGTCACCCCGCCCGCCCCCGCTCTCGGTCCCGGCCCTCGGTCCCGGCCCTCGGTCCCGGTCCCGGTCCCCAGTCCCGGCCCCAGTCCCAGTCCCCAGTCCCGGCCCCGGTCCCGGTCCCGGTCCTGCCGCCGGTGACGGCCCCGGTCCCGAGGTCGTCACCGGCGGCCCCGGGTGCGGTCCAGCAGCGGCAGCACCGCGCCGCCCAGCAGCTCCACCCCGCCGTCGTCGGTCAGCCCGTGCGGGGTGCCGAACTCCACCCGGTGCGCGCCCGCGTCGATCAGGGCCTGTGCCTGGGCGGCCACCTGCTCCGGGGTGCCGGAGAAGGCGAACAGGTCGAGCACGTCGTCGGGGATCAGCCGCCCGGCGTCCTCGTCCCGCCCGGCGTCGACCAGCTCCTTGACCCGGCCGAGCAGGTCGGCGGGGACCCCCGCGGTCGGATCGAGGTCGGCGACCACCGCGAGGTACATGGCGACCTCGGTGCGGGCCCTGGCGCGGGCCGCGGCGCCGTCGGCGTCCACCACGGTCACCGCGCCCAGCACGACGCCGACCTCGCCGGGGTCGCGCCCGGCCGGGACGGCCCCGGCCGCGACCCGCTCGCGGATCACCCCGACCATCGCCGGGTTCGCGCTGCCGCCCACTTTGATCTCGTCGGCGATCCGGCCGGCCAGGGCCGCGCCCTTCGGCCCCCAGGCACCCAGCAGCAGCGGCGGACGGGGACGCCGTACCGGGTAGCGCAGCCGGGTACCGGGCGCGAGGCGGAACATCTCCCCCTCGAACCCCCCGGCGTCACCGGCCAGCAGCAGCCGGACCACCCGCGCGGCCTCCGCCAGCGCGGTCAGCGGGCGGGGCTGGGCGATGCCCACCGCGCCGAGCCAGGTGCCGCGCGCCAGCCCCAGGTAGGCGCGGCCGTGCGAGGCCAGGTCCAGCGCGGCGAGCTGCCCGGCGATCTCGTACGGGGCCAGCGAGTACGGGTTGAGGCAGGCCGCGCCGAGCCGTACCCGCTCGGTGGCGGCGGCCATCTCCAGCAGCGGGAAGATCGGCGGCTGGTACATCAGGTCGCCGAACACGCTCAGCACGTCGAAACCGTGCTCCTCGGCGCGGCGCGCGAGCCGCGCGTAGTCTCCGGCCCGCTTGTCGCTCTGCAGGCCGAGGCCGATCTCGGCGGTGCTCATGGGGACCCCCTCAGGTCAGGTCGGCGGAGTTCATCCGGCGGCGGCCGGTCCGCTCGACCCGCATCACCAGCCGTTCCTCCGGGTCGGGGCAGCAGAACAGGGAGTCGCGCGCCAGCCAGTCCCCGGAGGCCAGGTCGCGCTGCTTGGCCGCGAGGAAGGGCAGGACCGCGGCGAGCGCGTAGACGCAGAAGTGCTCGCCGTCGGGGAGCCGCAGGTGCGCGCTCCGTTCCAGGACGAAGCAGTCGCCCACCTCCATCCCGCAGACGGACCTGCCCTCGATGCGGTCGACCACGACCCGCAGGTCGTACAGCTCCATGTCACCGCCGGCACCGTCAGGGCCATCAGTGCCGTCAGTGCCGTCAGTGCCGCCGGTGCCCTCGGCACCTCCGGCGCCGGTGTTCGCGTCGTCGCTCATGCCCGTCCCCTCTCCGGCCCGTGCGGGCCGCGGATCCCTTCCGCCCATGACGTGCCCTCACCCGTGCCCGGTGAGCAGTTCCGAGTGGTGGTGGACGATGAGCCAGTCACCGCCGACGCGGCGGAGCACGTCGGTCACCCTGCTGTGCTGGGCGGGCCCGCCCGGCGGCTCGGCGACCAGCACGTACCGCGCCAGTCCGGTGTCGCCCCACACGTCGATCCGCTTGTCCTCGGCCGCCAGCCGGTCGAGTTCGGGACGGGCGCCCGAGCCGTCCCGGCCGTCCCGGTAGGCGTCCAGCTCCGAGCGGGTCCGCAGCGGTCCCGGCAGGTGCGTCTCCCAGGTGGTCACCTCGGCGTGCAGGTGCCGGTCGAACCGGGCGCGGTCGGCGGACAGGAACGCGTCGTACATGTCGTCGATGCCCGCGGCGATCGCGGTGGCGTCCGCCCCGGCATCCGTGGCGGAATCGATTGCGCCGGTGCTCACGGGCCCTCCCATCCCGACCGGTCGTCGCGGACGACCCGGCCCGCCTTCATCACCCAGCGGACCCCGCGGAAGGCCGAGGTGTCCGCCAGCGGGTCGGCGTCCATGGCGATGAGGTCCGCGTACTTCCCCGCCTCGACGGTGCCGAGGTCGGCGTCGGCGCCGAGCCAGCGCACCGGGCCGAGCGTCCCGGCGTGCAGCGCCCCGGCCGGGCCGAGCCCGCCCTCGGACATGAACTCCAGCTCGCGCACCGTGGCGTTGGTCCCCTCGAACGCCCAGAAGGGCGGCATGTCGCTGCCCAGCAGGACCTCCACCCCGGCGTCGAGGGCCATGGCGTAGCTCTCCAGGTGCCGGGGCCCGGCGCCGAGCGAGCGGCACTGCATCCACCCGGGCACGCCCAGCTCGTCGAAGAACTCCTTGCAGCGGGTGACCAGCAGCGTCGGCACCAGGGCCGTCCCGTGCCGGGCCATCCGCTCCGCCACCTCGGGGGTGAGCTGGTAGCCGTGCTCCACGCAGTCCAGGCCCAGCTCGACGGCCTCGGCGATCACCGCCGCCGGTCCGGCGTGCGCGGTGACCTTACGGCCCCAGGCGTGCGCGGTCCGCAGCGCGGCGGCCATCTCGTCGGAGAACAGCTGCGGGGTGTCGATCCTCTCGTGCTCCCCGGCGATCCCCCCGGAGATCATGATCTTGATGAGATCCGCTCCGGCCTTGATCTGGGCGCGCACCCCCCGGCGGAACCCGTCGGCGCCGTCGCACTCCAGGGTGTCGCCGCCCTCGTGCCCGTGGCCCCCGGTGCAGACCAGGGCGCGGCCCGCGGTGAAGATGCGCGGGCCGGTCGCCCTGCCCGCCTCGATCGCCCGCCGCAGCGCGAAGTCGGCGTGGTCCTTCTCGGCGACGCACCGCACCGTGGTGACCCCGCAGTGCAGGGTCCGGCGGGCGCCGTCGGCCATGTAGAGAGCCAGCTCGTGCGCGGTCATGTCCCTGACGTCGGCGCCGGCCCGTCCGGGCAGCGACAGGGACAGGTGGGTGTGCATGTTGACCAGGCCGGGGGTGACGTGCGCGCCGCCGAGGTCGATCACCCGGGCGTCACCGGCCAGGCCCGTCACCTCCTCGCGGGGGCCCGCCGCCTCGATCCGGTCGCCGTGGACCCACACCGCCGCGTCGGCGACACGCCCCTCGGCGGTGCTCCCCCGTGCGGCACGGGCGTCAGTGACCGTGCAGTTGACGATGACCACGTCGTTCATCGGGGCCTCCACTCCGTAGGTCCGGCGGGTGACGTCCGCCGGGACGCGGCCGTCGGCCGTGTCCCGCGGACCTGGTCCCGATCATGCCCGGCCGGTCCCCGCACCGGGCTCCGGAGCGGCACCCGCCCCGGCCGCGCGGTCGAGCCCTCTTCGGCCTCCGTCTTCGGCCTCCGTCGCGCGGGCGTCGTGAACGGGGATCGGCGCCGGGGCGCCCCGCGGGCGGCCGTGGACGGCCCGCCCGGTCCGCACATGCCGTATGTTCTATCAGACGCGAGTTCACTGAACAAGTGAACGATGATCGTTCATGCACAAACCCCATGCTCAGAGCGGTTACGGTGAAAAAGATAGATCGTTTCACCGGTTCCTGTTCATGGAATTTCACACAAACGTCTCCGATACGTGACCGAGGCGCCCTAGCCTTCGAGGCAGGATCGCACCGGTCCTCGCCCCTCCGGCACGCGGCCGGGCCCTCCGGGGCCGCGTCGCCCCGGCGCTCCGGCACCGCGGATCGCCCCGGAGCCCGAGGGGGCGGGACGGTCGCGGGTCCCGGCGCGCCCGGACGCCCCCGGGCCTTGCTTTGCAGAAACATTTCCGAAAGATTACGTATACGCTCACCTGTGGTTTTATCGGTCGAAGCCTTGACATAAAAGAGGTTGACCGGAATCGTTTGCGTCCTTGCGGAACCGTCTCGCGCCATGAGCCCGGTACGCGACGTATGAGAGGCGGACAGGATGGTTGGTCGTAGAGGTCTCGCGGTCCTCGGCCTGGGCGTGGTGGCCGCGCTGACCGCCGCCTGCGGCGGCGGAGGAGGAGGAGCGGCGGGCACGGCTCCGGCGAGCGGCGGGACGGGCGGTGCGGCGGGCGGCGGCACGCTGGTCGTCGACACCTCGTTCCAGTTGAAGACCGCCGACCCGGCCCGGCAGTTCGAGCCCACGGCGCAGACGGTGCTCTATCCCGTCTACGAGACGCTGGTGACCTACAAGGGGGCCGACGTCAAGACGGCCGTCCCCGGGGTGGCCGAGCTGCCCGAGATCGACGAGAGCTTCAAGAAGTTCACCTTCACCCTGCGCGACGGCGTCAAGTTCAGCGACGGCACCCCGATGACGGCCAAGGACGTCGTCTACACCTTCGAGCGGATCGCCGGTCTGAAGGGCAACCCGTCCTTCCTGCTCGACGGCGTCAAGACCGAGGCCCCCGACGACAAGACCGTGGTGCTGACCACCGAGAAGCCCGACTCGGCGCTGATGGCCAAGCTCTCCAACCCCGCGCTCGGCATCGAGAACAGCGCGGCGGTCGAGAAGATGGGCGGCACCAAGGACGCCGAGAGCGACAAGGCCGAGCCGGAGTTCGCCAAGGCCTCCTACGGCAGCGGCCCGTACAAGATCACCAAGTTCGACGCGGCCAGCGAGGTCGTGCTGGAGCGCAACGACGGCTACTGGGGCACCAAGCCCGTCTACAGCAAGATCGTCGTGCGTAACGTCCAGGCGAACGTGCAGCAGCTCAACCTCACCCAGGGCGGCAGCCAGCTCGCGCTGGACCTGCGGCCGGACCAGGCCACCTCGCTGGGCGAGAACGTGACGGTCAACAAGACCGCCGCCGCCGACATCGCGTTCCTGCTGGTCAACGACGACCCCGCGGTCTCGTCGACCACCTCCAACAAGGACTTCCAGGAGGCCGTGCGCTACGGCGTCGACTACGCGGGCCTGCTGAACCTGGTGGGCGAGGGCGCGGTCCAGCCGGGCGGCGTCGTCCCCTCGATGTTCTCCGGGGCGCTCGCGCCGGCCGACGCCGTCAAGCGCGACGTCGCCCGCGCCAAGGCGGCGCTCGCCAGGTCGGGCATCTCCTCCCCCTCGGTGAAGCTGAACTACGCCTCCGACCTGACCTACAAGGGCGTGGGCATGGCCGACATCGCGGCCCGCCTCCAGCAGAACCTCAAGGAGGTCGGCATCGACGTCCAGCTCGACGGCAAGCCGGTGACCACCGCGCTCGACTCCTACCGCGCCGGCAAGGACGAGCTGAGCCTGCAGTGGTGGGGACCGGACTACAACCACCCCAACGACTACCTGCTGTTCACCCCCGGCCAGATGGTGGGCCTCCGGGCCGGCTGGAAGGAGGACGCGGCGCCGGAGATCACCAAGCTCGCCGAGAAGGCCGAGACCGCCGACGACGCCACCCGCGACGCCGACTTCCAGGCGCTGCAGAAGGCCATGAACGCCGAGGGCCCCTTCATCCCGCTGTTCCAGCCGTCGGCCGTGGTCGCGGGCGCCAAGCAGCTCGGCCCGCTCGACTACAACCCCCTGTGGACCGTCGACCTGACCACGCTGCGCTAGCCGGCGCCGATCGATGACGTCGTTCCTCACACCGGTCGCCAGACGGTGGTACGCGTTACCGGGCCTGCTCCGGTTCACGCTCCGCCGGCTGGCGGCCGGCATCCTCCTCGTCCTCGGCATCACGCTGGTCTCGTTCGTGCTGACCCAGCTGGTGCCGGGTGACCCGGTCACGGCCAACCTGGGCGAGCGCGCCGCCGCCGACCCCGCGGTCGTCGAGGCCTGGCGCCGCCGGCACGGCCTGGACCTGCCGCTGCCGCAGCAGTACCTGAACTACCTGGGCAACCTGCTCGGCGGCGACCTGGGCACCTCCCAGCAGAGCCACCGGCCGGTCACCCAGGACCTCGCGCAGTTCATGTCGGCCACCTTCGAGCTGGCCCTGGCCGCGATCGCGGTGGCGCTGGTGCTCGGCGTCGGCCTCGGCGTGCTGGCCGCCATGCGCCGCGACCGGCTCGCCGACCAGATCATCCGGGTCGTCTCGCTGGCCGGGGTCTCGGTGCCGACGTTCTGGCTCTCGCTGGTGGCGATGTACGTGTTCTACGCCCGCCTCGGCATCTCGCCGGGCTCGGGCCGGCTGAACCCGGGCACCACCCCGCCGCCGGACGTCACCGGCCTCTACACCGTCGACGCCGTGCTGAGCGGCCAGTGGACCGTGCTCGGCGAGGCCGCCGCCCACCTGTGGCTGCCCGCGCTGGTGCTGGCGATCTTCACCATCGGGTCGCTGACCCGTTTCACCCGGGCCTCGGTGCTGGAGGTGGTGGGCAACGACTACGTGCGGGCCGGCCGGGCCAAGGGCCTGTCGCCGTCGTACGTCACGTTCGGCTACATCCTCCGCCCCGCGCTGGTCAGCGTGATCACCGTGGCCGGGCTGGCGTTCGGCAACCTGTTGGGCGGCGCGGTGCTGGTGGAGACGGTGTTCTCCTGGCCGGGACTGGGCGCCTACGCCTACCGGGGCGCGCTGACCCTCGACCTCCCGGCGATCATGGGCGTGAGCCTGGTGGTGGCCGTGGTCTACGTGGTCGTCAACTTCGTGGTCGACCTGCTCTACGCGGTCGTCGACCCCAGAATCAGGCTGGGGTGAGCCCCTCGTGAAGCCCGCAGGCATGAAGCCCGGAGACGCGGAGCCCGAAGGCGCGGGCACCGGTGGCGTGGAGCCCGGTGGCGTGGGCCTCGGAGGTGTGGACCTCGGAGGTGTGGGCGCGGGGACGGTGAGCCTCAGGGCCTCCGCGCGTGCCGCCCGCCGCCTGGACCGCGAGGACGCCTCGGCGATGCGCTCGCCCTGGCGCAGGCCGCTGGGCGTGATCGGCCTGGTCATCCTGGCGCTGTTCCTGTTCCTGGCGATCGCGGCCCCGCTGGTCGCGCCGTACGACCCGATCGCGCAGGACTCGATGAAGCTGCTGCCGCCCTCGGCCGAGCACTGGTTCGGCACCGACCAGATCGGCCGCGACGTGTTCAGCCGGGTGATCCACGGGGCCCGGCTCTCGCTGCCGGTCGCCCTGCTGCTGGTCGCCGTCGCCTGCGCGGTGGGCACCCTGCTCGGCGCGATCGCCGGTTACTTCGGCGGCTGGGCCGAAGGGCTGATCATGCGCAGCGCCGATCTGGTCTTCGCCTTCCCCGGGATCATCCTGGCGATGGCCGTGGTGGCGGCGCTCGGGCCCGACCTGGTCAACGCGGTGCTGGCGGTCGTGATCGTGAGCTGGCCGGCCTACTCGCGGGTCGTGCGCGGCATGATCCTCAGCATGAGGGAGGAGAACTACGTGCACGCCAGCCGGTTGCTGGGCGCCTCCAGCCTGCGCACCCTCTGGGTCGACGTACGGCCCGGCGTGGTCGGGCCGATCGTGGTCCTGGCCGCGCTCGACGTGGGCAACGCCGTGCTGACCCTGTCGGGGCTGTCGTTCCTCGGCCTGGGCGCCCGCCCGCCGGTCGCGGAGTGGGGGTCCATGGTCGCCAGCGGCGCGCAGTACTTCGACAAGTGGTGGCTCGGCGTCTTCCCCGGCCTGGCGATCCTGCTGGTCGTGCTGGCCGCGAACTTCCTCGGCGACACCGTCCGCGACGTGCTCGACCCGCGCTCGGCACGCAGGGGACGGGCATGAGCGCCCCCGCGGAGCCTGTCGGCGCGCCCGCGCCCGTCCTGGACGTCCGCGACCTCACCGTCACGCTGCCGCGCCGCGGCGGCGCCCGGCTGTCGGCCGTCAGCGGCATGAACCTCGTCCTGCGCCCCGGCGAGATCGTCGGGCTGGCCGGGGAGAGCGGCAGCGGCAAGACGATGACCGCGCTCGCCGCGCTCGGCCTGCTCCCCGGCGGGGCGCGGACCACCGGGGAGATCCTCTTCGAGGGCCGCGACCTGCTGGCGCTGCCGCAGCGGGCGCTGCGCGACGTGCGCGGGCGCGACATCGCCATGGTGTTCCAGGACCCGATGACGTCCCTGCACCCGATGCTCACCGTCGAACGGCAGATCACCGACCACCTGCGTCACCACCGCAGGGTGAGCAGGGCCGACGCCCGCGCGCGGGCGCTGGAGCTGCTGGAGACCGTGCGCATCCCCGGCCCCGAGCAGGCGCTGCGCTCCTACCCGCACCGGTTCTCCGGCGGCATGCGCCAGCGCATCGCGATCGCGGTGGCGCTGGCCTGCGACCCGAAGGTGATCATCGCCGACGAGCCGACCACCGCGCTCGACGTGACCGTGCAGGCCGGCATCCTGCGGCTGCTCGACCGGCTGCGCCGGGAGCGGGACATGTCGGTGCTGCTGATCACCCACGACCTGGGGGTGATGTCCTCGCTGGCCGACCGGATCTCGGTCATGTACGCCGGCCGGGTCGTGGAGAACGGACCGCGCCGGGCGGTGCTGACCGAGCCCCGCCACCCCTACACGCGCGGCCTGCTGGACGCGCTGCCGCACCCGGAGGAGGAGACCTCCGAGCTCCGCCCCATCCCCGGCCAGCCGCCCTCCGCCGGTACGACGCCCACCGGCTGCCCCTTCCACCCCCGGTGCGCGTGGGCGCGCGAGTCGTGCGTCGAACGGCTGCCCGGCCTCGTCGAGCTGGCGCCCGCGCACTCGGCCGCCTGCCCGGTCGACCCGTTCGGCCCGTCGCTCTCCGGTCCGCCGCTCTCCCGGGAGGTCCCCTCATGACCCTGCTCGACATGAGGGACCTGGTCGTCACCTACCAGACGCCGGGCAGGCCGCCGGTGACCGCGGTCGCGGGAGCCGGGCTCTCCGTCGAACGAGGGCAGATCGTCGGCCTGGTCGGCGAGTCGGGCTGCGGCAAGTCCACCCTGGGCAAGGCCGCGGTGGGCCTGCTGGCCCCGTCCTCGGGCACGGTCGTCTTCGACGGGACACCGGTGGCGCCGCTCACCCGGCGGGCCAGGCCGGTCGCCCAGCGCCGGCTGCAGATGATCTTCCAGGACCCGTTCTCGTCGCTGAACCCCCGCCGGAGCGTCGGCGAGCAGATCAACGACGGGCTGCGGCTCGCCGGTCACCGGCGCGACGCCGGCCGGGTACGGGAGCTGCTGGAGCGCGTCGCGCTGCCGGTCGACGCGGCCGGCCGCTACCCGCACGAGTTCAGCGGCGGCCAGCGCCAGCGGATCGCGATCGCGCGGGCGCTGGCCGCCGAGCCGAGCTGCATCGTCGCGGACGAGCCCATCTCGGCGTTGGACGCCTCGGCGCAGGCGTCGGTGGCCACCCTCCTGGTCGGCCTGGCCAGGGAGCTCGACATGGGCCTGCTGTTCATCTCCCACGACCTGGCGATCGTGCGGCAGATCGCCGACGTGACCACCGTCATGTACCTGGGCACCATCGCCGAGCACGGCCCCACCCACGAGCTGTGGGCCCGTCCCCGGCACCCGTACACCCGGGCGCTCATCGACGCGGTGCCCAGGCCCGACGGTTCCGGGACGCTCCCGGCGCCGCTTCCCGGTGACGTGCCCGACCCGGCCGCGCCCCCCACGGGGTGCCGGTTTCACCCGCGCTGCCCGCTCGCCCTGCCCGAGTGCGCCGTCCGGGTGCCGGAACGGCTGGAGGTCGCCCCCGGGCACAGCGTCGCCTGCCCGGTGGTGAAGGAGCCGCTCACCGTCCCGCTCACCCCCCGTCCCTGACCCGTCCCCGACCCGCCCTCCGCGCCCGCGGACGGACCGTCCCCGTCCCGGCCGCGCGGCCCGTTCCCCGCCCCCGTCCTCCGTCTCGCGGCCCCTCTCCCGCCCATCCCGGCCACGCGGCCCGTCTCAGCCCCGGCCACGCCCCCGTCCCCGTCGCGGTCACGCCCTCGTCCCCGCCCTGCCCGTCCGTCCCCCTGCCCCGGAAGGAGCCCCCACCGTGTGGCTCGCGAACTGCAACATCGTCGACGTGGAGTCCGGCACGGTCCTGCGCGGCCGGAGCGTCCGGACCGACGACGGGCTCATCTCCGAGATCACCTCCGGCGGCCCTCCCCCGGGTGCCGACGTCCACGACCTCGGGGGCCGCTACCTGCTGCCCGGCCTCATCTCCTGCCACACGCACCTGTCGGTCGTCTACCCGTTCTCGGCGACGGACGAGGCCGAGAACCCCGCGCTCACCGCGTACCGCTCGGCGGTCCGTGCCCAGGACGCGCTGCGCGCGGGGGTCACCACGCTGCGGTGCGTGCACGAGCAGAACCGCGCGGACCTGCTGCTGCGCGAGGCCGCGGCGCACGGCTGGATCGACGCCCCGCGGATCTTCGGCGCGGGCCGGGCGATCTCCCGTCCCGAGGGGCACGGCAAGGGCGGCGCCTGCGCGTACGCCACCGGCGCCGGGGAGTTCGGCGCGGCGGCCAGGCAGGAGCTGCGGGCGGGCGCCGACCACCTGAAGATCTTCATCACCGGCGGGCTGGCGCACGAGGGCGAGGACTTCGCCGAGCCGGAGATGACCGACGAGGAGATCCGGGCGACGGTGGAGGCGGCCCACGAGCACGACACCTACGTCGCCGCGCACGCCGGGGCCTGGCAGGCCATCAGGCAGGCCCTCGCCCAGGGCGTGCGGTCCTTCGAGCACGCCTACGACCTGGACCAGGAGACCGCGCGGCGGATGCGCGAGGCCGGGGCGTTCCTGACCCCGACGCTCTGCGTGACGCGCTCGGAGGGCTGGATGCGGGCCAAGGGGTTCGAGGAGTTCTCCATCCGCAACGCGCTGGACGCCGCCGACCGGCACCTGGACAGCATCCGTACCGCCGTGCGCGAGGGCGTGCCGATCGTGGCCGGCACCGACTACCCGCCGGGCGACGACGTGGACGGGGTCAGCGCGCACGTGCACGAGATGCTCCTGCTGGCGACCGCCGGGCTGAGCAACCTCGACGTGATCCGGTCCGCGTCGCTGACCGCGGCCGAGCTGGTGGGGGCCTCGTCGCGGCTGGGCCGGATCGCCCCCGGCTACGCCGCGGACCTCATCGCGCTGCGCGACGATCCCCTTCGTGATCTGAATGCGTACCGGGACGTGTCGTTGGTCGGCATCGGGGGCCGTATCATCCGAGATGATGATCTAGGGGACACCCGGACGGCCGGATAGCGCCGGCCCTGAGGAACGGTGGGGACATGGCCGCCACGCTCCGCGACGTCGCGGCAGCCGCCGGGGTTTCGGTGAGCACGGCGAGCCGCGCGCTCTCGGGGTCCTCGGAGATCTCCGAGTCGACGCGCCTGCGGGTCTCCCGGACCGCCCGCTCCCTGGGCTACCGGCGCAACCTGGCCGCCGCGAGCCTGCGGACCCGCCGCTCCGGGCTGGTCGGGCTGGTGCTCAACAACCTGGTCAACAACACCTTCCACACGGTCGTGGAGGCCGTGCAGCGGCGCCTGGTCGCCTCGGGCTACCAGGCGCTGCTCTGCATCACCAACGCCGACCCCGCGGTCGAGGCGGACTACCTGCGGCTGCTGCGCGACCACCAGGTCGACAGCGTCCTGATCGTGGGCACCGGCCGGAACGTCAGGGAGGTCAACGAGCTGCGCGCGTCGGGGATCACCGTCATCGACCTGATCCGGGAGATCGAGGGCTCACAGGGACCGGCCGTGCTCGCCGCCGACCGCGAGGGCGCCGTGTCCGCCACCCGCCACCTGCTCGACCTGGGACACCGCAGGATCGCGTTCGTGGGCGGGCCGCCCGAGACCACCTCGGGCCGTGACCGGTACGCCGGGTTCGTCCAGGCGCTCGGTGACGCCGGCCTGACCCCGGACGCGGACCTGGTCCGGCGGGGCCCGTTCGAGGTGGCCTACGGGGCGCGGGCCATGGGCGAGCTGCTGGGGGCGGAGCGGGCGCCGACCGCGCTGATGCTCGCCAACCACGAGGCGACCTACGGGGCCCTGCCGGTGCTGGCCAGGTCCGGTATCGACGTCCCGTCCGCCCTGTCGGTCGTCGCGTTCGAGGACATGCCGCTGCTGGAGTGGTGGAGTCCGCCGATCACGGTCGTCGACACCGGAGCCCACGAGCTCGGCAGGCTCGCCGTCGAGCTCCTGCTGCGCTCGATCGACGGCCAGGAGCTGAAACCGCGCCGCTACACCGTCGGCGCCGACCTCGTCGTCCGCTCCTCCACCGCGCCGCCCCCGTCGTCCCCGCCACCCCTGTCGTCGCGGCCCGTCGATCCGCCTCCCGGAGAGCCCTCGGCCACGGAGGCGAGCTGAACCGCGCGGCCCGTACCGACTGACAGGGGCACGGACCGCGTGACAGGGACACGGACCGGACCGGACCGGACCGGCCGGGCGGACGTCCGCCCGTGCCGGGGGTCTAGGGGTTCCTCGGCGCTCCCCTCAGAGGCCCTGGGCCAGGCGGTAGTACGCCTGGTTCCAGCGGATCTCCTTGGCGAACTGGCGGGGGGTGGTGTCGGCGTCGATGACCAGCAGCTCGACCCCGAGCATGTCGGACAGGTCGGTGAGCTCCTCGACGGTCAGCGCGGCCGACAGCACGGTGTGGTGCGGCCCCCCGGCGGTCAGCCACGCCTCCGCCGAGGTGCTCAGCGAGGGACGGGGCTTCCACACCGCGCGGGCGACGGGCAGGCTGGGCAGCGGCTGGGCCGGGGCGACCACGTCGATCTCGTTGGCCACGAGCCGGAACCGGTCCCCCATGTCGGCCAGGCCGAGCACCACGGCGGGGCCGGGCTCGGCGTCGAACACCAGCCGGACCGGGTCCTCGCGCCCGCCGATGCCCAGCGGGTGGATCTCGCAGGAGGGCACCCCGGAGGCGATCGTCGGGCAGACCTCCAGCATGTGCGCGCCCAGGATGACCTCCTCGCCGGGCGTCAGGTGGTAGGTGTAGTCCTCCATGAAGGAGGTGCCGCCCTCCAGGCCGGCCGACATCACCTTGAGCGTGCGGACCAGCACCGAGGTCTTCCAGTCGCCCTCGCCGCCGAAGCCGTAGCCGTCGCCCATCAGGCGCTGCACGGCCAGGCCGGGAAGCTGCCGCAGCCCGCCCAGGTCCTCGAAGTTGGTGGTGAACGCGCCGAAGCCGCCCTCGGTGAGGAAGTGGCGCAGCCCCAGCTCGATGCGGGCGGCGTAGCGCAGCGCGTCGTGCCGCTCGCCCCCGGCGCGCAGCTCGGGAGCCACCTTGTAGGTGTCCTCGTACTCGGTGGTCAGCGTGTCCACGTCGGCGTCGGAGGAGGCGTCGACGACGGCGACCAGGTCGTTGACGCCGTAGGTGTTGACCGAGACGCCGAAGCGCCGCTGCGCCTCCACCTTGTCGCCCTCGGTGACGGCCACGTCGCGCATGTTGTCGCCGAAGCGGGCCAGCCGCAGCGTGCCCACCTCGGCGCGCCCGGCTGCGGCCCGCGCCCAGGCCGAGACGCGGGCGGCCACGGCCGGGTCGCTCACGTGCCCGGCGACGGTCTTGCGCGCCACGCCCAGCCGGGACTGGATGTAGCCGAACTCGCGGTCACCGTGGGCGGCCTGGTTGAGGTTCATGAAGTCCATGTCGATGGAGCTCCACGGCAGTTCCACGTTGGCCTGGGTGTGCAGGTGCAGCAGCGGGGTGCGCAGCGCGTCCAGGCCGGCGATCCACATCTTCGCCGGGGAGAAGGTGTGCATCCAGGCGATGATCCCGATGCAGTCGTCGGCCGCGTTGGCCTCCAGGCAGACCCGGCGGATCGCCGCGGCGTCGGTGAGCACCGGCTTCCACACCAGGCGGAACGCCAGCCGCTCGCCGAGCTCCTCGGCGATGCGCCGCGACTGCTCGGCGACCTGGGCCAGCGTCTCCTCTCCGTACAGCCCCTGGCTTCCGGTGAGGAACCAGATCTCACGCTCGTGGACGGTCAACGCGGACTCCTTTGCCCGTAGACGTTCTGGTAGCGGTCGTACAGACGGTCGATGTCGGGTCGCGCGATCGGCAGCGGCTCGCCGAGCTGGCGGGCCACGTGCACGGTGCGCGCGACGTCCTCGCACATCACCGCGGCCTTGACCGCGGCGCGGGCGTCGGCGCCGACGGTGAAGACGCCGTGGTTCTGCATCAGGACCGCCGGGGAGCGGTGGCCCTCCAGGGTGGCGACGATGCCCTTGCCGATGTCGTCCCCGCCGATCAGCGCGAACGGACCGACCGGGATCTCGCCGCCGAACTCGTCGGCCATCGCCGTCAGCACGCACGGGATGGCCTCGCCGCGCGCGGCCCAGGCCGAGGCGTAGGTGGAGTGGGTGTGCACCACCCCGCCCACCTGCGGCATCGCCCGGTAGACGTAGGCGTGCGCGGCGGTGTCGCTGGAGGGCGACAGCTCGCCCTCGACCAGCTCGCCGTCCAGGTCGCACACCACGATCGACTCCGGTGTCAGGTCGTCGTAGGACACCCCGGACGGCTTGATGACGAACAGGTCCTCACCCGGGACCCGGCCGGAGACGTTGCCGGCGGTCCAGGCGACCAGGCCGTAGCGGACCAGTTCCTCGTGGAGGCGGCACACCGTCTCCTGAAGCCTCCGTACCGTGACGCCGCTCACGCGTCCTCCTCCTTCTCGTCCACGGGTCGGCTCGCCTCGTAGCGCAGGGCCCGCAGGCCGTGCAGCATCGCTCCGTCGGCGAAGTGGTCGTGCAGCCGGCGGTACTCGGCGTACAGCCGGTCGTAGGCGTCGGCGCGGCCGGGGTCCGGCCGGTAGACGGTCTCGCCGCGCCTGCCCATCGCGGCCGACGCCTCGGTGATGTCGGGGTAGGCCCCGGCCGCGACGGCGGCGTGGATCGCCGATCCCAGGGCGCATCCCTGCTCGGAGCCGATCACCGAGATCGGGCGGCGCAGCACGTCCGCGTAGACCTGCATCAGGAAACGGTTCTTGATCAGCCCGCCGGCCGCGACGAAGTCGGTGACGGCCACCCCGGACGCCTCGAAGGTCTCCACGATCGTACGGGCGCCGAACGCGGTGGCCTCGATCAGCACGCGGTAGGTGTCCTCGGGCCGGGTCGCGAGCGTCTGGCCGACGACCACGGCGGAGAGGTTGTGGTCGACCAGCACCGAGCGGTTGCCGTTGTGCCAGTCGAGCGCCACCAGGCCGTGCCGGCCGACCGGCTGGGCCGCGGCGAGCTCGGTGAGGTACCCGTGCACGCTCAGCCCGCGCCGCTCGGCCTCGCGCTCGTAGGAGCCGGGCACCGAGGTCTCGACGAACCAGCCGAAGATGTCGCCGACGCCCGACTGGCCGGCCTCGTACCCCCACAGTCCCGGCACGATGCCGTCGCGCACCACCCCGCACATGCCGGGCACCTCGGCCAGGGTGTCCGACGGCATGACGTGGCAGGTGGAGGTGCCCATGATGGCGACCATCTGGCCGGGACGGACCGCGTCGGCGGCCGCGGAGGTGACGTGGGCGTCAACGTTGCCGACCGAGATCGGGGTGCCCTCCGGCAGCTTGGTCCACTCGGCGGCGCGGGCGGTCAGCCGGCCCGCGAGGCCGCCGAGCGGCGACGGCTCGCCGCCGAGCTTGGCGGTGAAGCCGGTGAAGCCGGGGTCGAGCTCGGCGAGGAACTCCTGCGACGGGTAGCGCCCGTCCTGGCGGACGGCCTTGTACCCGGCGGTGCAGACGTTGCGGGTCTCCACGCCGGTGAGCTCCCAGACGATCCAGTCGGCGGCCTCGATCCAGCGCTCGGCGCGGTCGTAGATCTCCGGGTCCTCCTGAAGGACCTGCAGGCCCTTGGCGAACGACCACTCCGAGGAGATCTTCCCGCCGTAGCGCGGCAGCCAGCTCTCCCCGCGGCGGGCGGCGACCGCGTTGATCCGGTCGGCGTGCGGCTGCGCCGAGTGGTGCTTCCACAGCTTGGGCCAGGCGTGCGGCCGGCCGGTGAACTCCTCCAGCTCGCACAGCGGGGTGCCGTCGGCGGTGGCCGGCAGCACGGTGCAGGCGGTGAAGTCGGTGCCCAGGCCGACGATCTGGGACGGGGAGACGCCGGCCGCGGCCACCGCCTCGGGCACCGCGGTGCGCAGCACGTCCCGCCAGTCGTCGGGCGACTGCAGCGCCCAGTCCGGGCCCAGGGGCGCGCCGCCCCCCGGCAGCCGGTCCTCGATCACCCGGTGGGCGTACTCGTGCACGGCGGAGCCGACCTCGGCGCCGTCGCTCACCCGCACCACCACGGCGCGGCCGGACAGCGTGCCGAAGTCGACCCCGACCGTGTAACGATCACTGTTAGCGTTCACATGCTCTCCCGGGACATCAGGACCTCCGTGGACGGGGCCCCGGTGCGGTCCGCCGCACCGGGGCCGTGGTTCAGGTGCGGCGGATCACGCCGAGGCGCTGCAGCAGGATGAAGGCGAACAGCAGCAGGCCGATGACGATCCTGGTCCACCAGGGACTGAGGGTCCCCTCGAAGCTGATGATCGTCTGGATCAGCCCGAGGATGAGCACCCCCAGCACGGTGCCGACCAGGTATCCCGACCCCCCGGTCAGCAGGGTGCCGCCGATCACCACCGCGGCGATCGCGTCCAGCTCCATGCCGACCGCGTGCAGCGGGTTTCCGGACAGCATGTAGAAGGAGATCAGCACCCCGCCCAGCGCCGAGCAGAAGCCGCTGATCGTGTAGACGGCGATCTTCGTTCTGGCCACCGGCAGTCCCATGAGCAGCGCCGACTGCTCACTGCCGCCGGTCGCGTACACGTTACGCCCCAGCCTGGTGTACTGCAGCACGTAGGCCCCGATGACGATCACCACGAACGCCACGATCACGCTGGGCGAGATGAACGCCCCGCCGGGCATGTCGATCCTGGTCTGGGCCAGGGCGGTGTAGGTGGGGTCGGTGATGGAGATCGACTCGGTGCCGATGACGTAGCACAGCCCGCGGGCCAGGAACATGCCGGCCAGCGTCACGATGAACGGCTGGATGTCGAAGTACTGGATCACACATCCCATGGCCAGGCCGATCACCGCGCCGATCAGCAGCACCAGCGGGATGACCAGCAGCGGGGACCAGCCCTTGTTCGTCACCAGGCTCGCCGAGACCATCGTGGCGAGCGCGGCCACCGCCCCCACCGACAGGTCGATGCCTCCGGTGAGGATGACGAACGTCATGCCGACCGCCAGGACCAGCAGGAACCCGTTGTCGACGAAAACGTTGAGCACCACCTGGCCGGAGGCGAAGCCCTCGTAGCGCAGGCCGCCGGCCGTGAACATCGCCAGGAAGAGGCCGGCGGTCACCAGCACCGGCACGTACGCCCTCGGGAACGGGCGGTTCAGGGAGAGAACGCTGGGGGTGGTCATGCCGGGATCCTCACCTTCGCATCGGTGCCGGAGGAGGGCGCGGCGGGACGGCCGCGTTCCCTGCGGTGGAACACCTTCGCCCGGAAGGTGGGTGACTGCAGCAGGCACACCAGGACGATGACGAGCGCCTTGAACAGCAGCGTCGTCTCCGGCGGCACGCCGATGGAGTAGATCGTGGTGGTCAGCGTCTGGATGATCAGCGCGCCGAGCACGGTGCCGCCGAGCGAGAAGCGCCCGCCGACCAGCGAGGTGCCGCCGATCACGACGGCGAGGATCGCGTCGAGCTCGATCCACAGGCCGGCGGCGTTGCCGTCCGCGCTGGAGATGTTGGAGCTGATCATCAGTCCGGCGATGCCGGCGCACAGCCCGCAGAAGGTGTAGACCAGGATGATCAGGCCCCGGGAGCGGATGCCCGCCAGGCGGCTGGCCTCGGCGTTGCCGCCGACGGACTCGATCAGCAGTCCGAGCGCCAGGCGCCGGGTGAGGAACGCGGTCACCGCGAGCACGACCAGCACGATCAGGATGCCGAACGGCACGGTCAGCCAGTACCCGCCGCCGACGAGCTTGTACGGGGTGCTGTTGATCGTGATGATCTGGCCGTCGGTGATGAGCTGGGCGACCCCGCGGCCGGCGACCATCAGGATCAGCGTCGCGATGATCGGCTGGATGCCGATGCCGGCGACCAGGAAGCCGTTCCACACCCCCAGGACCAGGGAGAGGACCAGCGCCAGGCCGATCGCGGCCAGCACGCCGCCCACGGCGTTCTGGTCCTCCAGCCCGCTGATCTGCAGGCAGGCCAGGGCTCCGGAGATGGCCACCACCGAGCCGACCGACAGGTCGATGCCGCCGGTGGCGATGACCAGCGTCATGCCGATCGCGACCAGGATCAGGGGGGCGCCGAAGCGGATGATGTCGATGAGGCTGCCGTAGAGGTGACCGCCCTTCATCTCCACCGACAGGAAACCGTCGGTGAAGACGACGTTGACGGCCAGCAGCAGCACGAGGATGAGGGCCGGCCAGAAAAGGCGGTGCCGGATCACCTGGTTCATGTGCGGGCTCCGCTCGCGATGGTCTGCATCAGTACGTCCGTGGTCAGGGCGTCGTCGTTGGGAAGCTGGGCCACCAGGTGCCGGTCGCGCAGCACGCCGACCCGGTGGCTCAGGCGCAGCACCTCCTCCAGCTCGGCGGAGATGAACAGCACGGCCATGCCTCCGTCGGACAGGGAGGCGACCAACCGCTGGATCTCCGCCTTGGCCCCGACGTCGATGCCGCGGGTCGGCTCGTCCAGGATGAGCAGGCGCGGCTCGACGATGAGCCAGCGGGCCAGCAGCACCTTCTGCTGGTTGCCGCCGCTGAGGTTGCGGACGAGCTGCTCGGGGTTGGGCGGGGTGATCTTCAGGGCGGAGATGTACTTCTCCACCAGCTCGTCCTGGCGCCGCCGCGGCACCGGCCTGGCCCAGCCGCGCGCCGCCTGCAGGGCGAGGATGATGTTCTCCCGCACGGTCAGGTCGGCGATCAGACCCTCGGTGCGCCGGTTCTCCGGGCAGAAGGCGATCTTGTGGGCCGTGGCCGCGCGCGGGGTGCGCAGCGAGGTCGGCGTCCCGTCGACGACGACCTCGCCGGTGCCGGCGTGGTCGGCCCCGAAGAGCAGGCGGGCGATCTCGGTGCGGCCCGAGCCGAGGAGCCCGGCCAGCCCCAGCACCTCGCCCTCGTGGATGGTCAGGGTGAACGGTTCCACGGCCCCGGCCCGGCCGAGCTCGCGCGTCTCGACGACGGCCTTGGCGTCCGGGGACAGGTCCTTGGGCTTGTCGTCGAGGCGTTCCAGGTCGGCGAGCGCCTGGCCGATCATCTTGCCGACCAGCTCGACCTGGCCGAGCTCGCTGGTGAGGTACTCGCCGACCAGCCGGCCGTTGCGCAGGATCGTCATCCGGTCGGCGATCTCGTAGATCTGGTCCAGGAAGTGCGAGACGAACAGGATGGCGATCCCCTCGTCCTTGAGCCGCCGCATCACCCGGAACAGCTGCGCGACCTCGCCGGCGTCCAGGCTGGAGGTGGGCTCGTCGAGGATGAGCACGCTCGCGGAGATGTCGACCGCCCGCGCGATCGCCACCATCTGCTGCACCGCCGGCGAGTACGACGACAGCGGCGCGTTCACGTCCAGGTCGAGCTCCAGGCGGGTGAGCAGCGCGGCGGCGCGGGTGCGCATCTCGCCCCAGCGGATGCGGCCCAGGCGGCGCGGCTCGCGCCCGATGAAGATGTTCTCCGCCACCGACAGGTTCGGGCAGAGGTTGATCTCCTGGTAGACCGTGCTGATCCCGGCCCGCTGCGCCTCCAGCGGGCCGGTGAAGGAGACGGGCCTGCCGGCCAGCTCGATCTCGCCGGCGTCGATGTGGTGCACGCCGGTGAGCACCTTGATCAGGGTGGACTTGCCCGCGCCGTTCTCGCCCATCAGGGCGTGCACCTCGCCCGGCAGGAGCCGGAAGTCCACGCCGTCCAGCGCCTTGACGCCGGGGAACTCCTTGCTGATGCCGGTCATACGCAGGATCGGATCGGGTGCGGTCATACGACGTCCCTTGTGCTCGCGGGGACGGGCCGTCCGCCGGGGGCGGCTCGTCGGGTCGGTGGTGAGGGGTGCGGGGGGCTCGGGCGTCCCGGCCCCCGGCGAGGATCTCCGGAGCCCGGTCCCGGACCGGAACGAGGGCCCGGACCGGAACGGAGGCCGGAGCCGAGGTCGGTACCGGCTCCGATGCCGGTCCCGAGGCGGGCTCCGGTGCCGGTGCCGATGCCGGTGCCGGCGTCGGCGTCGGCGTCGGTGCCGAGGCCGGTGCCCGCCTCCGGTGCGGTTCGCGACACGTCCGCGCTCATCCGCCCGGCGGGGCGGTGCTGGCTCTGGCCACGAACCGCGGCGGGACGACGTGACGTTCGTGGGACCATTCCGCTCCCGCCTCCAGCTGCCTGAGCAGCACTTCGATGCTGTACCCGCCGACCGCCCCGAAGTCCTGGCGGATCGTGGTGAGCGGGGGCGTGAAGAACTCCGACTCGGGGATGTCGTCGAACCCCACGATGCTGATCTGCTCGGGCACCCGCACGCCCCGCTCGGCGAAGGCCCGCAGTGCCCCCAGGGCCATCTGGTCGTTGGCGACGAACACCGCGGTGACCCCGGGCGTCCGCGCCAGGCGCAGTCCCGCCTGGTAGCCCGATCTCGGGCTCCAGTCGCCGGGCAGCGCCTCGGGGACGGGACGGCCGGCGGCGGCCAGCGTGTCGCGCCAGCCCTCCAGCCGTCCCTCGACCTCCAGCCAGTCCGGCGGTCCCGCGATGTGCCAGACGGTCTCGTGGCCCAGGTCGAGCAGGTGCCGGACGGCCAGGCGGGCGCCCTCCACCTGGTCGACGCTGACCACCGAGACGTCGCCGTCGTGGCCGCCCTCGACGGCGACCACGGGGATGTCGGTGGGCGCGTCGGCCAGCGCCGGGGCGGCCGAGCGCTGCGGCGCGACCACCACGATGCCGTCGACGCCCTGCTCGGCGAGGTAGCCGAGCGCGTCGCGCACGCCCGCGGTGTCGATGGTCTTGAGGCTGACCATGCTGACGAAGTAGCCGGCCGCCCTGGCCGCCTGCTCGATGCCGTAGACCATGCTGGCCGGGCCGTACAGGGTGGTGTCGAAGCTGACCACGCCCAGGGTGCGGGTGTGCCGGGTGACCAGGGCGCGGGCGACCATGTTGCGGCGGTAGCCCAGCTCGTCGATCGCCTCCAGGACGCGGGCCCGGGTCTCGGCGCGCACGTTGGGATGATCGTTGAGCACCCGGGAGACCGTCTGGTGGGAGACGCCCGCCTTCGTCGCGACGTCGGCCATCACCGGCGGGCGGCGGTCGCGGTTCGCGGTCACGGTCGGCTCCTTCTGGTGGCTTGGGACAGACTGTGAGCGTTAACAACACCCCGCGTCAAGCGTCTCCCGCGTTACGGTCCGGTTACACCAAGATCTTTGTTAACACCCTCTTGACGTGGTGGCCACTACCGCCTTAACTGACCCATACCCTTTTGTTAGCGCTCACATCTCCCGCGAGAAATACCCATACTGGAGGTATGCGATGAAGTTCGCGAAGCTGGCCACCGCAGCGGTGAGCCTGGCTCTCGCCATGGGGGTGACGGCCTGTGGCTCGAGCGTCAAGACCTCGGAGCAGGCCGCGACGAGCGGGGCCTCGGCCGCGCCCGCCGACACCCTGGTCGGCGTGACGATGCCCACGAAGTCCTCCGAGCGCTGGATCCACGACGGCGACAACGTCAAGAGCGCCCTGGAGAAGCTGGGCTACAAGGTCGACCTGCAGTACGCCGAGAACGACATCCCCACCCAGGTCAACCAGATCGAGAACCAGATCACCCGCGGCGCCAAGCTGCTGATCATCGCCTCGATCGACGGCACCGCCATCACCACCCAGCTCCAGCAGGCCGCCGACAAGAAGATCCCGGTCATCGCCTACGACCGGCTGATCCGCAACTCGCCGAACGTCGACTACTACGCCACCTTCGACAACTACAAGGTGGGCGTGCAGCAGGCCACCTCGCTGCTGGTCGGCCTCAAGCTGAAGAAGGAGGACGGCTCCGAGGGCGACGCCAAGGGCCCGTTCAACATCGAGGTCTTCGCCGGCTCTCCCGACGACAACAACGCCACGTTCTTCTTCAACGGCGCGATGGACACCCTCAAGCCGTACATCGACAAGGGCACCCTGGTCGTCAAGAGCAAGCAGACCGACTTCAAGACCGTCGCGATCCTGCGCTGGGACCCGGCCACCGCGCAGAAGCGCATGGAGGACCTGATCACCAAGTACTACTCCGGTGACACCAAGGTCCAGGGCGTGCTCTCCCCGTACGACGGCCTGTCCATCGGCATCCTGTCGGCGCTCAAGAGCAGCGGCTACGGCACCTCCGGCCAGCCCTACCCGATCGTGACCGGCCAGGACGGCGAGGTCGCCTCGGTCAAGTCGATCATCGCCGGTGAGCAGTACGCGACGATCTACAAGGACACCCGCCAGCTCGCCGCGGTCACCGTCGAGATGGCCGACGCCGTGCTCAAGGGCGGCAAGCCCGAGGTGAACAACACCAAGGACTACGACAACGGCAACAAGGTCGTGCCCTCCAACCTGCTGGAGCCGGTGATCGTGTACAAGGACAACTACAAGAAGGTCCTCATCGACTCCGGTTACTACACCGAGGACCAGCTCAAGTAGTACCGATCGGCACGACGGCGGACGGGACATCCGGCCGGCGGCGACCCCCGTCGCCGCCGGCCGGATGCTCGGAGGGTGGAGGGACCTTGCGAAGGCGGGCGGCATGACCGACGACATACTCCGGATGCGCGGCATCACCAAGACGTTCCCGGGCGTCAAAGCCCTGCAGGACGTCAACCTGGCGGTCCGCAGGGGCGAGATACACGCGATCTGCGGGGAGAACGGCGCCGGCAAGTCGACGCTGATGAAGGTCCTCTCGGGCGTGTACCCGCACGGCTCGTACGAGGGTGAGATCTTCTTCGAGGGCGAGCAGTGCCGCTTCTCCGACATCAGGGACAGCGAGAAGCTCGGCATCGTGATCATCCACCAGGAGCTGGCGCTCAGCCCGTACCTGTCGATCGCGGAGAACATCTTCCTCGGCAACGAGCGGACCAGCCGCGGCCTGATCGACTGGAACCGGACCAACGCCGAGGCCACCGAGCTGCTGGAGCGCGTCGGGCTCCGGGAGAACCCGACGACGCTCGCGATGGACATCGGGGTGGGCAAGCAGCAGCTCGTGGAGATCGCCAAGGCGCTGTCGAAGCGGGTACGGCTGCTCATCCTCGACGAGCCGACCGCCTCGCTCAACGACGAGGACTCCGCGCACCTGCTCGACCTGCTGCGCGGGCTGCGCGACGAGGGCATCACCTCGGTGATCATCTCGCACAAGCTGAACGAGATCCGGGCCATCGCCGACTCCACCACGATCCTGCGGGACGGGCGGACGATCGAGACCCTGGACATGCGCGGCGACGACGTCAGCGAGGACCGCATCATCTCCGGCATGGTCGGCCGCGACCTGGAGCACCGCTTCCCGCCGCACGAGCCGAACATCGGCGAGGAGGTGCTGCGGATCGAGGACTGGACCGTGCGCAGCCCCGCCGACCACGGCCGCGTGGTGGTCGCCGGCGCCTCCCTGACGCTGCGCCGGGGCGAGATCGTCGGCCTGGCCGGCCTGATGGGCGCCGGCCGCACCGAGCTGGCGATGAGCGTGTTCGGCCGCAGCTACGGGGTGGACATCACCGGCCGCGTCTACAAGAACGGCAGGGAGATCAAGGTCCGCACGGTCGGCGAGGCGATCGAGCACGGCATCGCGTACGCCACCGAGGACCGCAAGCGCTACGGGCTGAACCTGATCGAGGACATCAAGCGCAACGTCTCGGCCGCGGCGCTGGGCAAGCTGGCCAGGCGCGGCTGGGTGGACGACAACAGGGAGTACGAGGTCGCCGACGGCTACCGGAAGAGCATGAACATCAAGGCTCCCAGCGTGCTGTCGGTCACCGGGAAGCTGAGCGGCGGCAACCAGCAGAAGGTCGTGCTGTCGAAGTGGATCTTCACCGACGCCGACGTGCTGATCCTCGACGAGCCCACCCGCGGCATCGACGTGGGTGCCAAGTACGAGATCTACTCGATCATCAACCGGCTCGCCGACCAGGGAAAGGCCGTTCTGGTCATCTCCTCGGAGCTTCCCGAGCTGCTGGGCGTCTGCGACCGCATCTACGCCATGTCGGCCGGTCGCATCACGGGTGAGGTCTCCCGCGCGGAGGCCACCCCGGAGCGGCTCATGCAGTTCATGACCAAGGAAAAGGAATAGGGGAAGACAATGAGCAGCGGCAAGGTCCCGACAGAAACCGCGCCACCGACCGGCAGCCTTCCCCTGGTGCCCGCGAAGACGCCGGCGGGCCGTTTCTCGGTCAACCTGCGGCAGAGCGGCATCTACATCGCCTTCGCGCTGATCATCGTGCTGTTCTCCGTCCTGACCGACGGTGAGCTGCTCAGCCCGCAGAACATCTCCAACATCGTGGTGCAGAACTCCTACATCCTGATCCTGGCGATCGGCATGATCCTGATCATCATCGCCGGTCACATCGACCTGTCGGTGGGATCGGTGGTGGGGCTCACCGGCGCGATCGCGGCGGTGCTCATGGTCGACATGGACGTGGCGTGGCCGCTGGCGATCCTCGTCACGCTGATCGCCGGCGCGCTCATCGGGGCCTGGCAGGGCTACTGGATCGCCTACTTCGGCATCCCGGCGTTCATCGTCACCCTGGCCGGAATGCTGATCTTCAGGGCGCTGACCCTGACCGTGCTCGGCAACCAGGGCATCGGCCCCTTCCCCGACGAGGTCAGGACCCTGGCCAACGGCTTCGTGCCCGGCTACCTCGGCAACATCGGCCTGGGCCCGCTCGGCGGCGCCGACCTGCTGACGCTGCTGGTCGGCCTGGCCGCGGTGGGCGGGCTGGCCCTCACCCAGTGGCGGGCCCGCCAGGCCCGACTGGGCTACCGGCAGAAGGTCGACGCGCTGCCGCTGTTCCTGCTGAAGATCGGTGCCGCCGCCGCGGTGGTGATGGTGGTCATCGTGCAGCTGGCCAGGTTCAAGAACCTGCCCTGGGTGCTGGTGCTGCTGGCGATCCTGGTGCTGGGCTACACGCTGATGACCGACCGCGCCGTCTTCGGCCGCCACATCTACGCCATCGGCGGCAACCTGAACGCGGCGAGCCTGTCCGGCATCAAGGTCAAGTCGGTCACGTTCTGGATCTTCGTCAACATGGGGGTGCTCGCCGCACTCGCCGGGATCATCTTCGCCGGGCGGCTGAACCAGGCCGGCCCGACCGCGGGCGGCAACTTCGAGCTGGACGCCATCGCGGCCGCGTTCATCGGCGGCGCCGCCGTCCAGGGCGGAGTGGGCAGGGTGGTCGGCGCCCTCACCGGCGGTCTGATCATGGCCGTGATCAACAACGGCATGTCGCTGATCGGCGCGCCCAGCGAGCGGGTCCTGCTCTTCAAGGGCCTGGTCCTGCTGGCCGCCGTGGCGCTGGACGTCTGGACCAAGCGCCGGGCCGGCGCGGGCGGCTGACCCCGGGCCCGGGTCGGAGCCAGGGACGGACGCGGGACCGCGGCGGGTGCCGCCGTGGTCCCCGGGCCTGGTGTGGAGCCTCTTACGCCGGGTAAGGCGAATGATCTCGGCCGGTATGAGGGGACACGGATGGCGATCGACTCGTTGGGCATGTGGATCGCGGTCATCGGCCTGGTGGTGGTGCTGCTCGCGATCGACTTCGTGGTGGCCGCGCGACGCCCGCACGCGGTGGGCCTGCGCGAGGCCACCGCGTGGACGGTCTTCTACATCGGCGTGGCCATCGCCTTCGGCCTGGTCCTGTGGTGGCTGGCCGGGGCCACGCTCGCCACCGAGTACTTCGCCGGCTGGATGGTCGAGAAGAGCCTGTCCGTCGACAACCTCTTCGTCTTCGTGATCATCATGGCGCGGTTCTCCGTGCCGCCGGAACACCAGCAGAAGGTGCTGCTGTTCGGCATCGCCACCGCCCTGGTGCTGCGCGCCATCCTCATCGCGGTCGGCGCCGCCGCCATCACCCTCTTCTCCCCCACGTTCCTGATCTTCGGCCTGCTGCTGATCTGGACGGCGATCCAGCTCGTCCGGCACCGCAACCAGGACCCGGACGTCGAGAACAACCCCCTGATCAACGGCGCGGGCAAGATGCTCCCGGTCACCGAGGAGCTGCACGGCGGCAAGCTCGTCACCCACGAGAACGGCAAGCGGATGGTCACGCCGCTGTTCGTGGTCTTCATCGCCATCGGCAGCACCGACCTGCTGTTCGCGCTCGACTCCATCCCCGCGGTCTTCGGCGTCACCAGCCACCCGCTCATCGTCTTCTCCGCGAACGCCTTCGCGCTGCTGGGGCTGCGCGCCCTGTACTTCCTGATCGAGGGCCTGCTGGAACGGCTGGTCTACCTGTCGATCGGCCTGGCGGTCATCCTCGGCTTCATCGGCCTCAAGCTCATCCTGTCGTTCCTGCACGAGGACGTCTCGAAGTCCTTCCCCGAGGTCTCCACCCCGCTCTCGCTGGGTGTGATCTTCCTGGTGCTGCTGATCACCGTCATCGCCAGCATGCGCCGGGTGCGCGCCCACCCCGAGGAGCGCGCGCACGCGGGGACCCTGCACCGGCTGCGCCGCAAGGACGGGGACCGGCGCGACGCCCCGGACGGCGACGACGGCCGGGGCGACGACCACGACGGCGCCCGCGACGGGACGGGAGACCGGACGGAGCACCGGGAGGACCGGGAGGACCGGCCGGGCCACCGGGGACCCGCCGCCGACTGAGGAGCCGGACCGCGGCCCCGTACCGGCCCTTACCGGCTCGTACCTCCCTGTCAGGCCAGGCAGCGCAGGGCGTCCCTGAGCCGGGCGTCCATCGGGTGGTCCTGTGGCAGCCGTCCGACCGTCGCCTCCACGAACACCGGCAGGGAGAGCTCCCGGCTCGTCCCGTAGACGTGCACCCGGACCGCGTTCCCGGTGTCCCCGGTGTCCTCGGTGTCCTTGGCACCGCCGGTGCCGACGAGTTCGGCGCGGGCCTCGGCGTCCTGCTCGGCCAGCACGAAGACGCCCAGCCTGGCCCGCCAGCGGGTCCGCGCCACGGCCTCGTCCGGTGCGACGGGCGCGCCCACGTCGTCGGCGTGGGTGGCGTACTCCGAGGCGTAGTGGAAGGTCTGCGACCCCACCGGGTACGGCCCGGCGAAGGTCGGCAGCGAGGCGTCACGGCCGAGCGCGCGCATCCGCTCGCGGGTGTCGCCGTTCTCGCGCCGCCACTCCCGGAGCACCTCCGCCACCGGCAGGTGCCTGCGCCGCTCCACGCACCACGCGTTGAAACCGTCGAAGCCCTCACCCGCGCCCTCGCGCCGGAGCATCGCGGTGAACCCGTCGATGTCGTCGTCCAGGCAGGCGTGGTTGTACAGCTCCTCCCCCGCCAGGTGCCCCAGCACGTCGCGGACCGACCAGCCCTCCGCCCGCGAGGGACGCCTCCAGCCCTCCTCGTCGAGCCCGGAGAAGTAACGGTCGAGACGGGCCGCCTCGGCGTCGAAGAGGTCGAACGGGTCGAGATCTCCCAGGGAGTCCTTCGGTTCTGTCGTCATGCCCCGGCAGTACCCGGGGAACGGCGTCCCTCCCCCGCCTGACGATCCGGCATGCCCTCGCCGGGACCTCGCTCCCCGGCCTCGGAGCCCGATCCCCGCCCCGGGGTCCTTCTCCCGCTCCGAACCGTCGCGTCAATCCCCTCACCGATGGATTATGGGGCGGGGACGAGCCTGGCAGACTGTCGGCATGAGCAACAGCGAGGAACCGGGGGCCGCCGCGGCGCCCCGGACGCGCCGCCGGGGGCGCCCGCCCGCGGACCGGTCGGCGCCGTCCACGCGCGACCGCGTCCTCGCCGAGGCGACCGCCCTGTTCGCCCGGCACGGCGCCGACGGCGTCTCCATGCGCGACATCGCCGCCCGGGTCGGGATCGACGTCTCCAGCGTGCACCACCACTTCCCGTCGAAGGCGTCGCTGTACGACGCCTGCTTCGCCCGCGTCTTCGAGCTGGAGCAGGCCACGCTCACCCCGCCGGTGCGCGCCTTCCTCGCCGCGGTGCGCTCCGAGCCCGCGGGCGACGTGGTCGGAGCCGCGCACGACCTGGTGGACGCGTTCGTCGACTTCCTCGACGAGCACCCGCAGACCACGTTCCTGTGGCTGCGGCGGTGGCTGGACCCGACCCTGCACCTGTCCCTGGACGAGGCGTACTCGCTGCCGATCTACGGCGAGATCGAGCGGGCCCTGCTGGAGGCGGCCACCCGGGGCCTCGTCGTCGAGCCGACCCCGCACATCACCGTGCGCAGCCTGGTCTGGGCGGCCCACGGCCACGTGACCGCCCTGAGCGCCCGCGGGGGCGACGCCGTCACGGCCGACCGCGAGAGGCGCGAGTTCCGCGCCTACGCCCACCGTTTCGTCGACCGGTTCTACGCACCCCCTGGCGCGGGCGCCGCAGACGGCTAGTATTCCATCACCTGATGGAATATGGAGGCAGCGGATGAGCTCGACGGAACCGGCCCCGGACGCGACCTCCGACACCGCGCCCCCGGGCCGGGACACGACCGCGGGCGCCGCGCCTCCGGGCCTGGACACGGCCGCGGGCGCCGCGCCGAGCCGGGGCGCGCTTCCCGGCGGCGTACCCGCCCGGGGGGTCACGGCCGTGGTCGGCGGCGGCGCGGCGGGCATCGCCGCGGTCAAGGCCCTCGTCGAGGCCGGCCTGCCCGTCCTCGGCATCGAGCGTGCCGCCTCCCTCGGCGGCCTGTGGCGGCTGGAACCCGGCACCGCCTCCTACGAGAGCCTCCGTCTCAACACCAGCAGGGCGCGTACCGAGTTCTCCGACTTCCCCATGCCGCGCGACTGGCCCGACCACCCCGGCCGCGCCCTGATGCTGGAGTACCTGCGCTCGTACGCCGACCACTTCGGCGTCGGCGAGCGGTTCCGGTTCGGCACCGTCCTGGAGTCCGCCAGGCGCGCGGACGACGGCTGGGAGCTGGAGCTGACCGGTCCCGGCGGGCCGTACCGCGAACGGGTGGAACACCTGGTGGTGGCCAACGGGCACAACCACGAACCCCGCCTGCCGGACCCGCCGTACCCGGGGACGTTCACCGGCACCGAGTCCCACGCGCACGACTACGTCGGCCCGTCCGCTCTGGCCGGCAGGCGGGTGCTCGTCGTGGGCACCGGCAACTCCGCGATGGACATCGCCGCCGAGCTGGCCGGGCACGCGTCCGGCGTGCTGCTCTCGGCCAGGCGGGGCGTGTGGGTACTGCCGAAGCGGCTGCTCGGCCGTCCCTCCGACCAGCTCAACGGCGCCCTCGCCGCCCTGCTGCCCTGGCGGGCGCGCCAGGTCGTCTCCCAGGCGGTGCTCAGGGTGGCCGCCCCCAGGTACGCCGGGCCGCGCCTGCCCGCCCCCGCCCGGGGCGTGCTCCAGGACCACCCGACCCTGAGCGACGCCGTTCCCGAGCTGGTGGCGCGGGGAGGGATCCTGCCCCGCGCGGGCATCGCCCGCCTGGACGGCACCCGGGTCCACTTCACCGACGGCCGGACGGACGAGGTCGACCACATCGTCTGGTGCACCGGCTACCGGGCCGTGACGCCGTTCCTCGACCCCGCCCTGGTGCCCGACCCGTCGTCCCTGCTGCTGTACCGCCACGTCTTCCCCATCGGCGACGCCTCGATCAGCTACATCGGCCTGATGCAGTCGACCGGCTCGGCGCTGCCCGTCGTGGAGGCCCAGGCCCGTCTCCTGGCCGCCGTGCGCGCCGGGACCCACCGCCTGCCCGACCCCGCGACCGCGCGCCGGATCGCCTCGGCCGAGCTCGCCGCCGCACGCGACCGCTGGGGGGAGCGCAGGCCGCACATGCGCATCGACGTCGACCACTACCTCCGCGTCGTGCGGCGCGAGCTGCGTCCCGCCGCGTCCCGCCCGCTGACCGGGCGCCGGATCCTCGTCACCGGGGCGGCCGGCACCTTCGGCAGGGCGATGAGCGCCCGGTTCACCGCCCTGGGCGCGCGCGTGGTCGGCCTGGACATCGCCCGCCCCACCGGCTCCGGCGACGGGTCCGGCATCCCGGTCATCTCATGCGACATCACCTCCCCCGAGTCCGTCGACGCCGCCGTGGCCGAGGCCGTGACGCTGCTGGGCGGCATCGACGTGCTGGTCAACAACGCGGGCCGGGGCGGGCCCGCGCCCGCCGAGCTCGCCCCCGGCGAGGAGGCCGAGGCGCAGCTACGGCTGAACCTCCTCGGCGCCTGGCGGGTGACGGCCGCGGCCATGCCCCATCTCGTACGCGCCCGCGGGCGGGTGGTCTTCATCGCCTCGCGGATGGCGGTCCTGCCGCTGCCGCTGGCGGCGGCGTACGGCGTCTCCAAGCGGGCGCTGACGGCCTACGCCGACGCGCTCCGCCTGGAGGTCGGCACGCACGTCGGCGTGACGACGGTCTACCCGAGCATGGTCCGCAGCCCGATCCACGACAGCACCAGGCAGGCCGGGCTCTCCCTGGACGCGGTCTCCAGGCCGGAACCCGTGGAGGGCGTGGTGGACGCGGTCGTCGGCGCCCTCACCGCCCGCCGCGCGCCCCGCGACGTGGCCACCACCGCCCGGGGACGCGTCGAGATGATGGTCGGCAGGCACGCCCCGGCCCTGGCCGACCGTCTCGTACGCCGCACCGTCGCGGCCCGGATCGCGGCCGGCGACCTCTCGGGCGCGCCCCTGGCCGCGGGCATGGTCCGCAGGCACCGGTCGTAGGAGGGCGGGAGACCGCGAGGGCCCTGGGAGGTGGCGGGGAGGCTGTGGGAAAGCCGTACGGGGGCCCGCCGTCACCTCGCCGCGGTCCCCTCCTCCAGCCGGTTGCCCGTACGCCGCCAGCGGGTGATCCCGCCCTCCAGGGTGCGCGCCCGCAGGCCGTGGTCGCGCAGCAGCCGCACGGCCTGCGGGGAGACCACGCAGTAGGGCCCGCCGCAGTAGGCCACGATCTCGGCGTCCCGGGGCAGCTCGCCGAGCCGGTCCCGCAGCTCGGCCAGCGGGACCGAGACGGCCCCCGGCACGTGGCCTCGGGCGTGGGCGGCGGCGGGGCGGACGTCGACGACCACGACGCCGGGGTCGGCCAGACGGCGCGCCAGCTCCTCGGCGGTCACCGGCTCCAGCGCCACGGGGTCGCCGAGGTGCCGGGACACGGCCTCCCGCAGGTCCGCGAGCCTGCCTTCGGCGAAGTCCTGCAGCTCCCCGAGGAACCGGGAGACCCGCTCGTCGGCCAGCCGGTAGTAGACCCGCGTCCCCTCCCTGCGGCTCGTCACCAGGTGGGCGGCGCGGAGCTGCTGCAGCTGGGCAGAGGTGTTCTTCAGCGGGACGTCGGCCTCCTGGGAGAGCTGCTCGACGGTGCGCTCGCCCGCGTCGAGCACGTCGAGCAGCCTCAGCCGCACGGGGCTGGCCAGCGTCCTGCCGATGCGCGCGAGCTGCCGGTAGATGGGCTCCTCGGGGAACTCCGTCACGGCGTCAGACCATGTACTGGTCGTGGCGGAGGTAGAGCTCCGTCCACTCGGCGTCGGTCAGGGTGCGCCCGCCGGTCGCGATCTCGGCGAGCTCCTCGAAGTACGCCTCGCGGGGCGCTCCGGGCGTGAAGAGGATCAGCATGGAGGCCGGTTCGCCGGACGTGTTGCAGAAGCTGTGCACGCCGCCCTGCGGGACGTACAGGAAGTCCCCCGCGGTCGCGTCGACCGTACGCTCCCCGTTGGACAGGCGGATCGTCCCGGACAGGACGAAGAAGGACTCGGAGATCGTCCTGTGGAAGTGGGGGGACGGGCCGGTCGGCTTGCCCGACATGTCCCAGCGGTACAGGCCGAACTGCCCGTCCGTCGACGCGCCCGTGCCCAGGTAGTGCACCCGCGTCCCGCCCACGCCCATCGTCAGGTCCGGTTCGGTGCTCGCGGGCCGGAAGACCCCGCTGCTCTCGCCCTGCTCGCCCAGGTAACGCGCCCGTGGGTACGACATCCCGCCCTCGCCTCTTCGTCGGCCGATGTTCCAAAGAACCATAGAACAGTCGACGATCAAGGGGAAGACCCGGCGAAGACGGGCCTGTCGGTCCCTCCCGCGGGAGCGGTACCGTCGCATCCCGGAGAAGATCACCCCCCGGTGCGGGATCTCCCGGACGGGCCGTCACGCGGCCGTCCGGTCGTTCCCGGACCCGGCCGATCGGGGCCACCGTGAGGAGATCGTTCCCGGTTCACCGCGAAGAGGGAGAGACACATGTCCGAGCCGGTCACCCTGCCCGCCTTCCCCGAGCCGCTGCGCTGGCTGAACCCGCCGGCCGGATGGAGCGCCGACGGTGACGACCTGACCGTCGAGGCGGGCCCGAACACCGACCTGTTCACCGACCCCGGCGGTCCCGACCGCTTCGCCAACGCGCCGGCCCTGGTCGGGCGCCTGGACGGGGACTTCACGCTGAGCGCCCGCGTCAGGGCCGACCTGCTGTCCACCTACGACGCCGGGGTCCTCCTGCTGTACGCCGGCGAGCACGCCTGGGCGAAGTTCTGCCTGGAGATGTCCCCGCAGGGCAGGCCCACGATCGTCTCCGTGGTGACCCGGGGGGTGTCCGACGACTGCAACTCCCTGACCGTGGAGGGGGACGACATCAGGCTGCGGATCTCGCGGCTCGGCTCCGCCTTCGCCTTCCACGTCTCCACGGGCACGGGCTTCTGGCACCTCGTCAGGTACTTCGCGCTCGACGGGGACCCGGAGGTCGGTTTCCTGGCGCAGTCGCCCACGGGCCAGGGCTGCACCGTCCGCTTCGAGGACATCCGCCGTTCGCCGGAACGCCTCGCGGACCTGCGGAACGGCGAGTGACCTATCCCACCTGCACACATGTCGGCCTATCAGATCAAAAAGGGGAATTAATTAAAACAAACAAAGGAGTGTTAATTATTTACATGTATTGCGATTCTGCTTTACGGTGCCGAATCAGCCGGTGTCCGGACGGGCCCGAATCCCCGTCCCCGAACCCCGCCACCGGGTCCCCGGGTCCCCGGGTCCTTTCGGACCCCCGGCCCGGGGCACCGGCCTCCGATCCCCGACTCCCGAGGAGGCTCCGTGCAGAACGCCCGGCCGCGCTCGCATCGCCGGTCAGCCGCCGTCCTGTCCGCCGTTCTCGCCGTCCTGCTCACCGCACCCGCCCAGGCGGCCTCCGCCCGGTCGGCGTCCACCCGGACGGTGAGCGCCGGGACGGTGAGCGCCGGGACGGCGGCCGTCCGGACGGCGGGCCCCCTGGCCGACGCCTTCGCCCGCGCCGCCGAGACGTACGACGTGCCGCGCGACCTGCTCGTGGCGCTCGCGTACGCGGAGACGCACCTCGACGGGCACGGCGGCGAGCCGAGCGCGAGCGGCGGGTACGGGGTCATGCACCTGGTCAGCAACCCCACCGCCCGCGTCCTGGAGCGCGCGGCCGAGCTGACCGGGCAACCGGCGGCGGCGCTGCGCGAGAACGACGCGGCCAACATCCGCGGGGGCGCCGCGGTGCTGCGCTCGCACGCCGACGCGCTCGGCCTCGACGCCGCCGCCAGGAAGGACGCCGGCCGGTGGTACCGGGCCGTGGCCGAGTACGGCAACGCCTCCGGCCCCGAGACGGCCAGGCTGTACGCCGACACCGTCTACGACCTCCTCGGCAGCGGCGTGCGCGCCACCGTCGCGGGAGGCGAGGTCGTCACGGTGCCCCCGACCGAGGTGCGGGCGGACCGCGGCCCGCACGAGGGACTACGGGAGGCGGCCCCGCCGCCCGCGAGCCCGGACCACCCGGGCGCGAGGTGGGTGGCCGCCCACGCGGGCAACCGGACCGCCGCCGGGCGGCCGGGGACCCACAGGATCGACCGGGTCGTCGTCCACGTCACCCAGGGGGCCTACGCGGGCGCGATCTCCTGGTTCCAGAACCCCGCCGCCAGGGTCTCCGCGCACTACGTCGTCCGGTCCTCAGACGGCCGGATCACCCAGACGGTGCGCGACAGGGACGTGGCCTGGCACGCCGGGAACTGGTCGTACAACACCAGGTCCATCGGCATCGAGCACGAGGGGTTCGTCGGTGACGCCTCCTGGTTCACCGACGCGATGTACCGCGCCTCGGCGGCCCTGACCCGCGCCGTCTGCGACAAATACGGCATCCCCAAGGACCGCGCGCACATCATCGGGCACGACCAGGTCCCCGGCGCCACGCACTCCGACCCGGGCTCGAAGTGGGACTGGGCCAGGTACATGCGGTACGTCACGGGGAACACCGCCCCCTGGTCGGCCACGGTCGACAACTCCACCTCCGGCGCGTTCACCGCGAGCGCGAACTGGAGCTCCGCCTCCACGGCCGGGCGCCACGGCCCCGACCATCGCCGGGCGAGGCCGGCGACCTCCAGCGACGTCGCCCGCTACCGGTTCGCCGTCCCCTCCGCGGGCACCTACCGGGTCGAGGTCTGGTACCCGGCGGCCCCCGGGCACAACAGCGCCGCCCCGTACGTCGTCGCCACCTCCTCCGGGAGCAGGACGGTCCACGTCGACCAGCGCACCGGTGGCGGCGCCTGGCGGAGCATCGGCGCGTTCGCCCTCAGGCGCGGGACGCACGACACCGTCGGCGTCAGCAGGTGGACCTCCGGCAAGGGACTCGTCGTGGCCGACGCCGTACGCCTCACCCGCCTCTGACCCGCTCTGACCCCGGCCCCACTCCCCCTCGGGCCCGGTTCCGGCCTCGTGGGACCGCGGCGTCTTCACCACCGTGGTCGTGACCACCAGCCCCGCCCTGCTCGCCACCGCCGACCGGGTGGTCGTGCTGGACGGCGGCAGGGTGGTCGCCGAGGGCTCGCACGCCGGCCTGGGCGCCACCGACGACGACTACCGGCGGGCCCCACGAGCGGCTGGTCGCCGCCGGAGGCCGTTACGCCCGCCTGTGGGAGGCCTGGGAGTCGCGCTGAGGAACGACGGTCCCGCGCCGGTCGGCTCCGGTCAGGGCCGCCCGGGGCCATCCGGGGCCATCCGGGCCGGAGCGGCGATCCGCCCGGCGCCCGCGCCCCGCCCTGTGCCGCCCCGCCCTGTGCCGCTCCGCCCCCGTGCCGCTCCGCCCCGTGCCGCTCCACCTCGTGCCCTACGCCGGCTCCCTGACGGCCGGGCCCGTCACGGCCCGCTCCGGCATGACGCGCCGGCGCCGGATCGGCAGCCCCAGCGTCGGGTTGGACACGCCCCAGGCGGCGCCCTTGCAGATCAGCTCCTTGTAGACGGCGGCGAGCCGTCCGGTCAGGGCCGCCCGCACGGCGCGGTCGTCGGCCGTGACGTACTGGATCAGGCCCTCCCTGCGGCCCAGCGAGACGCACCGGTTGAAGTAGCGGATCGGCATGTTCGGAAGCCTCCCACCGGTCAGGCGCGCCACGATCGCGCCGGCGGCCTGCCACGCGGCCGGGCTTCCCGAGGCGCACGACATCCGCAGCGGCTTGTCACCGGGGCCCATCGCCATGGCCGCGTCGCCGACGGCGTACACGTCCGGGTGCGAGACCGAACGCATGGTCGAGTCGACCACGATCTGGCCGGTGACGGCGACCTCCAGGCCGGTGGCCCTCGCGATCGGATGCACCGCGAAGCCCGTGGCCCACACGGTGACCTCGGCCGGGACGGCCCCTCCGCCCGCGGTGGTGACGCGCCCGGCCTCGACGCCGGTGACGTCGGTGTGCTCGTGCACGGTGATCCCGAGCCCGTCGAGGACCCTGCGCAGGTGCTCGCGGCCCCTGGGTGAGAACTCGTCCCCCAGGCCACCGCGGACGACGAGGGCGACGTCGAGGTCGGGGCGGGTCTCGGCGATCTCGGTCACGGCCTCCAGGCCGGTGAGGCCGCCGCCGACGACGACCACGCTCCGCCCGGCGTCGAGGCGGGCCAGGCGCTCGCGCAGCCGGAGTGCCCCGGGGCGGCCGGAGACGTCGTGGGCGTGCTCGGCGACGCCGGGGACGCCGGAGTCGTTCCAGCCGCTGCCCAGGGCGTAGACGAGCGTGTCGTAGGCGAGTTCCGCGACGCCGTCCGCGTCGGTGACGGTGACGACCTTGCGGTCGGCGTCGACGCCGGTGACCGTCGCGATCCTCGGCTCGACGCCGGTGCCCGCGAACATCTCGGCCAGCGGCCGGGGCCTGAGGTCCTGGCCCGCCGCGAGCTGGTGCATGCGGACGCGTTCCACGAAGTCGGGCTCGGCGTTGACGATGGTGATGGCGACGTCCTCGCGGCGGAGCCGCCTGCCGAGGTAGCCGGCGGTGATGGCTCCGGCGTATCCGGCTCCGAGGACGATGATGCGGTGCTGCATGTCCCTGCTCCTGTCCTGTGCGGGTTCGTCCCTTGAACCGGGCGGCGCGCAGTTTCCTGACAGGAACGCGGTGTGAGGCGCCTCACACGCCGATCAGAAGGCGTTGAACAGGGGCTCCCCGTGGTCGGTGACCGCCCAGTACGCGGTCGCGCGTTCGAGCTTGTCGGGGTTGACCTGGTTGTGGAGGGCGGCGACGCCCTCGGCGGTGACCTTCAGGCACATGACGCCGACGACCCGGCCGTCCAGGACGACCACGACGGCGGGGTCACCGTTGACGGTCCAGGCATGGACCTCGGGCGAGCCGCCGACCAGGGCTCGCTTGGCCTCGCCGGGTCTGAACAGGCCCCGAAGGAACTTCGCGACCGCGATGGCGCCCTCGAACGCCTTGGTACGGGCGGGGATCTTGCCGCCGCCGTCACTGATCGAGAAGGCGTCCTCGGTGAGCAGGCGCACCAGCGGCTCGGTCCGGCCGCTGGTGGCGGCCGCGAGGAACTCCTCGACGATCCGCCGGGCGGCGGCCTCGTCGACCTCGGCGCGGACCCTGCCGTCCGCGACGTGCCTCCTGGCGCGGTGGAGGATCTGCTGGGCGGCGGTCTCGGTGATGCCGAGGATGTCGGCGATCTCCCGGTGCGGGTAGCCGAACGCCTCCCGCAGCACGTACACCGCCCGCTCGTTGGGCGTCAGGCGCTCCATGAGCACGAGGACCGCGTACGAGACCGACTCGCGCTGCTCGGCGGTCTCGGCCGGGCCGAGCATCGGGTCCCCGGCGAGCAGCGGCTCGGGGAGCCACTGGCCCACGTAGGTCTCGCGGCGTGACCGCGCCGAGGCGAGCTGGTTGAGGCACAGGTTGGTGAGGACCTTCGTCAGCCATGCCTCGGGGACCTCGATGCGGCCGACGTCCGCGGCCTGCCAGCGCAGGAACGTCTCCTGCACGGCGTCCTGGGCGTCCCCGGCGGAGCCGAGCAGGCGGTAGGCGATGGCCTCCAGGCGCGGCCTGAAGGCCTCGAACCGGTCGACGTCCTCCGCGGTCAGGGCCATGGCCCGATCCTAGGTGCCGGGGTCGCCGGGTCGTGGCGCGGCTCGGCCCTCGCGGCGGGAGGAGGCCTGCGAGGGGATCCGCGCCTCGATCTGCTCGTGCGCGTGGGGGCATTCGTCGAAGCTGAGCGGGCAGTCCAGCGCGTGTTCGATGAGGTCCTTGGCCGCCTGTGCCCGCGCGATGCGCCGTTCCAGCACGGCGAGGTGCTCCCTGAGCAGGCCGGCGTGCCGCATCGGGTCGGGAGAGGAGAGGATCCGGGAGAGATCGCGCAGGCCCAGCCCCGCCTCCTTGCCCATCAGGATCGTCGCCACCCGCCGCAGGTCCGCCGAGCCGTACCGGCGATGACCGCTCGGCTGCCTCACCGGGGTCAGCAGGCCGGCGCTCTCCCAGTGCCGCAGCACGTGCGTGGGCAGCTCGAACCTTCCGGCGAGCTCGCCGATGGTCATGGTTGACTTCATGCGCACATCAACCTGCATCGTGACGGCATGAGCAACCGACCTCTTCTCGCCGTGACCCGGGTGGCCAACTCCTGCGTGCTCCTGGAGATCGGCGCGCATGCCGTAGTGACCGATCCGTCCTTCACCGAGCGGTGGCACCTGCACCGTGGCGAGCCGCTCGGCCTCACCGTCGAGGAGCTCCCGCCGCTGACCGCCATCGTCGCCAGCCACTCCTACCCCAACCACTGGGATCTGCGGGCCCTGCGGCGCTACCCCCACAAGGCCGCGACACCGGTCTACGTGAGCAGCGCGCGGATGATCCGCCAGGCCCGTGCCCTCGGCTTCGACAGGGCCGAACACCTGCGATGGGGACGGACCGGCCCCGCTGGGCGTCCCGCGCCGGATCCTCCCGCCGGGACCGCCCCCGTCGCCCGGCGCGTGCGCCGCGTCCGGGGACGGGGACAGGGGCGGGGACGGCCTTCCGGGGCACGTGCCGGGACGGTGTCCCTACGACAGGTCGCCGGCCACGGTGGCCGGGTCGCCGTCTTTTTGGGCGGGCACACCCATCGGATCTGGACGAGCCACATCACCGCCCCGCCTCTCCAGGCGATCCGCAAGTGGCTTCCAAGGGTGCCCGTGAACCCTCTGAGGGGACATCACGCGCCCCGTACGCGGTCCTTCGCGGATCGACGCTCACGGGCGCGCGCCTCCTCACGAAGGGCGGAACAGAATGAGAACTCGTCGTCTGGCCACGGCGGTGCTGATCGCGGGCGGACTGACCCTCGGCGCCACGGCCGCTCCCGCGACGGCCGGGACGGTGTCGGCCGGGACGGTGTCGGCCGGGACGGTGTCGGCCGGGACGGTGTCGGCGGCCGACTCCGCGCGGCTCGCCGAGAGCTGGTACTACGCGGGCACCTACAGGATGCGCAGTTTCTGTGCCAACGCCGGCGTCAGGGCCGTCTTCAACGGTGCCCTCGACTTCGAGTGCAGGGCCGCCGCCGGCTCCTCCTTCGACCTCTACCTCCTCCACTAGGAGGCGCGCCCCGGCCCCGGCGGCCCCGGCCACAGGGCGAGGCCGCCGGGGCCGGGTGCCCGCGGGGGCGGGGTGGCGGGACGGGCCCGCGCACGGCGGCACCGTCCCGACCCCTATGAACCCGTACTTTCAACGGAACGACGTTAGGGGTATTTGTACGAGGACCCGCGGACGGTTCCGGGGTGATAGTGGGAGGTGTTCGACGGCGAGCAGCCGTCATCCGCCGAGCCGACCATCGAGGTCCGCCATGTGTCAGCACGAACCCCGCTGCCCCTCCGCGTACGCGTCCGACCGCGAGGCCGCGCGCCCCGTCGCCTTCCGCCCCGAGCAGGGGTGGAGCCTGCTGTGCAACGGCGTCGTCCTGTTCGACGACACCGGCGAGCTCCTGCCCGACGGCCGCGCCGTCGCCCCGCACCGCCCGGCCGTCACCCCGTGCCGGTCCGCCCGTCCCCTGCTGTCCCCGGTCGCCTGACCGGTCAGGAGCCGGGCGGGACGGCTCGTCCCGCCCGTGCCCTCACCCTTCGAGTGCCATGTACAGGCGGGTGCCCCGGGGCCGGTAGCCGACGCGTTCGTAGACGCGGCGTGACCCCTCGCCCCCGTACTCCAGCCATACCGAATCCGCTCCCCGGGCGAACATGACCTCGGTGAGCGCGGCGGTGACCGCGACGGCGATGCCACGGCCGCGGAAGGCGGGGCGGGTGCCCACGCCCGACAGCTCGGCGGTGCCCACGGCCGGTGCGGAGCAGCAGGCCCCACCGGCGCAGCCGCCGCCGGGTGCCCGGACGAACCGCACCGCGCCGCCGCTCTCCTGGATGTGTCGCAGCCGGGCCGCGCCCTCCGGGGAGGAGACGAACTCCCCGTCGAACGCCTCGGACAGGGCGGCGTCGATCGAGGCGTAGTCCTCGTCGGTGGCCGGGACCTCCACCGGGAGCGCGGACGCACCGGTGACCGACGGCGCCGGCGACACCGACGACACCGACGGCACCGGTGGCACCGGTGGCACTGCCAGCGTGGCTGGGGTGCAGACCAGGTACTCGTGCACCGCCTCGGTGGTGAACCCCGCCTCGCGCAGCGCGGCCTCCACGGCCGGGGCGGCGTCCGGCACGAACTCCAGCCGAGGCTTGAGGCCGCGTTCGCGGAACGCCTCGATCAGCGACGCGACGTCCCGGCCGGTCGGTCGTGCGCCGGGCACGGGGGTCGCGTAGTTGAGGTAGGGGCTGGTGGTGTCGCGCTGGAACCCCGCGACGAAGCCTCCGGCCTGGACGACCACGGGACGGCGGCGAAGGTTGGCGACGGTGAAATTCTGGACGTCGATGTCCATGATGATGGTGACCTCACGCAGATGACATGGTGGGGCGCGCTCCCGCCGGACGTGCCGGATCGGATGGGACGCGCGGGATCGTCAGACCCGGCATCGGTCCGTGGCCGTCCCCGTACCGGGGACGGAGCGGTGTGTCGGGACACCGCGCGTGGGGTCGCCGCGAGAGGGGCGTGGCACCGATGCCGCCGGTGCTGCGAGAGCAGACCGGTCAGTGCCGGCGGCGACCGCGAAGGGACGCCGAGACCATGGCCTCAATCCTTTGTCATGTGCGTGCGTGCCGAGAAGCGTGGCCAACCCTGCCACGGCGCCGGGGGGTACGCAACCGGATAAGGGCGTGCCTCGTCCGGTGGCGAGGGATCGGCCCCGAGGACATGGACGGCTCTCTTACAGGGCTTTTAGGGGTGTTGATGCATGGTTGTCATGTTGCGCACCTATCGGGAGGAAGAACAATGGCACCTGAGCCGGATCGATTCAGCTCCGCGGAGACACTGGCGAACGAACCGCCCAGGCGCCGTCTCCCCCGTTCCCTGCTGCTCGCCGCCACCAGCGCGCTCGTCGTGATCACGGGCGCCGGCGTCGCCACGGCGGCGGCGTTCTCGCCCTCACCGGCTCCGACGCCCACGGCCGGCGCCCCCACGGCTCCGGCGGCGAGCCCGTCCGGGGCGCCCTCCGACGAGGTGCCCGGACAGCACCGGGGCCGGGGGCACCGGATGGGCCTGGGCGGCCCCTCCATCCACGGCGAGTTCGTCGTACCGGACGGCGAGGGCGCGTACGTGACCGTCGCCACCCAGTACGGCGAGGTCACGGCCGTCGACCAGGACTCGATCACGGTCAGGAGCGAGGACGGTCACACCAGGGAGTACGCGGTCGACGGCGCCACCCGGGTCGGCCGGGGCGGCACCGGCATCGACACGATCAAGACCGGCCAGAAGGTCCGGGTCGTGGCGAAGGTGAACGCCGGGACGGCCACCGCCGTGATGATCCGCGACACGCCCGTGCGCGACCGGTACGGCATGCGCGGCGACCGCGGCGACCGGGGCGGCCGGCACCACGGCCACCGGCCCGGCGGCCCCCCGCCCGTGCCAGCCACCCCCTCCGCGCCCGACGCTCCGCCCGCGCCGGCCTCTCCGTCCGCGCCCGCGAGCCCGTCCACGCCCGCCACCCCGCCGGCGCCGGCCACCCCGGCGACCCCGTCCGCGCCGGCCTCCTGAACCGATCGGCCCGATCGACCCGATCGACCCGGGTCTGAAGAAGGCTTACGAGTCATCACCCTCGGGACCTCGTCCTGGGCCTGACCGCAGCCGGCTCGACGGCCGGAGGGCCGGAGGTCCTATGCTGTCCGACCGTGCGCCTCCTCCCGTTCCGCGCGGACCTCCGGCGGCCTTCGCGGTGTCGTCCGGCCGCCCTCGTACGACGGGCCGTTCCGGTGGTCGCGTGCCTGGCCGTCCTGCCGGTCGCGGTCGTCCCTCCCGCCGGAGCCGCACGGGCCGCCCCGCCCGGGAACCCGTTGCTGAAGTCCGGCAGGCTGGTGGCCGCGCCGTGCCAGGAGCCGCCGCTCGTCGACCGGGGCGTCCCGCGGACGCGCGAGTACCTGAAGGCGGTCCTGGGATGCCTGGACAGGTCGTGGTCGGCGCACTTCGCCCGCGCCGGCCTGAGGTTCCGCAAGCCCGCGGTCCGCTTCTACGAGGAGCCCGCGCGGCGCGTGTGCGGGCTGCGCTGGCCGCCCAACGCCGCGGCCTTCTACTGCACCGGGCGGGCCACGCTGGTGTTCCCGCTCGACGGCGCCTGGATCGAGGGCCGGACCGACCTGTACCCGCTCAAGGTCGCGGCCCACGAGTACGGCCACCACCTGCAGAGCCTCACGGGCATCAGGGCCGCCTACGAGGCCCTCGCCCGCTCCGACCGCGCCCGCGGGGCCGAGCTGGGCCGCCGCTACGAGCTGCAGGCGGACTGCCTGTCGGGCGTGTTCCTGGGCGGCGTACGGCGCTTCCTGCCGCGTACCGGGCAGGACTGGGAGGTGCTGCGCGACGCGCTCCGCGCCAGCGGTGACGAGGGCGGGCGCCACACGCACGGCATCGGCGCCAACCGGGTCCGCTGGTTCGAGCGCGGTCGCGGCGCGGTCTCCCCCGCCGCCTGCGACACCTGGACCGCCGCGCCGTCCCGGGTGTCCTGAGGCCCCACCGACGGGGAACGGCGTGTCCGAGCCCTCCTCGCGTTCATCCATTCGCCGTCTTGACCGTGCGTGTTGACTCACACACGGCCCCTGCCGGACGTGCGGTGATTGACATGGGATTCACCATTGCGGCCGGGTACGGCGGCCTTCGCGATTACAGCGTGAGACGTCATATGACTCTCTGCATGTCCTTCTTTTTGCTCGCCCTCCCCTTTCATGCTGCTTTGCATATGGTCCATAATCACCATCTGTACATGATGGCCGGAAACGGTAGCCGCAGCGTATTGGAGATGCCCGCATGAACCACCTCGCAGCGCGTCAGGATATGCGCTGGCAGGCCAGGCGACACGCGGGAAAGAGCGCTCCGGCCTGGTCAGCGGCCCCGGGGCGCGGCCCCGAGGACGCGCGCGGCATGACGGTCCTCCCGCCCGGGGGCGGCGCGACGTCGTGACGGAAGGCCGCCGGGCACGAGGCGGGACGCCGCCGTACGTGTCCGGATGCGGCCACTTCGCCGTCGCGCGATGAAATGTTCACGTCGCCGGTGACGCGCGCCCGCGGTGGTGACCGCCGGGCCGCCGCCCGCCCCTGTTCCCCCTGAAGCAATAGAGGCATGAATGATCGACCATACGGAAATATGTACGAATTCGGGAAATCCCTGTAAATGGGCGTTTGACCCATGCGTTCCCAATGGTGCCCGTATGTACGAGTTCAGGCGCGGCGCAAACGATCATACCCTCGGCGGTACGGCGTGATCCCGGGCCGCGGCCCCGCCGCGGCCCGTCACCTCCGATCCGCGCGGCGGACGGGCCCCGCGCCCGACACGATCCGCCGCGTTCCCGCTCGCACACCCCCGACAGGATTCGGCTCTCAGGGTGTGCGTCCGCGGGCCGGTCGTCACCTCACGGTTCCGGCCGGCCCGCACCATCCGGAAAGGACCGGCACCATGACCGTCCCGGCCCCCGCCGGCGCCGCCCGGCGGCTCCGCCCGAGCCGCCGCGCCTCGCCCCGGAGCCGGGCTCCCCTGCCTCGCGCGACCTCGCCCATCCCTATCCCGATCAAGAGGACCTGATGTCACAACCCCTGCCGGAGGTGCTGGCGGCCCTGCTCGCGCTGTGCCTGGTGGCCACCGCGGTGGTGGCGGTGCGCCAGTGGCGTGCCGCCAGAGCCCTGCGACGGCGGAACGACGAGCTGGCCGACCAGTTGCGCGCCCGCGACGAGGAGGCCCGCCACCTGGTCACGTCCCGCCTGCCCGCGCTGGCCGAGTCCCTCTCCCAGCCCTCGGTGGTGGTCCCGGGCCCCGTGCACGAGCACCTGACCTCCACCGAGTACGGCCAGAACCTGCAGGCGACGATGCCGCTGCTGACGTACCACGTGCACTCCGCGCTGGCCCGCGCCGACCACGCGGCCCGCGCCACGCTGACGGCCACGATGCGGAGCCTGCAGAGCCTGGCCGGTGAGCAGCGCCGGGCCATCTCCGCCATGCAGAGCCGCCACGACCACCCCGACGTGCTGGCCGGACTGCTGGAGATCGACCACACCAACGCCCAGTTCGGCCGGCGCGCCCAGGCGATCGCGGTGCTGTGCGGGTCCTGGCCGGGCCGGCAGCGCGGTGACGTCGCGCTGGAGACCGTGGCCCGCGGCGCGACCTCCCGCATCCGCGACTACCTGCGGGTCAAGACGTCCGCGCAGACCGACCGGGCGGTCGTGGGCCTGGCGGTCGAGCCCGTGGTGCTGGCCATGGCCGAGCTGCTGGACAACGCCACCCGCCACTCCGCGCCCGACACCGACGTCGAGGTCAGCATCGAGTCGGTGCACAACGGCGCCGTCATCGTGATCGACGACCGCGGCATCGGCATGCACGAGCAGGACAAGCAGCGCGCCACCCAGACCCTGTCCGGCGCCGACCCGGTGGACGTCACCCGGCTGGGCAACCCGCCGAAGATCGGTTTTCCCGCCATCGGGGCGCTCGCCCGGCGCTACGGCTTCCAGGTCACCGTGGACTCCCGATCTCCCTACGGAGGTGTGCGCGCCGTGGTGTTCCTGCCCAACGCGCTGCTGACCCACGCGGGCACGGGGACCGGCCCCTCCCTGCCGTCGTCCGCCTCGAACGCGGCCCTGCCCTCGGCCTCCCCGGCCCACTCGTCCTCGCCCGGCCTGGCCCAGGTACAGGCCCAGGCCCAGGCGTCGTCCTCGTCGGACCGGTACCCGACGGTACGACCGGCCGCCCACCCCGTCGCGCAACCGGCCGCGGGGCCGGCCCCGGGATCGAACGGCTACCCCCAGCGTCGCCGCCTCGTCCCCGACGCCGACCTTCAGCAGAACGTCACCGCGCTCACCGCGCCCGCGGAACCCGCGCGGTCGGCGGAACGCGCGGCCGCCGCCATGGGCGCGTTCCAGCGTGGGTCCGACGCCGCCCGCGCCTCCCACCCGATCGAGCACGAAGGAAACCGACAGTGAGCACAACGGACAGCTGGATGCTCAACGACATCGTGAACCTGCCCGAGGTCCGGCACGCGATCGTGCTGACCGCCGACGGGCTGCTGGACGCCCACTCGGCCGGGATCACCCGGGAGCAGGCCGAGGTGTACGCCGCCGCGGCGTCGGCGCTGCAGTCCCTCAGCCGCAACCTCGCCGGGCCGTGCCTGGGCGACCCTCGGACCTCCTGGCACCAGACCATGGTGGAGTTCGCCAACGGGTACGTGATCGTCATCGCCGCCGGGGCGGGTTCCTACCTGGCGGTGTCGTGCACCGGCGCGGCCGACCTGCAGGTGATCGCGTACCAGATGCACAAGACCGTCGACCAGCTGGGCCGGGAGATGACCAGCCCGCCCCGCAACGGCGTCACCACCTCGTCATGACGCCGGTCCCGCGCGACGACGACCTGGTGCGGCCCTATGTGGTGACCGGCGGCCGCGCCCACGCCCGCGTGCCCTTCGACCTGGTGACGCTGGTCGTCGCCGACGCGGCCTTCGGCGCGCCGGACCTGGGCACCAGCCCGGAGAAACGCCGCCTGCTGGAGCTGTGCTGGGGCGGGGCGCTGTCGGTGGCGGAGATCGCCGCCTACCTGTCCCTGCCCGTCAGCGTCACCAAGGTGCTGCTCAGCGACCTGGCCGAGGCCGGTCAGATCAGCACCCGCGCCCCGGCCCCCGTCGTCCACGGTCCCGACATCCAACTTCTACAGGAGGTACTCGATGGGCTTCGCGCCCTGGTCTGAGCGTCCCCCGGGCGCCGTCTACCTCGGCGCCACGGTGCGGCGATCGGTGAAGATCCTCATCGTGGGGCACTTCGCCGTCGGCAAGACCACCCTGGTGGGCGCCCTGTCGGAGATCACTCCGCTGCGCACCGAAGAGATCATGACGCAGAGCGGCGCCCTCGTCGACGACCTGGCGGACGTGCACGGCAAGAACACCACCACCGTGGCGCTGGACTTCGGCCGCCTGACCCTCAACGAGCACCTGGTGCTGTACCTGTTCGGCGCCCCCGGGCAGGAACGGTTCCGGCAGCTCTGGCACGACCTGGCCTACGGCGCGCTCGGCGCGCTGGTCCTGGCCGACACGCGCCGCCTGCAGGACTCCTTCCCGGTGATGGACCTGGTCGAGTCCCACGGCCTGCCGTACGCCGTGGCCGTCAACCACTTCGAGGACGCGCCCGCCCCCGACCTCGCGGCCCTGCGCGGCGCGCTGGACCTGCTGGAGGAGACCCCGCTGGTGGTGTGCGACGCGCGCGACCGCGTCTCCGCGGGCAACGCCCTGATCACCCTCGTGCAGTACCTGCTCGACCGCGCCACCAAGGAGCTCGTGTGACCGCCCGCCGCCACCTCGCCACCCCCGCCGCGCCCGCGGCCGGCTCCGACCCGCCGGCCGCGTCCTGGCAGTGCGCCCCGCTGTACGGGCCCGAGTTCGCCGCCGACCCCCGCGGCGTCTACGCCCGGCTGCGCACGCTGGGACCGGTGGCCCCGGTCGAGCTGGCCCCCGCCGTGTACGCCTGGCTGGTCACCGACTACTACGCGGCCCTGGAGGTGCTGCGCAACCCGCACATCTACTCCAAGGACCCGCGCAACTGGCGCGCCCTGGCCACCGGCGAGGTCCCGGCCGACAGCCCGGTCATGCCGATGATGGGCTACCGGCCCAACGCGCTGTTCTCCGACGAGCCCGACCACGGCCGCTACCGCCAGGCGATCACCGACAGCCTGGCCCGGGTGGACCCGCACACCCTGTACGGGTTCATCACCCGTACCGCCGACCAGCTCATCGACGTCTTCGCCCCGCGCGGGCGGGCCGACCTGCTGGCCGACTACGCCACGCCGCTGCCGGTGCTCATCTTCAACCAGCTGTTCGGGCAGGCCGACGACGCCGGTCCCCGGCTGGTCGCCGCGCTGGCCAAGATGTTCGAGGGCGGGGACGGCGCCGCCGAGGGCAACGAGCTGTTCACCCGGTACATGGTCGATCTGATCACGCTCAAGCGCGCCCGGCCGGGCGCGGACGTGACCTCCTGGCTGATGTCCCACCCGGCGGGGCTGAACGACGAGGAGATGATCCACCACTGCACGCTGATGATCGCCGCCGGCACCGAGCCGGTGACGAACCTGATCGGCAACGCGCTGCAGCTGCTGCTGTCCGACGACCGCTTCGCCGGTGACCTGTCCGGCGGCACCCTGCCCGTGGACGCGGCCCTGGAGGAGGTCCTGTGGAAGGACCCGCCGATGGCCAACTACGCCGTCCACTACCCGCGCCACGACGTGAACCTGCGCGGCGTGCTGCTGCGCGCGGGCGACCCGGTGGTCGTCAGCCTGGCGGCGGCCAACAACGACCCCGTCCTGAACCCGTCGCTGAACCGTGCCGGCAACCGCGCCCACCTGGCCTTCTCGGCGGGCCCGCACGCCTGCCCCGCCAAGGACCCGGCCCGCCTCATCGCCACCGCCGCCATCGAACGGCTCCTGGACCGCCTGCACGACGTGGAGCTGTCCGTGCCCGCCGCCGACCTGCGGTGGCGGCCGGGGCCGTTCCAGCGCGCCCTGACCTCCCTGCCCACGCACTTCACGCCCCTGCATCCCCTTTCCCTAGGAGACAGCTCATGGACGTCACCAGCGCCTGCCCATTCACCATCGACCCCACCGGTGCCGACATCCACGGCGAGGCCGCCCGCCTCCGCGCCGCAGGCCCTGCGGCACTGGTGACGCTCCCCGGCGGGGTCGAGGCGTGGGCGGTGACCGACCACGAGCTGCTGCGGCGGCTGCTCGGCGATCCGCGCGTCTCCAAGGACCCGCGCCGGCACTGGCCCGCCTTCAGGGAGGGCAGGATCACGCAGGACTGGCCGCTGTTCACCTGGGTGGCCGTCAACAACATGTTCACCGCCTACGGCTCCGACCACGCCCGGCTGCGCCGGCTGATCTCCCCGGCGTTCACCCCGCGCCGCACCGAGGCGCTGCGCCCGCGCGTCCGGCAGATCACCGACGAGCTGCTGGACGGCCTGGCCGCCGTCCCCGCCGGTCAGGTCGTCGACCTGCGCGACGCCTTCGCGTACCAGGTGCCGATGCGGGTCATCGCGGAGCTGTTCGGCCTGCCCGGGGAGTCGCACGACGACATCCGCCGGGTCGTCGACAGCGTGTTCCACACCTCCGCCGACGTCGAGGAGGTCCTGGCCACCCAGCGCGACGCCTACGCCATCCTCACCGGCCTGGTCGCCGCCAAGCGGGAGAACCCCGGCGACGACATGACCAGCGACCTGATCACCGCGCGCGACGGGGAGGGCGACTCCCGGCTCAGCGAGGAGGAACTCGTCGACACCCTCTTCCTGATGATCGCCGCCGGGCACGAGACCACCGTCAACCTCATCGACAACGCCCTGTACGCTCTGCTCACCCACCCCGACCAGCTCCGGCGCGTCCTGGCGGGCGAGAGCTCCTGGGAGGACGTGGTCGAGGAGGCGCTGCGCTGGCGGGCGCCCGTGGCCAACCTGCCGCTGCGCTACGCGGTCAGCGACATCGTCCTGGACGAGTACGGCATCGTGATCGGCGAGGGCCAGCCGATCCTGGCCGGGTACGCCGGCGCCGGTCGCGACACGGCCGTGCACGGCGACGACGCCGACAGGTTCGACATCACCCGCGCGACCCGCCGCGAGCACCTGGCCTTCGGCTACGGCGCCCACTACTGCCTGGGCACCTCGCTGGCCCGGCTGGAGGCCGGAATCGCGCTGTCGTCGCTGTTCGACAGGTTCCCCGGCCTCGCCTTCGCCGTCCCCGCCGAGGAGCTGCGGCCGCTGGACTCCTTCATCGCCAACGGGCACCGCGCGCTGCCGGTCCTGCTGCACCCCGCCGCCTGACCCCGGCGTCTTCGGCGTCATCGGCGTCCTGGGCGCCGGGGTTCCAGGAGGTCCCGTCGCCCGGTCCGGGAACCGGCCGGTCAACGGGCGGCACGCTGCGGTGGAGGCGCCGCGTGCCGCCCGCGGGTGACGGCCCCGCCGACGGCGTCCTCGGCGTCCTCGGCGTCCTCGGCATCGGCGGCGGCGTCGGCGGCGGCGTCACCGCCGGGCGAGCAGGTGCGCGTGCGGAAAGCCCCGTACCGGGTCCTCGCCCGGAGCCTGGATCAGCCGGGCCACCTCGGTGAGCCCGGTCCGGGCCAGCAGCCCGGCCACGTGGTCGGGCGAGTACCGGTAGGCCGGGGACACCTTGTGGTCGAACGCCTCGGCCGCCTCGGTGGGACGGTCGTACGCCTGGAAGGACAGCAGCAGGTGGCCGCCGGGGGCGAGCACGCGGCGGAACTCGGCGAACGTCCCGGGAAGGTGCCCGGGCGGGGTGTGGATGATCGAGAAGCCGGCGAGGACCCCCGCCAGGGAGGCGTCCTCCACCCGCAGGTCCTCCATCGCCCCCACCTCGAAGCGGAGGCCGGGATGGGCCTCTCGGGCCAGCGCGATCATCTCCGGTGACAGGTCGACGCCGAAGGCGGCCACGCCCAGGGAGTTCAGGTGAGCGGTGACGTGCCCCGGACCGCACCCCACGTCGGCCACCGGGCCGCCACCGGCCGCCCTGACCCGGCCGGCGAGGACGGAGAGCATCGCGTGGCCGATCAGGTCGGTGGGGAAGTGCTCGCCGACCAGCTCGGCGTAGGGGACGGCCGCGGCGTCGTAGGCGGTACGGGTGGCGGCGAGGAAGTCCGGCTCGGTCATGGGCGACCATCCTAGATCGGGACTGTTCCGGCGCCGACCGCCGATCCGCCCTCACCACGGCTCTCCCAGGCGCGTCCCCCCTCCGCCACAGGCAGGCCCCCGTCCGCGACACCGACCATGGCCCCGGGCCCCCTGCCCGGCACCGCCGAACGTGTGCTATCAATTTAATGACCGGATAAGAAGATATGGTCAAACTATTGAGAACGGCGGGGACCGTGGGATCGGACACCAGAAGGGCCGGGCGCCCCCCGCAGGACGCCGCGCACCGGCTCGCGCGGGCGCACCGCATCCTGGACGCCACCTGCGACCTCGTCCTGCGCTGGGGGTACGACAAGACCACCGTCGAGGACATCGCCCAGCGGGCCGGGGTCGCCAAGGGCACGATCTACCTGCACTGGAAGACGCGCGAGGAGCTGTTCTCCGCGCTGCTGCGCCGCGAGCGGGTCGAGATGATCACCGAGGTGCGGCGGCGGATCACCGAGGGCCCCGGCACGCTCCGCGACCTGCTCGCCCTGCTCGCCGCCGAGCTGCTGGGCAGGCCCCTGATGCGGGCGAGCCTGCTGGGCGACTCGGCGGTGCTGGGCAGGCTCACCCGCCGCAAGCGGGAGCACCGGGCCGCCGAGGAACTGGGCGGCGACTTCCGGACCTACCTCGGCACGCTGCGCGAGCACGGCGCGCTGCGCGGCGACCTGTCCCCCGCCGAGCAGGTGACCACGATCGTCTCGGTGCTGTACGGGTTCCTGATCGTCTCGCAGATGATGCCGGACGGGTACCGCCCCTCCGACGAACGGCTGGCGCAGCTGATCGCCGACGCCGGTGGCCGGGCGGTGGAACCCGAGGGCCCGATCCCGGCCGGCGCCGCCCGCGCGGCGGCACGGGCCACCCTGGACTACGTCGACGCCGCCGTGGAGAGCGCGCAGCGGAAGCTGCGCGTCTCCCTCGGCAGTGAGGAGAGCACGCGGTGAGGATCCTCCCCCTGGACGACGAGGCGGCCGACCTCGCACTGACCGGCGGCAAGGGGGCCTCGCTGGCCCGGCTGGCCCGCGCCGGGCTGCCGGTCCCCGCCGGGTTCCACGTCACCACCGACGCCTACCGCGACTTCGTCGCGCGCGACGGCCTGAACGAGCAGATCATGGAGGCCGTCTCCGGCGCCTCCCCGGACGAGGCCGCGCGGCGGATCGCGGCCCTGTTCGCCGGGCGGGAGATGCCCGCCGGGCTCGTCGCCGAGATCCGCGCGGCCCACGCCGGTCTCGGCGACGACGTGCCGGTCGCCGTACGGTCGTCGGCCACCGCCGAGGACCTGCCCGGGATGTCGTTCGCCGGGCAGCAGGACTCCTACCTCAACATCCGCGGCGACGCCCTGCCGGACGCGGTCAGGCGCTGCTGGGCCTCGCTCTGGACCGCCCGCGCCATCGCCTACCGGGTCTCGAACGGCGTCCCGCACGACGACGTCGCCCTGGCCGTGGTGGTCCAGGAACTCGTGGACGCCGACGCGGCGGGCGTGCTGTTCACCGCGAACCCGGTGACCGGGGCCCGCGACCAGCTGGTGGTCAACGCCGCCTGGGGGCTGGGCGAGGCCGTCGTGGGCGGGCAGGTCACGCCCGACACCGTCGTCGTGGGCGTGCCCGGGGGCGAGGTCGTCGAGGAGCGGACCGGCGACAAGACCGTCATGACGGTCCGCGTGCCCGGCGGCACCCGCGAGGAGCCGGTCCCCGTGGAGCTGCGCCGCCGTCCCGTCCTCGACCGGGCCCAGATCGCGGACCTGGCACGGCTCGCGGCGAGGATCGAGGAGCTGTACGGGACGCCCATGGACGTGGAGTGGGCCAGGCGGGCGGGGGCGTTCCTCGTCCTGCAGGCCCGCCCGATCACCCGCCTCGGCCCGCAGGTCGAGGAGTGGAACGACAGCCTGACCGGCGACTACCTGTGGACCTCCGCCAACCTCGGCGAGGCCGTTCCCGACGTGATGACGCCGTGCACCTGGTCCCTGGTGCAGATCTTCATCTCCGAGGCGATGGCGGCGTCCCAGCTGCCGGGTTTCAAGGTCGTGGGCAACATCGGCGGCCGGTTCTACATGAACCTGAGCGTCGCGTTCTCGGTGGCCCGCGCGCTGGGCATGGGCCGCAGGGTCGGCGCCATCGAGCAGGTCTTCGGCAGGCTGCCGCCCGGGGTGGAGGTCCCGCTGCTGCCCGTCTCGCGCCTGCGGATCGTCAGGACCGTGCTGCCGGTCGCCCTCGCGGTCCGCAGGCGGGTCGCGGCCGGGACGCGCGTGATGCCCGCCTTCCTCGCCACGGCACGGCGGCGCTGCGAGGCGCTGCGCGAGCGGGCCGCCACCGCCGCGACCGCGGGCGAGCTGGTGGTGCTCTGGGAGTCGGAGCTGCTGCCGTACTTCGTCCAGGCCTGCCGGGTGATGGAGGCCGCCGGGCGCCAGGGCGGCCTGGCGCTGGTCATGACCCGCCAGAGGCTGTACAGGCTGGCCGGCGAGACCGACGCCGAGGCCATGCTCACCGGGGCGGGCGACGACGGGGAGCTGGCCAGCCTCGGCACGATCGTCGGGCTGGAGCGGCTCGCCGCCGGGGAGATCGACCGGGAGACCTTCGCCCGCCTGTACGGGCACCGCGGCGCGCACGAGTTCGAGGTCTCCATGCCCAGGCCCGGGGAGGACCCCGGCTGGATCGACGCGCAGCTCGCGGCCATGTCCGCGGACGGCGGGCGCACGTCCGCCCTGTTCGACCGCCGCCGGCAGGCGCGCGACGCGGCCTGGAGGCGCTTCGCGGAACGCCACCCCCGCAAGGTGGCCCGGACGCGGGCGCGCCTGGCCCGGTGGAACACCGTCGTCCGCGACCGGGAGACGTCCCGCTCGGAGGTGATCCGTACCTTCTGGGCGCTGCGCGCCTTCGTGCTGCGGGCCGGTGAGCTCACCGGCCACGGCGAGGACCTGTTCTTCCTGTCGATCCAGGAGCTCCTGGCCGTGCTGCGCGGTGACGAGGGGCCCCTGGCGAAGGTCGCCGTCCGGCGGGCGACCCACGAGCGGTACGCGGCGCTGCCCGTCTACCCCACGGTGATCGTCGGCAGGTTCGACCCGGTCCGCTGGGCCGCCGGCGCCGACCGGCGCGGCGACCTGTTCGACGCCCGCGGCTCCGTCACGCCGGTGAGCGAGACGGTGACCGGTTTCCCGGGCTCCCCCGGCGTCGTCGAGGGCGTGGCCCGCGTCCTGACGGGCCCCGAGGAGGGCGACCGGCTCGCGCCCGGCGAGATCCTGGTGACGACGCTGACCAACATCGGCTGGACCCCGATGTTCCCCCGCGCCGCCGCCGTGGTGACCGACATGGGCGCCCCCCTGTCACACGCCTCGATCGTCGCCCGCGAGCTGGGCATCCCGGCGGTGGTCGGCACCGGGAACGCGACCATGCGCCTGCGCGACGGCGACCGGATCAGGGTCGACGGCGAGCGCGGCACGGTCGAGGTGCTGGCGCCCTGAGCCCTGCGCGGCCGGTCCGGCCGGTCCGGCGCGGCACGGCACGGCACGGCACGGGGAAGCACGGCACGGTCGGAGCGATCGGAGCGGCACGGGGCAGCGCGGCGCGGACGCTCCGGCCGGGGACGTGCCCCGCGCTCACCGCGGTCGTTCGCCGGGCAGGTCCTGGAGCACGCTCCCCAGGGGGCCGGAGCCCTCCCCCTGGGGGAGCAGGGCGTCGACGACGTCACCGGGCCGGAGCCCCTTCTGCGTGAGGTGGCCGTTCACCGCGAGCTCGGCCAGGCCGTGGGCGGTGGCCAGCAGGGCCATGATCCGGGCGTGGGTCACCGTCGCGTCCCCGGCGGCCTCCAGGCCGAGCGCGGTCATCACCTGGTCGATCGCCTCCTCCAGCTCGGGGTGGTCGCCCGCGCCGAACACCGAGGCGAACACCAGCCGGTACTCCTGGCGGTGCTCGGTGGCGTAGGCGATGTAGCTCAGGTAGAAGGCCCGCAGCCGGTCGCGCCGGTCGCTCTCGCGCAGCACCTGTCCCGCAACGTGCACACTGAGGTCGGTGATGACCCGTACGGCGAGCGCCGCCAGCAGCGCGGTCTTGTCGGCGAAGTGCCGGTAGGGGGCGGTGCGCGACAGGCCGGTCAGGTCGCCGACGGCGCGCAGCGTCACCGCGTCCAGGCCCTCCTCGCGCAGCAGCCGCAGCGCGCTCTCGATCAGGCGGGTCCTGGTGTCGTCGGCCACCCGATCCACCCCCCCCTCATGCTGTGTTGACAACGTCAACGTAGCTGGTTGACACTGTCAACATGAAGTTGACGACGTCAACCGGAGAGACATGAAGATCACCGTGAACGGTCTGCCCGCGACGGTGGACGCCTCCCCCGACGACCCCGTCGTGGACGTCCTGCGCGAGGGACTCGGCCTGACCGGCACCAAGGCGGCCTGCCGTACCGGCGTCTGCGGGGCGTGCACGGTCCTGGTGGACGGCGTCCCCCAGGTGAGCTGCCTGCTTCCGGCGGCCGTGCTGGAGGAGCACGAGATCACCACCGCCGAGGGGCTCGACCACCCCGTCCAGCGGGCGTTCGCGGCCCACGACGGCCTGCAGTGCGGCTACTGCACCCCCGGGTTCGCGGTGGAGGCGGCCGCCTTCGTCGACGCCTGGCGCGACGGTCACGGCGACACGGCACCGCCGCGCGAGCGGATCGCCGCGGCCCTGGCCGGTCACCTGTGCCGGTGCGGGGCCTACGAGGGGATCCTCGCGGCGGTCGCGGCCGCCTGCCGGGGCGAGCACGACGACCCGGCCGGCGCGCCCGCCCGCGTGGAGGCGATGGACAAGATCACCGGCCGGGCCCGCTACACCACCGACGTACGCGAGGACGGCATGCTGGAGGGGGTCGTCATCCGCTCCACCGAGGCGCACGCCCGCGTCACCGGCGTGTCCGCGGACGCCGCCCACGTGGTCGACCTGCTCCCGCCCGACCGCGTCGTCCGCTACGCCGGCCAGCCCGTCGCCGCCGTCGCCGCCCCCACCCGGCGCGAGGCCCTGGCGATCGCGCGGGCCGCCCGGATCGGCTACGAACCGCTGCCGGCCGCCCTCGGCGACGGCGCCGCCGACCCGGGAGCCCCGCTCGTCTACGAGGACGAGGCCGCCCGCGGGCGCGCCCCCAGCTCCAGCGAGGGCGTGAGCCTGCCCGGCGCCTGGAACGGCAACGTGCGCGGCCCCTTCACCCGGGCGAGCTGGCGCGGGCGCACCGCCGCCAGGCGGATCGAGGCCGCGCGCCGCACAGGCGACCCCCGCCTGGTGAGCGGCACCTTCACCACCGCCGTGCAGGTGCACACCCCGATGGAGCCGCACGCCTGCGTCGCCCGCTGGGACGCCGGCGGCGACCTGCACCTGCACCTGTCCACCCAGACCGTCGGCATGGCCGCCGAGCAGGCCGCCCGCAGGTGGGACCTGCCCGTCTCCCGGGTGCACGTCGTCGCCGACCACGTCGGCGGCGGCTTCGGCGCCAAGAGCGGCGTCACCGTCGAGACGATCGCCGCCGTCGAGCTCGCGCGGGCCTGCGGCGCCCCGGTGCGGGTGGTCTTCGGCCGCGCCGAGGAACTGACCGACGCGGGCGGCCGTCCCGGCAGCCGTACCGTTCTCGACCTGCTCGCCGACGACCGGGGGGACCTCGCCGCCCTGTCCGTGGACGTCCACGGGCGCGGCGGCGTGGCCGTCGGATCGGCCGTCGCGATGCTCGCCCGGCTCATGTACGGCACGGCGCCCCGGAGGCTGCGCGACCATGACGTGGTCACCAACGAGCCGCCCGGCGCCCCGTTCCGCGGTCCGGGCGGGGCGCCCCTGCTCTGGGCGCTGGAGCAGGCGGTGGACGAGGCCGCCCACCGCCTCGGCGAGGACCCCGTCGCACTGCGCCGCCGCTGGGACGGCAACCCCAAGCGGCGCGCCCTGTACGACGTGGCCGCCGCCCTGCCGCAGTGGACCGGCAGGCCGCGGACCGGCACCGGGACGGGCCGCTTCCGCCGGGGCGTCGGGGTGGCCGCCGCGAACTGGCCCTACATCCTCGATCCGGGCACCGAGGTGGAGCTGCGCGTCGAGGGCGGCACGGTGGTGGCCGCCACCGCCACCCAGGACATCGGGACCGGCATCCGCAGCGTCATCGCGGCCGTGCTGGCCGAGGAGCTCGGCCTGCCGGCCGGGCGGGTCCGCGTCGAGATCGGCAGGACGGGCACCGTGCACGGGCCGCCCTCCATCGGCAGCCGTACCACCACCTCGGTCGCCCCGGCCGTCCGCGACGCGGCACGGCGCCTGCGGGAGGTGGGGCTGACCGACGGCGCCCGGGTCGTCGGCGGGCGCCGTCGCGACCGGCGCGGCTACCTGACCCCGTTCCCGGTGGGCGGGATGGCCCTCGGCCGGGGCTTCAGCGGATCCGTCCACGTCACCGAGGTCGAGGTCGACACCCGGCTGGGCGTCGTCCGGCCGCTGCGGGTGTGGGCCGGCATGGCGGTGGGTCACGTCTACGCCGAGCGCCTGGCGCGCAGCCAGTGCGAGGGCGGCGTCGTCCAGGGCATCGGCTACGCGCTGTACGAGGAGCGCCTGGTCGACCCGGTGACCGGGACCGTGCTCACCACCGACCTGGACCGCTACCGCATCCCGGGCATCGGCGACACGCCCGAGATCACCGTGCACTTCCACCGGGACGGGTGGGACCACGTCAACGGCCGCGGCGTCGGCATCGGTGAGATCTCCACGATCGGCGTGGCCGCCTCGGTGGGCAACGCCGTGCACAACGCCACCGGCTGGCGCCCCCGCGACCTGCCCATCCGCCCCGACCGGCTCCTCGAAGGGATCTCCCGTTGACCTCCTGCCCGCGGCCCGTCCGCGCCCTCACCCCGGGAGGCGTCCGATGAGCGCGCTCGCCGACCTCGAACAGGCCGCACGGCGCGGCGGCGAGTTCCGCGCCGGCGGCACCGACCTGATGGGCCGCCGCGCGGCCGGGCCGCACGTGGACCTGCGCGGCCGGCCGGAACTGTCCGGTGTCACCCGGCTGCCGGACGGCTCGACCAGGATCGGCGCGCTGACCACGGTCGCCCGCGTCGCCCGCGACGCCGGTCTCGGCGCGGACCATCCCTGCCTGACGCTGACCGCTGCCGCCCTGGCCACCCCTCAGATCCGGGAGGCGGCCACCGTCGGGGGCAACCTGCTGCAGCGCAACCGCTGCGCGTACTTCCGCACGCCCGTCCCCTCCTGCCACCAGAACGGCGGCGACCGCTGCCCGGCCCGGATCGGGCTCGCCCCGAACGCGGCGCTCGCCGAGACCGGCCCGTGCATCGCCCCGCACCCGTCCTCGCTCGCGGTGGCGCTGCTCGCCTGCGACGCCGTCGTCGAGGTCCACGGCCGCGACCCGTTCCCGCTCCCCGGCCTGTACGGGGACGGCTCGGACCCCTCCCGCGACCACCTGCTCGGCCCGGGGGAGATCCTCCGCGCGGTCGTCCTGCCGCCGCCGGTGCCGGGCGGGCGGGCCGCCTACCATCGGGCGATCTCCCGGGCCGAGGCCGAGTGGCCGGTGGTCGAGGTGGCGGCGCGGCTGGTGGCCGACGGTGGCCGGATCGTCCTCGCCAGGGTCGCCGCGGGGGGCGTCGCCCGCGTCCCGGTGCGCCTGCCCGGCGTCGAGGAGGCGCTCCTGGCCGGGGAGCCCCTCGAACGGGCGGCCGGCCGGGCCGCGGACCGCCACGCCCCGGTGGCCCGTGGCCGTCACGGGCTCGCGCTGCTCACCGGAACCGTCCTGGAGGTCCTGGAGCGCGCCACCGGACAGGCGGCGACCGGCGGCCGGTGACACCGCGCCCGCCTTCGGCTCCCGGCGTGCCTCCCGGGGCGGCCCGGCCCCCGTGCGGGCCGGGCGGGCGAGGGACGCGCCGCGCGCCGGATAATCGGAGGCGCGCCGGATGCCCGCCCTGTTACCGTCGAGGGGATCCCGCCGGACGACGTCCGGCGACGAGCGTGGAGGAAGCCATGGCAGCCCGGGATTCGATACCGGGCCATCACGTCGCACCGGCCGTTCCGGCCCGGTGACGATCGCGTCCGACCCCCGAGCGGTGGTCGGCGAGCCTCGTGGTGCCCGGTGATGTCGCGATCATTTCGATGCACAGCACCGTAGGAGCCCTACCTTGTCACACGACACCTCGTCCGCGTGGTACGCGGACTTCTTCACCGAGCTTCCGAACGAGTTCTGGCGGCGCGCCGTGCCGCCGGAGGCCACCGCGGCCGAGGCCGACTTCATCGAACGTCACCTCGGGCTGAGGCCCGCCTCCCGCATCCTGGACTCCCCCTGCGGCAGCGGTCGGCACACGCTGGCGCTCGCCGCGCGCGGACACCGCGTGAGCGGGGTGGACATCTCGGCCGAGGCCATCGGGTACGCCCGGCGGGCCGCGGCCGAGGCCGGTCTCGACGTCGAGCTCGCCGTCGCCGACATGCGGGACGTCCCGCGTGACGGCTCGTTCGACGCCGCCGTCTGCATGGGCAACAGCTTCGGCTACCTGGACCTCACGGGCGCCCGCGAGTTCGTCGCCGCGCTCGCCGCGGCGGTGCGGCCGGGCGGCGGCCTGGTGGTGGACTTCAACGCCGCCGCCGAGTCCGTCCTGCCGGGCTACCGGGGGGAGCCGCGCCGCATGGAGGCGGGCGGCATCGTCGTGACCACGACGACCGGGTACGACGCCGCCCGCAGCGTCCTGCTCAGCAGGTACCACTTCCGCAGGGGCGCGGAGGAGTTCGAGTCGACCGCGCTGCACCACGTGTACACCAGCGCCCACCTGGGCGGGCTGCTCACCGAGGGCGGGTTCGTCGACGTCGGGCTGTTCGGCGGGCCGGACGACGCGCCCTTCGGGATCGGCTCGGGCCGGTTGCTGCTGACCGCGCGCCGGGCCGCGGGCCCGGGACCGGCCACGGCGTGAGCACCGGCCGCGGCGGGCGGCACCGGGACCCCCGCACCCCGTGCCCGCCGCGGCCGGACCGCCGTGAGAGCGCCCGCGGACGCGTTCCGTGAGAGCGTCCGCGGACGTGTGCGTGAGCGCATCCGCGAACGCGTTCCGTGAGCGCGTCCGCGGACGTGTCCGTGAGCGCGTTCCGTGAACGCTGCCCGTGGACGCGTCCCGGAGGTCGCCGGGGACCCACCCCGGGGTGAGGGACGTGAGGTTCGGGGAAGGCCGTACCGCATGAGAGTCACACTGGTCCGCGGGGACATCACCGAGCAGGACGCCGACGCCGTCGTCAACGCCGCCAACTCCTCACTCCTGGGTGGCGGCGGGGTCGACGGGGCCATCCACCGGCGCGGCGGCCCGGCGATCCTGAGGGAGTGCCGTGAGCTGCGCGCCTCCCGCTACGACCGCGGGCTGCCGACGGGACAGGCCGTGGCCACCACCGCGGGCGACCTGCCGGCCCGCTGGGTCATCCACACCGTCGGGCCGGTGTACTCCTCCACCGAGGACCGGTCGGACCTGCTCGCCTCCTGCTACCGAGAGTCCCTGCGCGTCGCCGACGAGCTCGGCGCGGCCGTCGTCGCCTTCCCGGCCGTGTCCGCAGGGGTCTACGGTTGGCCCGTCGGCGACGCCGCCCGGATCGCGGTCGAGACCGTGCGCGCCACCCCGACGAAGGTGACCGATGTCCGGTTCGTCCTGTTCAACGAGGAGGCGTACACCGCCTTCGAACGGGCCCTCGACACCGGGGAGAACGGGGGGTCCTGAGGAGCCCGGGGATTCGCGGGCTCCTGGTCCTGAGGAGCCCCGGGGTTCGCGGGGCTCCTCGGCCGCGTCCCGTCGCTTCCACATGATCCCTGTAAGGGTTATAGTTCGGTTTATTCGGTTACCGAGGCGAGGAAGAGCGTGCGGATCTCCATCACCGACTACGCGGCCGGGGCGACCCTGGCCGGTGATCTGGCCAACACCTCGCCCACCGTGCAGGCGGTGACGGGCGAGGCCCTGCCGACCCCCGAGACGTTGACGGAGTTCCTCACGGGGCACGGGCTGCGGCTCGACGCCATGGCCGGCGGACGGGTGCCGTCCCGCGACGACGTCCGCGAGGTCCACCTGCTGCGCCGGGAGGTGCGCGGCGTCGTGGAGACCGAGACGGAGGATCAGGCCGTCGCGGGCGGCGCCGTGCTGGCCGGGCGGGCGGGACTCAGGCCCGTGCTGCAGCGTGACCCCGGCGGGCGGTGGCAGTGGTACGTCCCGACCAGGCCGGGCGCGTCACTGGCCGAGGAGCTGGCCGCGTTCGTCGGCATCGGGCTGCTCGGCGCCGTCCGGGCACTCGGGCACGGCCGGTTCCGCGCCTGCGCCGCCCCGGGCTGCCGCGGGGTGTTCGTCGACATCAGCCGCGGGGGGCGTCGCGTCTACTGCAGGCCGGACGTGTGCGGTAACCGGATCAATGTTGCCAATCACCGCGAAAGGCGGCGGCTTGGCAGCGCCGCTCACTGAAGGACGTCAGGAGAACCCCATGAACGACCCCCTCGACGGCACGACGGCCCGTCCGCCGGGCGGCCCGCCGCTCGATGGCGCCTTCCGGCTCCCCGACGGCACCTGGATCCGCGGCCGCGGCCTTCGCCGTCCACCGCCCGAGGGGCCCGTCCCCGACTTCGGCCTCTACCTGGGCTCCGACCGGCTCCGCCGCCGCCACGAGGGCGGGCTGACGTGGCCGCACGCGTGGATCCGATGGTCCGACTTCCTGCTGCCCCGCGACCGCGACGCGGCCGTGGAGCAGATTCGCGCGCTGTACGAGCGGGCGCGGGCGGGCGCCGCGGTGGAGGTCGCCTGCGGGGGCGGCGTCGGCCGCACCGGCACGGTCGTCGCCTGCCTGGCCGTCCTGGCCGGCCTCGACCCGGCCGACGCCGTCGCCTGGACACGTGAGCACCACCACCGCCGGGCCGTCGAAACCCCGTGGCAGCGCCGCTGGGTACTGCGCTTCCCATCGCCCGTCCACCCGGAGCCACCCGACTAGACCGTGTCGTCACGGCGTCACCGGCGTCACGGCCACATCGGCGGATCGACGGGTCGGCACGCGCTTGATAAACGCGGCCATCTGGAAGGATTCACCCCGTGGTCACCGTGTGATCACCGTCCGGCACGCATATCCCGGCCGCCGGAAAACGGCGCGTCACCGTTGACCGGATAAGCGGACACGGGGGGCGAATCATCACGGACCGAATTCGCGTCCCGGGGATATCCCCGCCACGGTCCGGCCCCTCCAGCCCTGGTCAGCACCCCTCCCCCATTAATCCCGACATCTCATATTTAAACCGGAAATTTCTACAAAGCTCGACGTGTCCACCTTCACCGATCCCGATGTAATCGCCATATGCCGCCCTGCCGCTATCTGTCCCAAGAATCCTCCCGTATCGTTGTGGCGTGACGGCAGAGAAGAGACGCCAGCACGACCAGGAGTTTCACGACGGGGCCGGCCGGATCGCCAGGGAGACCCGGCGGCTCATCTCCCAGGTGGCCCGCGAAACGGGTGTCAGCGAGGACGCGCTGAGAGAGTCGGTCGCCGGCGACCTCGGCGAACCGCCCCCGGTGCCCGGTACCGGACCGGAGACGTCCGGGCCCGGAGGAACGGCCCACCGGCCCGCCGGGCGTCCAGGGCTCGACGGTCACCTGGAGGACACCGGGCATCCGGAGCACGCGCCTCCGGAGCCGCCACCGGCCCCGCGCCTGATGGGGGGATGCGTCATCTGACAGGACGCCCGCGGCCTCGGCCGTGTCCGTGAGGACGTCGCCCGGGCCGGTCCGGACGCGACCGCGTCCACCGGCCCGCGAGCGCGTCCGGACACCGCACCGAGGCACATCTCGTCACACGCCGGGGTTCTCGACCGGGCGCGGTCCTTCCTTCCCGCCCGCCGGAGAACCCCGGCGTCTCCCTGCCCGCAGCGGGGAGGCCACGACCCGGACACGCCGGCGTGTCACGCTCGGCACGCCGGCCTCACGAAGAAGGTTTCATGATCAGCATTCACGCCCTCGTCGGTATCGCGACGGTGGCCTTCGGGATGGTCATCTCACCGGGCCCCAACATGATCTATCTGATCTCACGGACCCTGACCCAGGGACGCCGGGCCGGGTTCATCTCGCTGCTCGGCGTCGCGGTCGGCTTTTTCGTCTACATGGCCGCGACGGCGGCGGGGCTCTCCACGATCTTCGCCCTCGTCCCGCAGCTCTTCACCGCCATCAAGATCGCGGGAGCCGCGTACCTGCTCTGGCTGGCCTGGCAGGCGGTCCGGCCGGGCGGGCAGTCGGTCTTCACCCCGAAGGACCTGCCCGAGGACCCTCCGCGCAAGCTCTTCACGATGGGACTGGTCACCAACCTCCTCAATCCCAAGATCGCCATTCTTTACATCTCGCTGCTCCCGCAGTTCGTCGACCCCGAGCGCGGCAACGTCGCGGCGCAGAGCCTGATCCTGGGGCTCACCCAGATCTGCGTGGCCCTGACCATCAACGGCCTGATCGTGCTCACCGCGGGCTCCGTGGCCGGCTTCCTGACCGGACGGCCGTTCTGGATCCGCGTCCAGCGCTACCTGATGGGCACGGTCCTGGCCGGGCTCGCCCTCAGCATCGCCGCGGACCGGTGACCTGCCGCCGGGCGCCCCGTCCGGGCGCCCGGCAGCACGACATCTAGCGGCCTGGCCGCTTTAGGACTTCCTGAGACAGTTGTCCCATCTCATCGCAGTCAGCATCGTCTAGTCATGGATCTGGCGATCGCCGAAGAACGTCTCGCCTGAGCGACTCGGGCACCGCTGACTGATGGGACCCCTTCGATGACATCCTCAATTCGGCTCACTCACCACCGCCTGGAGGACGGAACTCGTGATCTGCTCGGCAAGGAGATCACCGAGCGCGTCACCGCGGCAGAGCTGGAACCGGACGCGGACGAGGCCATCCTCGCCCGTATCGGCGCGCAGGCACTGAGCCGCTACCTGGCCGGGGAGATCCTGCACGGCATCCACATGTTCTCGGTGACGGCCCGCCACGCGCTCCTCCTGCAGAACCTGCCCACCCAGAGGTTCCCCGCCACCCCGGTCAACGGGTTCGGCACGGAGACCGAACTGGCCGTGATCAACGCCCTCCACTTCGGCCTGATCCAGCTCCTCGGGATCACACCGTTCGCGGTGAGCTACGAGAACGACGGACGGCTGATCCGCAACGTGATCCCCAACCCGGCCGCGTCCGGCACCGCCAGCTCGTGGGGAGCGGACTCCGAGTTCTTCTGGCACACCGACAATCCCCACCTGCCCTTCGGTGACGCGGGCGCGAACCCGCGCCTGTACGTCCCGCGCTACCTGACCTTCTACGCGGTACGCAACGAGGAACGGGTACCGACCGAGCTCGCGGCCATGGAGGACGCCGTCGGCCGGCTCGACGAGCTCACGCAGCGCCGGCTCCAGTCCCCCTCGTACGAGGTGAACCCTCCGGCGTCGAACGACGCGGGGGCGGCGGGGGCACGCCCGCTGAGCGACACCGCGCTACTGGAGCAGAGCTCGGAGGGGCTGCGGGTCCGCTACGACCGCGGCACGACCGGGGCACGCACCGCCGAGGCGGGCGCCGCGCTCCGGACCTGGTCCGACACGCTGGCGGCCATGCCGTCGAAGGAACTCTGCCTGGAGCCCGGCGACTTCATGATCTTCGACAACTACCGGGTCCTGCACCGCCGGAAGGCGTTCCGGCCGATGCCGCCCCAGAACGCGCGCTGGCTGCGCCGCTGCTACGCGAGCTGACGACAGAACCGAGGAGATGGAGAATGGGAATGTTTCGAGTGGCGATGATCGGTGGCCGGCCCGCCCCGGTGACGGGTGCGAAGGAACTGGGCATCGACGTGGTGCTCGTCCACCAGGAGGGCATGTACGACCCGGCGATCGCGGCGCACTGTGAGCGGATCGTGCACGCGCCCATCGACGACGGCCCGGCGATCCTCGAGGTCCTGCGGCCGCTTCACGAGGAACGCCCCTTCGACCGGGTCCTCACCACCACCGAACCCGCGGGCGAGTCGACCGGGTACGTGGTGGACGCGCTGGGCCTGCCGGGGGTCACCGAGGCCACGGCCCGCGCCCTGAGGGACAAGACGCTGACCCGCAAGCTGCTCGCCGAGCACGACCTCAGCCCGGTGCGCTACCGGACGCTGAACAGCGCCGAGGACGCCACGGAGTTCCTGGAGTCGGTCGGCGGCCCGATCGTCATCAAGCCGATCGACGGCGCCGCCAGCCTGCACATCCACGTCGCCACGGGCGCCGACGAGGCGGTGCTGGCGTGGAAACACCTGCAGGAGGCGGGGATCACGTCGGCGATCGGCGAGGAGTTCCTGGAGGGACCGGTCGTCAGCGTCGACTCCTTCTCCCACGCCGGCCGGCACCTGCCCATCGGGTACTCCGAGTACCGGATGAACGACCGTTTCGTCGAGTGGGAGGTCAGCACGCCGAGCCGGGTCGCCGCGCCCTACCTCGACCAGCTCCGCGAGCTGACCCCCAGGCTGCTGGACGCCGTCGGCCTCACCGAGGGGCCCTCGCACAGCGAGTTCGTCCTCACCCCCGACGGCCCGCGGGTGCTGGAGTCCCACGCCCGGCTGGCCGGAAGCGGTGCGCCCGAGCTGGTCAGGCGCGCCTTCGGCCTGGACCTGGCGCGGATGATGCTCACCGTCCCGCTGGGGATCGACGAGCTGCCGCTCACCTCCCCCGAGCCGATCAGGGGCGCGGCCGTGAGGTTCTTCACCCCCGACCCCGGCAGGATCGCGTCGATCACCGTCGACGAGGACATCCCGGCCGTGGTCAGGCGCATGAAGCCGGGCGAGGTGCCGAACGTCTTCCTGCCGTACCTGGAGACGCTGCTGGACGTCGAGGTGGGAGCGGTCGTCATCAAGAACGAGGGCGACGAGGTTCCCCCGCTGCTGACGGTCGCCGACTGCACCTCCGGATACGTGATCGCCTCCGGACGCGACGCCGCCGACGCGGTGGCCAAGTGCGACGCGGTCAACGACATGATCCGGTTCGAGATCGCCTGACCCGGACGGCCGGGGCCCGCGACCCCGGAGGATCCCAGACGACGGTACGCGGCCGGGCGCCGCTCTCCCCTGCTTTCACGCGCCCGGCCGACCAGTTCTGAAAGGAAGCCGATGACGGCCCTGCTCGTGCTGGAGGACGGACGTGTCTTCCACGGGACCCCCTACGGAGCCGAGGGGGAGACCTTCGGTGAGATGGTGTTCAACACGGGGATGACCGGCTA
>NZ_JBITFY010000027.1:0-472 GCF_044456585.1 Streptosporangium sp. NPDC050855
CGCCGATGGTACTGCACCGGGGACGGTGTGGGAGAGTAGGTCACCGCCGGACAATCTTTCGAAAGCCCCCACCGTTGGTGGGGGCTTTCGTGTTTTCATGGGCCGGTTCGTCCAGGCAGACCTTCCCCTCTCGAACGAGCCGGAAGGCGTACCCGCAGCGCGGGACTCTCAGCGCAGAACTCCATGATCTCTCCGAGATCGAAGACATCGGAAGGCGTCGGAGGCCCGTCAAGGAGGCCTCGAAGGGGCGTTGAGGGGGCGTCGAAGGAGCATGGTTCACGACCCGGGCCGGCGCTCCACGGCCGCTTCGAGCCGACACCGACACCCACATCCTCACGGTCGTCATGAGGACGCGCCTGTAAGACCCGGGACAGGAACGCCACGGGGGGGGGGGGGGGGGGGGGGGGGGGGGGGGGGGGGGCCCGCGGGGCCGGGTCGCAACCAAAAAAGAACAAGAAAAGAAAAAGAATAA
>NZ_JBITFY010000027.1:482-86012 GCF_044456585.1 Streptosporangium sp. NPDC050855
GCACCAAAACCACCACAAACACCACCCTGTTCTTATAAGGCCCCCCCCCCCCCCCCCCCCCCGCCCCCCCCCCGGGGGGGGGGTGGGGGGGGGCCCCCCCCCCCCCCCCCGCCCCGTGATCGCGTGAACCCCTCTTCCTCAGACGATCAGAGCTTCCTCAGAACATCAAAGTTTCCTCAGAACGTCAGAGTCTCGCGAAGCGTCAGGGCGTGATGAAGAGACCGTCGCCCACGGTGCGCTCCGCGCCGTCCGAGGGGCGGTTGACGGCCTTGTGCCCGACCACCATCACGCTGGATCCGCCGCCGTCGAGGTTGATGGCCTGCCTGGCGCCCAGCCAGCGCATCAGGTGGGCTCCCTCCACCATGGAGGCGCCCACCGAGACTCCGGGGTTGCGTCCGTCGACCGTGGCCAGGATCAGCCCTCCGGACTTGCTGACGCCCACCATCGTGCGCGGGTGGCGCCGGAGCATCATGTTGACCGAGGCGTGCCCGTCGGCCGCGGCGGTGATCCGTACCCGGCCGTTCCTGACCAGTCCCACCCCGCCACCCATGGCATAGGTCGTGGGGGTGAGGGGGACGGCCCGGCGCGTCCGCATGTCGATCACCTTGGTGTCCACCTTCATCCCGGTGCCCACGGCGTGCTCCTGGAGCCAGACGGCCATGAGACCGGTGCCGTGCAGGACGGACGTGCCCCGCGCGACGATGCCGCCGGCCTGTCGGAGCTTGACGACCATGCCCTGGGAGTCGATGACGGCCTCGATGCCGCCGTCGGCCGCCGTCTTGCCGCCGAACTCCTCGGTGTAGAGGACCAGCTCCTCGGGTCCGGCGGCCCGGTTGATGCCCTTGACCTGTGTCTTGGTGCCGTCCGAGGAGACCGCGGTGACGACGGTCTCCAGCTCGGTGATCCGTGCCTTGCGGCCCTCGGTGATGACCAGTGCGCTCCGTCCGGGGACGGCCTCGCTGAGCAGCTGGCCGCCCACCACGGAGACGCCGACAGGGTCGCCCTGGAGTGCCTTGGCCGTGTGGATGTTGAAGAAGCCGCCGTTGACCCCGGCGATGGCACCGTTCAGCTTCGACATCGAGCTGGTGGTCTCGCGCTTGGCCACGCTCTTGCCGACGCTGGTCCTGTACGAGCCCCGGAACCTCCTGGGGTCGACCATCAGTACGCGCATGTCCCAGGGGCCGGTGGTCTCGGCGCCGTCGTCCCCGAGGTAGTCGGTCTTGGCCCGGATGCCCTGCTCCTTGAGCTCCTTCACCGTCTTGTCGGCCTTGGCGCGCTGGCCGAACGACCACAGGCCGATCCGCACCATGTATCGCTCCACGGCGGGAGCGTCCGAGGCGGCGGGCTGCACGATCTTCAGGATGCTGGGGGTGAACCCGGCGGCCTCCACCGCCTCGGCCACCGTCTGGGCGGTGTCAAGGCGACCACTATCGTGCCCATTAGGCATAAGTGCGGAGACTGTCCATCCTTGGGTGGATTTGCCGTGTTTCACACTAAAAAGGGTAATTCCCCGTGCCACACTGTATTCCTTCTTCGCCGTGGCCGTGCTCACACCCAGGGGAAAAGCCGAGGAGGGAAACCCCGAACTCACCTGCTCGGCCGCGGCGGGAATCGCCGTGGCCGTGAGCGCCAGCACCGTGAATCCGGCGACAAGACGTCGCGACATGTATATCTCTCCCCATTGGTCTCCGACTTCGTGCACCATCGTGCCGAGATTTACGGGTTAAGGGGAGCGAAACACGCTAAACATCACGAGAAAGTGTGCCGGATCACCCTGGTCACGGACGCGCCGAACGGGCGGGTCCTCACGGAACGGGCCGGACGGATCCCCTGGTCAATAAGGATTAGCCCTCGGTCGTTTCACCGCGGGCGGGAGAATGCGGCGCTACGGTGCGGTAGGCCGCATTTCCTCAGAGCGAGCGGCACATCTTCCGAGAGGCAGCCGTCATGGGGCTGAGCATTCTCATCGTGATCATCGCGAGCCTGGTCCTCGGGCTCATCCTCGGCGCGGTCCTGACACGCCCGCGCCGCTGGGATCTCCACGTCTGCGTGGACGACGCCGCGCGGGAACCGGCGCACGGCACGGCGGGCACTCCCGGGACCCGGGGTGCGAAGGCACCGAGGACACCGGCGTGAACACGGCGCCGGACACCGTGTCCGGCGCCGTGCCGGACACGGTGCCCGGCAGGCCGGGCAGATCCAGGCAGACCCGCCAGGCCAGGCAGACCCGGCAGACCCGCGTCAGTTCACGCGGTGGTACACCACGCGCAGGGTCTCGTGGACGATCCAGACGGTCTTGGCCCCCTCGGCGAGCAGGCAGACCGACCCCGGGACGAGCTCCAGGACGGCGCCGCCGTCGACCTCCAGGGTGGCGCGTCCGGCGAGGACCACCACGAGATTGTCACGTTCCACGTCGATCACGGTGCCCACGGTGAGCTCACGGATGCCCCGGCTCTGCCTCCCGTCGGGTGAGGACCACAGCTCGATCGAGGAGAGCCGCGGGGAGCCCGCCAGGACCTGGCCGGGCTCCAGCTCGTCGGGGGAGAGCCGTACGTCGCCGGCCGGTACGGAGAACGCCCCGGCGGCGGTGAGCATCCGGGCCAGATCGGCGGCCTCGGGAACGAAGATCTCGGGCATGGGGACCTTTCAGGGGCGGGGATCGTCTCTCCGGATGGACTCCAGTGCCAGCAGGGCGACATGGAGGGAGAGACAGGACTCGACATCGTCCAGATCGGTGTCGAGGACGCGCTCCAACCTGCGGAGGCGGTCGTAGAAGGCGGGCCGTGACAGGTGGGCCCGCTGCGCCGCGACGGCCTTGTTGCGGCCCGCGTCGAGGTACACGCGGAGGATCCCGGCGAGGTCGCCGCCGCGCTGGGCGTCGTGGGCGAGCAGGGGGCCGAGCTCGCGCTCGGCGAAGGTCTGCAGCCGGGCGTCGTCGCGGAGCAGGTGGAGCAGTCCTCTCAGCCGGAGGTCGGGCAGCCGGTAGAAGGCGCGCCCGTCGGGCCGCCCGACGGCCACGTCGGCGACCTGTTCGGCCTCCAGGAAACTGCGCCGCACGTCGCGTACCGACTCGACCACGGAGCCCGCGGCGAGCACGAAGGGGGGCGTGAAGGCCGCGCCCAGCTTCTCGGACAGCGTCGTCAGCGCGGACTCGGCGGGGACGCGCGGCGGCAGCGGGAGCAGCAGGCCGACCCGGTTCTGGTCCAGGGCGCCGATCAGCGCGGGCAGGCGGGCCTCGCGGCAGGCGGCCGCGGCCGCGTCGGCCAGCTCGCCGAGCCGGGCCAGCTGTTCCTGGCCGTTCAGCGGGCCGTCGGCCGGTTCGGTCAGGCGGAGCACCGCGCTGACGAGGTTGCGGCCGGTGAGCGGGACGCCGACCGCGCGGGCGCGGGCCGCGGCCTCCTCGGGGTCGGCGTACGCGTGGGTCAGGATGCCGGTGATGATCGTGCCGTGCGCGCGGCGTTCCAGGGACTCCTGGTGGCGCTCCAGCAGGCGGCTCAGGGCGAGGGTGGTCGCGGCGCGCTCGGCGAGCACGATGTCGCGCGGGCCGGGCTCGGCGTCGCAGAGCAGGATCAGCCGTCCCCAGTCCTGGCCCCGGGCGCCCACCATCGTCACCAGCCAGCCGGAGGCGGCGTCGTAGGCGGTGCGCGCGCCGGGGGAGACGGTGCGGGAGCGGCTCTCCCACCCGGCGAGCAGGGTTCCGGGGTCGCGTCCCGCGGTCTCGCACGCCAGGACCTGGTGGGTGAGGTTCTCCAGCAGGGCAGGGTGGCCGGAGAGCCGGGCGACCTGGCCGAGCACCTTCGCCGGGGAGGCGCCCTCGACCGAGAGCTGGGTGAAGACCTCGTGCAGCTGCTCGGAGGCGCGCAGCTCCTCCAGCTGGACGTCGATGATCCGGGCGTGCACGGACTCGGTGATCTGCACGAACGGCGTCTCCCTGGCCAGGGTGATCAGGGGCAGGCCGCGTTCCTCGGCGGCGGCGACCACGGCGCGGGGCAGCTCCCCGATGAACTTGCGGCCCAGCTCCACGATCAGGCCCGAGGCGCCCACCGCGACCAGTTCGGCGATGTACTCGGTCAGCCTGACCGGATCGTCGGGCAGGGCTATGCCGGTGGTGAGCACCAGCTCGCCGCCGCGCAGCAGGTGCGCGATGTCGGTCACCTCGCCCACGTGCACCCAGCGCACCCGGCTGTCCAGCCGGTCGGTCCCCGCCACCACCCGCGGATCGCCCCGGCGGACGGTGTCCAGGGCGAGGACGTCGGCGACGGTAGGGAGCACCCGTCGAGCGTATCCGATCAACATGTAAGTGCGGGCTGACCCCGCCTTACAGGGTGTCCAGAAGCCTTCTCCCCCTCCCGCGGCGGCCCGCGGCCTCGCGCCAGGCGGCTCGGGTGCCGCCCCGGCCGGGACCCCTGTGGCCCGCCGAGGCGGCGGGACGCGGCCGGGCCGCCCAGGAGCGTTCCGGGCCCATGGCCATAGGATTACCTCACCTTTTTCTGGCCGAGAGGCGCGATGTGAACATGGTTGAGACGGCCGGCGCGGGACGGGGCAAGGCCGTCACGGGCGCGGCGGGGGTGGAAGAGCTCGATCTCCGCCAGCTCCTGGCCGGGCTGACGGCGGTGCGCGACGGTGACTTCGGCACCCACCTGCCCGAGGACGGTGACGGGCTGCTGCAGGAGATCGCCACCGTGTTCAACGGCATGGTGGACCAGCTCTCCCTGTTCACCTCCGAGGTGACCCGGGTGGCCCGCGAGGTGGGCACCGAGGGACAGCTGGGCGGTCAGGCCGAGGTGCCGGGCGTCTCGGGCACCTGGAAGGACCTCACCGACTCGGTGAACGCCATGGCGGGCAACCTCACCGACCAGGTGCGCGACATCGCGCAGGTCGCCACGGCGGTGGCCACCGGCGACCTGTCGCAGAAGATCACCGTGGACGTCCGCGGTGAGATCCTGGAGCTGAAGAACACGCTGAACACGATGGTGGACCAGCTGTCGTCGTTCGCCGACGAGGTCACCAGGGTCGCGCGCGAGGTGGGCACCGAGGGCAGGCTGGGCGGTCAGGCCGAGGTGACCGGGGTCGCCGGCACCTGGCGCGACCTCACCGACTCGGTCAACTTCATGGCGGGCAACCTGACCGACCAGGTGCGCAGCATCGCGCAGGTCACCACGGCCGTCGCCAAGGGCGACCTGTCGCAGAAGATCACCGTGGACGCCCGGGGCGAGATCCTGGAGCTGAAGAACACCATCAACACGATGGTGGACCAGCTGTCGTCGTTCGCCGACGAGGTCACCAGGGTGGCCCGCGAGGTGGGCACCGACGGACGGCTGGGCGGCCAGGCCGACGTCAAGGGCGTCTCGGGCACCTGGCGCGACCTCACCGACTCGGTCAACTACATGGCGGGCAACCTCACCGACCAGGTCCGCAACATCTCGCAGGTGGCCACCGCCGTCGCCCGCGGCGACCTGTCGCAGAAGATCACGGTCTCGGCGCGGGGCGAGATCCTGGAGCTGAAGAACACGCTGAACACGATGGTGGACCAGCTGTCGTCGTTCGCCGACGAGGTCACCAGGGTCGCGCGCGAGGTGGGCACCGACGGACGGCTGGGCGGCCAGGCCGACGTCAAGGGCGTCTCGGGCACCTGGAAGGCGTTGACCGAGTCGGTGAACGTCATGGCCGACAACCTCACCGCCCAGGTGCGCAGCATCGCGCAGGTCACCACGGCCGTGGCCAAGGGCGACCTGTCGCAGAAGATCCGGGTGGACGCCCGGGGCGAGATCATGGAGCTGAAGGAGACCATCAACACGATGGTCGACCAGCTCTCGGCCTTCGCCGACGAGGTCACCCGGGTGGCGCGCGAGGTGGGCACCGAGGGCAACCTCGGCGGCCAGGCCACCGTGCGGGGGGTCTCGGGCACCTGGAAGGACCTCACCGACAACGTCAACTCGATGGCCAACAACCTGACCAGCCAGGTGCGCAGCATCGCGCAGGTCACCACGGCCGTGGCCCGGGGCGACCTGTCGCAGAAGATCACCGTGGAGGCCAAGGGCGAGGTCGCCGCGCTCGCCCAGACCATCAACACCATGGTCGACACGCTGAGCGCGTTCGCCGACGAGGTGACCCGGGTGGCGCGCGAGGTGGGCACCGAGGGCGAGCTGGGCGGTCAGGCGCGCGTGCCCAACGTGGCGGGCACCTGGAAGGACCTCACCGACAACGTCAACTCGATGGCCAACAACCTGACCAACCAGGTGCGCAACATCGCGCAGGTCACCACGGCGGTCGCGCAGGGCGACCTGACCAAGAAGATCGACGTGGACGCCCGGGGCGAGATCCTGGAGCTCAAGACCACCATCAACACGATGGTGGACCAGCTGTCGTCGTTCGCCGCCGAGGTCACCCGGGTGGCGCGCGAGGTCGGCAGCGAGGGACGGCTGGGCGGCCAGGCCGAGGTCGAGGGCGTCTCGGGCACCTGGAAGCGGCTGACCGAGAACGTCAACGAGCTGGCCGGCAACCTGACCCGCCAGGTGCGGGCCATCGCCGAGGTGACCAGCGCGGTGACCTCGGGCGACCTGACCCGGTCGATCACCGTCGACGCCTCGGGCGAGGTGGCCGAGCTCAAGGACAACATCAACTCCATGGTGAAGTCGCTCCGCGAGACCACCCTGGCCAACCAGGAGCAGGACTGGCTCAAGTCGAACCTGGCCCGCATCTCCGGCCTGATGCAGGGACACCGCGACCTCGCGGTCGTGGCCGAGCTGGTGATGAACGAGCTGGCGCCGCTGGTCTACGCCCAGCACGGGACGTTCCTGCTGGCCGAGGAGAAGCCGGACGGCTCGCAGCTGCGGGTCGTCGGCTCCTACGGGCACCGGGACACCGCCCGCAGGCACTTCTTCGGCGACTCCCTGGTGGGGCAGGCCGCGGTCGCCAAGCGGCCCATCCTGGTCGAGGACATCGCCCCCGGCTACCTCACCATCTCCTCCAGCCTGGGGGCGGCCGACCCGGTCAACCTGATCGTGCTGCCGATCATCGTCGAGGACCAGGTGCTCGGCGTGATCGAGCTGGCCAGCCTCAACCGCTTCACCCAGGTGCACCGGGCCTTCCTGGAGCAGCTGGTGGAGACCATCGGCGTCAACGTCAACACCATCGTCGCCAACGCCCGTACCGACGCGCTGCTCACCGAGTCGCAGCGGCTGGCGACCGAGCTGCAGGTCGGGCAGGAGGAGCTGCAGCGCTCCAACGCCGAGCTGGAGGAGAAGGCCGAGCTGCTGGCCCGGCAGAACCACGACATCGAGACCAAGAACAGCGAGATCGAGCAGGCCCGCCAGGAGCTGGAGGACCGTGCCAAGCAGCTCGCGCTGGCCTCCAAGTACAAGAGCGAGTTCCTGGCCAACATGAGCCACGAGCTGCGCACCCCGCTCAACTCGCTGCTCATCCTGGCCCAGCTGCTGGCGCAGAACCCGGCGCGCAACCTCACCGCCAAGCAGGTGGAGTACGCCAACGTCATCCACTCGGCCGGCACCGACCTGCTCCAGCTGATCAACGACATCCTCGACCTGTCGAAGATCGAGGCGGGCAAGATGAACATCAGCCTCGAACCGCTGCCGCTGCGGCAGCTGCTGGACTACGTCGAGGCGACCTTCCGCCCGCTGACCACCGAGAAGGGGCTCCGGTTCGACGTCGTGGTCTCCCCCGACGTCCCCGAGGAGCTGCTGATGGACGAGCAGCGGCTCCGGCAGGTGCTGCGCAACCTGCTCTCCAACGCGGTGAAGTTCACCGAGCGGGGCTCGGTCGAGCTGCGCATCGAGCGGGTGGGGCCGATGGAGCTGGCCGGGGTGCCCGACCAGGAGGCGCTCGCCTTCCGGGTGGTGGACACCGGCATCGGCATCGCCGAGGAGAACCTCTCGCAGATCTTCGACGCCTTCCAGCAGGCCGACGGCACCACCAGCCGCAAGTACGGCGGCACCGGGCTGGGACTGTCCATCAGCCGGGAGATCGCCGCGCTCTTCAACGGCGAGATCCGCGCGGTCAGCACGCTGGGGGCCGGCAGCACCTTCAGCCTCTGCCTGCCGATCGCCGAGCTCACCCCCGGCGGCACCGGTCAGGCGGCCGGCCGGGGGACGGTCATCGCGGCCGTCGCCGAGCCCGTGGCGGTGCCGGCCCCGGTGGTGGAGCGGTTCCCCGTCACCGAGGGGCGGCGCCTGCTGGTCCTGGAGTCGCGGCCCAACGGGCTGCTGTCCCAGCTCGCCGAGAGCGTCGTGGCCGACCTGCCCGAGACGCACGGGCCGGTGCAGGTCTCCGCGGCCAACGACCCCGTCGCCGCGATGGAGATGCTGAACACCGACACCCACCACTGCATCGTGCTGGACCTGGGCATGCGCCAGGACGCGGCGGCCGACTTCCTGCGCATGCTGGACGACGATCCGGTCCTGCGCGAGCTGCCGGTGCTCGCCCACCACACCCGCACGCTCACCCGGCCGCAGGAGAACCTGCTCAAGGGCCGGTCCAACACCCAGCCGCTGGAGCGCCTGCCCAGCCTGGACGAGCTGCGCGAGCGCATCACCCTGCACCTGTCGGCGCCCGAGCCGGGTGACGTGCTGCCCCTGGTGCAGCCCAGCCCCGACGAGCGGCCCCAGCCGGTGGAGCAGGTGGACACGGTGCTGGTGGACAGGAAGGTCCTGGTCATCGACGACGACGTCCGCAACGTCTTCGCGCTGACCAACATCCTGGAACTGCACGGCATGCAGGTCCTGTACGCGGAGAACGGCCGCAAGGGCATCGAGATCCTGTCGCGCAACGAGGACATCGACCTGGTCCTGATGGACATCATGATGCCGGAGATGGACGGCTACGCCGCGACCGCGGCCATCCGCAAGATGGCCGACTTCGCGGACCTGCCGATCATCGCGGTGACCGCCAAGGCCATGCAGGGCGACCGGGAGAAGACCCTGCAGGCGGGCGCCAGCGACTACGTCACCAAGCCCGTCGACGCCCAGGAGCTGCTCCGCCGCATCCAGCGGTGGCTGGAGATCTGACCCGTCCCGGACGGCCGCAGGACGGGACGACCCGTCGGCGCCGCCCGGGTCCCGGGATCGGGGTCCGGGACCCGGGCGGCGAGGCCGGGGGAGCCGGTGACCGACCGGCTCCGCCGTCTCGGCCCGTCTCGGCCCGTCTCAGGCGGGCCGGAACGAGCGCAGGACCTCCAGGTAGTGGGGGTTGTACATGACGCCGAGCACGTTCCCGAACGGGTCCGTCACCGAGGCGGTGGCGAAGCCCGCCTCCCGCTCGGTGATCGGTTCGTACTCCACGGCCCCCATCCGCAGCAGCCGCTCGACCGTCGCCGCCAGGTCGTCCACGTGCCAGAAGACGACGGCCCCGCCGGGACCGGTGAAGGGCCCTCCCGGCGCGTAACGGCGGTCGATGATGCCCAGCTCGTGCCGGTAGTCGCCGACGCGGAACTCCACGTACGCGGGCACGCCGTCCGGCCCGGCCATCTCGTAGTACGCCTCGACGCCGAGCAGCTCGGCGTACCAGGCCCGCGCCGCGACCACGTCGTCGGCGTAGAAGCCGACGGTGGCGAATCCTCGGAGCATGTCGTGTCCCCTCCTCGACGGCGGCTCTCGCCGTACATCCGGGACGTTACGAGCCCTTGAGGAAGCTGCGGTTCCTCAAGGGCTGGGAGACTGGGCGGATGTTGGAAACCTCGGTCCGGCTCCTGCGGCTGCTGTCGTTGCTCCAGGCGCGTCCGGGCTGGTCCGGCGCCGAGCTGGCGGACCGGCTCGGCGTCACCACCAGGACGGTCCGCAACGACGTCGAACGCCTGCGCATCCTCGGCTACGAGATCCACTCCACGACCGGTACGGCCGGCGGGTACCGGCTGGGAGCGGGCAAGGCCCTGCCGCCGCTGATCCTCGACGACGAGGAGGCGGTCGCGGTGGCCGTCAGCCTGCACGCGGCGGCCGGTGGCACCGTGACCGGCATCGAGGAGACCTCGCTGCGGGCGCTGACCAAGCTGCGGCAGCTGCTGCCGTCCCGGTTGCGCCGCCGGATCGACGCGCTGCGCGAGGCGACGCTGTCGGTGCCGGGCCGCGTCCCCACCGTGGACGCCGGGACGCTCGCGGTGATCGCCGCCGCCGTACGGGATCGGGAGCGGTTGCGTTTCGACTACCGCGGCCACGACGGCGAGGAGAGCGTCCGCACGGTCGAGCCGCACCGCCTGGTCCACACCGGGCGGCGCTGGTACCTGCTGGCCTGGGACGACGAGCGCGGCGACTGGCGGACGTTCCGCGCCGACCGTGTCCGGCCCCGCACCCCGAACGGCCCCCGGTTCGCCCCGCGTCCCCTGCCGGACGGTGACGCCGCCGCGCACGTGCTGCGCGGGGCGGGGTCGGCGGCGTTGCGGTACCCGGCCCGTGTCCGGCTGCACGCCCCCCTGGAGGTGATCTCCGAACGGCTCACCCCGGCCGCCGGGCTGCTGCGCGCCGACGACGGTGCCGCCGGTGCCGCCGGTGCCGCCGGTGGGGGAGGCTGCCTGCTGGAGACGGGCGCCGACTCGTTGGACGACCTGGCGGCCTTCCTCGGCAGCCTGGACGTCCCCTTCACCGTCCTGGACCCGCCCGAGCTGCGCGTCCTGCTGCGGACCCTGGCCGCCCGGTACGCGGAGGCGGCCGGACCGGCGCGCGGGTGACGCGGAGGCGGCCGGACCGGCATCCGGGTGACGCGGGGGCGGCGGGGCTGCGCGCGGGTGACGACGTCGCGTCGCTCGCCGCGCCGCGTCATCCGCGCTCCGCGGGCCGGGCACCGCACGGACACCGCACAGGCACCGCACGGACACCGCACGGGTCCCGCACGCGCGCCGTCCGGACGGTCAGGCCGCGACGGGCGTGATCAGGTTGAACACGGTGTGCGGGTCGGCCCCGCCGTGCAGCAGGCCGATGACGATCGCGGCCATCGCCTCGAGATGGCGGGCGCGGTGCAGCGCCCCGATCTCCACGGGCGCGCAGCCGAGGCCGGTGATCAGGGTCCTCGCGTGGGCGTTGGAGGCGGCGTCGTCGCCGGCGAAGGGGACGGCCAGTGGCCGGCCGTCGAACACCGGGGGCGTCATCCCCCACACCCCGGCCTGGCAGAGGTTGAAGGCCTTGACGACGTTCGAGCCCACCGCGAGATCCTGGATCCGCTCGGCGAGCGATGTGCCGGGGGGCGTCACCAGGGTGAAGTCCCCGACCTCCACCGGGTTGTTGCAGTCGATGATCGTCTTTCCCCGGAAGGCTCCCTCGTCGGCCCCCGCGTCCCGCAGCGTGGACAGCACGCCCTCGTGGCGGATCGCCACCAGCACGACGTCGCCGAAGGCGGCCGCCTCCCGCAGGGTGCCGTGCCGGGCACCCGCGCCGATCCTGCCTGCCAGGCGGGCGGCCCGTTCGGGCGTCCGCCCGGCGACGAGGACCTCGTGCCCCGCCCCGGCCCAGCGGGTGGCCAGCGCGCCGCTCATCAGCCCGGCACCCAGAACGCCGATTCTCATGCTCTTCCTCCGTCATTGGCACAATGGTCACCGGCGGCGACGGGCGGGTACGGACGCGCGTGATGTGCCCTCGGGCGCGCCCGGGTCTCACGAGGCCCGTCGCCGATCGGTACTCACGGTACGGATCCGATGGTTACCCGCAGGTTCCTGTCGGGGACGCCGGACGGGGGGAGCGGCAGGTGGCGGACTTCGACCGGCCCGGGGACGTGTTCCTCGCCGACTGCCCGGCCCGGCTCGCGGTCGACGTCGTCGCGGACACGTGGTCGGTCGTGGTGGTCTTCGCCCTGGGGAAGGGGCCGCGGCGCTACGGCGACCTCAAGGCCCTCATCGGGGGGATCAGCTCCAAGATGCTGACCCAGACCCTGCGCCGCCTCCAGGGGCACGGCCTGGTCGGCAGGCGCGCCTACCCGGAGGTCCCGCCCCGCGTCGAGTACGACCTCACCGACCTCGGCAGGACCCTGCTGGAGCCCATCGAGATGCTGTCCCGGTGGGCCGAGTCCCACGGTGACGCCGTGCTCGCCGCACAGGACCGTCAGGAGGAGTGACGGGGACGGGCGGGTGGTGGCGCCGGAGGGGCCACCGGGCGTGAGGCCGCCCGGCTCAGGCGGGCCTCCAGGCCGTCGAGCAGGCAGGTCAGGCCGAACTCGAAGTTGAGCGCCCTCGCGGTGTCGACGTCCATGCCCCTGAACTCGGCGTACCGGGCGACCAGCTCGGGGTGGTCGGCCGCGGCCTTCTCCACCACCGGCTGGATGGCCGCGTTCAGCGCGTTGGAGTCGAGCCCGGTCCGCTCCATCGTGTTCCGCCAGGACAGCTCGGGGGTGGTGACCCCGATGACGTAGGACATCAGCGCCGAGGCCGCGTAGTCCTGGTCCATGCCGCGGAATCCCGCCCGGTCGAAGGTGGCGACCAGCCGTCCCATCATCCGCATCGCGTTGGGGCCGAGGGCGGGGGTGCACCCCACCAGGTTGATCACCCAGGGGTGGCGCATCAGCGCCTGGCGCATGCCGTAGGCGAAGGAGGCCGCGACGTTGCGCCAGCTGGTCTCGTCGACGTCCGGGACGTCGAACTCCCCGTAGACCTCGTCGAGGACCAGCTCCAGCAACTCGTCCTTGTTGGCGACGTACCAGTAGATGCTGGTGGCCCCGGACCCGAGTTTGGCGCCCAGGCGGCGCATGCTCAGCGCGTCCGGACCCTCGGAGTCCAGCAGCGTCATGGCCGCGCGCACGATCTGCTCGCGGCCCAGCGCCGGGCTCTTGGTGGTACGCGGCTCGCGCGTCCAGACGGAGCTGAAGTGCTCTTTCACACGACCAGCATAAATCCGGTGGTACACCGTTCGACTATGTCGTACAGTGTGCGAGTGGAATCGAACACTGTACGAGACGAACGTGACCCGAGGCGCTGGTGGATCCTCGGGGTGCTCTGCCTGAGCCTGCTGGTCCTGGTGGTGGACAACACCGTCCTGAACCTGGCCATCCCGGCCCTCATGGTCGACCTGGGCGCAAGCCCGGCCGACATCCAATGGATCATCGACGCCTACGTCCTGGTCTTCGCCGGGCTGCTGCTCACCTCGGGCAGCCTTTCCGACCGCTACGGCCGCAAACGTTTCCTGATCATCGGGCTCGCGTTGTTCGGCGGAGCCTCGCTGCTCGCCGTGCTGGTCACCGAGCCCTGGCACCTGATCGGCGCCCGGGCCCTGATGGGCGTCGGCGGCTCCATCCTCATGCCGAGCACACTGTCGATCCTGATCACCGTCTTCGACGAGGAGGAGCGCCGCAAGGCGATCGCCGCGTGGAGCGCGGTGGCCATGGTCGGCGTGATCGCCGGTCCGACGCTCGGCGGCTTCCTGCTCGAGAACTACTGGTGGGGTTCGATCTTCCTGCTCAACGTGCCGGTCGCGATCGTCGCGGGCATCGCCGCCGTGCTGCTGATGCCCGAGTCGCGCGGTCCGGCGAGAAGGCTGGACCCGGCCGGCGTGCTGCTGTCGACCGCCGGCATGGGCGCGCTGGTCTACGTGGTCATCTCGGCGCCGTCCGCGGGCTGGACCTCGACGGAGACGCTGGTCGCGGCGGCCGTGGCCGTGGTCGCGCTGACCGCGTTCGTGATCTGGGAGCGCAGGACCGAGCACCCGATGCTCCCGCTGGAGCTGTTCCGCGACCGGAACTTCAGCGGCGCGTCCTTCTCGATCGTGCTGATGTCGTTCGGCACCGGCGCGCTGCTGCTGATGCTCACCCAGTACCTGCAGTTCGTGCTGGGCTACGGCCCCATGCGGGCCGGTCTGGCGCTGCTGCCGTACGCGGTGGCCGCCGCCCTGTTCAACGCGGTGGGCGCCGGTCTGGGGACCAGGGTCAGCAACCGGCTGCTGGTCGCCGTGGGCCTCGCCGTGATGGCCTGCGGCTTCGCCGTGTTCGCCTTCATGACCGCCGAGACCGGGTACGGCGTGCTGATCGCCGGCCTCATGCTGATGGGGATCGGCGGCGGGCTGGCGGGCCCGGCGGCCTACGCGACGCTGATGGGCGCCGTGCCGCCCGCGCACGCCGGCGTCGGGTCCGCGCTGAACGACACCGTCCAGCAGGTCGGCATGGCGCTGAGCATCGCCGTGCTCGGCAGCGTGCTCGCCGGTTTCTACACCGCGTCGATGCCCGCGGACGTGCCCGCCGCCGCCCGCGAGTCGATCGGCGAGGCCATGCGCCTGGGCGACCCCGGCGTGATCGGCACCGCGCGCGAGGCGTTCGTCTCGGCCATGTCGCTCGGCTCCTGGGTGGGCGTCGTCTTCACCCTGGCCGCGGCCACCCTGGCCTTCCTGGTGCTGCGGCCCGCGCCCGCGAAGACGGCGGGACCGGGCGCGGACGCGGACCTGGTGAGGACGGAGGGCTGAGACGATCCCCGTGGTCCCGTGGTCCCCGTGGTCCCCGTGATCCGGTGATCTTCGGGGGCCCGCCGGACCTCTGCGACCTTCGGCACCTCCGAGATCTCCGCGATCCAGAGACCTTCGTGACCTCTGCGGCCTCCGGAACCCTCCGGAACCTTCGTGACGCCCTCACGCGGGGGCGTGCGTCGTGGATCGTCCCGGATCCTTTCGTCCGGCGTACGTGATTGCCTCGACGGCGGGCGGGGGAGATGCTGGTCTCGTCGGCCCCCGCCGGGCGCGGGCGGCCGGACCGAGGAGCGGGGTCCTCCGCCGACCCCCGTGCGGCTTGCGGCATCCGTCGCATGGCGCAAGCCGTGCGGGCCCGGCCCGCGGACCCGTCCTCACCACCTGTCCCATCGCTGACAACATGACGGGTTTGATCGGCACATACCGACACGTTGACGGTAGGAGCGGTGGGCCCGACCGGCGATACTCGATACATGTCGGACCTCCTTGCGCGTCATCGCGCGGTAATGCCCAGCTGGCTCGCCCTCTACTACGACGACCCCATCGAGATCGTCGGGGGCAAGGGCAACCGGGTCATCGACGCGTCGGGCAAGAGCTATCTCGACTTCTTCGCCGGGATCCTGACCAACATGATCGGGTACGACGTGCCCGAGGTGCGCGAGGCCGTCGAGCGGCAGCTCGCCACCGGGGTCGTGCACACCTCCACGCTCTACCTGATGCGCGGACAGGTCGAGCTGGCGGAGAAGATCGCCAGGCTCTCCGGCATCCCGGACGCGAAGGTCTTCTTCACCAACTCCGGTACCGAGGCCAACGAGACCGCGCTGCTGCTGGCGACCTACGCGCGCCGGTCCGACCAGGTGCTCGCCATGCGCCAGAGCTACCACGGCCGCTCCTTCGGCGCGGTCGGCGTGACGAGCAACCGCGCCTGGAAGAACAGCTCGCTCTCGCCGCTCAACGTGCACTTCCTGCACGGCGCCGACCGGCACCTGACCCCGTTCCGCGGAATGTCCGACGCCGACTACATCGCCGCCTGCGTCGAGGACCTGCGCCACGTGCTCTCCACCGCGGTCGGCGGCGACGTGGCCGCGCTGATCGCCGAGCCCGTCCAGGGCGTGGGCGGCTTCACCATGCCCCCGGACGGCCTGTTCGCCGCCTACCGGGAGGTGCTCGCCGACGAGGGCGTCCTGTTCATCTCCGACGAGGTGCAGACCGGCTGGGGCCGTACCGGATCGGCCTTCTTCGGCATCCAGAACCACGGGGTCACGCCGGACATGATGACCTTCGCCAAGGGGCTGGGCAACGGCTTCGCGGTGGGCGGCGTCGTGGCCCGCGGCGACCTGATGGACGGCCTGCACGCCGTCGGGCTCTCCACCTTCGGCGGAAACCCGCTCTCGATGGCCGCCGCCAACGCCACGCTGGACTACGTGCTCGACCACGACCTTCAGGCGAACGCGGCCAGGACCGGCGCGCTGATCATCGACGGGCTCCGCGAGGCGGCACCGCGCCTGCCGATCGTCGGCGACGTCCGCGGCAAGGGGTTGATGTTCGCCCTCGACCTGGTCGATCCGGCGACCGGCGCACCGGCCCCGGCGCTCGCCGCCCGCTTCATGGAGGAGACGAAGAAGGCGGGCCTGCTGGCGGGCAAGGGCGGCCTGTACGGCAACGTGGTCCGGATGGCCCCGCCGCTCACCCTGACCCTGGACGAGGCCGCCGAGGGCCTCGGGATCATCGTCAACGCGCTCGAGACCGTCAACGCGGAGGTCGCCTCGTGAGGAACGTCACCCACTGGATCGGCGGCGGCCCCGCCGAGGGCGCCGAGGGCGCCGGGGGCGGGACCCGTACCGCGGACGTCTTCCACCCCGCGACCGGGCAGGTCGCCGGACGGGTCCACCTCGCCTCGCCGGCCGAGGTCGACGCGGCCGTGGCCTCCGCCGTCGCCGCCTGGCCCGCCTGGCGGGACGCCTCGCTGGTCAGGCGCGCGCAGGTGCTGTTCCGCTTCCGCGAGCTCGTGCACGCCAACCGCGACGAGCTGGCCCGGCTCGTCTCCGCCGAGCACGGCAAGGTCCACTCCGACGCGCTGGGCGAGGTCGCCCGGGGGCTGGAGGTCGTGGAGTTCGCCTGCGGCATCCCGCACCTGCTCAAGGGCGGTTTCTCCGAGGGCGTCTCCACCCGGGTCGACTCCTACTCGATCCGGCAGCCGCTGGGCGTCGTGGCCGGGATCACCCCGTTCAACTTCCCGGCCATGGTGCCGATGTGGATGTTCCCGATCGCGATCGCCGCGGGCAACGCCTTCGTCCTCAAGCCCTCGGAGAAGGACCCCTCGGCGTCGCTGCTGATGGCCGCGCTCTGGAAGGAGGCAGGGCTGCCCGACGGCGTGTTCAACGTCGTGCAGGGCGACAAGGTCGCGGTGGACCGGCTGCTGGAGCACCCGGACGTCAAGGCGGTCTCGTTCGTCGGCTCCACCCCGATCGCCCGGTACGTCTACGAGACCGGTACCCGGCACGGCAAGCGCGTCCAGGCGCTGGGCGGCGCCAAGAACCACATGCTGGTCCTGCCCGACGCCGACCTCGACCTGGTCGCCGACGCCGCGGTGTCGGCGGGCTTCGGCTCCGCGGGCGAGCGCTGCATGGCGATCTCCGTGGTGCTGGCCGTCGACCCGGTCGGGGACGAGCTGGTCGACCGGATCGTCTCCCGGGTCTCCGAGCTGACCGTCGGCCCCGGCGACGACCCGGCCTCCGAGATGGGACCCCTGATCACCGGGGCCCACCGGGACAAGGTGGTCTCCTACCTCGACCTGGGCGTCTCCGAGGGCGCCAAGCTCGTCGTGGACGGCCGCCGCACGCCCGTCCTGGGAGGCGCCGCCGCCGAGGAGACCCCCGGTTTCTGGCTCGGCCCCACGGTCCTGGACCACGTCCCGGCCGGGTCCCGGGTGCACACCGAGGAGATCTTCGGCCCGGTCCTGGCGATCGTCCGCGTCTCCTCGTACGAGGAGGGGCTGGCGCTGATCAACGGCGGCGAGTTCGGCAACGGCACCGCGGTCTTCACCAACGACGGCGGCGCGGCACGGCGCTTCCAGAACGAGGTGGAGGTCGGCATGATCGGCATCAACGTGCCGATCCCGGTCCCGATGGCCTTCTACAGCTTCGGGGGCTGGAAGTCCTCCCTGTTCGGTGACACCCACATGCACGGCACCGAGGGCGTGCACTTCTACACCCGCGGCAAGGTCGTCACCTCCCGCTGGCTCGACCCGAGCCACGGCGGCGTCAACCTCGGCTTCCCCGTCAACGGGTAGACCGGCGGGACGGTCGCGGCCGGGCCCCCGGCGACGGATGATCGCGGTACGGCCCCCGCCCGGTGACGGCCCCGGGCGGGGGCCGCGCACGCGCGCCTGCGGGGGGCGGGGGAGGGCCGGTAGGCTCCCGGGCAGGTCGGTGGACGTCGGGAGGAGACCTCGTGGGCGGGGACAGGCTCGGCCGGGCGCGTCGTGCGGCGCTGCTGGGGGCGGGCGGTCTGCTGCTCGCCGCGTGCGCCCAGACCGGGACGGGGACCGTGAGCGCGGTCCGGCCGGTGGGGAACCCGTCGCCGGCCGCGACGTCCTCCTCCCCGGTGACCGCCACCCCCGTGCCCTCCGTGACGCCCTCCGCCGGGATCACCGCGACCCCCGCCTCTCCCGCTCCGTCGGCCTCTCCCACGCCGTCGGCGTCCATCGGCAAGGGTGAGGGGGCCCTGCAGGTGCTCACCTTCCAGGGGCACGTCGAGTTCGGCGGTGCGGGCTCGCGGATCAACTGGGTCACGCCCTTCGAGCGCGAGAGCGGCTGCGTCGTACGGGTCGACCGGGTCCGGACCGCCGAGGAGATGGCCGCCAGGTTCGCCGCCGGGACCTACGACGTGGTCTCGCCCTCGCCCGAGCTGGCCGGGCTGCTGGTGGCCGAGGAGAAGGTCACGCCGCTGGACACCTCCCTGGTGACGGCGTACCGGGACATCCCCAAGCGCCTGCGCGAGCTGCCGGGCCTGCGCGAGGACGGCCGGGTCTACGGCGTCCCCTACCTGTGGGGGGTCAACCGGGTGATCTACGAGGGGGAGGGGACGCGCAAGTCCCCGGCGCTGTACGAGAGGGCTCCGGCGGCGATCCGCGACAGCCCGCTGAGCATCGCCGACGCCGCCCTCGCCCTCGGCCGGGGCGGCGACCCCGAGATCGACGACCCGTTCCAGCTCACCCCGGCGCAGCTCGACGCGGCCGTCGCGCTGCTGGCCCGGGGCGACGGCCCCGACCGGCTCTACTGGGACGACTCCCTCGACCTGGTCAGGGCCATGTCGTCCGGGTCGGTGCGGATCGCCCAGGCCCTTCCCTACCACCTGGACCTCTTCCGCAGGGCGGGCCGGGAGATCAGGGCCGCGGAGGCAGGGCCGGTGACCGGGTGGGTCGACTCCTGGATGATCTCGGCCCGGTCGGCCAGTCCGAACTGTGCCTACCGGTGGCTCGACTGGACGAGCTCGGAGCGGGCCCAGCGCTCGGCCGCGGCCTGGACCGGGCTCGCCCCGGCCAACCCGGAGGCGTGCGGCGGGCGCGCCGGCCGGATATGCGACGTCTACCGCGTCCGCGACGGCCGGGGGCTGCGCGACGTGCTGTTCGCCTCCCGCCCGACACCGGACTGCGGCGGCCGGGGCGGGACGTGCGCCGACTACGCCGAGTGGACGGAACGCTGGAAGGACCTGGTGAGGTGACCGGGGCCCGTCGCCCCGGTCGATCTCCTTGAGCTTCCCGGATCCGTTCTTCCCGGGCCGGGTCCGCTTCTCCTGACCCTTCCTCCCGGGCCGGGTCCGTCCTCCTGCGCCGGGTCCGTCCTCCCGGATCGGGTCCGTCCTTCGGGCAAGGGCCGTCCTTCCGGGCCGAGATCGCGCGAAGGGGCCCTTCTCCGTTCCCGTCCTCGCGGGCGGGCCGGGACGACGCTTTCCGTTGTCATGATCCATTCTGGGCGCGGATCCGATGCCTGGATCATGAATTCTCTATCGACTGGTCGACCAGTCAGTGAGTATTATGTCCGTTATGAGGATTCTGCTTGTCGGGGCGGGCGGCGTGGGCTCCGCCGTGGTCCCCATCGCCGCGCGCCGGGATTTCTTCGAACACATCGTGGTCGCCGACTTCGACCGGGACCGGGCCGCCGCCGTCGTGGCCCGGATCGCGGACCCGCGCTTCAGCGCCATCGGACTGGACGCCTCCGACCGGGCGGCGGTGCGGGCCGCGCTCGCCGAGCACCGCTGTGACGTGCTGTTCAACGCGGTGGACCCGCGGTTCACCATGTCCCTGTTCGAGGCGGCGCTCGACGCCGGGGCCGGCTACCTGGACATGGCGATGTCGCTGTCGCGCCCCCACCCGCGCAGGCCGTACGAGCTGCCCGGGGTCAAGCTCGGCGACGAGCAGTTCGCGCGCGGCGCGGCGTGGCGGGAGCGGGGCGGGCTGGCGCTGGTCGGCATGGGCGTGGAACCGGGTCTGGCCGACGTCTTCGCGCGCTACGCCGCCGACCACCTGTTCCGGGACATCGAGGAGATCGGCATCCGCGACGGGTCCAACCTGGTGGTCGACGGCTACGACTTCGCCCCGACGTTCTCCATCTGGACGACCATCGAGGAGTGCCTCAACCCCCCGGTGGTCTGGGAGGACGGCCACTGGCACACCACCGAGCCGTTCAGCGAGCCGGAGGTGTTCGACTTCCCCGAGGGGATCGGGCCGGTCGAGTGCGTCAACGTCGAGCACGAGGAGGTGCTCCTGGTGCCGCGCTACATCGACGCCCGGCGGGTGACGTTCAAGTACGGCCTCGGTGAGGAGTTCATCGGGGTGCTGAAGATGCTGCGCAAGCTGGGACTGGACAACGCGGGCAAGATCAGGGTGGGCGGGGTGGAGGCGTCGCCGCGCGAGATGGTCGCGGCCAGCCTGCCGGACCCGGCCACCCTGGGCGACCGGATGCGGGGCAAGACCTGTGCCGGGACCTGGGTGAAGGGCACGGGCCCGGACGGCGCGCCGCGCGAGGTGTACCTCTACCACGTGGTCGACAACGAGTGGTCGATGCGCGAGTACGGCTGCCAGGCAGTGGTCTGGCAGACGGCCGTGCACCCCGTGGTCGCCCTGGAGCTGCTGGCGACCGGCGTCTGGTCGGGGACCGGGGTGCTCGGGCCCGAGGCCTTCGACGCGGTGCCCTTCCTGGAACTGCTCAACGCCTACGGCTCACCGTGGGGCATGCGCGAGCAGGCCGCCGGGGTCACCGGGGTCGCCCGGGTCCCCGAGGTCCACGGGGTCCCCGGGGTCGCCGAGGACTCGGTGGCCGGGGCCTCCCTCCTGGTCGCCTGAGACCCCTTTGCGTACGGTGCCGTCACCGCCTCGCCGTCGTCAGAAGAAGGCGGCGCGGCGGGGACGGGAGTGGTTGTCGCCCTGCTGCGGGAGCAGCGCGTCGGCGCACTCCGGGCAGGCGAACAGGGCCGTGCCGTCGGGCAGCCGGCCGATCCTGATCCGCGGGCGCGGCCACTTCTTGTGGCAGGCCACGCAGGCGTCGCCCTCACGCTGGGTGCGGGTCAGCCCCTCAGGGTCGAAGGTCATCGTCACGTGTGCCGTTCTGGTCGGCCCCCAGTTCATCTGAATCCCTCCGTGTGGAGACCTCGAGCTGCTCCCCGGTGCGGCCGTGGGGAGGAGGTCGACACGTTTTCTGTCTTGATCGCGCACTTTCACATCGGAACCGTTATAACGCGGTCATGACCCGTGATCGCTGTGGCCGGTGTCAAGCGGTGGTTAAATCACGGCCTGCATGCAGGCCGTATAACGGCAAAAGGGGCACCGGGCGTCAAGCCGGGTGCCCCTTTTGGTGGGGTCTAAACCGTCACGTCTCGTTCACCGCCTTCTCCAGGATCGCCAGTCCCTCCTCCAGCAGGTGGTCGGGGATGACGAGCGGGGGCAGGAAACGCAGCACGTTGCCGTAGGTCCCCGCGGTCAGCACGAGCAGTCCCTCGGCGTGGCACCTCGCGGCGATCTCGGCCGCCGCGGTGGGGTGCGGGTCCGTGGTGCCGGGCACCACCAGCTCGATGGCGATCATCGCCCCCCGGCCGCGTACGTCGCCGATCACCGGGTTGCGCTCGGCCAGGGCGCGCAGCCGGGGCAGCATGGTCTCGCCGATCCGCCGGGCCCTGCCGGTCAGGTCCTCGGCCTCGATGGTCTCCAGCACGCCCAGCGCCGCCTCGCAGGCGAGCGGGTTGCCGCCGTAGGTGCCGCCCAGCCCGCCCACGTGGACGCTGTCGAGGATCTCCGCGCGGCCGGTGACGGCGGCCAGCGGCAGGCCGCCGGCGATGCCCTTGGCGGTGACGATGATGTCGGGCACGATGCCCTCGTGCTCGCAGGCGAACAGGTCGCCGGTACGGGAGAAGCCGGTCTGGACCTCGTCGGCGATGAAGACGATGCCGTTGAGCCGGCAGAACTCCAGGATCGCCGGGAGGAACCCCCGGGCGGGCTCGATGAAACCGCCCTCGCCCGCGATCGGCTCGATCACCACGGCGGCGACGTTCCCGGCGCCGATCTCCTTGGTGATCTTGTCGATCGCCTGGGCGGCGGCCTCCTCGGCGCAGTTCTCCGGGCCGGTGGGCCAGCGGAACGGGTAGGCCAGCGGCACCCGGTACACCTCCGGGGCGAACGGGCCGAAGCCGTGCTTGTAGGGCATGTTCTTGGCCGTCAGCGTCATGGTGAGCAGGGTCCGGCCGTGGTAGCCGTGCTCGAAGACGACGACCGCCTGACGGCCGGTCGCGTGACGGGCCACCTTGACCGCGTTCTCCACGGCCTCGGCGCCGCTGTTGAGGAGGAAGGTCCGCTTCTCGTGGTCACCGGGGGTGATCCGGTTCAGCTCCTCTGCGACCCGCACGTACGACTCGTACGGGGTGACCATGAAGCAGGTGTGGGTGAAGTCGGCGACCTGCCGGCGCACCCGCTCGACCACGCGCGGGGCGGCGTTGCCGACGCCGGTCACCGCGATGCCGGAACCGAAGTCGATCAGCGAGTTGCCGTCGGCGTCGACGACGACACCCCCGCCGGCGTGCGTCACGAAGACGGGCAGCGTGGTGCCGATGCCCGGTGGCACGGAGGCCCGCTTGCGGGCGAACAGCTCGCGGGACCTCGGGCCGGGGATCTCGGTGACGAGACGGCGCTCCTGCGGAAGCGAGGGGCCGCCCTGACCGGCGGTGCTGGTGACGGTGCTCATCCTGCGAACGTATGTCGCCGATGTCGGGGTGCCGATGATGCACTATGGCAAAATTGCCGGGACGCTGTTCTACATAACGTACAAACGGGGGTGGCCGTGCCGCCGACGCTGCGCACCGTCGTACGGCGGCCGTCGCTGGGGCTGGACGTGCTCGCCGGGCGGGAGGCGCTCGACCGGCCGGTGCGCTGGGTGGCGGTCAGCGAGCTGGAGGACCCCACGCCGTTCCTGGAGGGCGACGAGCTGGTCCTCACCACGGGCATGCGCCTGGACGCCGCGAACGCCGCCCGCTACGTCGAGCGCCTGGTCGCCAGGGGCGTGGCCGGTCTCGGCTTCGGCACCGGGCTCGGCCACGAGGTGATCCCCGCGGCGCTGGTCGAGACCGCCGTGCGGGCCGGGCTGCCGCTGGTCGAGGTGCCGCGTGACACCCCGTTCGTCGCGATCGGCAAGGCGGTCAGCGAGCTGATCGCCGCCGAGCAGTACGACGAGCTCAGCCGTGCCTTCGCGACCCAGGGCCGCCTCACCCGCGCCGCCCTGCGGCCGGAGGGCCCGCGCGCGGTGATCGACCGCCTCGCCCGGGAACTCGGCGGCTGGGCGGTCCTGCTGGACGGGGCCGGGGCGGTGCGGCACGCGGCGGGCCGGGGCGCGACGGCCGCGGCCGGGGAGCTCGGCCCGGAGCTGGAACGGCTCAGGGACGGCCGCCGTGGCGCGCCCACCAGCCTGGCCCTGTCCTCGCCGGGAGAGCACATCGTCGTACGGCCGCTCGGGGCGCGCCGGGTCAGGGGATTCCTCGCCGTCGGCCTCGGCCGGCCCTTCACCCCGGTCGCGCACACCGTGGTCAACGCCGCCGGGTCGCTGCTGACGCTCGCCGTCGAGCACGGCGGGGAGCACGTGGCCGCGGAGCGCAGGGTCCGCTCCGCGGTGCTGCGGCTGCTGCTGGCCGGTGAGGTGGAGGCGGGACGCGAGACCCTGGAGCGGCTGGGGGAGGGGCTTCCCGGCGGGCCGCTGGCCGTGCTCGTCACGCCCGCCGGGCCGGAGGCGGCGACGGGCATGGCGACGGGGGCGGCGACGGACATGGTGACGGACATGGCGACGGGGACGGTGCCGGGGGCAGGACCGGGAGCGGCGGCCGACGCGAGGACGGGGGTGGGGCCGAGGGCGGTGACAGGGACGGTGCCGGGAGCGGGAGCGGTGTCGGGAGCGGTGTCGGGAGCGGGGCCGGTGGCGGTGCTGGAGGCGGTGCTGGAGGCGGCGGAGGCCGTGACCGGCGGGTTCGCCGCGGCCGACCGGGACGCGACCGGCGCCGGCAGGGTGGTGCTGATCGTGCCCGCCCCGGCCGCGGACGCCGGGGCGGTGGTGCTGGGCGGGCACGGGCCGGTCGGCATCGGCGACGCGGCCGGCCCGGACGACCTGCGCGCCGGTCTCGTCCGGGCCGAGCGGGCGCTCGCCGCGGCCGGACGCGGCACCACGCCGGTGATGCGCTTCACCGACCTGGCGGGCCAGGGACTGCTCTCCCTGATCGACCCCGGTACGGCGGCGGCGTTCTCCTCGGCGCTGCTCGCCCCGCTCGTCGGGCACGGCTCCCGCGCCGACCTGCTGGGATCGCTCCGCGCCTACCTGGAGTGCAACGGCCACTGGGACGCGGCGGCTCAACGGCTCGGGGTGCACCGCCACACCCTGCGCTACCGGATGCGCCGCGTCGCCGATCTCGTCGGCCGCGACCTGGACGACCCCGCCGTCCGCGCCGAGCTCTGGGTCGCCCTGGCCGTCACGGCGCCCCGGCCGGACGTCAGGGACGGCGAGGAGTGATCATGTACCGGGAGATCACCGCCTGGAGCACGGCCTCGTAGGTGCCGCCGTCCCGCAGGTGCCCGGCACGTTCCAGGCTGATCGCGCCCTGGGCGGCGGCCCACACGGCGTCGGCGATCTTCCTGGGCTGGGTGGGCACGATGTACCCGGACGACATGCAGTCGGCGATCACCCGATCGACGATGTTCAGCGCCGCGCGGGCGAGGGTCCTGGCCCGCTCGCTCGGCACGAAGCCGGGGATGGCGCGTTCGAACATGAGGGCGTAGTAGCCGGGCTCGGCCAGCGCCGCCTCCCGGTAGGCGGGACCGAGCGCGGTGAGGTGCTCCAGGGCGTTCTTGCGCGGGGGCACGGCCTCCAGGCGACGCCGGAAGCGCTCGAAACCCTCCAGGTAGAGCGCCTCGGCCAGGCCCTCCTTGCTGCCGAACATCGTGTAGATGACGGTCGTCGAGCAGCCCGCCTCGGTGGCGATGCGGCGCATCGACAGGCTCTCCGGGCCGATGGTGACGAGCAGCTGGCTGGCGACGTCGAGCAGCCGCATCCGCAACCGGTCCTGTGACGCCCGCTCGCCGACCAGGTAGGCGCCCTGAAGGCCGCGTGGCGCCGAGGGGATCATGCGCCCACGCCCTTCCGCTCCTGGGGTCCATCCGGTGACTTAGCCACAGTGAAGATCATTCAAACCGGCCCCTATGAGGAATATCCTTAAATGCAGGCGTTTTCGTTACAGGGCGGGCACACAGCGGTTTTTATGCGGAACGGCGCGCGGTCACGGGTCCGTTGTGCGGAGTGGAGCAGAGCCGCCCGCCCACCGGTGACATAGCGTCGGGGTATGGACGTGCGCCCCTTCTGGCTCGCCGGCCGCCCCGTCACGGGCGACGCCGAGCTCACCGTGACCAACCCGCATGACGGCCGCGTCGTCGCCGTCTGCTCCGTGCCGACCCCCGAGCAGGTCGAGGAGGCCGTGGCCGCGGCCGCGGCCGTGCGCAAGGAGGCGGCCGCGCTCCCGATCCACGTACGGGCCGAGGCGCTCGCGCACGTCTCGCGCCGCCTGGCCGAGCGGGCCGACGAGATCGCCCGCCTGATCACCGCGGAGAACGGCAAGCCGGTCTTCTGGGCCCGCGGCGAGGTCGGCCGCGCGGTCTCCACCTTCCGGTTCGCCGCCGAGGAGACCCGCCGCCTGAGCGGGGAGACCGTCCGCCTGGACACCGAGGCCGCCTCCGCCGGCCGCCTCGCCTACGTCTCGCGCGTCCCGTACGGCCCGGTGCTGGGCATCACCCCGTTCAACTTCCCGCTGAACCTGGTGGCGCACAAGGTGGCCCCGGCCATCGCGGCCGGTGTCCCGATCGTCCTCAAGCCCGCCCCGGCGACGCCGGTCTCCTCCCTGGTGCTGGGGGAGATCCTGGCCGAGACCGACCTGCCCGAGGGCATGTTCTCGGTGCTCCCGGTGCCCAACGACCGGGCCGGGACGCTGACCGGGGACCCGCGCCTGCCGGTCGTCTCCTTCACCGGCTCGGCCCCCGTGGGGTACGCGATCATGGATCAGGTGCCGCGCAAGCACGTGACGCTGGAGCTCGGCGGCAACGCCGCCGCGGTCGTGCTCGCCGACGCCGACCTCGACTGGGCCGCCTCGCGGATCGCGCTGTTCTCCAACTACCAGGCCGGCCAGAGCTGCATCGCCGTCCAGCGGGTGATCGTCGAGGAGTCGGTGCACGACGACTTCGTGGCCCGGCTCGTCCCGGCCGTAGAGGCCCTGGTGACCGGTGACCCGGCCGACGAGAAGACGCAGGTGGGCCCGCTGGTCTCGGTCGAGGCCGCCGAACGCGTGGAGCGCTGGGTCAGCGAGGCCGTCTCCGCGGGCGCCCGCCTGCTGACCGGCGGTACCCGTGACGGCGCCACGGTCGCGCCGACCGTCCTGGCCGACGTGCCGGCCGACGCCAAGGTCTCCCGCGAGGAGGTCTTCGGCCCCGTCATGATCGTCCAGCGGGTCTCCGGCGTGGACGAGGCGTTCGCCGCGGTCAACGACTCCCGCTACGGGCTGCAGGCCGGGGTCTTCACCCGCAGCCTGGACATCGCCTTCCGGGCCAACCGGGAACTGGAGGTCGGCGGTGTCATCATCGGCGACGTGCCGTCCTACCGGGCGGACCAGATGCCCTACGGCGGGGTCAAGGACTCGGGCGTGGGCCGTGAGGGCATCCGCTCGGCCATCGCCGACCTCACCTACGAGAAGGTCATGGTCCTCACCGGGCTGACCCTCTGAGCGGTCGTGGTTTCGGCGGCCCTTCGGGCGGGTCCGGACGGGAAGCGCGGAGCGGGCCGCGACCGGCTCAGGCCCTGCCCGCCGCGACGTAGAGGTCCCTGGCGGAGCCGCCGAAGTAGGGGCCGTACATGGTGCGGCGGTCGTCGCTGTACTTGAAGCTGCTGACCGAGACGATCGTGCCGCGGCCGGTGGAGGCGTCGAACCCGGTCAGCCAGGGGCCACCGCTGGATCCGGCGGTCATGTCGCAGCGCATGCCCTGGCCGGTGGTCTGCCCGTTGGGGTCGTCGCGGAGCGGCCCCGCGCAGTAGACCAGGTGCTCGCCGTCGTAGGGGGTGTCGGCCGGGAAGCCGAAACCGCTGGTGGGACGTCCCCTGGGCGTGCCGAAGGCGATGTTCTGGCCTCCCACGACGTCGCCGAGGTGCCTGCCGCCACTGGTGCCGACCGCCACCATGCCGATGTCGTGGCTGTCGTCGCCCTTGCGCGACCAGGGGCCCGCGACGAACATGCGGCGCGCGGTGTACTGCCCGTACGGGCGGCGGCCCTGGGCGTAGCCGGGGACGAAGGTCCAGTTGTCGGCCCACGCGCCGGCGCCGTCCTTGACGCAGTGGCCCGCGGTCACCACCAGGTCCCTGTTGGCGCTCCTGACCGAGCTGGCCGAGCACACGAAATCGCTCCCGCCGATGGTCAGGAAGACCCGCCCGGTGGTCCGCCCCACCATGCCGCCCCCGGTCCAGCGGGCCCCGGCGGTACGCGACGGCAGGGCGAGCCCCCCGGGAGCACCGGGAGCACCGGGAGCACCGGGAGCGCCGTGGGCACCGGGGGTGCCCGGAGCCCCGGGTGCGCGGGACGTCGCGGCGCGGGTCGTGCCGGCCCGGGTGACGGGGGCGCCGTTCTCAGCGGCACCGGTTCCGACGGTGTCGTCTTCGGCGGCACCGGCTCCGACGGCACCGGTCCCCGCGGTGTCGGTTCCGGCGGCTCCGGTCTCAGAGGCTCCGGTCTCAGAGGTCCCGGTTCCGGTGGAGCCGGTACCGGAGGGACCGGGAGTGACGGCGCCGGAGACGGGGGAGTGCGGCCCCCGGGCGGGGACGAGCCGTGCCCCGGCCGTGGCGGAGAGGCGCCGGAGCACCCCGGTGACCTTCGCGAGCGGGTCGAGGGGGAGCGCCGCGGCCATCCTGCGGGGGGTCCAGTAGCCGAGCACACGCTCCCGTTCCGCGGCGGTGTGGACGGGCACGTGCTCGGCCACGTCCGGAACGCCGGACCGCCCGGCCACGTCCGGAACGCCGGACCGCCCGGCCACGTCCGGAACGCCGGACGCCGGGGACCCTCCGACGGCCGCCCGCGCGGGGGCTGTCCGGTCCAGGGGTGGCCGCCCGGTGGCCGTGGCGCCGGTCACCGGGGCGCTCAGCAGGCCGACGACGAGCGAGACGGCCGCAAGCAGGGGGAGGCTCGGGGTCATGGGATCCGATTTTGCACTACCCCGGGTGTTCTTGTAGTTACTTTTGGTGAATCTCAGGGGGTGCCGGTGGTCTGCGCGGCGTCGTAGACGGCCTGGGCCTCGGTCCCGAAGTACGGCCCGAACATCCAGCCGGCGGCGAAGCCGTACTTGAAGCTGTTCACCGAGTTCAGGGTGCCCGACCCGGTGCCCTCGTCGAAGTCGAGGAACCAGGGGCCGCCGCTCGACCCGCCGGTCATGGTGCAGTTCAGCCCGAGGTCGCGGGTCATCATGAAGTCGTCGAACGCGCGGCCGGCGCAGTAGACGAGCTTGGAGCCGTCGTACGGGGCCCCCGCGGGATAGCCGAAGGAGTGCATCTGCCGGCGGCGCTGCTGGTTGAAGGAGATCCCCTGGCCGCCGACCACGTCGGTCAGCGACCTGCCGTTCAGCGGCGCCACCACGGCGGAGGCCACGTCGTGGTTGACGTCCTCGCTGTTGTTCCACTGCGGGGTGGTGTAGAGCGTGGTGGCCACCCAGGTGCCGTGGGGCCGCTCGCCGTTGCGGTACCCCGGCACGAAGACCCAGTTGCCGTGGAAGGCGCCCCCCATTCGCACGCAGTGTCCCGCGGTGATCACGGTGCTCCTGTTCTCGCTGGTCACCGCGCTCGCCGAGCAGGAGGCGTTGCGGCCCTGGTAGGTGAAGAACACCCGGCCCGTGGTCGTGGTGATCGCCCCGCCGCGGGTCCACGGCGCGCCGTTGGAGGGGCGGGCGGCCGTCCCGCGGACGGCCGTGACGGTCTCGCCGTCCGGTGTGGTGGCGGGTACGGAGACGGGGTCGGCCGCGGCCTGGGCCCGGGTCGCCGCCGCGGTGAGCCGGGCGCCGTCCTTCTTGGGGACGAGGGCGGCGAGCGGTTTGGCCGCCTCCATCCTCGCCTCGGTCCAGTAGCGCCTGACGCTCCGCTGCTCGGCGGTGGTGTCGGCCGCCTCCCTCTCGACGGGCTCGGGGACGGCGCGTGCCGTACCGGTGCGGCCCGTCCTGTCGCCCGTCCTGTCTCCCGTGCCCCGGGCCGTGCTCCCGGTGGTGCCCGGTGCGGCCGTGCCCCTGTCCGCGCCGGCGCTCAGGGCCGTGCCGGTGGCCCTGGCGGTGTCCGTACCGGCGTCCGTGCCGGTGGCGGCGATGGCGCCTGAGGCGATCACCGTGGAGAGCAGGGTGCCCCCCGCGACCAGGTCAAGGACAGGGACAAATCGTGCATTGCGCCGCATACATACCTCCCGAGTTCGGTGCTGTCCGGGACGCTAACGGGCGGTACATATGCATTTCTCAAAATCCGAAGTATTGATATAGGGAGATTCAGACTTAAATATTCCCTTTTATCGTGAGTTTCAGAAATCACAGAATCACCCGCCGATCCGGTCCGCCGGAACGGTCCGTCCGCCCTCCCGGGCCGCACGTCCCGCGGGCCGCGCCGATCACGCAGGTCCCGCAGGTCCCGGTGATCGCGCGGGTCCGGGTGACGGGTCCGGGTGATCCGGGAATCCGGGTCCGGCCGATTCGACAGTGCCGTCACAGCCGGGAGAATGGGGCGGTGCAACCAGACACCGTCCGTTCCGTCGTCCTGCTGGGCTCGACCGGCTCCGTCGGGACCCAGTCCCTCGATGTCATCGCCCGTGCCCCCGGCCGGTTCCGGGTGGCGGCCCTGGCCGCCGGAGGGGGCCGGGTCGACCTGCTGGCCCGCCAGGCGGCCGAGTTCCGGCCCGAGGTGGTCGCCGTCGCCGACCCCTCGGCGGTGCCCGGGCTGAGGGCCGCCCTGGCCGCGCACGGGGTGGACGCGCGGGTGCTGGCCGGCCCCGAGGGGGTGACCGAGGCCGCCGCCTGGCCCGCCGACATCGTGCTCAACGGCATCACCGGCGCCCTCGGGCTGACCTCCACGCTGGCCGCGCTGGAGGCGGGACGGGTGCTCGCGCTCGCCAACAAGGAGTCGCTGATCGTGGGCGGGCCGCTGGTGAAGCGCCTGGCCAAGCCCGGCAGCCTGATCCCGGTTGACTCCGAGCACTCCGCCCTGGCCCAGTGCCTGTGGGCGGCCGGACCCGGCGGCCCGGACGCGCGGGCCGTACGGAGGCTGGTGGTCACCGCCAGCGGCGGGCCCTTCCGGGGCAGGCCGCGCGCGGACCTGTCGGAGGTGACCCCCGAGCAGGCCCTCGCCCACCCCACCTGGTCCATGGGGCCGGTCATCACGGTGAATTCCGCCACACTCGTCAACAAGGGGCTGGAGGTCATCGAGGCCCACCTGCTCTTCGACATCGGCTTCGACCGCATCGAGGTCGTCGTCCACCCCCAGTCGGTCATCCACTCGATGGTGGAGTTCGTCGACGGCTCGACCATCGCCCAGGCCAGCCCGCCCGACATGCGCCTGCCCATCGCGCTGGCCCTCGGCTGGCCCGAGCGGGTCGCGGACGCAGCCCGGCCGGTCGACTGGACCGCCGCCCACACCTGGACGTTCGAGCCGCTCGACGACGAGGCGTTCCCCGCGGTCGCGCTCGCCCGGCACGTCGGCCGGGCCGGGGGCACGGCCCCGGCCGTCTACAACGCCGCCAACGAGGTCTGCGTCGAGGCCTTCCTGGCCGGGCGCCTGCCCTTCCTGGGCATCGTCGACACCGTGGCCTCGGTGGTCACCGAGCACACCGTCACCGAGGCCGGTTCGGTGGCCGAGGTGCTCGACGCGGACGCGTGGGCGAGGATACGGGCACGCGAGCTCACCGGGACTGCCTAGACTGGTGAGCGTCGTCCACTCTCAAGGGCTGAAAATGACTTCTGTTGCTCTAGGAATCCCGTCCGTAAGGACCAGGCCGATCGCCGAGCGACGCACGTCCCGTCAGATCATGGTCGGTTCCGTCCCGGTGGGCGGGGACGCGCCGGTCTCCGTCCAGTCGATGACCACCACGGTCACCGCCGACATCAACGCCACGCTCCAGCAGATCGCCGAGCTGACCGCCTCGGGCTGCCAGATCGTCCGGGTCGCCGTCCCGTCCCAGGACGACGCCGACGCGTTGCCGATCATCGCCAGGAAGTCGCAGATCCCGGTGATCGCCGACATCCACTTCCAGCCGAAGTACGTCTTCGCCGCGATCGACGCGGGCTGCGCGGCCGTCCGGGTCAACCCCGGCAACATCAAGAAGTTCGACGACAAGGTCGGTGAGATCGCCCGCGCCGCCGCCGACCGGGGCGTGCCGATCCGGATCGGCGTCAACGCCGGCTCCCTCGACCCGCGCCTGCTGCAGAAGTACGGCAAGGCCACCCCCGAGGCGCTGGTGGAGTCGGCGCTGTGGGAGTGCTCCCTGTTCGAGGAGCACGGCTTCCGCGACATCAAGATCTCCGTCAAGCACAACGACCCGGTCGTGATGATCCAGGCCTACCGCCTGCTCGCCGCCCGCTGTGACTACCCGCTGCACCTGGGTGTCACCGAGGCGGGCCCGGCCTTCCAGGGCACGATCAAGTCCGCGGTGGCGTTCGGCGCCCTGCTCGCCGAGGGCATCGGCGACACCATCCGGGTGTCGCTGTCGGCCCCGCCGGTCGAGGAGGTCAAGGTCGGCAACCAGATCCTGGAGTCGCTCAACCTGCGCGAGCGCGGCCTGGAGATCGTCTCCTGCCCCTCCTGCGGGCGCGCCCAGGTGGACGTCTACACCCTGGCCGAGCAGGTCCAGGCCGGCCTGGAGGGGCTGAAGGTCCCGCTGCGCGTCGCGGTGATGGGATGCGTCGTCAACGGTCCCGGTGAGGCCCGCGAGGCCGATCTCGGCGTCGCCTCCGGCAACGGCAAGGGCCAGATCTTCGTCAAGGGAGAGGTCATCAAGACCGTCCCCGAGTCGCAGATCGTGGAGACCCTGATCGAGGAGGCGCTGCGCCTGGCCGAGGCGATGGGCGTGGAGGTCGACCTCGACGACGAGGAGACCACCGGACCCCAGGTGGTCGTCGGCTGAGACGTCCGCAGGGGCGCGGCCCGCGCCCCTGCCCGACGGGGCTCGTGCCCATCGGGCCGCCCCCGCTCGATCCTCCCGCGTTCCTTCAGTGCTTAGTTCGGTGCCCGCCCGGCTCTCGTCCTGGCGGGCCCTTCTCGTTCCGCGGGCCCGTGGGCCTTGACTGACCCTCCGGGGACGTCGCCGGGTGTACGCGGGCCCTGCGGCCCGGAGCCTCGTCCGTTCCCGACGATCCCGCCGCCCTCCCGTGCCCGGGATCCGCTCCCGGCAGGCGTTCCGTGTCGTCACCCACCTCACCGTTACACTTAGCAATCATCTGACTACACTTTGGCAGGCATCCGGTTGTGTCACGGGTGATCGTGCCGCCGAGCGGGAGACCATCGCCTCTGCCGTACGAGTGGGGGGATCGGAACAGTGAAGAAGAGGGTCGCCGGAATTGCCGCGGGCATCGGGATGCTGGTCGCCGCGTTGGGGGTGCCGCAGGGAGCGGCGGCCTCCGAGAGGCAGGCGCCGACAGCGGCTCAGCAGAGGCAGGCGCTGGTGTGGGGGCCGTGCCGGGACGGCAGGGCCCATCTCACCGCAGTCCTGCCCGGGGCGCGGCCCGTCCGGACCGAGTGCGCCACGCTCAGGGTGCCGCTCGACTACGACGACCCGTCCCGGACCGTCGGCATCGCCCTGAACCGGATCAGGGGCCATGCCTCCCGCGGTCATCTGGGCACGCTGCTGGTCAACCCGGGCGGTCCCGGCGCGTCCGGCCGCGACCTGGCCAAGGCGGTCGTGGCGGGGCTGCCGCAGGGGGTGGCGGGCCGGTTCGACGTGGTCGGCTTCGACCCGCGCGGCGTCGGGGCCAGCGACCCCGCCCTCACGTGCGCGGACTCGCGGACGTTCTACCGGGCGCCCCGCCCCGACCAGGTCCCGGACACCCGGCGCGAGGAGGGCGTGCTGCTCGAACGCGCCCGCGAGTACGCCGAGGCGTGCGGCACCCGGTGGGGCTGGATGCTGCCCCACATGACCACCGAGAACTCGGCCAGGGACATGGACATGATCAGGGCCGCCCTCGGCGAGTCGAAGATCAGCTTCATGGGGTACTCGTACGGGACCTATCTCGGCGCGGTCTACGCCACGCTCTTCCCCGACCGGCTCAAGCGGCTCGTCCTGGACAGCGTGGTGGACCCGCGCGACGTCTGGTACCGCTCGAACCTGGCGCAGAGCATCGCCTTCGAGGACAGGCACGAGGACTTCCTGAGGTGGGTGGCCCGCCACCACCCGGTCTACCGGCTCGGCACCACCCCGAGGGCGGTCTCGGCGGCCTGGTACGCCATGCGGGAGCGGCTGGCCGGCCGCCCGGCCCAGGGAGTGGTGGGGCCGAGCGAACTCGACGACATCTACACCGTCGGCGGTTACTCCGACGCCGTGTGGCCGCAGCTGGCCAAGGCGTTCTCCGCCTACGTCAAGCGGCGCGACCCGGCCCCGCTGCTCGGCGCCTACCGCAAGCACGCCGAGAACGACGCCAAGGACGAGAACAGCTACGCGGTCTACCTCGCGGTGGAGTGCCGTGACGCCCCCTGGCCGCGCGACTGGGCGCGCTGGCGTACCGACATGACCAGGGCCAACGCCCGTGCTCCCTTCCTGACCTGGCCCAACGCCTGGTACAACGCGCCGTGCGCGTTCTGGCCCGAGCGGGGCGGCACCCCGGTGCAGGTGCGCGGCGGCGACGGCCTGCCGCCGGTCCTGCTTATCCAGGGTGAGCGCGACGCCGCCACCCCGTACAAGGGAGCGCTGCGGATGCGCGAGCTGTTGCGCACCTCCCGGCTGCTGACCGTGCCGGGCGGGAACCACGGCGTCGCGCTCAACGGCAACGCCTGCGTCGACCGGCGCCTGGCCGCCTATCTCCGGGACGGCACGCTGCCCGGTGGAGGCCGCCGGAGCGCGGGCGCTCCCGACGCCCGGTGCCCCGGAGTCCCCGCCCCGGTCCCGGCGGGCGCGTCCGTCCCGATGCGGGTGCCCGCCGGTCACGCGGTACCGGGGAGTCACCTGAGCAGTAGATGAGTCGCTCTGTGTCGGTTCCTGCCAAAATCGAGGGGGTCGCGTAGGCTGAGCACGTGATGCTGCGCACAACGGCGTCGCGCGTGCTCGACGACAACGATCGGGACGAGGTCCTGGCGCTTCTGGACACCGACCCCGTCGGCAACGTCTTCGTCGCCTCCAGGGTCCGCTCGGTCGGGCTCAATCCGGCCAGGCTCGGTGGCCAGATGTGGGGATTCGGGCCGCGCGGCGGCCTGACCTCCGTCTGTTACGCCGGGGCGAACCTTGTCCCGGTCAACGCCGGGACGGACGCCGTCTACGCCTTCGCCGACCGCGCGCGCAAACAGGGCCGACGCTGTTCCTCGATCGTCGGCCCCGCCGAGGCGGTCCAGCTGCTCTGGGAGCGGCTGGAGCCCTACTGGGGGTCCGCCCGCGCGATCCGCTGGGCGCAGCCGGTCATGGTGGCCACCGAGCCGTCCCCCGTCGCGCCGGACCCGCTGGTACGGCGCGTCCGGCCGGACGAGTTCGACATCCTGCTGCCGGCCTGCGTGGCGATGTTCACCGAGGAGGTGGGCGTCTCCCCGGACGCCGGGGACGGCGGGGCGCTCTACCGGTCCCGGGTCGCCGAGCTGATCAGGATCGGCAGGTCCTACGCCCGTATCGAGGGCGGCAGGGTGGTCTTCAAGGCCGAGGTGGGCGCGGTGACGCCGCAGGTCTGCCAGATCCAGGGCGTGTGGGTCCATCCCGACCTGCGCGGCCGGGGCCACGCGGTGGCCGGGATGGCCGCGGTGATCAACCATGCGCTCGACTACTTCGCGCCGGTGGTCTCGCTGTACGTCAACGACTACAACGCCCCGGCCAGGGCCGCCTACCGCAGGGCGGGCTTCGTCGAGGTCGGCACCTTCATGTCGGTGCTCTTCTGAGCCTTCCCGCGCTCGGACTTCCCGTCCCGGGCCCTCGTGACGCCCGGCCCGCGCGAAGACCCCGACATGAAGATCCGGGCATGAGGACCCGGGCATGAGGACCTCGCGTGAAGACCTCCGCGTGAGGACCCGTACGAAGACCCGGTCGCGGGACCCCTTCGGGAACGCTCTCAGGGAGTGCGGACCAGGTGGGCCACCAGGCGCTCCAGCTCCGCCTCCGGGTCGGCCGTGAGCCCGGCGTGCACCGGCCCGGTCTGCACGATGGTGCTGCGCGGCGCGGTCAGCCAGCGGAACCGGCCGCCCAGGGGCTCGGCGGCCAGCGGCCCGGCCTCGCCGTCGCAGGAGAGCCGGTAGGCGCCGAGCGCGTCGCGTACCCCGTCCAGGTCCACGCCGGAGTCGAGGGCGCGCAGGCGTGCCTCGTCCAGCTCGACCCGGGCGCACAGGTAGCCGCGGGGCTGGCAGTAGAGCAGCACGCCGGCGTTGATCAGCTCGCCGCGCTCCACCCGGGGGACGACCCGGATGACCGCGTACTCGTAGACGTCCTTCACCGGTTGTCCTTCCAGAACGCGCCCACCGAGCCGGTCCCCTTCTCTCGTTCCTGCCGGGGGCCCTGACCGGACGGCCGGGGCAGCCAGGTGCGCGGCCCCTGGGCGCGGGTCAGCAGGTGGTCGACGTACGCCTGCCGCACGGCCTGGGCGCCGTCGAACCCCGGCTCGTCCTCAAGCCACTCGTCGGGCACGTCGTCCACCACCCCGTCGAGCAGGTCCCTGGTGATCGTCACGCTGAGCTCGGCGTCGGCCTCGTCCAGGCGGGTGGCGAAGGGGGCCATCACGTGGTCGTCCGCGTCGAAGGGACGCAGCGGGTCGGCGGCGGGCCAGTTGTGGTGGAACCAGAGCGCGGCGCCGTGGTCGATCAGCCAGGTGTCGCCGTGCCAGAGCAGCAGGTTCGGGTTGCGCCAGCTGCGGTCGACGTTGTGGATCAGCGCGTCGAACCAGAGCAGCCGGGAGGCGAAGCCGGCCTCCGGCGGCCGGGTGAGCGGCTCGAAGCCCAGCGCGCCCGGCAGGAAGTCGACCGCGAGGTTGTTGCCCTCGCTGGCCTTGAGCAGGTCCTGGATCTCCTCGTCGGGCTCGCGGGCGCCCAGCTGCGGATCGACGTCGATCACCTTCAGCTCGGGCGTGCGGAAGCCGAGGCGGCGGGCCAGCCCGGCGCAGACGATCTCCGCGACCAGGACGCGGCGGCCCTGCCCGGCGCCGCGGAACTTCACGACGTGGGTGCCGAGGTCGTCCGCCTCCATGATCCCGGGGAGCGAGCCGCCCTCGCGCAGGGGCGTCACGTAACGGGTGGCCTTGATCTCTTCGAGCACCCGGCCAGGCTACCGGTTCGGCCCGCGGCGTCCGTGCGGCGTCCGCACATCGCGGGGACGACCTCCTCGGCGGGACGCTCCAGGGGGACCTCGAACCCGACACCGTCGCCGTGCCGTCTCCTCGGGGGCACCGGGGGCACCGGGGGTGCCGGGGGTGCCGGGGGCGGCCGTCGTGCCGGTGACGCCCTTGCCGGCGGAACGGCGGCCGGACCGCGCCCGCCCGGGGGCCGGCCGTCCTCCAGGGCGATTCGGATGGTGTGCCATGTCTTGTCCTGGCCTGAGCATCACATGAGTGTCACGGTGAGGGACACAAGACCTTCATCCCCGTTGACTCTGGGCGATCCTTCTTCTTGAGTGAGAAGGGTGGCGGCGAGGGGAGGCTCGCGTGCCGTATGCGCAGCCGCTCAAGACGGGGGATCCGGCGACGCTCGGTGAGTACGAGATCATCGGGCGCCTCGGAGAGGGAGGCCAGGGGGTGGTCTATGTCGGGGTGCGCCCCGACACCGGTTCGGAGCCTTACGCGATCAAGCTCCTGCACGGCTCGCTGGGGGAGGACTCGGAGGTCTTCCTGCGCGAGGTCGAGCTCGCCAAGCAGGTGGCCCGGTTCTGCACGGCCCAGGTGATCGACGCGGGGCTGGACGGCGAACGGCCCTACATCGTCAGCGAGTACGTCGACGGCCCGTCGCTGCACCGCGAGGTCGCGGTCAGCGGTCCCCACGAGGGAGGCAGGCTGGAGCGCCTGGCCATCGGCACGGCCACCGCGCTGGCGGCCATCCACCGGGCCGGGATCGTGCACCGCGACTTCAAGCCGCAGAACGTGCTGCTCGGGCCCGACGGGCCCCGGGTCATCGACTTCGGGCTCGCCAGGGCGCTCGACGCGGCGGCCACCCAGAGCGGACGCGGCGCGGGCACCCCCGCCTACATGGCGCCGGAGCAGGTGGAGGGCGCCGAGATCGCCCCGGCGGCCGACGTCTTCGCCTGGGGCGCCACGATGTGCTTCGCCGCCAACGCCCACGCCCCCTTCGGCCAGGACTCCATAGCGGCCGTGCTGAACCGGATCCTCACCGCGTCCCCGCAGCTGGGACGGCTCGACGGGCTGCTGGGCGCGCTGGTGGCCGACTGCCTGGACAAGAACCCCCGCAACCGGCCCGACAGCCGGGAGCTGCTGCTCGCGCTGCTCGGCGACGACGTCAACCGGTCGGTGCTCGGCGCCGGGGCCCTCCCCGGCCGGGCGGCCTCCTTCGGAGGGTCCGCTGGTCCCGGCAGGTCCGTCAGGTCGGACGGGTCCGGTCTCATGGGCCCGGTCGCCCTCTCCTCACCGCCGGTCCCCCCGGTCCCGTCCGAGAGCCTCCCGTCCGAGGGCCTTTCGGCCGGTGGTCTCTCCTCGGACGGGTTCTCGTCCGGCCCCTCCCGGGCGGCCTCCCTCTCCTCCGGCCGCCTCTCCCGGCCGGGCCCACCGATCCCGCCGGGCCGGTCCGGCCGGTTCGCGTCCTTCGGCGACGGGGAGTCCGACGAGCCCAGGACCCATCCGGGCCGGGCGGCCACCAGGGCCTCGGTCGCGGTCTCCGGGGCACTGCTGATCAGCGCGGCCGTGCTGGTGGGGGTCCTGGTCCCGGCGCTGAGCGGTGCGGCCCCGCCGGACCCGCGGCACCGCTCCGCCCTCCCCGTGGTGGAGGTCGGCCCGCAGACGGAGAGCACGCCGCGGCCGGACAGGACGAGCCCCTCGCCCGGCCGCCTTCCACGGCCCTCGGCCGGGCCCCCGCGCGCCGAGGGCGTCAGGTCCTCGCCGCTGCCGCCCCCGGTGACCACGGTGGTCGTGCCCGTGCTCGTCGGACTGGATCGTTCCGAGGCGGCGGCCCTGATCAAGAAGGCCGGGCTGGTCCCCGGGACGGTCAGGAGCGTCTCCTCCGACCGGCCCGTCGGGCAGGTGGTCGGGAGCTCGCCGGTCGCCGGGACCGCGCTGTCCAGGGAGGGCAGGGTCGACCTGGAGGTGTCCGCGGGGACCCGGGTGCCCACCCTGATCGGTCTCGCCAGGCGCGAGGCCCAGGCGGCGCTGACGCGGGCCGGGCTCGTCGTCGGAGGGGTCGGCAGGCGCTGCTCGCAACAGCCCGCCGGACAGGTGCTCGCCAGCACCCCCGGCGCGGGCGCGAGCGTCTCTGCGGGCAGCGCGGTGACGCTGGTCGTCTCCCGGTACGGGGTCCCGGTGCCACCGGTGACCGGTCAGGGCGCGACCGACGCCTCGAACACGCTGGGCGGTGCGGGCTTCGCGGTACGGAGCCGGGCGCGACTGGTCACCGACCCGGCCCGGGACGGCATGGTGCTGGCGCAGAGCCCGGCGCCCGGCGCCTGTGCCCGGCCCGGTGCGACGATCGTGATCACGGTCGGTGTCAGGAGCCAGACCGGCCCGGGGCCCGGACCGGAACCGACCCGGGAACCCGATCCCGGGCAGACCGACGCGCCACCGAGTCCCACGAACGCGCCGGAGACCGTTCCCGGCAACGCCGTCCCCTCGGGGTGAGCGGGTGAGCCGACGGTCCGGTGAGCCGGTGATCAGCGGGACCCGGACTCGAAGGAGGCCAGCGCGGCGGTCAGCAGGGTCGTCCTGACCTCCTCCTCGGACAGGTCGATCGTCTTGACCACCGCGTACTGGAGCGAGCCCAGCAGGGCCCACGCACGGACCCTGCGCTCGGGGCCGGGGTCGGACCCGGCCAGGCGCCGGTAGATCCGGTCGCGGAAGGCGCGCAGGGCCTCACCGGGGGAGCCGGGCGGCGCGTCGTCGGCCGTGTTGATGTCCTCCATGATCAACCGGATGATCGCCCGGTGCCGCACGATGAAGGTCACCAGGGCCTCGACGAAGGCCCGGTCGTCGTCGAAGTCGCCTTCGAGCAGGCCCACGATGTCCTCGCTGGCCGGTGAGATGAGCTCCGTGGCCAGCCGGTCCTTGGGATGGAAGTGGTAGGCGACGGCCGTCTTGGTCAGGCCCACGGCCGAGGCGATGTCGGCCAGCGAGGTCGCCGCGTAGCCGCGCTCGGCGAACAGCCGCCGGGCGGCGTCCAGGATCCGGTCGCGTGTGTCGCTTCCAGGGTCAAGTGTGGTCATCGTCTCATTCCCACGCCGTCCGCACCGTTTCGCAATATACCCGCATACCCTTATATCGTCGGTTTGTACGACCGTACAGGACGATGTTTCAGGCACATTTCACATTCATACGGGGCGGACATCGATGTCTGGTTTGCTGGGGCGGTTGGGAAGCTGGTGCGCGTGGCACGGAAGGGCGGTGCTGGCGCTGTGGGTGGCGGCGGCGGTGCTGCTGACCGCGGGCTCGGTGTTCTTTCCCGGCCCCACCAGCAACGACACCAGCATTCCCGGGACCGACGCGCAGCGGGCCCTGGACCTGATGAAGGAGGGCTTCGGCTCCGAGTACAAGACCGGTGGCACCTTCCAGATGGTCCTCTACTCGCCTGACGGCGCGCTCACCGCGAAGTCCAGGAAACGCGCGGTGGAACGCGCCGTGGACCAGGTCCGCGACGTGCCGAACGTGGCCGAGGTGAAGACCCCCTACCGGGTCGGCGGTCTGGCGCCCAGCCTGGAGATCGGCCTCATCACCGTCAAGCTCGAGGAGGGCGGCTCCGCCACGCGGAGCGAGACGACGAAGCTCGTCTCCGAGGCGGTCGAGCCCGTACGGCAGGCGGGCATCGAGGCGGTTCCGGCCGACTCGTCCAACCCGGCGGACAAGGAGATCAAGACCGGGACGAGTGAGATCATCGGCATCGTCTGCGCGCTGCTGGTCCTGCTGCTCGCGTTCGGCACCCTGGTCGCCGCGATGATCCCGATCTTCGTCGCGCTGATCAGCATCGCGACCGGTCTCGGCGTGATCAGCCTGCTCGGCCACCTGCTGGACGTGCCCAAGCAGGCGTCGATCATGGCGACGATGATCGGCCTCGGCGTCGGCATCGACTACGCGCTCTTCCTGCTCAGCAGGTACCGCAAGCTGCTGGCCGACGGGGTGCCGGTCCACGAGGCGGTCCGCCGGGTGGTCGCCTCCTCGGGCGGCGCCGTGGTGTTCGCCGGCGGCACGGTGATCATCGCGCTCAGCGCGCTGCTGCTCGCGGGCTTCCCCCTGCTGCAGACGCTCGGCTGGATCACCGGCATCTCGGTCGTCGCCGCGGTGTTCACCTCGGTCACCCTGGTCCCCGCGCTGCTCGGCCTGCTCGGGCACCGCGTCAACGCGCTGCGCCTGCCGTTCTTGGGACGCCGGGGCAACCACGGCTCCTCCGGCTGGACCGGGCTGGGCCTGTGGGTGGCCAGGCGCCCCTGGACCGTGCTCGCGCTCAGCGTCGCCCTGCTGGGCGCGCTGGCCGCGCCCGCCCTGGCGATGAGGCTGGGCACGCTCGACGACGGCTACAGCGACCGGGGCACCGACACGCGGCGCGCGTACGAGCTGCTGCAGGCCGGGTTCGGGCCCGGCATGAACGGGCCGCTGGTCGTGGTGGCGGACCTGGACGTCAGGGTCGTGGACCGCGAGCCCGCCCCGGCCGTGCTGCAGCTCCTCAAGGACCGCGTCGCGGACGTCGACGGGGTCGCCCACGTCACCGACCCGGTCCTCAACAAGGGCGGTACGGCGGCGCTGCTGCAGGCGATCCCCGACTACGCCCCGGCCGACCCCCGCGCCCTGGAGGTGGTCCAGGCGGTACGCGCGCTCGACGTCCCCGGCGCCCAGGTGCACGTGGGAGGGAAGGTCGCCGGCATGGCCGACGCCGGTGACAGGATCGCCGGCCGCACGCCCCTGGTCGTCGGCGTGGTGATCCTGTTGAGCGCGCTGCTGCTGCTCCTGGCGTTCCGCTCGCCGGTCGTGGCGATCAAGGCCGCGCTGATGAACCTGGTCTCGCTCGGCGCCGCGTTCGGCGCGCTGTCGCTGGTGTTCTCCCTGGGGCTGGGCAGCGGCCTGGTCGGCATGGACCCGCCGGTCAGCACGGACGGCTCCTACCTGAGCACGATCTTCTTCACGGTGCCGATCGACAGCTACATCCCGCTGATGCTGTTCGCGATCCTGTTCGGCCTGTCCATGGACTACGAGGTCTTCCTGCTCACCGCGGTGCGCCAGGCCTACCTCAGGCACGGCGACAACCGCAGGGCGGTGGCCGAGGGGCTGGGCTCGACCGGCCGGGTCATCACCTCCGCCGCGTTGATCATGGTCGCGGTCTTCGTGGCCTTCATCGCCTACCCCGACCCCATGGTCAAGATCTTCGGCGTCGGGCTGGCGGTGGCCATCGCGGTGGACGCCACGATCATCCGGGGCCTGCTGGTCCCGGCGACCATGGTGCTGCTGGGCAGGTTCAACTGGTGGTGTCCTCCGTGGCTGGACCGCATCCTGCCGAACCTCTCCGTGGAGGGCCACGAGGAGGAGGACGAGGAGGAGCCGGAGCCGCGCCGGGAGCTCGTCGGGGCCGGCCACGCCTCCTGAGAGGCCGCTCGCGCCTTCTGAAGGGGGTCACGCCTTCTGAGGGCCCGGTCACACCTCCTGAGGGACCTCTGAAGGGCCGGTCACGCCTTCTGAGGGGCCGGGGTCGCCGGGGGACCGGTCACGCCTGAGAGGGGCCGGTCGCGTCCGGGAGACGCCTCGACCGTCCCGCCGGGCGTCTCCCGGACGCCTGTCCCGGAACGGCCCGCGTGTGCCGCGGGAACGTCCGGTACCTCTCCCAGTCGCTTCCAAGTGCCCCTCAAGTCGCTCCCGTCATGCTCTCGCCCCGGGAAGCGAGTTTGGGGAGAGTACGCAGATGTGGGCAAGAATCGGCGCCGTGACGGGCCTGGTGCTGGCGGGCACACTGGCACTGCCGGGTACCGCGACGGCGCAACCCGAAGAGGTCGACGTCCCCGTCGGGACGTGGCTGGCCGCCAGGACGCACCCGGCCGTCCAGCTGACCTCGGTCTCCTACACGGCCGACGTGGCGGTGCCGACGCCCGTGGCGAACCTGGACGCGATCAAGGGACTGACCCAGCAGGGGGTCGCCGCCGTACAGACCGGCAAGATCTCCTCCGACGAGAGGAGCATCTACCGCTGGGTCGTGCAGCAGATGGCCAAGAACCCGGGCCGCTACTTCTCGCCCGGCGGGCGGGAGCGGGTCGTCGAGGCGACGGCCGGAGGGCTCTGCACCGGCTGGTGGGTCACGCCGGACGGCTACATGGTCACCGCGGCGCACTGCGTCGGCCAGGAGGAGACCGCGCTGGCGAAGACCTTCGCCACCCAGGCCCTCACGAAGATCAACGAGAAGGACGCCGCGGACCTGGTCGCCGAGCTCGGTGACGTGGCCTCCGACGAGGAGATCCTGCGGACCGCGGCGAAGATCTTCCAGGTCTGGAACGCGGACAACATCAAGATCCGCAACGTCCAGAGCTCGCTCTCGCTGCTGCAGAGCCTGCCCGGCGGGGGCGTCGACAAGACCACCAAGACGGTGCCGCTCGAACTGGTGGCCAAGGGCACGGTCTACCCGGGCAAGGACGTCGCGATCCTCAAGGCCAACGGGCAGAGCAACCTGCCGACCGTGCCGCTGGGCGAGGACTCCGACGTCCGGGTCGGCGACACCCTCTACATCAGCGGGTTCCCCGGCACGGTGACGCAGACCTCGATCTTCAACATCGAGTCCAAGCTGGACCCGGCCTTCACCGAGGGCCCCTACAACGCCACCCGCCAGACCCCCGAGGGCGTGCCGTACATCCAGACCCAGGCGCCGTCCTACCCCGGCAACTCGGGCGGGCCGGTGTTCGGCAGGAACGGCAAGGTCATCGGCATCCTCGTCGGCGGCCTGATCCAGCAGGACGGCGGCTCCACCGAGGGTGAGAGCTTCGTGCTGCCGGTCAGCGTCGTCAAGGAGAAGCTGAACGAGAAGAACATCAAGCCCGCCCGGTCGGCGACGACGACGGCGTACAACGAGGCGCTCGACCTGTTCTTCCGGAACAGGTACTCCGACGCGCTGCCCAGGTTCCGCGAGGTGCAGGCGCTCCAGCCGAGCCACCCCTACGTCGCCACGTACATCCGCGACTCCCAGCAGGCCATCACGGCGGGCAAGGACGAGAGCGGCACGCCGATCCTGCCGTGGCTGCTGTGGGGAGGGGGCGGACTGGCCGCGCTGTTCGTGATCGGCACGATCGTCGCGGTCGCCAGGGGCAGGCGCCGGGCCAGGGGAGCGGCCCCGTTCCCGCCGGCTCCCTACGGGGCCGGGCCCGGCCATCCGGTGCCGGGACACGGGCAGTACCCGCCGCAGGCGCAGCCGTACGGGGCTCCGCAGCACCCGTACCCGCAGCAGCAGCCGGCCCACCCGTATCCGGGCGCGCCCGGGGACACCCGGGCGGTACGGCCGCGGTCGCCGTACGGTTCCGAGCAGCCCCGGCGGGGTCCGGCAGGCCCCGGGGCCGACACCCGGATCGCCGGGCTGGAGGCGGAGCTGGAGGAGCTGCGCCGGAGCATGGCACAGCGCCCGCCCGACCACCGCTGACGTCTCCGCCCGGCCCGGTGCCCGATCCGGCCGGGGCCGGGCGACGTCCCTAGGCGGGGACCCTCGCCCGGCGGCGTCCCCGGTAGCCGCTGTGCACGAGGATGTCGCCGGACTCGGCCGGCGGCGCGTACGGTCCGGTCCGGGTGACGGGACGGCCCCGGCCCTCGTGCGGCGCGGGGACGGACACGGCGGTCGCTCCCGGCGCGGAGGCCGGGTGGCCCACCGCGGCCGAACGCGCCGACACGGTCGGGACGGCGGGACCGGCCGGCACCCGGGGACCTCCCGGCGAGGCGGGGCGGGCGGGCACGGCGGAGGTGGTGGACGGGGCGGGCCCGGCCGGGCCGGCCGCGATGGTCGTGCTGACCATGGAGTCGCTGCGCCGATGACGGCGGCCGCGCAGGGGGGCGTCCTGGACGAAGGTGGACGACTCCACCACGGGACGCTCGTGCAGGCGGCGCCTGCCCTGGTAGGGCGCGCGGGCACGATCGTCGCGCGGGGTCCGTGCCCTCGTCTCCTCAAGGACGTCGACGGGGGCCGTGACCGCGGGGAACTCGGCCGCCGCGGCCGGGGTGAACGACGTGGTGGCCGGGACGAGCTCCTGGGGCCTGCCGACGAGACGGGCCGTGACGGGCGCGTTCCTCGGCATGCGGCGCCGCCCGGGAGCGCGGCGGCGGCCGGGGGACCTGCGAGGGGGCGCGACCGGTACGGCGCGTTCGGCGGCGGCCGCGAACCGGAGCCGCGACTGCTTCGCCTTGGTGTGCGCGAGGATCGCGACCGCGGCCAGCAGCACCGGTGCGAGCACCGCGGGGGTGCCGAGCTCCGGGGTGTACCCGGTGAGATCGCCGCTCGCGGCGACGGGGGTGGTCGCGAGCGCGCTGGTGTCGGCGGTGGACGCCTTGGCGTGCTTGCCCTGCTTGCCCTGCGCGGTACGGCCCGCGACGGCCGGGCCCTTGGCCTGGACGCCGGCCTTGGTCCCGGTCGTGCTCTTCGGCGTCTCCGCGGCGTCGCCCGGGCGGGTGTCGCCCTTCTCGGAGGAGGACGTCCTGTCGCCGTCCGCGGGCCGGTGGCCCTGCTCCCCGGCCTGCTCGGCGGGCTTCCTGGCGTGCTTGGGGGAGGCCTTGGTCGTACCGGAACCCGTACCGGAACCCGTGGAGGAGCGGGTGGGGGCGGGAGTGGGGACGACGGCGACGAGCCCGGGCGCGTCGGTGGTGGGGCCGACCGGGCCGTTGACGGTGGCGGGGTTCTGGATCGTCTCCTGCCGGGCCTCCCTGTCCAGCCGGGCCTTGATCTTCTCCGGGTACCCGTAGCCGACGACCTTGTCGGTCTCGCGCTGCTTGCGCTTGGCGACCCCGCCGTCGATGTTGCCCTCGATCGTGTGGATCCTGCCGCCCTCGACCGCGGTGACGATCCCCACGTGGTCGATGCGGTCGATGCTGTCGGAGCCGCCCCAGTCGAAGAAGACGATGGCGCCGGGCTTGGGGGTGGTCCCCCAGGCGTCCTGCTCCCGGAACCACTCGGCGTGGTACACGGTGTAGGCGAACTGGCCCACCCAGGCCTCGTAGCCGAGCTGCTTGGCCGCCCACGACAGGTACATGTCGCACCACGGCGCGGAGGTGTAGTCGGCGTCGAACTCGACGGTCTTGCCGTACCAGCTGCCGAACTTGGTGTAGCCGCCGCTCTTCTCGGAGTAACCGAGCTGGCTCTCGAGCAGCTCGATGAACTTCTGCATCTCAGGAATCATGTGAGGCATCAGGGGGACCCCCGGCGGCCGTGCGTCCGGTCGCTCCGCCCTGCGACCCGGCCACCGGGAGACGAGGTTGGACGACGGCACGTGCACGACGACCGACCGCGGGGGCGGTGGGACGCGTGTGGCGGTGCCATTGACCGGATGTCTTCCGTGACGAGGGAGGTTACCCGGACAAAAGGGGGATTTACGACACACTAGCGTGCTCGTCGTGTCACCCACGGTCACGGAATCGAACAAACAACGACGTCAGCGGCCGATTTTGGACTTCACCCCACCAAACCTCTTCATCAAAAGATCTACCAAAGTGCCTCGCGCCCGGTCGGCCCGGGCCTTCGCTTCCCCGATACCTCGGGTAGTCTGGGGTTTTCTGCGAGTTTTCCTCCTGTTTGGGGTATATGGGTAGTCATGTAGGTATTTGTCCCCATGTGTAGGAATCGCTTGTGCGAGAGGCTGGTCTCATCCAGCAAAGGCTCCTGCAAGCGGAGAAGGATCGAAGGTACGAGCCATGTGTCAGCACCAGCCTCGATGTCCCCTGGCGAGCGCCCCCGACCACGACGCCGCCCATCTGGTGGTCTTCCATCCCGAACAGGGATGGGGCCTGCTCTGCAACGGGGTCGTGGTCTTCGACGACACCGGAGCACTCCTTCCGGACGGGAGCAGCGTCCCCGTGCACGGCATCCCCGTGCACCGTGACTCCCTGGGGCGTGCGGCGTGAGCGGCCCCCTCCGCGTCGCCGACACCCTCGACGCGTCCCCCGTACCCCCCGCGTCTCCCGTACCCCCCGCGGCCCCCGTACCCCCCGCCTCGGCCGTCGAGGCGACCGCCCCCACCGGGACGTCCGGCATCGCCGACGCCTCCGGGACCGTCCACGTCTTCGGCACCTCGTGCGCCCGTGACGACGCGGACGGCACGACACCGTCGGAGCCGTGCCCGCAGGCCGTCTCACCGGTGTCCATCGGACGGCCGTCCACGGACCCCGGCCGCCCGGTCGTCCGGGAGCGCTGGCACCTGTTCGCCCCCGACTCCTCCTCCGTGCCCCGGGCACGTCACATGACCCGTGACTGCCTGGAGGGCTGGGGGTTGCACGAGCACAGCCAGGTCGCCGAACTGCTGGTCAGCGAGCTGGTCACCAACGCTCTGCGCCACTCGCGGGGGGCCATCCGTCTCGCCCTGTACTTCACGGACGGCATGCTGCGCGGCGAGGTCGAGGACGCCGACCCCTCCCTGCCCCGGGTGTGCCGGGCGCGCGACGAGGACGAGCGAGGACGCGGGATGTACCTGCTCGAACTGCTCTCCTGCTGCTGGGGCAGCGCCCGTACCGCCACCGGCAAGACCGTCTGGTTCGAGCTCACCGCATCCCCCGCGCAGGGCTGAACCCCACCCGCCACTCCCCGAGGCGGAGCGCGGGTCCCCCGACCCGTCGTCTCCCGCCGAAGGCCGGAGCCGGTGAGCATCGCACTCACCGGCTCCGGTCTCCCCCTCGCTCGGATCCCCCTCGCTCTCGGCCCCCCGCGCTTTCGGCCTCCTTCACGCTCCCGGCCCCTCTCGCGCTCCCGGGAAGCCCTCTCGTGGCCGGTCCCGGGCCCCCTCGCGTCTCCTGAAGGCCCTCTCGCGGCCGATCGCGTGCCCTGGGCCCGGCAACCTCGCCCACCGTGCCCGTCCGCGTCCAGGGCGTCGTCAGGCGCCAGGCGGGTGGCGTCCGTTCGTGCCCGCGTCGTCGTCCCGGGAACCGTCCCGGGAACCGTCCCGGGAACCGTCCCGGGAACCGTCCCGGGAACCGTCGCGGTCGCCGGTCCGGTTGCGCTCGCCGGTCCAGACCGCGATCTGGGCCCGTGAGTGGAAGCCGAGCTTGGTCATGATGTGCTCCACATGGCCCTCCGCGGTGCGCTGGGCGATGGTCAGCGTGGTCGCGATGTCCCTGTTGCTGAGCCCGCGGGCGACGAGCTGGGCGATCTCCGTCTCCCTGGGGGTCAGCGGCGACGGCTCGGCCTCGGCGACCTGGGCGACGGGGCGGTCGAGCTCCTCCAGGGCGGCGGCGATCGCCTCATCACAGGTCATCCTGGCCCCCTGCCGGACCGCCGCGTCGAAGGCGGGCCCGCCCAGCGCGTGGCGCGCGACGGCCTCGCACTCGTCGTGGTAGCACATCAGGTGCCCGTACCCGGACAGCCGCGCCCCGAGGGCCTTCCAGATCCGCTCCAGGACCCCCAGCAGCCTGGCCGCCCGGAGGTGGTCGCCCTCGGCGGCGGCGATCCAGGCCAGCACCTCCAGGTTGACGCCGGTGCCCAGCAGGTCGTCGATCGAGCGGTTGAACCTCAGGCTCTCCTTCTCCAGCTCGATCGCACGCCGCGCGTCACCCTGGCGCCAGACCGCGACGCCGAGCGCCATCATGGCGTACGCCCGGTGCCAGCCCTCCCCGTGGGCGTCGCAGAGCTCCAGGCAGCTCTCCCCGACGGAGATCGAGTTCGGCCAGTCCCCCCGGAAGGAGTGGGCCAGGCAGAGCCGGATGAGCGCCGCGGCCTGACCGGTCGGGTCGTCCTCGGCGCGATGGCGCTCCGCCGCGTCCTCGTACAGCCTGATCGCGACGTCGACCTCGTTCCGGGACATCGCGATCATCCCCGAGAAGAGGGCGACGTAGCCGAGGATCGCCTCCTGTCCCGGTCTCCTGCCGATCTTCTCGGCCTCCTCCAGCATCGTCTCCGCGGCGGTCATGTCGGCCTGGATGACGGCCAGCCAGCCATCGGACCACAGGGCCCGGCCCCTGATCCCGTCCGGCCCGGTCCCGGTGAGCAGGCCCCGGCCCAGCCAGCGGCGTCCCTCTCCGAGGTAGTGGCTCGTGATCCAGTGGTAGAGCAGGTCGGCGGCCATGCCCAGGGCCTCGGGCGCCCCGCCGGGTTCGGTGAAGCAGTACTCCAGCGCGGTGCGCAGGTTGGCGTGGTCGAGCTTCAACCGGCCGAACCAGGCCACCTGGCCGGGGCCGAACCGTTCCGCGTACGCCTGTGCCGACAGCCGCCGGTAGTGGTCACGGTGGCGCCGCCGCAGCGCGGTCTCCTGTCCCGAGGCCACCAGGCGCTCCCGGCCGTACTGCCTGAGCGTCTCCAGCAGCCGGTAGCGCGCGGCCGAGGGGGTGCCGGGGTGGTCCTCGCGGATCAGGATGGACTTGCCCACCAGCCCGATCACCAGGTCGATCACCTCGTCCCGCTCGATGCCGTCCCCCGAGCAGACCGCCTCGGCCGCCTGGAGGTCCAGGCCGTCGGTGAACACCGACATGCGCGCCCACAGCAGCCGTTCCTGCTCGGTGCACAGGACGTGGCTCCAGTCGATCAGCGCGCGCAGCGTCCGCTGGCGGGGCAGCGCCGCGGGCGATCCCCCGGTCAGCAGCCGGAAGCGGTCGTCCAGGCGGGCCAGCAGCTCGGCGGGGGACAGGGCCCGCAGCCGTACGACCGCGAGTTCGATCGCGAGCGGGATGCCGTCCAGCCTGCGGCAGATGCGTTCCACGTCGGAGCGGTTGCCGTCGGTGACCGCGAACCCCGGGACGATCGAGGCCGCCCGCTCGGTGAACAGCCGTACCGCCTCCGAGGTGGTGGGCGGTGCCGCGGGCGGCGCGGGGCGGTCCGGGTCCGGCGGGGGAGGGGGCAACGGCAACGGCGGCACGGGAAGGCTCTGCTCTCCGGCGATGCCCAGCGCCTGACGGCTGGTGGCGAGGATCCGCAGGCCCGGGGAGGAGCGGACCAGGCTCTCCGCCAGCACGGCGCAGTCGCGGAGCAGGTGCTCGCAGTTGTCCAGGATCAGCAGGGCCCGCTTCGGCCGCAGGTACTCGGTGAGCACCTCGGCGGGGGGCCGGGTGGAGACGTCCCGGATGGCCAGGATCTCGCTCACCGACCCGACGAGCAGTTCCGGGTCCCGCAGCCCGGCCAGCTCGACCAGCCACACCCCGTCGGGGAAGGCCCGCTGGACGTCGGCGGCGACGTGCAGGGCGAGCCGGGTCTTGCCGACCCCGCCGGGACCGGTGAGGGTCACCACGCGGGCCACGGACAACAGGCGTCTGACCTCGGCGGTCTCATGCCGACGGCCTACGAAACTGGTCACCTCGGACGGCAGATCCGTTGCCTGCCGGCGCTTGCGGGCGACCGATGCCACCTCGTCCATCAGGACCTCACGCCGGCTTCGTCGAGTGGACCGCCGTGTGGCTGGATCCGGGCCGGCGTCTCCACACTATGCGCAGGCCGTCACCTCCTGGTACACGCCGTGTCCGTACGGTCACCGCACGGCCGGGCCTTTGCGGAGGGCATGCCCGCGGGACGTGCCGGGGCCGGGGTTCCGGCGGCCCGGACGTCCCCCGCTCCAAGGTTTCCACCGGCCGGGGACGACCGCCCGGGGGTCCCGTCGACCGGGGGCCTCGGCCGGGGTCCCTTCGGCCGGGGCTCTCGCCGATCCGGCCCTCGCCCGTCGACCCGGTGAACGCTCGGTCGCCTCACGAGATGCCGCTCCGGCCCGCTCCGCGGGGACCGGGCTCGTCGGCGGCCGGTTCAGGGACGTCCGCCCGCCCCGGACCCGCGTCGGAACCGAACGGGCCGAAACCGGACGGGCCGGAACCGAACGGGCCGGGACCGGACGGGCCGGGAGCCGCCTCGGGAGCGGGCCGCTCCGGGGGCGTGCCGGGACCGGGCGATCCGGCGTCCGCGTCGGGGCCGGAGTCGGGGGCGGAGTCGGGGTCGGGGTCGGGGTCGGGGGAGCACGGGGGCAGGTCCACGAGGGCGGTCCTGGAGGACACGGCGCCCACCGGCAGGGTGGTGATCGTCACCAGCCGCGTGGCGTGCCCGTCGCACCCCTGCGGCTCGCCGAACTTCCCGGTCACCTCCCGCGCGTACTCGGTGTCGCCGGAGAGCTTCAGCTCCCGCGTGTCCGAGGGCGGTGTGCCGTGGGCCCCGCCGGGTCCCTGGGCGAAGCCGAGCCGGACGGTCACGGGCGCGGGGCCGGAGGTCGTCACCTGGAACGCGACGGTGGTGCCGTCGAAGGAGGTGATGGAGACCGCGGGGGGCTCGCACGGCTCGCCGCGGACCTCCTCGGTGCGGCCGAAGGCCCCGCCGGGGGCCCCGGGCACGGTGGAGACCGTGACCCGGCGGTGGACGGTGTGCCCGCAGGCCGGGTCGGCGAAGGCGTACGGGAGGGCGTGCGAGTAGGACGTGGACCCGCCGAGCACGACGGTGCGCGGGGGCGCCTCGACGAGACGCCCGGGGTCGGGTCCCTCGGCGAACGTGACGGTGAGCGTGACGTCGCCGGTCGTGGAGGCGCGGAGACGGATCACGGCCCCGTGCGCGTCGATCCGCGGGATCGACAGGTCGCCGACCGTGTGCGCGGGCGCCGGTGGCCGTCGCGTCCCGGTGGGCGACCCCGTGGGGCCCGGCGTGACGCGCGGGGTGGGGTCCGGCGGGCGGGCGGAGGGTGTCCGGGAGCCGGTCGGGACGGGGGCGGTCGTGCGGGGGCGTTCCGGGAGCGCCGGGGGCGTCGGGGGCACGACGGGGAGCGGGGCGGCGCGGTCGGCGGGGGTGGCCCGTGAGGGGGACGGGATCCGATCGTCGACCGTGCTCCGCGAGGGTCGCGGCTCCCCGGGGCCCGCCGGCGCGGTCGCGCGCGTCCGCCGCCGTACCGGGGTCTCCTCGACCACCGCGGAGTCGGGCGGCGGGGTGAAGATCGTGTCCGCGGAGAGCCTGTCCTGCGGCCGGTTGCCCGCGATCACCCCGGCGGTCATCGCCACGGTGATCACCCCCAGCACGGCCAGCGTCCTGGGTCCCAGCCGGGGACGCCGGATCCGGTCCGCCCGCCCCGCGCGTCCCGCCCGGCCTCCCCGGCCGAACACGCCCCCTCTGCCCGCGGGCCCGGCCTCCGCCGGTCGCGCCAGCGGGAACGTCAGCGCCAGCAGCGTGGCCGCCTCGGCGAGATGCCGCCGCCCGCGCTGCTCCCACTCCGGCCCGTACGCCGCGGGCGCGGCGGCCTCCACCTCCTGGAGGAACTCCCGCGCGCTCCGCGGCCGGTCCGCCGGGTCGACGGCCATGCCGCGGGTGATCAGCCCGCGTACCGAGCTGGGCACCTCGTCGACCGGGACGGGCGTCGCGCCGCGGTGCGCCGGTGCGACGCCGGGGCCGGTCTCCGGTGGCCTGCGGCCGGTGAGGCACTCGTAGAACACGCACGCGGCCGCGTGGACGTCGGCCGCCGCGCTCGCCGGGGCCCCCTGCCGCCGCTCGGGCGCCAGGTAGGCGAAGCCGCCCGGGTGCCCGGAGGGGAGGGCGATGCCGAGGTCGGCCAGCTTGCTGCCGCCGTCGGCCTGGACCAGCACGTTCTCGGGCCTGAGGTCGCGGTGCAGCACCCCGGCGTCGTGCGCGGCGGCCAGGCCGAGCAGCGAGCCCCTGAGCACGGCCAGCGCCGCCTCGGGGCTGGTCGTGCCGTGCTCGTCCAGGATCCGCCGGAGCGCGACACCGTCGACCAGTTCCATCACGACCGCGGCCTCGAGCACGTCCTCGTAGTACTCGTGGAGCCCCACCACGTTCGGATCCCGCAACTCCACCAGGACGCGCGCCTCCGCCCGGAGGCGCGCCAGGAAGCCGGGGTCGTCCTTGAGGGCCGCGTCGAGATACTTGATGGCCACGTAGGCCCCGGTGGGAGCGTACGTGGCCAGCACCACGCGTCCGCCCCCGCCGGCACCGAGCTCCCGGATCTCGCGGTATTCCGGAACCATCCAGCCCCCTTCGGCGTGCCGTCGCTTGTTCGACGGTCTCACCCATGTGGTCGGTTGTCACGATCGGTCAAGTTCGGCGAAGAACACGGGTGAGCGCCGCCGGGTTCGCGAGGATCCGGACGTGACGGAGGGCCCCGGCGGTCAGCGCGCCGCGCGGTCCCGGGTGAGCGACTCGTAGACGGCCTCGGCCAGGCGGTGGCCGCGGAGACCGCCCGAGACGGCGCCGGCCATCCTGTTCATCGTGTACGCCATGCCCAGGCCGTACGCGGGGTCGCCGAGGCCCAGCGACCCGCCCATGCCGGTGTGGCCGAACGCGGACTCCGCGCCGGCGGGCGGGGTGAGGAAGGTCATCGCCGGGCGCATGTACCCCAGGCCGAAGGAACTGTCGACGAACAGCACCCGGTCCGGGCCGTTCACCCTCCTGCGCGTCGCCTCCCGCAGGGTCTCCGGCCGGACGATCCGCCCGGCGACCAGGTCGCGGTAGAAGCCCGCCAGGCCGCGGGCGGTGGTGACGGCGCCCATCGCGGGCCAGCCGGCGCGCAGGACGAGCGGGTGGTTGGCGCCACCGGGCAGCAGGTGGATCGGCGGGTTGCCCAGCGCCCGGTTCATCAGGCTGTCCCTGTCCAGCGCGGCCCGGGCCATCCGGAGGAGCGGGTCCTCGTCCCCGGGGCTCCCGCTCGCGGGGGTCCCGCCCGCACGGCCCTCCTGCGCGGGAGCCGGGTTCGCCGGGCCCCCGGCACCCGCGCCCCCGCCCGCGGGATCCCGGCTCAGCGCGTCCCGGTTCGCCGTGCTCCCGGCGTCCGCGTCCGGGGCCGCCGGGGGCCCGTCGGGAGCGGGGGGCCTGCGGTCCCCGGCGGAGAGCCGCGCCGCCCGCGCCGCCACGTCGTCGCCGGCCCCCACCCACAGGTCCAGGCCGGACGGCCCGGAGATCTCGGCGGCGACGATCTCGCCCACGGACGAGCCCGACACCCTGCGGATCACCTCGCCGACCAGGAACCCGTACGTCAGCGCGTGGTAGCCGTGCGCGGTCCCGGGCTCCCAGATCGGGGCCTGCCCGGCCAGCCGGTCCGCGATGGCGGCCTGGTCCTCGAACTCCTCCACCGGGACCGGCTCCTCGATCGCGGGCAGCCCCGCCTGGTGGGTGAGCAGGTGCTCGACGGTGACGCGGTCCTTGCCGCGGCGGGCGAACTCCGGCCAGACGTCCGCGACCGGGGCGGAGACGTCGAGCAGGCCGCGCTCGGCCAGCGACAGCGCCACCGTCGCGGTCACCGCCTTCGTGCACGAGTACGCCAGCACGGGGGTGTCGCGCTCCCAGGGGCGCCCGCTCCTGCGGTCGGCGGTCCCGCCCCACAGGTCGACGACCGGCTCGCCGTCCACGAAGACCGCGAACGCCGCGCCCAGCTCCTCTCCGTCGGCGAAGTGCCCGTCGAACACCTCCCGTACCCGGGAGAAACGGGGGTCGCAGTGCCCGTGGGTCCGCACGCCGCTCCGGGCCGTGTCCTCTGCCGTCATCGTCCGCCCCGCCTCGTTCGAAAGTGAGCACTTGCTCGGTGGCCGAGCCTAACAACCGGGGCCGCTCCGGCCCAGGAGAGCGGCGCGGGACCCTCGGCCGATCCACTCCCGCTCCCGCACCCGTCCCGGCCGGGACATTTGTCCCCTGGCATTGCGTATCGACGGCTCTGCCCGCCCCGCCCCGCCCTTGACAGCGTGGAGGACATGCGAACAAAGATCATGAGCGTTCTGGCGACGACCGCCCTCGCGGCGGCGTGCGCGGCGGCTCCGGACGGAGAGCCGCGCCGGACCGGCGCGGACGACCCGCGCGTCGTGCGCGTCGAGACCGGGGCCCTGCGCGGCACGGTCACCGGCGAGCACAGGATCTTCAACGGCGTCCCGTACGCGGCCCCGCCCGTCGGCGAGCTGCGCTGGAGCTCCCCGCGCCCGGCCGCCCGCTGGGCCGGGACCCGGGACGCCACCCGGCCCGGCGCCATGTGCCCCCAGGTCGGCGCGGACTACGCGAAGGTGACCAGCGACGAGGAGGACTGCCTGTTCCTCAACGTGACCGTGCCGCGCACCCCGAGGACCGGCAGGCCGGTCATGGTGTGGATCCACGGGGACGGCGCCCTCGGCTCGGGGGACCTCACCGACGTGCGCCGCCTGGCCACCCGGGGGGACGTGGTGGTCGTCACGATCAACTACCGGCTCGGGGTGTTCGGCGGGTTCGGATATCCCGGGCTGGCCGGGTCGGGGACGTACGGGCTGCAGGACCAGCAGGCAGCCCTGGGCTGGGTGCGCCGCAACGCCGCCGCGTTCGGCGGCGACCCGCGCAACGTGACCGTGTTCGGCGTCTCGTGGGGCGCGATGAGCATCGGCGGGCACCTGACCTCGCCGAAGGCCAGGGGCCTGTTCGACCGGGCCGTCATGCAGAGCGGCGAGACGATGATGGACATGCTCCCCGGGAGCATGGGCGAGGGCGTGCCCGGCCGTCCGGACTACGCCTGGCTCCCCGCCGCCCAGGTCGAGGAGACGGGCCGGTACGCGGCCGGGAAGCTCGGCTGCTCCGACCTGCGCTGCCTGCGCGCCCTGCCGGTGAGGACGATTCTCAAGGTCCCGCAGATCATGAACATGTTCCAGTCCTACGCGTACGGCAATGAGACGCTGCCGCGGTCGCCCTCGGCCGAGCTGCGGGCCGGCCGCGGGCACGCGGTACCGGTGATCTCCGGCGCCACCCGCGACGAGCACCGGCTCTTCGTCGCCATGACGCACGACCTGGCCGGCCGGCCCGTCACCGCCGCCTCGTACCGCGGCCTGCTGCGCGCCGCGTTCGGCGCGGACGCGGCCAGGGTGGCCACCCGGTACCCGCCCCGGAGGTACGGCTCGCCCTCGCTGGCCTGGGCCGCGGTGGTCACCGACAGGATGTGGGCCCGCGCGACCTTCGAGCAGAACAGGCTGCTGGCCGCCAGGGCCCCGGTTTACGCCTACCAGTTCGCCGACCGCCGGGCCCCGATGTTCCTGCCGGTCAAGACGGACTTCCCGTTCGGCGCCTTCCACGCGGGCGACCTGCCCTACCTGTTCCCGGAGCGGAACGTCACGCTGAGCCCGGCCCAGCGGGAGCTGTCGGACCGGATGATCGGCTACTGGACCGGGTTCGCCCGCACCGGCGACCCCAACGGCGCCGGGCTGCCCCGCTGGGAGCGCTTCGACGCCGCCGCGCGCGTGCCGTACACCCAGGCCCTGAAGCCGGGCGCGGTCGGGCCCGTCGACTACGCCGCCGACCACGACCTCGGTTTCTGGCCGTCGCCGTCCTGACCCCGCGTCTGGGAAACTCACCTCGTCCCCCGGGGCGGCGCACCACGCCGCGCCGGGGACCGGTGTGCCCGGGGAACCCGCGGAGGCCGTGACTAGAATAGTTGTACTAACATGTGAAATTACTTGCCCGGGGAGAACCATGAGCCGTCCACAGCGGGGGACCCTCCGCGACGTGCGGAAGGGCAATCGGTCCGTCGTCCTGTGGACGCTCTACTTCGCCGGCGAGCTGAGCAGGCACGACCTGGCCCGGACGACCGGCCTCAGCGCCGCGACGGTGAGCAACGTGATCGCCGACCTCATCGCGGACGGCATCGTGGTCGAGACCGGCTCCGTCGACTCCGACGGGGGACGTCCCCGGATCATGCTCAAGGTCGACCCCTCGTACGGGTACGTGGTCGGCGTGGGCGTGGGGGAGACGCGCGTCCGCGTCGAGCTGTACGACCTGGCCATGGCCGAGAGGGCGAGGAAGGAGTTCGCCCTCGACCCCAGCCACCACGAGCCCGCCGTGGTCGCCCGGTACATCCTCGACGGGCTGGAGGCGGTCCTGGCCGAGGCCGGCGCGACCGAGTCCGAGGTCATCGGCATGGGCCTCGGCGTCCCGGGCGTCGCCGAGCAGGGGGCCGACCTGCTCATCCACGCCCGCGCCTTCGGCTGGGACGGCGTGCCGCTGGGCGCGCTGCTGCGCGAGGGCACCTCGATCCCGGTCTTCGCCGACAACGGCGTCAAGACGACCGGGCAGGCCGAGCTCTGGTTCGGCGCGGGCCAGGGGGCCCAGCACCTGGTCATGACCTTCATCGGCACCGGGGCCGGGGCGAGCATCATCAACGGCGGCGTCACCTACCGGGGCACGGCGAGCGGCGCGGGCGAGTGGGGGCACACGAAGATCGTCCTGGACGGGCGGCCGTGCCGCTGCGGCAGCCGGGGCTGCCTGGAGGCGTACGTCGGGGCCGAGGCGATCCTCGCCGGGGCCGGGAGGGAGCTGGGGGGCGACGACGAGGAGAGCGTGTTCGCCGCGCTCCTGGCCGACCCGCTGGCCCGCCCCGCGCTGGAGGAGGCCGTCCGCTGCCTGGGCGCCGGGCTGGCCGACCTGATCAACCTGTTCAACCCCGAGCGCGTCATCCTCGGCGGCTGGGCCGGGTCCCTGCTGGGACGGGAGTTCCTGCCCGAGATCCGGGCCGCCGCCGGCCGGTACGCCCTGCCCCTGCCGTTCTCACAGGCCTCGATCGAGCTGGGCAGGCTGGGCGCCGAGGCGGTCGCGCTGGGCGCGGCCACCCTGGTGGTCGAGGACTTCCTGCTGCGCAGCCACGCGGTACGCCCGGCCGGCAGGGAACCCGCGGGCACGGCCGCGACCGGCGCGACCCCCGCGGCCGCCGGTGCCGCCGGTGGCGCCGGTGGCGCGGCCGCCCTGACGAGCGCCCCGGCGGGCCGTCGATGAGCGGGCCGTCGACGGGCGGGCCGTCGACGGGCGGGCCTTCGACGGGCGGGCCTTCGACCGGGGGGACACCGATGAGCGGGCCTGCGATCGGCGGGCCGTCGGCGGGCACCGGGCCGGGGACGAGAACCGGGGCGGGGACGAGAACGGCGTTGGTGGTCCGCGGTGGCTGGGAGGGGCACGCCCCGGTCGAGGCGACCGAGCTGTTCATCCCGGAGCTGACCGCGGCCGGTTTCTCGGTGACCGTCACCGGCGACCTGGAGGTCTACGCCGACCGGTCGCTGCTGGCCGGTACCGACCTGATCGTGCAGTGCTGGACGGACGGCGTGCTGACCCCCGAGCAGGAGGCCGGCCTGGTCGCCGCGGTCGAGGACGGCACCGGCTTCGCCGGCTGGCACGGCGGCGTGGTGGCGGCCTTCGGCGGACGCGACTACCTGCGGATGGTCGGCGGCCTCTTCCTGCACCACCCGGACGACTTCCTCACCTATGACGTGAGCATCGACCCCGCGCACTCCGGCCACCCGATCGTCGCCGGGCTGGGGGACTTCACCGTCGAGACCGAGCAGTACTGGATGCTCGCCGACGCCCGCAACGAGGTGCTCGCCACCACCGTGTTCGTCTCCCCGCCGACCCCCATGCCGGTCGTCTGGACCCGCCGCTGGGGGAGGGGGAAGGTCTTCTTCTCCGCGATCGGCCACCGGCTCGACGACCTGCGTCATCCCACCGTGTACGAGCTCACCCGGCGCGGCCTGGTCTGGGCCGCCCGCTGAAAGGCGGCACCGCCCCGCACCGGGTGACGGTGCGGGGCGGTAGGGGCGGTACGGGGCCGGTGCGGGCCGGACTCCGGTCAGATCCCGTTCCTGCCGATGACCCCGCTGTACCACAGGGCACTGTCCTTGAGGGTGCGCCGCTGGGTCTCGTAGTCGACGTGGATCAGCCCGAACCGCTTGTCGTAGCCGTACGCCCACTCGAAGTTGTCCAGGAGCGACCAGGCCAGGTAGCCGCGCAGGTCGGCCCCCTCGCCGATCGCCTGGTGCGCGGCGAGCAGGTGGGAGCGCAGGTAGTCGATGCGCTCGGCGTCGGCGACCCGGCCGTCCACGGCGGAGTCGTGGTAGGCGGCCCCGTTCTCGGTGATCATCAGCGGGGTGGACGGGTAGTCCCGCGCCAGCCGCACCAGGAGCCGGCGCAGGCCGTCGGCCTCGACGGGCCAGCCCATGGCGGTCACCGGCAGGTCGGGCTCGGGGTACTCGACGCCCTCGGTGCCCGGGAAGCGGTCGGAGGAGGGCGTGCCCACCCTGGCCGCGACGAAGGTCGGCGCGTAGTAGTTGACCCCCAGCAGGTCGATCGGGGCGCCGATGATCTCCTCGTCACCGGCGGCGATGTGCTCCAGGCTCGTGAAACGGGCCATGTGCTCCAACATGTCGGCGGGGTAGCGGCCCTTGAGGAGCGGGTCGAGGAAGATCCGGTTGTGCAGGCCGTCGACGAGCCCGGCCGCCGCGACGTCGTGCCGGTCCAGCGGGTCGCGCGGGGAGACCGGGGTGAGGTTGACCGTGACCGAGACCTCCCTGGCCCCGGCCGACCGCAGCGCGCGGGCCGCCAGGCCGTGGCCCAGCAGCAGGTGGTGGGCGGCGCGGAAGGCCGCTCCCGGCTCGGTGCGGCCCGGTGCCTGGTCGCCGGTGGCGTACCCGAGGAAGGCCGAGCACCACGGCTCGTTCAGGGTCGTCCACGTCCGGATCCGGTCCCCGAGGCGGTCGTGGACGGCCACCGCGTACTCGGCGAAGTATCGGGCGGTCTCCCGGACGGTCCAGCCGCCCCGGTCCTCCAGCGACTGCGGCAGGTCCCAGTGGTACAGCGTGGCCATGGGCTCGATGCCCGAGGCCAGCAGGCTGTCCACCAGCCGGTCGTAGAAGTCCAGGCCCCGCGGGTTCACCGGGCCCGTGCCGTCGGGCTTGATCCGCGGCCACGCGACCGAGAAGCGGTAGGTGTCGACGCCGAGCTCCCGCATCAGCGCGACGTCCTCGGGGTAGCGGTGGTAGTGGTCGCAGGCGACGTCACCGGTCTGTCCCAGGTGCACCCGGCCGGCGGTCCGGGCGAAGGTGTCCCAGATCGAGGGGGCCCGGCCGTCCTCGCGGGTGGCGCCCTCGATCTGGTAGGACGCGGTGGCGACCCCCCAGCGGAAACCCGTGGGGAACAGGGCCAGGCCGGTGCCGGTCCGGTCGTCGGTCTGGGTCATCCCTTGAACGCTCCTTGCGTGGTAACACGGATTGATCGCCTGCCGGGCACGCCGGGACGACGATCGGTGGCGGGTTCGCCGGGGTGGCGCCGAGACGGTGCTCGTGGCACGTCGCGCCACCCGCCCGCCGCCGGTCGGCGTGCTGGGAGAAGAGGGTGGCCACTCGCTTCGACGCTTAATTCATATTGAAATTTAAGAGGCAAAACTAGGTCCGCGTCAAGGTGACGTTACCGAGTCGTTCCCGGCCCCCCGCGTCGCGGCGGTGTGGCCGGGGCACGGCGCGCGACGGCCGGGCCGCCCGTCCCGGCACGGCGCGTCCTCCTCGGCGCAGGCGGCTCCCCGCCGGGTGGGACGTCCCCGCGCTCTCCCCTCGGACCGCCGGAGGCGGAACGGGGGCGGAACGCGGGCCCGGCTCGGGTAGCTTTCCGTGGGTGACCGTCCTTCTGCCCGGTGTGGCACTCACCGACCACGCGTTCACCGTCCCCCTCGACCACGCCGACCCCGGCGCCGGGACGATCGAGGTCTTCGCCCGGGAGGCGGTGGACCCGGCCAGGCGGGGGGAGGACCTGCCCTGGCTGCTGTACCTGCAGGGCGGTCCCGGCGGGAAGTCACCGCGCCCGGCCGCCGCCGACGGCTGGCTGGGGCACGCGCTCCGGACCCACCGCGTCCTGCTGCTCGACCAGCGGGGGACCGGGCGCAGCACCCCGATCACCGCGAGGACGATCGACGGCACCGACGCGGAGCTCGCCGCCCGCCTGACGCGCTTCCGGGCCGACGCGATCGTGGCCGACGCCGAGCTGATCCGGCGGGAGCTGTGCGGGGACCGGCCATGGGACACCCTGGGCCAGAGCTACGGCGGCTTCATCACGCTCACCTACCTGTCGCAGGCGCCCGAGGGCCTGGCCACCTGCTACGTCACCGGCGGCCTGGCCGGGCTGGACGCCACCGCCGAGGACGTCTACACGCGCACCTACCCCCGGGTCCGCGACCGGGTCCGCCGCCACTTCGCCCGCTACCCGCACGACTCGGCCCGGCTGGACGGGATCGCCGACCACCTGCGCCACCACGAGGTCCGCCTGCCCGACGGGGACGTGCTGAGCGTGCGACGGCTGCAGACCCTGGGCATGTGCCTGGGCATGAGCGACGGGCCGGAGTACCTGCACTGGGTGCTGGAGGAGGCCTGGTCCGGTGACCGGCTCTCCGACCTGTTCCTGTACGAGGTCATGATGGCCACCGGCTTCGTCGGCAACCCGCTCTACGCGGTCCTGCACGAGTCGATCTACGCCCAGGGGGCCGCCACCGCCTGGGCCGCGCACCGGCTGCTGCCGGAGGACTTCCACCCCGACGCCGAGCCGACGCTCCCCACCGGAGAGATGATCTACCCCTGGATGTTCGACGAGATCGCCGCGCTCCGCCCCTTCAAGGGGGCCGCCGAGATCCTGGCGGAGACCTCCGGCTGGCCCGCCCTGTACGACCCGGCCCGGCTGGCCGCCAACACCGTCCCGGTGGTCGCCGCCGTCTACTACGACGACATGTACGTCGACGAGGGCCTGTCCGTCCGCACCGCCCGCGCGGTCGGCAACGTGCGGACCTGGGTCACCAACGAGCTGGAGCACGACGGCGTCCGGGTCTCCGGCGCCCGCGTCCTGTCCCGCCTGATGGACATCGCCCGGGGCGCCCACGGCTCCTGACCGCCCGGACGCGCCCTACGAGGACACGCCCCGGTCCCGTGTGCCTGCCGGGCGCGGGACGGGATCAGGCGGTGACGGTCTCGGTGACCGGCAGGCGTACCTGGAAGCGGGTGTCACCCGGCTCCGACTCCACCCGCAGGTCGCCGCCGTGGCGGCCGGCGACGATGCGGAAGGAGATGTCCAGGCCGAGCCCGGTGCCCTCGCCGACCGCCTTGGTGGTGAAGAACGGCTCGAAGATCCGGTCCCGCAGGCCCTCGGGGACGCCCGGACCGGTGTCGCAGATCTCGACCAGCGCGATCGTCTCGTGCTCCAGCCGGGTGCGGACGGTCAGCACGCCGCTTCCGGCCATCGCGTCGATCGCGTTGTGGATCAGGTTGGCCCACACCTGGTTGAGCTCCCCGGCGTAGGCCGGGACGGGCGGCACGTCGGGGTCGTAGTCGGTGGCGACGCTGATCCCCGGCGGGATCTTCCCGCGGAACATGGTCAGGGTGCTGTCCAGCAGGTCCCGCAGGTCGACCGTCTGGTACGGCGCCCGGTCCATCTGGGAGTACTGCTTGGCCGAGGCGAGCAGCGAGGAGATCCGCTCGGTCGCGTCGGTCACCTCGTTCAGCATCTGGGCGATCTCGATGGCCTCCGAGAGCCAGTGCATCGCCGCGTCCAGATGCCGCTCGCCGATCATCTCGCGGACCTTGTCCAGCTTGCCGGCCTCGAACCCGGCGGCGATCAGCGCGGGCGCGATCTCCCAGGCGTCGGAGACCCCGGCCTCCTCAAGGGCGTCGGAGAGCTCGTCCTCGGCGTCGGAGATCTCCAGCGGGGAGCGGGACGGCGCCTGGGAGGCACCGTCGGCGCACGCCTCCTGCAGGTCCACCAGCGCGCGCAGCCGCCGGGGCTCGATGTCCTCCCCGGCCAGCGCGGCCAGCCGCCGCCGCGAGGAGCGCACCTTCGAGCGCAGGTCGTCCACGGCCCGTACGGCCGCCGCGGCCGGGTTGTTGAGCTCGTGGGTGAGCCCGGCGGTGATGGTGCCCAGGGCGGTCAGCCGCTGCCGCCGGTCGATGAACTCCCGCTGGGCCATCCCGCCCAGGCGGACCCCGTCGAGCAGGTGGACCGCCATCGGGAACCACTCGCCCATGATCAGGCCGAACTCCCGGGCCGGGAAGGCGAGCATCCGCGTCGGCTTGGTGGCGCGCAGCGAGTGGCCGTAGGTCGCCGGGGCACGGTCGACCAGGTAGGCGGAGACGGCCCCGGCGTAGACGCCGGGCTGCGAGGTCGGGCTCATGCTCACCGGGCCCGCCTGGGTGTCGGTGACCATCACCACCTCGCCCTCGACGAGCACGACGAAGCAGTCGGCGGGCTCCCCCTGCGCGACGATCGTCTGGCCCGCGCCGTACTCCTCCTCGGTCCCGTGCTCGGCCAGCCACCGGAGCTGGTCGTCGGACAGTCCCTCGAACAGGAACAGCCCGCGGAGCACGTCGGTGTCGATCATCCCGCCTCCTTCGTGGGTACCGCGGGGGACCTCGTCCGGGGCGGTCACGTCTTCTCCAGGTAGCGGTGGACCAGGGCGACGGCCATCGCGCCCTCGCCGACCGCCGAGGCGACCCGCTTGATCGACTCGGCCCGGACGTCACCGGCGGCGAACACCCCCGGGACGTTCGTCTCCAGGTGGTAGGGCTCGCGCCGGAGCGACCAGTTGCGCGGCCGCCTCTCACCGGCGGTCAGGTCGGGGCCGGTGAGGATGAAGCCCCTGTCGTCGCGCTCGATGATCTCACCCAGCCAGTCGGTGAACGGCTCGGCGCCGATGAAGACGAACAGCCACTCGGCGTCGGCCGTGCGCTCGCCGTCCGCGTCCTTGAGCGTGATCCGCTCCAGGTGGCCGTCGCCCTCGGCCCCCACCACCTCGGTGCCCAGGTGCACCTCGATGTTCGGGATCCGGGAGATCTGCTCGATCAGGTAGTGCGACATGGTCCGCTCCAGGCCGTCGCCCCTGACGATCAGGTGGACCTTGCTGGCGTACCCCGACAGGTAGACCGCGCCCTGGCCGGCCGAGTTGGCGGCGCCGACGATGTAGACCTCGCGGTCCCGGCACTCGGGCGCCTCGGTCAGGGCCGCGCCGTAGTAGCAGCCGGAGCCGATGAAGTCGTCCAGGCCCGGGGCGCCGAGGCGCCGGTAGGAGACGCCGGTGGCGAGGATCACGGTGTGCGCGGCGATCCTGCCGCCGTCGTCGAAACCGACCACCCGGGCCTGGCCCTTGACCTCCAGGCTGGTGACCGTACGGGCACTGAGCAGCTCGGCGCCGAACTTCAGCGCCTGGCGCCTGGCCCGGTCGGCGAGCTGGGCGCCGGAGACGCCGTCGGGGAAGCCCAGGTAGTTCTCGATCCGGGAGCTCTGCCCGGCCTGCCCGCCCGAGGCGTGCTGCTCGACCATCACCGTGCGCAGCCCCTCGGAGGCGCCGTAGACGGCCGCGCCCAGCCCTCCGGGACCGCCGCCGATCACGATCAGGTCGTAGAAGTCGGTGGCAGGGGCGGTGGCCAGTCCCACGGCCTGGGCCAGCTCCGCGGGGGCCGGCGCGACGAGCGTGGTGCCGTCGGCGGTGACGACCAGGGGCAGCCTGGCCGGGACCGTTCCGCCCACCGTCGCAGTCGCGGTCCCGTTCACCGTCCCGGTCGCGGTCCCGTTCACCGTCCCGCCCGCCGTCGTGTCCACCGTCGTGTCCGCCTGCCCGGCCGCCGCGAGCAGCTCGGCGCCCTCGGCGGAGTCGGCCAGCATCCAGCGGTAGGGCACCTGGTTGCGCGCCAGGAAGTCCCTGACCTCGTACGAGGGGGCCGACCAGCGCGCGCCCACCACCCGCAGCTCGTCGGACCGGCGCCGGTCCGTGCGCTGCCAGGCCTCCAGCTGGGCGTCCAGCACCGGGTAGAACTTCTCCTCGGGCGGGTCCCACGGCTTGAGCAGGTAGTGGTCCAGGTCGACCACGTTGATCGCCTGGATCGCGGCCTCGGTGTCGGCGTAGGCGGTCAGCAGCACCCGGCGGGCGTAGGGGTACAGGTCCATGGCCTGCTCCAGGAACTCCACGCCGTTCATCTGGGGCATCCGGTAGTCGGCGAGGATCGCCGCGACGTCGTCGCCGCGCAGCCGCAGCTCGCGGACGCTCGCGATGCCGTCGGCCGCGGTGTCGGCCCGGACCACGCGGTACGAGTGACCGTAGCGCCGGCGCAGGTCACGGGCCACCGAACGGGACACCCCGGGATCGTCGTCGACCGTCACGATGACCGGCTTCTCCATGTCCTGCCTTTCCCCGAGACGGAAGAACCACTGTGGGACAACCTCTACGCAGGATGCCACACGCGGGTTAAAGCACGGTTTTATCCGGCATCCGATGGATTGTCGGTTTCGGGTGCCCGCCGGGCCGGGGCGTCGCCCTCCCGCAAGGGCGCGCCGGGCTCGTCGGCCCGGCCCGCGGCCTCCTGGGGCCGCGCGCCGGGACGGCCGGGCATGCCCGCGGCGCGGAGCAGGGCGGCGGGACGGTCGTGGCCGGCGAGCAGGCTCCGGAGCTCGGCGTCACCGGCCCACAGCTCGCCCATGGTCTCGTGCCCGACCCGCTCGGCGATGATCTGCAGGGCGATGTCCTGCCTGACGTACTCCACCGCCATCGTGACCACGGCCGGGTCCTCGGTGTAGACGCCCCACGCGGCGCCTTCGGTGAACCCGCCGACCACGGTCTCCCGGCGGTCGCCGGTGACGACCAGCAGCCGTCGGTCCAGGTCAGGCCGTCCGTGGGTCCGGTCGCCGCGCCCCTCGGGGGAGGCGGCGCGGGTGGGGAAGCGGTGCTCGTACAGCCGCCCGACCGGCTTGCGGGCCGGCCCGAAGTGCATCACCGAGGTGGCGACCCCGCGCTGGACCGCGCGCTCGACCAGCGGGAGGAGCAGCGTCATCTCCTCGGGCCAGATCGACACGAACAGGTCGGTGCGCGCCCCGGCCACCACGTCCTCGGCCCGCGCCAGGACCGCTCCGGCGTCCTTGAGGCTGTGGATCAGGTGCGCCCGGGGAGGCGCCACGATCGCCGGGAGCGAGACCTCCAGGGCCTCCATCGAGTCGTCGAACTCCCGGCGCATCCGCTGCAGCAGCGACCTCGGCGGCAGCGGCAGGTAGTCGGTGGCGTCGTCCGAGCCGCGCAGCTCGTAGGCCGCGCCCTTGGCCACCAGCTTGCCCAGCGTCTCGTAGACGGTGCTGCGGGGCACGCCGGAACGCTTGGCCACCTCGTAGCCGTTGAGAGGCTGCCCGGCACCGACCAGGGTGACGTATGCCTTGGCCTCATAGCCCGACATGCCCAAACGCTGTAATTGCTCCACTACGTCCCGCATCGCAGTTATGGTACGGCGCGAGCTACCTGTTTAGCGCTGTCCTAAAGCACCTGTTTCGAGGGATTTTCGTCACTCGTACCTGCTTTAGGCTCTGGAGCTGGGACGGAGCCCGACATGATCTAGAAAGTCCAGATTTTTACGTTTATTTAGGACAAGCCACATCTCGGCCGGGCGGGCCCTCCGGGGCCGGGTCTACGCCGCCCTCAGGGCGCCCAGGGCGAACTCCACGAGGGTGTCGGCGTAGGCGTGGGTGAGCGGGGCGGTCCGCAGCATCCAGCGGTGGTAGACCGGCCCGTACAGCAGCTCGACGGCCACGTCCAGATCCGCGTCCGCGGCCACCTGGCCCGCCCGCTGGGCGCTGCGCAGCCGCTCCTTGGTCGCCTCCAGGTGCGGTCCCATGACCCGCTCGGTGATCTCGGCGTTCATCGACGGGTCCTGCAGCAGCTCCAGGTTCAGGGCTCGGCTCATCGCCTCCAGCCTGGGGTCGTTGTACTCGTCCACGATGGCCCGCAGCACCTGCCGCAGGTCGGCCCCGAGATCCCCGGTGTCGGGCAGCGACAGGTCCTGCCCCTCGCCCCCGCCCATGGAGAGCACGGCCTCGACGAAGACGGCGCCCTTGGACGGCCACCAGCGGTAGATGGTCTGCTTGCCCACTCCCGCGCGGGCGGCGATCGCCTCTATCGTCAGCTTGGCGTACCCGGTCTCGGCGACCAGGTCGAAGGCGGCGGTCAGGATGGCCTGGCGGGACTGCTCGCTGCGACGGGCCGGGTTCGGTGTCTTCACGGCTCGAATGTACCAAGTGATGAGCCGAAACGTCTCGTCTTGTCAGAGGGGCCACCGGGAACGCCGAGGGCCGCGGAACGCCCCCGGCAGGACGGTTCCGCGGCCCTCGGGCCGACCGGTCGGATCAGACCTGGCCGGCCTTCTCCAGAGCGGAGCAGCAGGTGTTCACGATCAGGCGGGTCACCAGGTACGGGTCGACGTTGGCGTTCGGACGCCGGTCCTCGATGTAGCCCCTCTTCTCCACCTCGACCTGCCACGGGATGCGGACCGAGGCGCCGCGGTCGGAGACGCCGTAGCTGAACTCGTTCCACGGGGCGGTCTCGTGCAGGCCGGTGAGGCGGTCCTCGATGCCGACGCCGTAGTGCTTGACGTGCTCCAGGGCGTTGCCGCTGAGGGCCTCGCAGGCGGTGATGATCGGGTCGTAGCCCTCGCGCATCGCCTTGGTGGAGAAGTTGGTGTGCGCGCCCGCGCCGTTCCAATCGCCCTTCACCGGCTTGGCGTCCAGGGTGGCGGCGATGTTGAAGTCCTCGGCCGTGCGGTAGAGCAGCCAGCGGGCGATCCACATGTGGTCGGAGACCTCCACGGGGCCGGCCGGGCCGATCTGGAACTCCCACTGACCGGGCATGACCTCGGCGTTGATGCCGGAGATGGCCAGGCCGGCCTGGATGCAGTAGTCGAGGTGCTTCTCGACGATTTCACGGCCGAAGACCTCGTCGGCGCCGACGCCGCAGTAGTAGCCGCCCTGCGGGGCGGGGAAGCCGCCGAGCGGGAAGCCGAGCGGGCGGCCCTCCTTGAAGAAGGTGTACTCCTGCTCGATGCCGAACCACGACTCCTGGTCGGCGTACTTCTCCGCGACCTCGACGAGGGCCGCGCGGGTGTTGCTCTCGTGCGGGGTCATGTCGATGTTGAGGACCTCGCACAGCACCAGCACGTCCGCGCCGCCGCGGATCGGGTCCGGGCAGGTGAACACGGGCTTGAGCACGCGGTCGGAGGAGGAACCGTCGGCCTGGTTCGTGCTGGACCCGTCGAAGCCCCAGATCGGGAGCTCGGCGCCGTCCGCCAGGACCTTGGTCTTGGAGCGGAGCTTGGCGGTCGGCTTGGTGCCGTCGATCCAGATGTATTCAGCCTTGAAGGTCATCGGCGAGGTCCTTGAGGATGGAGGGATCTGCTGCCCTCAAAGATTCGCAAGTCGCGATTTCGCATCTGTTGCCCATGTGTGAACAGAATGTTACTCGCCGCCGTTTGGGCAGGCAGGCGCGGTGAGAAAAGTTCGCACTCACCGTTTTCACGGCTGTGAGCTGCCCTTTTCCCGGTCCGCGAGGGCGAGGGAGACGTTCGTCACCCGGGCGGTCCGGTGCCGTCCGGAGCGTCGTCCGAGGTGTCGGCTCGGGTGTCGGCTCGGGTGCCGGCTCGGGTGTCGGCGAAGACCCGGGCGGAGACCGACTCGTGGGCCAGGCGCCGCATGATGTCCAGCACCCTGCCGTGCAGGACGGTGCCGAGGACCAGGGCCTCGACCGCCGCCTCCCTGGGGCCGTCGACGGGGATCGCGCGCATCTCGTGCTCGGTCACCAGGTTCAGGGCGGTGCTCGCGTAGGGGAGCAGGGCCTCGCCGTCGGCGGGCATGCCCAGCCGGACGAGGGTGAGGATGACCTGGGCCAGCTCCTGGCGGGTGGGGGCGGCCGGGTCGATCCGCCAGCCCAGCTCCTCGATCAGGGCGTCGGCCCTGGCGCGGGCCTCGGTCCAGTCCTGGCCGGAGGCGTCCGGCTCGACGGGGGGCGCGATGGCGTACTGCGCGGTTCCGAGCACGTGGTGCAGGCTCAGGGTCCTGTCGTCGACGGCCTCGATGACCCTGCGGATGGACGCGATCGGCAGCCGGCCGACCTCCAGCAGCGCCCGGATCAGCCGGAGCCGCCGCAGGTGGTCCTCGCCGTACCGCGCCCTGGTGGCCGAGGTCTGCTCGCCCGCGGGGAGCAGACCCTCGCGCAGGTAGTACTTGATCGTTGGGATGGCCACGCCCGATGCGGCGCTGAGTTCTGATATCCGCATTGTTGGATAGTACAGGTAGCCAATGAGATGGCGTCCTTTAGTCTACCGAGCAAGCACTTGCCCAGGAGAAAGGGGCGCTCAGCCGGGCTCGCCCCAGCCGTCGTCGCGGGCCTTGGCCAGCTCGGCCTCCATCTCCTCCAGGTCCCGCATGAAGCCCGCGAACCCCCTCGGGCCCAGGCGGCGCCAGACGAGCAGCTGCAGGGAGAGCGTCTCCTCGTCCAGCTCCGTCCTGGTGGGCTCCGCGGAAGGGGAAGAGGGCTCCTCGACCGGGGAGAGCCTCGCGATCGGCGAGACCTCCCGGCGCGGCTCGGACTCCCGCGGCCTGGACTCCCGCGACCTGGAATCCCGGGGCGCGGAGTCCCGGGGCGCGGGCTCCCGGCGGCGCGGTGACGGCACCTGCCGCATCCGCCGGTCGGCGGCCTGCAGCTCCTCGACGGTCAGGCGGACACCGTGTTCACGCTCCAGCAGCCACAGGTGCGGTTCGTCGCGCAGCCTCTGCTCCCCGGCGCGCCGGGCGCGGCGGGCGGCCAGCTCGTCGTGGACGTGCGTGCCGGGAACCTGGTGCGGCGCGTCGGCCGGACGTCGAGTCATCGTGGGTTCGCCTCCGTCAGGCGGCTCCTCGTGTGGAACCTTTGTTAAAAACGACGCCCAGGACCCCGCAAAGGTTGTCGATCCTCTTTCCCGGAAGCCCGGATCGTCCGCCCGAGGCCGCGATCGGGAAGGGGCCGAGCCCTTTTCGTGTCCCGGACGGCCTTGACGCGGCCTCGATGTGAGAATAATTTTCATCCAATTGACCAGTGGTGAAAGGAATGCCTGTGGCCGCAGGTGCGCTCGGACGCATCCGGACCGAGACCCCGGCGCTGCCCGAGGCGCTGCGCCGGGTGGGGGAGGCGATCCTGGCCGACCCGGCCGCGGCGGCCCGCTCCACGATCATCACGCTGGCCGAGCGGAGCGGCAGCTCGCCCGCCACCGTCACCCGCTTCTGCCGGGTGTTCGGCTTCGCCGGGTACGCGGGGCTGCGGGTCGCGCTGGCCACCGAGGACGGCCGGGCCGCGCAGGCCAACTGGGACATGGGGGTGGGGCACGAGATCGGCCCCACCGACCCGCTCGACGCGGCGATCGGGGTGATGGCCGCCGCCGACTCCCGGCTCATCCAGGAGACCGCGGCACAGCTCGACGCGGGCACCGTCACCACGGTCGCCGAGGCCGTCGTCGCGGCCCGCCGCGTCCTCATCTTCGGCGTCTCCACCAGCGGCGCGGTGGCCGGGATGGCGGGCGGGCGGCTGCGCCGGATCCGGATCCCCTGCTGGAGCCACGCCGACGCGCACGAGGCGCTCGCCGACGCCGCGCTGCTCGGCGAGGGCGACGTCGCGATCGGCATCTCCCACCAGGGCCGTACCCGCGAGGTGCTGGAGTCCCTCGCCGAGGCGGGCGACAGGGGAGCGCTGACCGTGGCGGTCACCTCCTTCGCCCGCTCCCCGCTGGCGGAGCTGGCCGACCTGGTGCTGACCACGGCCAGCCGCGAGACCACCTTCCGGCTGGGCGGCCTGGCCGCCGTCCACTCCCAGCTGTTCGTCCTCGACACGATCTACGTCGCGGTCGCGCAGCGCACCTACGAGCAGACCAACGAGGCGTTCGAGCGGACGATCCGGGCTCTGGAGAGCCATCGCGTCGAGAGGAACTGAGCGTGGACGGCACAACGGACGGCACGGCCGACGACGGCACGGCGCACGACGGCGCCATGGTCGACGGCACGGGGCACGACGGCAGGGTGCACGACGGCACGGGGCACGACGGCAGGGTGCGCGACGGCACGGTGGACGTGGGGGCCGCCGACTACGTCGACCGGGTGAAGGCCCTGGTCGACGAGGTCTCCCGGACCCAGACGGACGCGGTGGGACGGGCTGCCGAGCTCATGGTCGCCTGCCTGCTCGACGACGGCGTGATCCAGGCGTTCGGCTCGGGACACTCCGAGGCGATCGCCATGGAGATCGCCGGGCGCGCGGGCGGACTGGTGCCCAGCAACCGCCTGGCCCTGCGCGACGTCGTGCTGTACGGCGAGGCCCCGGTCGCCACCCTGCTCGGGCCGGCCGGTGAGCTGGAGCGCGACCCGTCGGTCGCCCGGCGGATCTACGACCTGGCGCCCGTCCGGCCGCAGGACGTCTTCGTGCTGATCTCCAGCTCGGGGGTGAACGGCTCGGTGGTCGAGCTGGCCTCGATCGTCAAGGAGCGGGGGCACGGCCTGATCGCCCTGACCTCGGTGCGGCACAGCACCGCGATGACCTCCCGCCACCCCTCGGGCCGCAAGCTGCTCGACCTCGCCGACGTCGTGCTCGACAACCGCGCCCCGTACGGCGACGCGGTCCTGCCGCTGCCGGGCGGCGGCACGTTCGGGGCGGTCTCCACGATCACCTCGGCGCTGCTGGCCCAGATGGTCGTGGCCGAGGTGGTACGCGGCCTGACCCGGGCGGGCCGGACCCCGCCGATCTACCGCTCCGCCAACGTGACCGGCGGCGACGAGCACAACCGCCTTCTCGAGAACCGCTATGCCGGACGGATCCGGCGGGGTGCCTGACCACCGCCTTCCACTCCCAGGAGGAAGCATGAACCAGGGAAGCATGAACCAGCCGACCAGGCGTGAGCTCCTGCGCGGCGCGGCCCTGGCCGGTCTCGCCCTGCCGGTCCTGTCCGCGTGCGCCACCCCGGCCGGGAACGGCGGCGCCGCGTCCTCGGCCCCCGCCGCCGGGGCCACCAGCGCGGCCAACCCGCTCGGCTTCGCCGAGAACAGGCCCCTGGAGATCTGGATCTTCGACGGCGGGTTCGGCGACGCCTACGCCCGCGACGTCCACGAGCGGATCCTCAAGGCGAAACACCCCGGCCTGGAGATCGAGCACAACGCGACCAAGGAGGTCGCCAAGACCCTCCAGCCACGCTTCGCCGGGGGGAACCCGCCGGAGGTCGTCAACAACTCCGGCGCGGGCGCCATGGACTTCGGCGCCCTGGTCCAGGACGGCCAGCTCGCCGACCTCACGCCGCTGTACGACGCGCCGAGCTGGGACGACCCCGCCGTGAAGGTGCGCGACACCATCGACCCCGCCGCCATCGAGCTGGGCAGCTACGACGGCAGGCCGTACGTCCTCAACTACGCCAACACCGTCTGGGGCATCTGGTACTCGCGCAAGCTCTTCGAGGCCGAGGGCTGGCAGGTCCCGAAGACCTGGGACGACTTCCTGGCCCTGTGCGAGACCATCAAGAAGGCCGGCAGGACGGCCCCCTTCACCTACGCGGGCAAGCACCCGTTCTACATCTACGAGGCGATCCTCACGCTCGCCGCGAAGATCGGCGGCAAGGACGTGCTCAAGAACATCGACAACCTCCAGGAGGGAGCCTGGAAGGCGGAACCGGTCAGGCAGGCCGCCGAGGCGTTCGCCGAGCTCGGGTCGAAGTACCTGCTCCAGGGCACCGCCGGGCTCGACCACGTGCAGACCCAGACCGCCCAGAACAGGGGCCAGGTCGCGATGCTGCCCTGCGGCTCCTGGCTGGAGAACGAGCAGAAGGACTCCATCCCCGACGGCTTCGAATACGCCATGTTCCCGCTGCCCGACTTCGGCTCCTCCGACGCCCTGCCGTACGGCACCCTGCACGCCCAGCCGGGCGAGGAGTACATCGTCCCGGCCAGGTCGGCCAACCCCCGCGCGGGCCTGGAGTACATGCGCGCCATGCTCTCCAAGGAGGGGGCGGGCGGGTTCATGGAGATGGTCTCCACGCTCACCGTCGTCAAGGGGGCCGACCAGGGCCGCACGCTCAAGCCGGGCCTGAAGAGCGCCTCGACCGCGCTGGCCGCCGCGGGCGACAACGCCGTCTGGTTCCTGTTCCGCAAGTGGTACGCCGAGCTGCACGACGAGGTGGCCGCGGCCTCCGGGCAGCTCATGTCCGGCAAGCTGTCCGTCACCGAGTGGGCGGACCGCGCGCAGCGGAAGGCGGACGCGGTCAAGGCGGACTCCTCGGTGAAGAAGTTCGGCCGGTGACGGCCGCGCGGGGCGGCGCGGCGGCCGGGGGACGGCGGGGCCGGTCATGAACCACGGCAGGACACGGTTCGTCGCCGGTTTCCTCGCGCTCCCGGTGGCGCTCTACCTGATCTACGTGATCGCGCCCTACGCGCAGGCCTTCTCCATCGCGTTCACCGACTGGCGCGGGGTGAACGCGACCCCGCGGTTCGTGGGAGCGGAGAACTTCCGGCGGCTGCTGGACGACCACGTGTTCTGGACGGCGGTCGGCCACAACCTGCTCCTGCTGATCCTGCTGCCGGTCCTCACCCTCGGGATCGCCCTGTTCTTCGCGTTCCTGCTGAACGCGGGCGGGCGGGGCGGCACCGCGGGCGTGCGGGGGTCGAGGTTCTACCGGGTGGTGTTCTTCTTCCCCCAGGTGCTGGCCGTCGCCGTGGTCGCCGTGCTGTTCCAGCAGGTCTTCCGGCCCGACCGCAGCGGCATGCTCAACGCGCCGCTCATCGCGCTCGGGTTCGAGCCGATCGGCTTCCTGTCCAGCACCGACGTGGCGTTCTGGTCGATCCTCGCCGTGCTGGTCTGGCAGGCGGTCGGCTTCTACGTCGTGCTGTTCTCCGCGGGCATCGCCTCCATCCCGCGCGAGCTGTTCGAGGCGGCGGCGATCGACGGCGCCCAGGGAGCGCCGCTGTTCCTGCGGGTCACGCTGCCGCTGCTCTGGGACACCGTCCAGGTCGGCTGGGTCTACCTCGGCATCGCGGCCCTCGACGTCTTCGCCATCGTGTGGGTGATGACGGCCGAGCACGGCGGGCCCGACCACTCCACCACCGTGATGGCGGCCGAGATCTACCGCACCGCCTTCCAGTACTTCAAGTTCGGCTACGCCTCGGCGATGGGCGTGGTGCTGTTCTTCTTCACCATCGGGTTCGCGATCCTGGCCCTGCGCCTGTCGCGACGTGAGCGGATCGAGTTCTGATGGCGGACGCCGTGATCCCCCACAGCCGGGCGTACGCCCGCAAGGAGCGCCGCAGGCGCCTGGGCCCGCTGTCGGCGCTGACGCACGTCGCGCTCCTGGCGTGGACCGTCCTGGTCGTGGTGCCCATCGTGTGGACGTTCCTGGCGTCGGTGAAGAGCGAGGACGAGATCTTCGGGGACGCCTGGTCGCTGCCGGCCACGCTCCGCCTGGACAACTGGGCCCGCGCCTGGGAGCAGGCGCGCATCGGCCAGTACATGATCAACAGCGTCGTGGTGGTGGCCTTCGGCACGTTCGGCACGATGCTGCTCGGCTCGATGGCCGCGTACGTGCTGGCCCGCTACCGCTTCCGCGGCAACCGGGCCGTCTACCTGCTGTTCGTCTCCGGGCTGGCCTTCCCGGTCTACCTGGCGCTGACCCCGCTGTTCTTCGTGGTGCAGAACATGGGGGCGGTCCCGGTCATCGGCCCGTACATCGGGCTGAACACGCACGGCGGGCTGGTGCTGGTCTACATCGCCTACTCGCTGCCCTTCACGGTGTTCTTCCTGGCCGCGTTCTTCAGGACGCTGCCCGGCGCGGTGGCCGAGGCGGCCTTCGTGGACGGGGCCTCGCACGCCCGGGTTTTCTTCCAGGTCATGCTGCCGATGGCCAAGCCGGGCATCGTCAGCGTGACCATCTTCAACGTGCTCGGCCAGTGGAACCAGTACCAGCTCCCCCTGGTGCTGCTCACCTCCGACCGGGAGAAATGGGTGCTCACCCAGGGCATCGCCGACATCTCCACGGCCGCCGGCTACGACGCCGACTGGGCGGCCCTGTTCGCCGCGCTGAGCATGGCCATCCTGCCGATGCTGATCGTGTACACCCTCTTCCAGAGCCAGATCCAGAAGGGCCTCACCGCGGGCGCGCTCAAGTGACGCGGCCCGGCAGGGAGGCCGGGGCGACGGCCCGCGACGGGTGGCGTACACCCGGCACCACCCGGCCGCAGCTACCCGTCGCGGACCGTCGCGGGCCGTTCCGGGGCGGTCCGGGCCGTCGCGGGGGCGCCGCTATCGTGTGGCGCATGCACCGCACCCGCCTGTACGCCGTCATCATCGACGCCCCCCGACAGGAGGCGTCCCGGGCCGCCGATTTCTGGGCCGCCGTGCTCGGGAGCACGCCCCGGCCGGTACCGGCCGAGCCGCAGTTCACCGACCTGCCGGAGGCCGTCCCCGGCCTGACCGTGGCGGTGCAGGCGGTCGACGACACGGCCCGCTACCACCTCGACATCGAGACCGACGACGTGGACGCCGAGACCGAACGCCTGCTGGCCCTCGGGGCGACCGAGGTCGACCGCTGGCTGGAGTGCCGCATCCTGCGGGCGCCCGGGGGGCACCTCCTGTGCGTCGTGCCCGTGCACAGCGACCCCGAGTTCTTCGCCGCGCACGCCCGCACGATAACCCCGTGACCCTCGCGACCCCCTGACCCCCGTTCTCGGTGCCCTGGGGTCCTCAGACGAGCAGCAGCGACTTGCCGACCGTGCGACGTTCGGCGAGGGAGGTGTGCGCGTCCCTCGCCCGCTCCAGCGGGAAGGTCGCGCCGATGTGCGGCCGGATCCTTCCCTCGGCGGCCAGCGAGAGCGCCTCCGCGAGCAGTTCCCGCACCAGGAGCGGGTCGGGCGGCCCGGCCGCCAGCGTGTTGGTCGCCCGGACCCGTCGCTCCTCGGCCAGTGACGGGTCGATCTCGAGGAACCCGCCCCCGGCGGTGCCGTAGGTGAGGAACCGGCCGCCGCCGGCCACCGTCTCGAACGTCGCCCTGCCGAGTTCGCCGCCCGCGCCGTCGAAGGCGAGGTCGACCCCGGCGCCGCCGGTCACCTCGCGCACCCGGTCCCCCCAGCCCGCGAGCGAGTAGTCGACCGCGGCCTCCGCCCCCAGTTCGCGGGCCAGCGCCAGCTTGCGCTCGCCCCGGGCCGCCGCGACGACCCGGGCGCCGGCGTCGCGCGCCAGCTGCACCAGCAGCGACCCGGCACCGCCCGCGGCGGAGGTCACCAGCACCCACTCGTCCTTCCCGATCTCCGCCGTACGGGCGAGGTTCAGCGCGGTGACGCCGTCGTGCAGCACGGCCGCCGCCTCGGCGGACCCCAGGGCGCCGGGCACCTCCATGACCTCCTCCACGCCGGCGACGATCCGCTCGGCGTAACCGGTGGAGGCGCCGGCGACCACGCGCCGCCCGGCCCAGCCGGGATCGACGCCCTCGCCGACGGAGAGCACCCGTCCGGCACCACCGTGGCCGGGGACGTACGGGAGCGTCCGGGGGAAGAAGTCCTGTCCCCAGCCTCCGCGCAGCAGCGTGTCGAGGTAGATGACGTCGGCGGCCTCCAGCGCCACCACGACCTGTCCCGGGCCGGCGACCGGCTCGGGGACCTCCTCGAGCACCAGTACCTCGGGATCGCCGAACTCCCGTACCTGAATCGCGCGCATCATGACCAGCCTTCCCCTCGTGGTCGATCTCGTGCGCACAGCCTGAACCCTCAAGTTAAGTCGAGGTCAAATCGGGCCGCCCGATCCCCCGGGGAAGCCTCCGCGGGGGATCGGCGCTCAGCGGGTCTGGAGGTTCTTGAGGGCCTCGCGGCGGCTCAGCCCGCTGATGCCGGTGTGGTCGACGTACCGGACGACCTCGCCGGGGTTGGTCTTGGCGTACTCGCGCAGGGCCCAGCCGATCGCCTTGCGCGCGAAGAAGTCGTTGTCCGACAGGCTCGGCTCGATGCAGGCGTACAGCAGACCGGTGTCGGTGGCGGCCTTGAAGCGGTTCTGGCAGAGGATCGCGGTGCGGCGCTTCCACAGGTCGGTGCCGCGGGCCCAGCGGAGCATCAGCGGGCGCATGACGTCGGGGTAGGCGGCGAGCAGCCCGCCGATCCGGTGGACGGCGAGGTCGTCGACGTAGTCCCACCACGCCCCGGTGACGATCATCTCCTCGTACATCGGCAGCGTGTCCGTGGTCTGGAAGGCCCGGTAGAGGCGGAAGCCGGTCAGCTCGATCGCCGCATAGCGCTCCTCGCGGTACTCGGCCCCCCGCCACAGCGCCAGCGTCGCCTCCTGCCAGGCGTACGACACCTCGACCGGATACTCGGCGAAGACCCGCCGCAGCGCGGCGCGGCGGGGGGCGGCCTGCACGCCGAGGAAGGGCATCGCCGACTTCATGTAGGCCTGCATGATCGGGGCCTTGGCGGGGTCGGCCACGTCGGTGAGCGCCATGCGCACGGCTTTCTGCAGAATCTCCACGCTCGCACACCACTTCCGTTCACTTCGCGGACGCTTGATTCTCACAGGCCGTGCGGGTCGCCGCGCCGGGTTCGCCGACGCGGTCACACCTTCTGGCTGCTCCGCTCGCCGGTCGCCAGGCCGTCGAACAGGACGGTGATGTAGTGCTCGGCCAGGCTCGTGGTGTTGAGGCGGCCTCCGGGGCGGAACCAGCGCACCGCGACCCAGATGGTGTCGCGGATCATGCGGTAGGTGAGCTTGGGGTCGACGTCGGCGCGGAACAGCCCGGAGGCCTGGCCGAGCTTGATCTGCTCCACCCACATCCGCTCGACCTCGTCCTCGGCCCTGACCAGGTAGTCGAAGCGGTCGCCGGGCAGGGAGCGCAGGTAGTTCCAGTCGTTCTGCATGACGGTGATCGCGGCGCGGTGCGGCTCCAGGGTGCTGAACCCGATGCGCACCATCTCTGAGAGAATCGTGCGGGAATCGCCGCCGGCCTCCAGGGCGGCGCGGTAGCGGCCCACCAGGTCGTCGAGGAAGGTGGTCAGCACCTCGTCGACGATCGTCTCCTTGGAGTCGAAGTGGTGGTAGAGGCTGCCGGACAGGATGCCGGCCTCCTTGGCGATCTCCCGGACGCTGGTCGCCTGGAAGCCCTTGCGGGCGAAGAGCTCGGCGGCGAGCTTGACGAGGTGGTCGCGCCGCTCGGACGCGGGGCCGGAGGTGGCCGTCCGCTTGGTCGCGCCCTGGCGCTTGACCGGGGTCGTGGTCGCGCCGCCGGCGTTCTTTCGCGTGTTCACGTCCCCCATTATGAGCCCTTGCGCAATCGCTTGTTCACCTGAACGCTCCAGCTCATCCCGGCTCCCGAATGTGACCAAGCGTTTGCTACAGGGATTGTCGGGTGAAGTGACGCAGGGGTGGGACGACGGCCGATCGCCCGTCCGCTGCTCCGGCCCGGATGGTCCGCGGATCAGGACCCGGGGTTCGTCCGGTCGTTCCCGCTCCCCGCCCGCCCGTGGATTCGTGGATGGAGCGGCACGGACGGCGACGTGGACGGGCCACGGGTTCACGACCCTGGGCGTCCGGTGCCGTTCCCACATCGAAGACCCATGGTCAACCCCCTAGCAATTAGGAAACTTTCCTATTAGATTTGCGCCCAAGCCGCCGTGGGAGCGCTTTCCCGGCGGGTCGGGCAACGTGGTGTCTGACGCGTCCTCGGCAGGGAACACCGGCCGGTCGTCAGGCGAGGAGGGTGAATGAAGCGCGGCCCAGAGCTGCTCCGTCTGGCGGAGACGGTCGTCTTTCCCGGCTTCGAGGGCAGAACGCCGCCCGACTGGCTCCGTCGCCGGCTCGGTGAGGGGCTGACCGGCGTGGTGCTCTTCTCCCGGAACATCGCCACCCCCGCGCAGGTCGCCGATCTCACCGCCGCGCTCCGCGAGGAGAACCCCCAGCTCCTCGTCGGCATCGACGAGGAGTCCGGCGAGGTCACCCGCCTGGAGGCCGTGGACGGCAGCACCCGGCCGGGCAACTTCGCCCTCGGCGTGGCCGACGACCCAGCCCTCACCGAGGAGATCGCCGCGGACCTGGGCCGCGACCTGGCCGTCGCGGGGGTCAACCTCAACTTCGCCCCCTCGGCGGACGTGAACTCCAACCCCGACAACCCGGTCATCGGGCTGCGTTCCTTCGGTGCCGACCCCGACCTGGTGGCCCGGCACACCGCCGCCTGGATCCGGGGCATGCAGTCGGCGGGCGTGGCCGCGTGCGCCAAGCACTTCCCCGGCCACGGCGACACCTCGGTCGACTCCCACCACGGCGTGCCGCTCGTCACCGCCACCGCCGAGGAACTGCGCGACGTGGCCTTGCGCCCCTTCCGCGCGGCCGTCGCCCAGGGGGTACGCACCATCATGACCGGTCACCTCCTGGTCGGCGCCCTGGACCCCGCGATGCCCGCCACGCTCAGCCGGCCGATCCTGCACGGCCTGCTCAGGGACGAGCTGGGCTTCGACGGCGTCGTCGTCACCGACGGCATCGAGATGGCCGCGGTCTCCCGCTCGTACGGGATCGGCGGCGCCTCGGTCCTCGCCGTCGCCGCGGGCGCCGACGCGATCTGCGTGGGCGGCGAGCACGCCGACGAGGAGACCGCGATCGCGGTCCGCGACGCCATCGTGGACGCCGTGATCGAGGGCCGGCTCGACGAGGAGCGGCTGGCCGACGCGGCCCGCAGGGTCTGCGAGCTGGCCCTCTGGACCACCTCCGCGGCGCGCCGGACGTCCGCGAACCCCGCAGAGGACGCGCGCACCCCCTCCGGGCCGCCGATCGGCCTGGCCGCCGCACGACGGGCCCTTCGGGTGACCCGCCGCTCCGCGGCCGCGGTGCTCCCGCTCGCCTCCCCGCCGCACGTCGTCGAGCTGGCCCCCGAGATGAACCTCGCCATCGAGAAGGACACCCCCTGGGGGGTCGGCGAGCCGCTCGGCAAGCTGCTGGCCGGGACCACGGTCACCAGGCTGGAGGCCGCCACCGCCACCGGCGGGGCGATCGAGGCCGCGCTCGTCGCCGCGACCGGGCGTCCGCTGGTCGTCGTGGTCCGTGACGCCCACCGCCACGCCTGGCAGACCGACGCGCTCCGCCACCTCCTGGCCGCCCGTGCCGACGCCGTCGTGGTGGAGATGGGCCTGCCCGGCCGCTCCGACCTCGGCGCGGTCCACATCGCCACCCACGGGGCCGCCCGCGTCTGCGGCCAGGCCGCCGCCGAACTCCTGGCCGGGGAGCCGGTCGTCACCTGACCCGCGGGTCGGCCTTCTGTCCCGTGGAGGCGCCCGGTGATTCTGTCGGGGCGGGCTGCTTGAATCGCCGCATGGATGCGGCGAGGTTGCTGGCGGACCAGCGAGAGATCAAAGGGGCCGACCTGGCGGGGCTCTCGCTCGGCGGGCACCTGGCCGAGGACGGCCCCTACGTCTTCACGGAGTGCGATCTCACCGGCGCCGACCTCGCCGGGGCGTCGCTGGTGGACGCCGCCTTCGAGGGGTGCGTGCTGGAGGGGGCCGACTTCCGCCGGGCCGATCTGGACGGGGCCCGTTTCTCCGGTGGCGGGGGAGCCGGGCTCAGGTTCGGCGGTGCCGACCTCGTCGACGCGGTCTTCGGCGACGTCGACCTGTCGGGCGCGGTCTTCGAGTCGGCCCTGCTCACCGACGCCTCCTTCACCGGCTGCCGCATGATCGGTGCCGTGCTCTCCACCTGCCGGGGCACCGGCTACCGGTTCGACGGCTGCAACCTGACGCTGGCCGAGCTGGTGGGCTGCTCGTTCCGGGGCCTGCACCTGCGTGGTGTCCGCCTCGACGACGCGAACCTGTCGGGCTGTGACTTCACCAAGACCGTGTTCGAGGACTGCCGCCTGATCGGCACCCGTACCGTCGAGACGGTCTTCGCCGGTGCCGACCTGCGCGGTGCCGACCTGGGCGAGGTCGACGACACCCGGCTCCGGTCGCTGCGCGGAGCGGTCGTCAGCCCCGTCCAGGCCGCCGCCATCCTCGCCCTGCGCGGCCTGACCGTGAACTGACGGGCCGGGGCCTCACCCCGGCGTCGGCTGCTCTGAACCGGGGCCCGGGGAGGTCCTCGCGGTCTCCGGCGTCCTCAACGACGGTGACCGGGACCACCCGGCACCACCGCACCGTCCCTCGTTTCTCGTCACGGCTCCCGGGGGCGGGCGGCTGCCGGGAGACCTCCCTAAGTAAGGTGTCTCCTATTAGTTTGGTGCTGACAGAGGGAGATGTTCCGGTGGGAGCTTCCGCGGTGTACGTGACCTGGGCCGACCCCGAGAAGGTGGACGACGAGAAGGAGATCGCCGTCGCCGCCTGGGCCGAGGCGGGGATCACCGGACGGGTGGAGCGATGGGACGACCCCGGGGTCGACTGGGCCGCGTTCGACGCCGTCGTGGTCCGTACCACCTGGGACTACGTGGACCGCAGGGCGGAGTTCCTCGCCTGGGCGCGGCGCGTCGGGTCGGTCACCCGGTTGCTCAACCCGGCCGACGTGCTGGAGCGCAACACCGACAAGACCTACCTGCGGGAGCTGGACGCGCCCATCATCCCCACCTACTGGGGCGTGCCGGGCGAGGCCGTGGACTTCCCGGACCTCGACGAGTACGTGGTCAAGCCGTCGATCTCGGTGGGGGCCCGCGACACCATCAGGACCGCCGACCGTGCCGAGGCCGAGGCGCACGTGGCCCGGCTGACCGGCGCGGGGCGGACCGCGATGATCCAGCCGTACCTGGACATGGTGGAGACCGAGGGGGAGACCTCGCTGCTCTACTTCGGCGGCCGGTTCAGCCACGCCGTCCGGCGCAACGCCATGCTGGGGGGCGAGGCCAGCAAGCCGGGACAGGGGACCGACGACCACGGCCGGTTCCGTGACCCCGACCCGGACCAGGTCGCGCTGGCCGAACGGGTGCTCGCCGGATACCCGACCCTGCTGTACGCCCGGGTCGACCTGGTCCGCCTGGCCGACGGCACCCCGGCCCTGATCGAGCTGGAGCTCACCGAGCCCTACCTGTTCCTGCGGTACGCGCCCGACGCCCCCGGCAACCTGGCCCGCGCCCTGGCCGAGGCGCTCTGACCGAGGCGCTCCGGCCGCCCGCGGGCCCGTCGTTCGTGGGGACGCGGGCCCGCGTCACCCCGCCAGGCCGTGCACGTGCTCCAGGCCGAGCGGTGACGGCGGCGGCAACGGGACGGCCGGGTCGGCGCGGTCGGCGCGGAAGGAGTGGAGCAGGTAGGCCACCAGCCGCCGGGACGCCGCCGACGCCGCCTCGGCGGAGCCGGCGGTGATGCCGTTGTTGGCCATGAGCAGCAGCGTGAGGTCCGTGTGGTCGAAGTCGGCGCGCAGGTGACCGGACTCCTTGGCCCGACGGGTCAGCTCGGCGAACCCGTGCTCGGCGCGGGCGCGCTCCCGCCCGAAGCCGGCCGCGCCGGGGAACGCCCGCAGGAACGCCGCGGTGAACCCCCGGTCGACGGCCTGCATGGCGCACACCCTCTCGATGACCGTACGGAATCCGCGCCACGGGTCGGGGTCGGCGAGGGCGTCGTCGACGACCGACGCGCACGCGGTGAGCCGGTCGGCGAAGACCTCCGTGACCAGCGACTCCCGGGTGGGGAAGTGCCGGTAGAGCGTGGCCGTCCCGACACCGGCCCGGCGGGCGATCGCGGTCATCGGCACGTCGAGCCCGCGCGCGGCGAAGGCCTCACCGGCGGCCGCGACGATGCGGTCGCGGTTGTGGCGCGCGTCCGCCCGCAGCCCGCCCCCCTGGGCGGGAACGGTGCCGGAGGCGCGCGGTATCCGAGAGGAACGAGAAGGCATGTGTCTCACATCGTCTCTAAGTGGGCTACCCCGTCCGTTTGGACCATAGCCTGACCGCACCGGGGCTCTTTCCCCAGGTGACGAGGGCGGATCCGCTCGGCCGCGCGAGGTGCGGTGCGGCGGGTCCGGAGAATGCCGGTGGACACCGGCGGATCGGACGGCGACGGTGAGCCAGATGCGCGCGGCCCTGTACGACAGGTACGGGCCTCCGGAGGTGCTGTACGAGGGCAGGGTGCCCACACCGGTCGCCGGTCCCGGGGAGGTGCTGGTGCGCGTCCACGCCACCACCGTGAACGGGGGCGAGCTCATGGGCCGGGCGGGGAGGATACGGCCCGTGACGGGCCTGCCGCCGGGGCGGGGCTTCCCGAAGCGCACCGGGATCGACTTCGCCGGTGAGGTCGCGGCCCTGGGGTCGGCCATGTCCGGCCTCGCCGTGGGCGACCGGGTGTGGGGGACGTTGCCGCGCGGGGTCTTCGGGAGCAGCGCCGAGTTCGTGGTCGTCCGACCCCGGCAGCTGGCCCACGCACCGGCCGGGCTCGACCTGGTTCAGGCCGCGGCGCTGCCCGTCGGCACGACGGCGATCACCGCGCTGAGGGACAGGGCCCGTCTCAGGGAGGGGGAGCGGCTGCTGGTGCGCGGTGCCGCCGGCGGGGTCGGCAGCGTCGCCGTCCAGCTCGGCCGGGCCTACGGCGCGCGCGTCACCGGGCTCGCCGGCGCGCGGAACCTCGACCTGGTACGGGATCTCGGCGCCGACGAGGTCCTCGACTACGCGACCACCGGCCCGGCCGACCTCGGGCCGTTCGACGTGATCTTCGACAGCGCCGGCACCGACCTGGGCACCTACCGCCGCCTCCTGGCGCCTGGCGGGCGCATGGTGTCGATCACCTTCGACAGCCGGAAGGTCGTCCCTTCTCTGTCGTACGTCATCGCCTCGGTCGTGTTCGGTTCCCGCAGGGTGCGGTTCTTCAGCGGGAACCCCACCCACCGGCTCTTCGCCGACCTGACGGCGTACGTGGAGAGCGGGGCGCTGCGGCCGGTGGTGGACACCGTGCACCCGCTCGCCGACATCGCCGGGGCGCACCGCGCGCTGGAGGCCGGCGGCGTCCGGGGGAAGCACGTCGTCCGGATCGTGTGAGAACGCGGCGCGCGGCCCGTGAGGAGACGAGCCGCGCGCCGCGCCCGGTCAGTTCGGCAGGACCACCGCGAGCGGGGAGACACCCGCGGTGCGCAGCGCGCCGGGGAGCCTCCCGGCCCAGGGGTGCTCGTGCGCGTCCAGGCCGCCGGGGTTGGCGACCGTGAACCGGACCGCGCCGCCGGTGGCGGCCTGCTCGGTCCAGACGGCGCCGAGGCCCTTCAGCACCGAGGCGACCCGGTCACGGCCGGACGCCGCGACGGTGACGCGGATCGGCGACTCGCGGTCCGGGACGGCCGCCGCCGCCCTGGAGGCGTCGGGTGCAGGGGCGCGCGACGACCGGGCCGAGGCCGACGGCAGGTCGGCGGTGATCGCGTTGGCGACGATCTTCGCCGTGCCGTCGGTGAAGGCCCGGAAGTTCGGCTCGGCGGCGAACAGCACCGCGTGACCGACGCCGCCGTCCCGGCGAGCTCCTCGGCGCCCAGCGCGAAGCCGGACAGGAACCACTCGGGCGAGCCCGCGGCCGGGTAGGAGGTCAGCACGTGTGCCGGGTTCGCGGCCCGCATGACGAGGTCGTAGGCGTAGAACTGCATGACGTCCGGACCGACGTCACGGCTCAGCGGCCCCTGGGCCACGGTGGTGCGCAGCAGCGAGCCGGGGACGTCCGAGGTCGGCTCGGTCAGCGTCACACCGGAGATCCCGGCCAGCACGGCGAGCTGGGTGCCGCCCGACCAGCCGACGTAGCGCCCGCCGGCGCCGACCCAGTCGCGCAGCGCGGCGCGGCCGGTCTCGCCGAGGGTGGTGTTCGCGGCGTTCGCCGGGCCGTCCGGTACGAGCAGCACGTCCAGCCCGGCCAGGCCGCCCGCGGCCACGTCGGCCGGGGTGAGCACCCGGTAGGGCAGCTTCCAGTCGCGGTCCAGGCGGTGGCGGAGCCAGCCGGAGGACTCGGCGGCGTTCTGCGCGGTGCCGCCGGACAGCTGCAGGACGCCGATCGCGCGGGAGGTGGTGACCCGTGCCGAGGGGGCGTCCACCGCCCGCACCGGCGTGGCGAGGGGGAGCAGGGCCCGGCCGGAGGAGCCGCCGGAGACGTTGCCGAGCAGCGGCAGGCTCCACGCGGTCACGTCGTAGAAGTAGGGGAACGGCGTGTAGGTGTCCTCGTTCAGCATGGCCTGGATCCAGTGCTTCTGGCCCTGGGCCATCGGGATCCAGTAGGTGCCCCTGGGCAGCGTGGTCCTGGTCCCGGGCCTGCCGTAGGGCTTGAAGTCACCGACCGTCAGCGGCCTGGCCAGCCTGAACACCTGGACGTCCATCCGCTGGAGACGCCGTACGACGAGGTCGGTCTCGGCCTTCTTGGCCGGGTCGTCCGCGCGCAGGAAGTAGTGGCGCACCTTCCGGTCGGGCACCTGGGTGATGACCTCGTTGCCCGGGTTGTAGACCTGGTTCGGCTCCAGCCTTCCTTCGAGACCCTGCTTGAAGGCCTCGGCGTACATGCCGTGCCAGGTGGTGAGGATCTCGGTCTTCTTCGCCGCCGCGGCCGAGAGCGAGACCCACTGGGTGAGCCACTGCTCGAAGGTACGGGCGGCGATCGGGGAGGCGTTGCCCTTCTCGAACGTCATGCCCGCGGCGTTGAAGCCGGTGGTGGGGACCGTGTCGCCGTAGCCCATGTAGAACATGTCGTAGACGTCGCGGTTGAAGAACGGGATGCCGCGCCTGGTGAACTCGCCGATCATCGCGGCGCCGTAGGTGTTGTTGATCCAGTCGATCGCCGGCTCGGCGATGTCGTGGTAGAACGGGTCGGCGTTCGGCGGGAAGAAGTACTCGGTGCCGCCCATCTCGTGGGCGTCGATGAAGAGCTGCGGGGGGTACTTCCGCATCAGCTCGATCTTGCCGTCGGTCTCCGGCTGGGTCCGCGCGAACCAGTCGCGGTTCATGTCGAAGGAGTAGGCGTTCCGCCGGGTGTCGGCCTCGCGGCCGTCGGGGTTCTGGGTCGGCAGGATCACCACGACGGCGTTGTCCAGGATGCGCCTGGCCGCGCAGTCGTCCCGCCCGGCCAGGTCGTGGAGGGTCTTCAGGGCGGCGTCGGTGCCGCTCTCCTCGCCGCCGTGCACGTTCCCGGCGACCCACAGGATCGCGGGCGTGTTCCTGGCCAGGACCTTCGCGGCGCCCGCGGGGGTGAGCGGGTTGCGCAGCAGCTTGATCGAGGTCTCGATCGCGCGCAGGTTCCGGATGTTGTGCGGGGTGCCGACGACGGCGTACTTCAGGGGGCGCCCCTCGGAGCTGGTGGCCAGGGTGCCGGAGACGACCCGGTCACTGGCCCTGTCGATCGCGCCGAGCAGGGTGTCGGACTCGGCCGAGGTGACCTCGCGCTCGCCGAGGTCGAAGCCGAGCACGCTCCTGGGGGTGGGGACCCTGCCGTGGTAGGCGGGGGGAGTCCCGGTGGCGTCGCAGGCGGGCGCGGGGGGTGCGGCGGGGGTGGGATCCGCGTGGGCGGCCCCTGAGGGGAGGGGGGGGGGGGGGGGGGGGGGGGGGGGGGGGGGGGCCCGCCCCGCCGCCCCCCCCCGCCCGGGGGGGGGGGGCGGCGGCCCCCCCCCCCCGGGGCGCCCCCCCCCCCCCCCCCCCCCCCCCCCCCCCCAAACC
>NZ_JBITFY010000028.1:0-76086 GCF_044456585.1 Streptosporangium sp. NPDC050855
GGGGGGGGGGGGGGGGGGGGGGGGGGGGGGGGGGGGGGGGGGGGGGGGGGCGGGGCGCGCGCCCCCCCCCCCCCCCCCCCCCCCGCGGTTCACGAGACGGGCCGGGCGATCCCGCTCCCGGCCCGCAAGGCCCCCGTCCCCGAAGACGATCGATCCGGAAGGCCCCTGATCCGGAAGGCGGCTCAGCCGCCGCTCTTGCGGCGGAAGGAGCGCTTGGCCGCAGCCGGGCCGTGGGCACCGTGGATCTTCGAGGAGTTCTTCCCCTTGCCCCCGGAACCCGCGTCCGTCTCGGCGAGCTTCTTGCGTTCCAGTGCCTCGCGGAACTTGCGCTTCAGCTCGTCGTCGGAACTCTCGTCGGAGCTCTGGGGCTCCGGTGTGACGTCAGACATCTACAGACCTCCTGATCTGGCGGGCGGTCCAACCCCACCAACAGGATCGTCATTCTCTCACCCGGATACCGTCCGGGTGGCACCGTGGCTTCGGCTGTGAGAGGAAGGGCGGCCGTCCGCCTCAGTGCACGTCCAGGGCCATCAGCAGCAGCAGGCCGGCCAGATGGCCCACGACCACGAAGACGAGCACGAAGACGAAGACGAACTTGGCCGGGCCGTGCTCGAAGTGCCGGCCCTCCTTCAGGGCCGGCCTCCCGGCCTGGCGCTCGGCGATCCGTTCCTCGATCGGCTTCCGGTGAAACATGGGGGATCCTTTGCTCGCCGATGCTTGGGGCGATAATCATTTGTACGCTAAATATCCTACTATGTTCAGATGAGAGGTGATGAGGGACGTGATCGATGCCCTCAGCCTGGAGCGGCAGGTCTGTTTCGCCCTGGCGGTCGCCTCGCGTGACGTCATCGCGCTCTACCGGCCGCTGCTGGAACCGATGAGGCTGACCCACCCGCAGTATCTGGTCATGCTCGCCCTCTGGGAGCGGGCACCGCTGTCCGTCAAGGAGCTGAGCAAGCTACTGCACCTCGACCCCGGTACGCTGTCCCCGCTGCTGAAGCGTCTCGAGACCGTCGGCTACGTCCGGAGGCGACGGGACGGCCAGGACCAGCGTGTCCTGGCCGTCACGCTCACCCCGGAGGGCCTCCGGTTGCGGGACGAGGCGGAGAGGATCCCGCCGGCGATCGCCGAGCGCCTGGGGATGGACCTGGAGGAGCTACAGGAGCTCCACCGGTCGCTGACCCGGGTGATCGCCGCGGCCGGCGGCGCGCATCACTGACTCACGTGGAGAGGAAAGGCTCATGGCCGGTAGTCACGGGGGAAGCCCCAAGTCCTGGCTCGCGGTGATCGTCATCCTGCTGGGGTTCACCGTCGGGGGCGTGGCGCTGTGCCTAGGCCCCAATTGGACGTTCTTCTGGATCGGCGCCGGGATCGTCGCGGTCGGCGGCGTGATCGCCCTGATGGTGGACATCTTCTCGGACGTCATCATCGACGCCCCCCGGGCTCCGATGGACCAGCGCTGAGGCCGATCCACCGGACGCCAGCGCCTCCTCCACGGTGGCGAAGACGCCGAAGGACGAGCGCAGGCCGGTGATGGTGAGAATCCGCTCCAGGACTCCGTGCAGGCCGACCAGGGCCAGGCCGAAGCCCTGGGAGCGGCTCCGCCGGAGCACCTGGATGAGCTGGGCGACCCCGGTGGAGTCGCAGAAGGTGATCTCACCGACGTCGACCACGACCATGGAGGGCGTGCCGGCCTCCCAGGCCTTGTCCATCTCTCCGCGGAAGGTGGGGGCGTGCCGGTAGTCGAGCTCCCCGAGCACCCGGACGACCAGCGCCGTCCCGAGCAGGCTCGATGAGATCGTGAAAAAGGTCATGCTGGGCTCCTTCGCCCGCGGGGACAGGGCGGGCTGTCTTTTTCCTACCAGTTCCGGGGACGCGATGCCCCGGAGAAGCGGCCTCAGATGATCCGATAGAGCAACTCGGGCCGTCCGACCCCACCGTACCGGGGCACCCGGCGGACGATCCCGCTCTCGGTCAGGTGCTCCAGGTAGCGGCGGGCGGTCACCCGGGAGACGCCGATCGCCGCTCCGGCGGCCTGGGCCGACAGGCCGCCGGGGTTCGCGCGCAGCTCCGCCAGGACGGCGTCGAGGGTGGCCTGCGTCATCCCCTTGGGCAGCGGGCCCTGCGCCGGGTTCCGCAGCGCCGCCAGCGCGCGGTCCACCTCGTCCTGGCCGCTGGCCTCGCCCACCCCCTCCACCGACGACCGGAACTCCGCGTAGCGGGTGAGCCTCTCGTTCAGCGCGGCGAAGGTGAAGGGCTTGAGCAGGTACTGCGCCACGCCCACCGAGACCGCGGACCTGATCACCGACAGGTCGCGCGCCGAGGTGACCGCGATGACGTCCGACATCACCCCCGCGGCCCGCAGCGCCCGGCACACCTCCAGCCCGTGCATGTCGGGCAGGTAGAGGTCGAGCAGGACCAGGTCCACCGGGCGGCGGCGCAGGAAGCGCAGCGCCTCGCCGCCGGACCTCGCCACCCCCTCCACCCGGAAGCCGGGCACCCGCTCCACGAAGACCCGGTTCGCCTCGGCGGTGATCTCCTCGTCCTCCACGACCAGTACCGAGATCATGGGGCCTCCCTCCCGTTCAGCGGCAGCCGCACGGTGAACACCGCGCCGTGCCCGTGGCCGTGCCCGTGGCCGTGCCCGTCACCGCGCCCGTCACCGTGGCCGTCACCGTGCCCGCGTCCGTGGCCGTCACCGTCGTCGCCGTGGCCGCCCGGGTCCGTCCCGCCGACCGCGATCGTCCCGCCCGCCCGGCGGACCGCCTGCCCGACCATGGCCAGGCCGAGACCGCGGCCGTCGCCCTTGGTGGTCCATCCCCGCCGGAAGGCGTCGGCCGTCCTGGCCGGGTCGAGCCCCTGGCCGCTGTCGGAGACGTCGATCACGAAGGTCGTCTCGTCGGCGCGCAACCGCACCTCCACCCGCGCGGGACGGGTACCCGCCATGGCCGCGTCCACCGCGTTGTCCACCAGGTTGCCGACGATCGTCACCAGGTCGCGGGTGTCCAGGCCGAGGTCGCCCAGCTCGCTGTCGGGGGTGATCGCCAGCTCCACCCCGCGCTCGGCGGCCTCGGCGCTCTTGCCCAGCAGCAGCGCGGCGAGCACCGGCTCGCGCACGGCGCCCACCACCCGGTCGGTGAGCTGCTGCGCGGCCCGGATCTCCGCGGTCGCGAACTCCACCGCCTGCTCGGTACGGCCCAGCTCGACCAGGGTGATGACGGTGTGCAGCCGGTTGGCCGACTCGTGCGCGGCGGCCCGCAGGGAGTCGGCGAACCCGCGTTCGGCGTCCAGCTGCCCGGCGAGGAACTGCAGCTCGGTGTGGTCGCGCAGGGTGACCACGGTGCCCAGCGAGCGGTTGCCCGAGCGGACCACCGCCGCGTTCACCACCAGTGTCCGCTCCCCGGTCATGTGGATCTCGTCGGTACGGTTCTCGCCCGTCGCCAGCCGCTCGGCCAGCGACGGGGGAAGGCCGATCTCGGTGACGTGCCGCCCGGCCGGCTCGCCCGTCAGGCCCAGCAGCTCGCGCGCGCCGTCATTGGAGAGCGTCACCCGCCCCTCGGCGTCGACGAGCAGCAGCCCCTCCCGTACGGCGTGCAGGATCGCGTCGTGGTACTCGTACATCCGGCTCAGCTCGGCCGGGCCCATGCCGTGCGTCTGGCGCCGCAGCCGGGCGCCGACCAGGTAGGTGCCGGCCCCGCCGACCGACAGGCCCAGCCCGCCGATCAGCAGGGCCCCGGCGAGCTGGTCGCGGAGCCTGACGCTGATCCTGTCGATCGTGATGCCCCCGCTCACCAGGGCCCTGACCCGGCCGCCGGTGTCGCGGACCGGGGCGACGGCGCGCACCGAGGGGCCGAGCGTGCCGGTGTAGGTCTCGGTGAAGGTCCGCCCCGCCAGGGCGGGCGCGGTGGTGCCCAGGAAGCGACGGCCGATCTGGGCCGGGTTGGGGTGCGTGTAGCGCACGCCGTCCAGGCTCATGATCGTGATGAAGTCGACCCCGGTCTCCCTCCTGACCCGCTCCGCGTACGGCTGCAGCGCCGACGGGTCGCCGAGGGAGGCCAGCACGGAGGGGGAGTCGGCCACGCTGACCGTCACCGCCCTGGCGGTGCCGGCGGCCTCCTCGACGAGCAGGTCCCGCGTCTGCAGGAGGGCCAGCGACGCGCCACCGGCCACGGTGACGCCCACGACGACGATCTGCAGCGCCAGCATCTGCCGCGCCAGGCTCCAGCCGCGCACGGCCAGGCTCCAGCCGCGCACGCGGCGGGGAAGCGTCCACAAGTCCACGAACGAAATGTACGCAATGGTGACTTAGATCACAGCACCGGCTCATAGTCGCTCGACCGGATTCTCATCCAGAACGGGAGGCACGCATGAGCGCGGCCCGGGATCGAACGCACTACCTCTACATCGCCGTGATCGTCGCCGTGGTCGCCGGTATCGCCGTCGGGCTCGTGGCCCCCGATCTGGCCAAGGAGCTCAAGCCGATCGGCACCGCCTTCGTCGCCCTGATCAAGATGATGATCAGCCCGATCATCTTCTGCACCATCGTGCTCGGCGTCGGCTCCGTCACCAGGGCCGCCAAGGTCGGCCGGGTCGGCGGGCTCGCGCTCGGCTACTTCCTGGCCATGTCGACCGTCGCGCTGGGCATCGGCCTGCTGGTCGGCAACCTCATCGACCCCGGCCAGGGCCTCCAGCTCACCGACGAGCTGCGCAAGGCGGCCGGGGCCGAGGCGGCCAAGGGCGGCGAGAGCGACACGGTGACGTTCCTGCTCGGGATCATCCCCACCACGCTGGTCTCCGCGCTCACCTCCGGCGAGGTGCTGCAGACCCTCCTGGTCGCGCTGCTGGCCGGGTTCGCCCTGCAGGCCATGGGCGAGCGCGGCAGGCCGATCCTGAACGGCATCACGCACGTCCAGCGGCTCGTCTTCCGGATCCTCGCCATGATCATGTGGGCCGCCCCGGTCGGCGCATTCGGCGCGATGGCCGCGGTCGTCGGCGCCACCGGCATGGACGCGCTCAGGAGCCTCGGCGTCATCATGCTGGCCTTCTACCTGACCTGCCTGCTCTTCGTGTTCGTGGTGCTCGGCCCGCTGCTGTGGCTGGTGGCCCGGGTCGGCCTGTTCTCCCTGCTGCGCTACCTGGGCCGGGAGTTCCTGCTGATCCTGTCCACCTCCTCGTCGGAGTCGGCGCTGCCCCGCCTGATCGCCAAGATGGAGCACCTCGGCGTCAGCAGGCCCGTGGTCGGCATCACCGTGCCGACCGGCTACTCCTTCAACCTGGACGGCACCGCCATCTACCTGACCATGGCCACGCTGTTCATCGCGAGCGCCACCGGCGCCCCGCTCTCCTTCGGCGAGCAGATCTCCCTGCTGGTCTTCATGATGATCGCCTCCAAGGGCGCCGCCGGGGTCACCGGCGCGGGCCTGGCCACCCTCGCGGGCGGCCTGCAGTCGCACCGCCCCGACCTGGTGGACGGGGTCGGCCTGATCGTCGGCATCGACCGCTTCATGTCCGAGGCGCGGGCGCTGACCAACTTCGCGGGCAACGCGGTCGCCACCGTGCTGGTCGGCACCTGGACCGGCGAGTTCGACCGGGAGCGCGCGGAGGAGGTACTGGCCGGCAGGGCGCCGTTCGACGAGGCGACCCTGCTGGACGACGACCACGGCGACCAGGGCGATGACGGCGGCGACGGGAACGACGGTGACGACGGGGACACCCCGCCGCCCGCGACCCGCTCGGGCGACCCGGCGCTCTCGCCCGCGTAGAACCTGCCCGGGCCGGGTACGGTGCCGCCGGTGGCACCTCGCCGCCACCGGCACACCGTGCCGGCACACCACGCCGGCGGCCCGCGGGAGCCGCGGGCCGGGGCACCGGCGGGACGGCGGGCACCCGGGTACCTCGGTGCGCGGCCGTGCCGGTGGTCCCGGCACCACGCGCTACGCAGTGCCGACCGGCGTCCTGGGAAACGGAAAGGTCGCGATGAATCTCTCTGGTGTGGGCGTGTGGAGCACCCAGCTGCGGTACGGGGACCCGGCCGAGTCCGCCGAGGCGGCGGCCGAGCTGGAGGAGCTGGGCTTCGGCGCCCTGTGGATCCCCGACGTCGGAGGGGCGCTGTTCGACGCCGTCGAGCACCTGCTGGCGGCGACCCGCCGGACGGTCGTCGCGACCGGCATCCTGAACCTGTGGATGCACACCCCGGCCGAGGCCGCGGCCTCGTACGCGACGCTGTCGGCCGCCCACGGCGACCGGTTCCTGATGGGGATCGGGGTGAGCCACGCCCCGCTGGTCGACCAGGCCGAGGCCGGCCGGTACCGGCGGCCGATGGCGGCCATGGAGACGTTCCTCGACGGCCTGGACGCGGCGGAGCCCCCCGTGCCCACCGGCAGGAGGGTCCTCGCCGCGCTCGGCCCGAAGATGCTCCGGCTCGCGGGGGAGAGGACGCGCGGGGTCCATCCCTACCTCGTCACCCCCGGCCACACGCGGCTCGCCCGCGAGGCGCTGGGCGAGGGCCCGCTCGTCCTTCCGGAGCAGACGGTGATCCTGTGCTCCGGAGCCGACGAGGCACGCGCGATCGGGACCGACTGGCTGCGGGGCTATCTCACCCTCCCGAACTACGCCAACAGCCTGCTGCGCCTGGGTTTCTCGCCCGAGGACCTGGAGTCGGTCAGCGACCGCCTGTTCGACGCCCTGATCGCGTGGGGGGATGAGGAGGCGGTCAGGCGCAGGGTGGACGAGCACCGCGCCGCCGGGGCCGACCACGTCGCCCTGCAGGTGCTCACGGCCGATCCGGACGCCTTCCCGCGCGAGCAGTGGCGCCGCCTGGGCGCCGCCCTGGCATAGACGTCGGGGACATCCGGGACGTCCCCGATCCTGCCCCCCGAGCGCCCCGTTTAAGGGGTCCTCTCCAGGGGAGACATCGCGTTCCCGGACATCGTCCGGGCCGGGCCCGCCGTGCGCGGACGTCCCGGCCGGGACGGCAGGTACTCCCAGGAAAGCGGTTCGTCATGAGCAGAGCACCCATATCCCCATCCGGCTACGACCGGGTCGCGATCGTCACCGGAGCGGACTCCGGCATCGGCAGGGCGAGCGCGGTGGCGCTGGCCGAAGAGGGCTTCGACGTGGGCATCACCTACCACTCGGACCAGGACGGGGCCGAGGAGACCGCGAAGCTGGTCCGTGAGCTGGGCCGTACGGCGGCCGTGCGCCGGCAGGACCTGACCCGGCCGGAGGAGGCCGCCTCCGCCGTGGACGAGCTGGCCGAGGAATTGGGCGGCCTCGGCGTCCTGGTGAACAACGCCGGGACCGGCAGCAGCACGCCACTGCTGGAGATGGACTTCCAGGAGTGGCGGTCGGTGATCGCGGTGGACCTCGACGGAGCGTTCACGTGCGCCCAGCGTGCCGCCCGCCGCATGGTCGCCTCCGGTCGCGGGGGCCGCATCGTCAACGTCACCAGCGTCCACGAGGAGCACCCGAGGGTCGGCTCGGGACCGTACTGCGCGGCCAAGGGCGGCCTGCGCATGCTGACCCGGGTGCTCGCCCTGGAACTGGCCCCGTACGGGATCACGGTGAACAACATCGCCCCCGGGGAGATCGCCACCCCGATGACCGGCCAGGAGGACGAGCTGCCGGAGCCCGGCAGCCGTCCCGGGTACCCCATCGACCGGCCCGGCGACGCCCGCGAGGTCGCCGCCGCCGTCACCTTCCTCGCCGGCCCCTCCTCGTCGTACGTCACCGGCGCCTCGCTGTTCGTGGACGGCGGCCTGGGGCTCATGGGCCCGCAGGCGGGCGGTGCCCTGAAGTCGGGCGAGTGGCGCGAGGGCTGATCCGCGCCCGGCGCCGGCGTACCGGCGCCGTCCCCGGGACGGTCCGCCCTCCGCGTCCGGCGGCGGCCTTCCCGCGGGCCGGTCCGTCCCTCGCACCCGGGCCCGGCACGGTCTCCCGCGCCGGGCCCGGGCCCGCCCCCGTGGACGCGGAGGGCCGGGCCCGTAAAGTGATGCCGGCCGGTGCGCTCAAGAGTGCCGAACCGGTGCGCCCGTTGCCGCATACTCGTCCGGTGTGTGCGGAGCGTGAAGAGACGTGGGTGGTCACAGATGGACGTACATGACGAGCCGGGTGTCCAGCGCGGTACGGCCCGGATGCTGACCGGACTGCTCGCCGCCAGCCATCTGAGCGCGCTGGAGGATCTGCCCCCGCTGGTCACCGAGCACGCCGCGCACGCCGGTCTGGGCGAGGTGCTGATCTACCTGGCCGACCTGCAGCAGAGGGTGCTCCGGCTGCTGACCGGCCAGGGCGAGGACGCCGGTGAGGAGGCCGACGGGCACGCCGCCGAGCTTCGTATCGACACGACGCTGGCCGGGCGGGGATTCCAGGAGTCGCGGGTGCTCTTCCGGCCCGGCGACGAGGACGACGAGGCCGGGACGGGCCACTGGTGGATGCCGCTGCTGGACGGCACCGAACGTCTGGGCATGCTGCGCATCGAGGCCCGGGCCGACCTCGGGGAGGCGGGCCAGGAGGCGATGCGCGCGCTGGCCGCGGCGATGGCGCTCATCGTGGCCAGCAAGCGCGGCCACAGCGACTCCTATCCCCGTCTGGTGCGCACCCGGCCGATGCACGTGGCCGCGGAGATGCAGTGGACGCTGATGCCGCCGCTGACCTTCGCCAACACCGAGGTGGTGGTCAGCGCCGCGCTGGAACCGGCCTACGAGGTCGGCGGGGACGCCTTCGACTACGCCGTCGGCGGCGACCTGCTGCACCTGGGCATCTTCGACGCGATGGGCCACGACGTCTCGGCCGGGCTGACCGCCAACCTGGCCCTGGCCGCCTGCCGCAACAACCGGCGCCAGGGCATGGACCTGGCCGCCAACAGCGAGGAGATCGAGAAGGTACTGATCGCCGAGTTCGGCAGGGCGACCCGTTTCGTCACCGGCATCCTGGCCGAACTGCACGTCCCCACCGGGATGCTCAGCTGGATCAACCGCGGCCACCACCCGCCGGTGGTGATCCGGGGCGGGAAGGCGATCACCACCCTGCGCTGCCCGCCCGCCCACCCCATGGGCCTGGACTTCGACCTTCCCGTCACGGTCTGCCGCGAGCAGCTGCAGCCCGGCGACCGGGTGCTGCTCTACACCGACGGCGTCACCGAGGCGCGCAACCGCGAGGGCCGGGAGTTCGGGCTGGAGCGCTTCGTCGACTTCATCGTCCGCCACCACTCCGACGGCCTGCCGGTCTCCGAGACCCTGCGCCGCCTGATCCACCACGTGCTGGAGTACCACGACGGCAAGCTCCAGGACGACGCCACCGTGCTGCTGGTCGAGTGGCACGGCAACACCTACCGCACGCTGACCCCGAACTGACCGCGCCGCCGGCCGGGGTGCGGGAGGGACGGGCGAGGTGTGCGTACGGGATGCCGGGGGATGAGACGGGCGAGGTGTGACTCCGGGGTGTCGGGGCATGACTCGCTCTCTCCCCACCCCATCCCATCGACCTGACACGGAGCCGCGGTATGTCCGACCGGGACGAGGCGAGCGTGTCGTTCATCGGCAACGCCACCACCCTCATCCGTTACAACGGGTTCACCATCCTCACCGACCCCAACTTCCTGCACCGCGGCCAGCGCGCCTACCTGGGCTACGGCCTGTCCACCCGGCGGCTGACCGAACCCGCGCTGAGCGTCGACCGTCTCCCGCCGCTGGACGCCGTCCTGCTCTCGCACATGCACGGCGACCACTGGGACCGGGTGGCCCGCAGGGGGCTGGACAAGGGCCTGCCGGTCGTCACCACGCCGCACGCCGCGCGGAAGCTGAAGCGGCAGGGCTTCGGCGAGGCGGTCGGCCTGAACACCTGGCGTGACCACGAGCTGCGGGGCCCGGGCGGCTCCGTCAGGATCACCTCGCTGCCCGCGCGGCACGGCCCCGGCCTGATGAACGCCCTCATGCCGCCGGTCATGGGAAGCATGCTGGAGTTCGCCGACCCCGGCGGGCTCGTGAGCCTGCGCCTGCACGTCAGCGGCGACACGCTGATGGGCAGGGAGCTGGACGCCATCCCGCGGCGCTTCCCCGACATCGACGTCGGCATCGTCCACCTGGGCGGCACCAAGCTGCTGGGGATGGTGATGGTGACGATGGACGGACGGCAGGGCGCCGACTGGGTGACCATGATCAATCCACGCCGCGTCCTGCCGGTGCACTACGACGACTACGGCGTCTTCAGCTCCCCGCTGTCCGACTTCCGCGAGGAGGTCGAGCGGGACGGCAACGGCGCCCGGGTCGTCTACCTGGCCAGGGGGGAGAGCCACCCGCTGCCCGGCCCGCCGCGTTGACGTGCCCTCCGGGACGGCCCTAGCGTGAGCGGGCCCGGACGACCGATCGAGAAGGAGCGGCGGATGGCCGTCGTCGACGCCCACCAGCACTTCTGGAACCTGGAGACGGGCTCCTACCCCTGGCTGACGCCGGAGGCGGGCCCGATCCACCGCACCTTCGCCCCCGAGGAGCTCCTCCCGCAGCTCGCCGCCGCGGGGGTGGAGCGGACCGTGCTGGTCCAGGCCGCCGACACCTACGCCGACACCGACGCGATGCTGGCGCAGGCGGACGCCCACGACTTCGTCGCGGCCGTGGTCGGCTGGGTGCCGCTGCACCGCCCGGACGAGGCCGCCGGGGCGCTGGAGCGCTACCGCCGGCATCCGAGGTTCGCCGGGGTCCGGCACCTCATCCACGACGACCCCGACCCCGACTGGCTGATCCGGGACCCGGTGGTCGAGGGCCTGGGGCTCCTGGCCGGGGCGGGGCTGCCGTTCGACGTGGTCGCGGTCCTGCCCAGGCACCTGGAGCACGTGCCGGTACTGGCCGAGCGCGTCCCGGGGCTGCGGCTGGTCGTCGACCACCTGGCCAAGCCGCCGATCAGGGAGAAGGGGTGGGAGCCGTGGGCGTCGCTCATCGCCCGCGCCGCCGAGCACCCGAACGTGTACGCCAAGGTGTCCGGCCTCAACACCGCGGCCGACGCGGAGACCTGGACGGCCGAGGACCTGCGCCCCTACGTGGACCACGCGCTGGAGGTCTTCGGCCCCGACCGGCTGATGTTCGGCAGCGACTGGCCGGTGGCCGTCCTCGCCGGGGACTACGCCAAGGTGTGGCGCGAGACCGGGGTGCTGCTCGCGGGCCTGGCCGAGACCGAGCGCGCCGCCGTCCTCGGCGGCACGGCCACGCGCTTCTACCGGATCGGGGACTGACGGCTCCCGGCGTCCGCCCGCGCCGGCGCGGGGGAGCTCACCCGGGACGAGGGCGGAGGCGGCGGGCGAGGAGCTCGCGCATGGCCCCCGTGTGGTCGGCCAGCCGGTCGAGGGACGACAGCAGATCGTCCGCCGCCGCCTCGCCCAGGACCGCGCGGAGCTCGGCGGTGACGGCGGCGCGCGCCCCGCGGCCCGCGTCGACGGCGTCCCTGCCGTGCCCGGTGAGCTCGACGACGCGCGCCCGCTGATCCTCCGGATCGGTCCTGCGGGTGAGGTAGCCGATCCGCTCCATCTCCGTCACGACCTTGGACGCGCCCTGCGGCGTCATGCCGAGCAGGCCGGCCAGGTCGCTCACGCGGACCGGGCCGCCGAGAAGGTGCTGGAAGACGTAGCCGTGCACCGTGCGCACCTCGGCGTGTCCCGCCGCGGCCATGCGCCCGCGCACCTCGGCGTCGCAGGCGGCGGCCAGGGCGGTGAAGAGCAGGGTGAGGTCCCCGGTCGCACCGGGATCGGCGGGGCTTGACGTCATGTGTCCCACCGTCCAATACTCAACCAAGGTTGCGCAACCATGGTTGAGTAAATGAGGGAGGGGTCATGTTCTGCGATCCGGCGTTCACCCCGGTCGTCGAGGCGTTCAGGCAGGGGATCGGCCCCGGAGGCGCCGCCCTGGCCGTCGCCGCGGGCGGCCGCCTCGTCGTGGACGTCTGGGCCGGTACGGCCGACGAGGGAGGGACCCGTCCGTGGCGGCGCGACACGGTCGTCAACGTCTTCTCCGTCTCCAAGGGGGTCGTCGCGACCGTGGCCCTGCTGTGCGCGCGGCGCGGCCTCCTCGACCTCGACGCGCCGGTGGCCCGCTACTGGCCGGAGTTCACCGCGCGGGCCACCGTCGCCCAGCTGCTCTCCCACCGCGCCGGGCTGCCCGCGATCCGCTCCCCGCTGCCGCCGGGGAGCCTCTACGACTGGGACGCCATGACGAGAGCGCTGGTCGCCGAGGAGCCCTGGTGGACGCCGGGGGAGCGGCACGGCTACCACGCGGTCACGTTCGGCTGGCTGGTCGGCGAGCTGCTCCGCCGGGTCACCGGCCGGGAGATCCGCGACCTCGTCTCCGGCCTCTCCGGGGAGCTGGGCGTCCCCGGCCTGTGGATCGGCCTTCCCCGGCACGACGCGCACCGGGCGGCGTTCGTGCTCCCTCCGGAGAGCCCGCCCACCCCGGAGAGCTCGTCGGCGGAAGGCCGGTCCCCCCAGGAAGGCCCGTCCATCCGGGGAGGCGCGTCCGCGCCGGAGGGCCCGCCCACGCCGGGAGGCCCGACCGGGCCGGGAGGATCCCCGCTGGCCGAGGCGATGGCGGACCCCGCGTCGGTCACCGCCAAGGCGTTCCTCAACCCGGCCGACCAGCTCGTGCCCGGGCTGGTGAACACCGGGCGCTGGCGTGCCGCCCAGATCCCCGCGGCCAACGGCCACGCGTCCGCCAGGGCCCTGGCCACCCTCTACGGCGCCCTCCTGTCCGGCGACCTGCTCGACCCCGGGACGCTGGAGCGTGCCACCACGGCGCACAGCGACGGTTTCGACGAGGTCCTGCGCGGCCGGACCCGCTTCGGCCTGGGATACATGCTCCCCAACGAGGTACGCCCCTTCGCGCCCCGGGCCGAGGCGTTCGGGCACAGCGGATCGGGCGGTTCGCTCGCCTTCGCCGACCCGGTGGCGGGCATCGGGTTCGCCTACACGCCGAGCCGTACGATCACCGCCCCCGCGGGCCCCGACCCGCGCTGGCCCCCGATCCTGGAGGCGCTCTACGACCGGCTGTGACCGGGACCTCCGGACGGCTTGGGCCCGGTCGCGGGGACGTGCCACGCCCACGTGCCGCCCCACCTCCGGTCGTGGCCGCGGCACGCGCTAGCGTGCTGGGGTGGACAGGACCTTCACCGTCGAGGAGGCGCGGGCGCTCATGCCCGTGCTGCTGGAGCGGGCCGACGCGTTCGTGACGATGCGGGGCGAGCTGGCCGAGCTCGCGCACGAGCTCCGCACCACCGGCACCTCCGAGGCCGGTGGGCTGGCGGAGGCGAAGGCGTACGAGGCCAGGCTGGAGGAGATCCTGGGCTGGTTCGAGGAGCGGGGCATCGAGGTCAAGGGCGTCGCGCCGCTGCTGGTCGACTTCCCCGCGGTGCTGGACGGGATGCGGGTGCGGTTGTGCTGGCTCGAAGGGGACCGTGAGCTGGCCTGGTACCACCGTGACGAGCTCGGCTTCGCGGGGCGCAGGCCCCTTCCCTGACCGCCACGGGTCCCCTCCGGGCGGGGTCTACTCGACCACCAGCTCCACCGGGATGTTGCCGCGGGTGGCGTTGGAGTAGGGGCAGACCTGGTGGGCGGCCTCCACCAGGGCGGTGCCGGCCTCCCCGTGCAACGCGTCGGGGAGCTCGACGCGGAGCGTCACGGCGAGCCCGAAGCCCTCGCCCGACGGGACGAGGCCGACCTCGGCGGTCACCGAGGCCTCGGAGACGTCGGCCTTGTGCCTGCGGCCGACGAGCTGGAGCGCGCTGGCGAAGCAGGCGGCGTAGCCGGCCGCGAACAGCTGCTCGGGGTTGGTGCCCTCGCCGGAGCCGCCCAGCTCCTTGGGCGGGGCGAGGGCCACGTCGAGACGCCCGTCGGACGAGACCGCCCGCCCTTCCCGGCCGTTGGCGGTGGCGATGGCGGTGTAGAGCGTACTCATCGTGATCCCCTTCATCTGTTGCGAACCATTTGATTGTGCGTAACTTAATAGGACACAGTCAAATCCGGTACACTCGGAACCGTGAAACTCTCCGTGGAGGACCTCGTCTGCTTCGACGTCCACGCCGCGTCCCGGGCGCTGGACGCCGTCTACCGCGGGGTGCTGCGCGAGCTGGGCCTGACCTACCCGCAGTACCTGGTGATGATGACCCTGTGGGAGCGCGGGCCGGTGACGGTCAAGGAGCTCGGGCTCGCCCTCAGGCTCGACTCGGGCACCCTGTCACCGCTGCTGAAGCGGCTGGAGGCCGCGGGCCTGGTGCGCCGCGAGCGCAGCGCCGCCGACGAGCGCTCCGTGCTGGTGGGCCTCACCCCCGAGGGCGAGGCCCTGGAGGAGCGGGCCTGCGACGTGCCCGAGCACATCTTCCGGGCCGCGGGCCTGGAGCCCGCCGAGGTCGCCGAGCTGCAGCGCACCCTGCGCCGCGTCGTCGCCTCCCTGGACGCCTCGTCGCGCTGACCCCGGCCCGCTCCCGGCCGGCCGTGCACGCCCCCGTGCGCGACACGACGCGGCAAGGGCGGGCCGGGACCGGCGGGGAACGGACCGGCCGGGTCAGGCGCGCTTGGCGATGGCGGTGATGAGGGGCTGCACCAGCCGGGCGGCCAGCGGGCCGAAGGCGGCCAGGATGAGCACGTACGTGGCGGCCAGCGGGCCGAGGTCGGGGTGGACCCCGGCGGCCACGGCCAGACCGGCGATGACGATGTTGAACTCGCCCCGGGGGATGAGCGCGATCCCGGCCCGCACCCGCCCCGCCTTGGCGATCCCGGCCCGCCGCGCGGCGTACGCGCCGGTGAGCAGCTTCGTGATCATGCTGACCAGGGCGAGCAGCGCGGCCAGCCCGGCGACCGGAAGGATCTTGGTCGGGTCGGTCTGCAGGCCGAAGAAGACGAAGAACACCGCGGCGAACAGGTCGCGTACCGGGGTGAGCAGCGCCTGGGCGTCCTCGGCCAGCTCGCCCGAGAGCGCGATGCCCACCAGGAAGGCGCCGACCGCGGCCGAGACCTGGAGCTGCTGGGCCACCCCGGCGACCAGCAGCGCCAGCCCGATGACCTTCAGCAGCAGCACCTCGGAGTTGGGGCTGGAGACGAACGCCTCGATGGCCCTGCCGTAGCGGAGCGCGACCACCAGCACGACGCTGACCGCGGCCAGGGCGATCGCCACGGTGACCGCGCCGCTCGCGAGGCTCAGCCCGGCCAGCACCGCGGTCAGGACCGGCAGGTAGATCGCCATCGTGAGGTCCTCGAAGACCAGCAGCGACAGCACCACCGGAGTCTCGCGGTTACCGATCCAGCCCAGGTCGGACAGGACCTTGGCGGTGATGCCCGAGGAGGTCGCGTAGGTGACGCCGGCCATGGCGATGGCCGCCACCGGACCCCAGCCCAGCAGCAGCGCGGCGATCGCGCCCGGCGCCGCGTTGAGCACCAGGTCGACCACGCCCGCGCGGGCGTTGCTCCTCAGGCTCGTCACGAGCTCGTCGGCGTTGTACTCCAGGCCCAGGGTGAGCAGCAGCAGGATGACGCCCAGCTCGGCGCCGACCGAGATGAACTCCTCGCTGGTGGCCAGGGGGAGGATGCCGCCGGTGCCGAAGGCCAGACCGGCGATGAGATAGAGGGGGATGGGGGAGATGCCGACCCTCAGGGCCAGGGCACCGAGGATGCCCAGCCCGAGGAGAACGGCGCCGAGCTCAAGAAAGAGGATCGCCGTGTGCACCCGCTGACCTACCCGCCGGAAAGGATGTCGGACACGGCGGAGGTGCTCTCCGGGCTGCCCACCACGACCACCACGTCGGCCTCGGCCAGCTCGAAGTCGGGCGCGGGGCTGGCGAACACCTGTCCCTCGCGCACCACGGCCACGATGGAGGCCCCGGTACGGGTGCGCACGCGCGCGTCACCCATCGGCCGGCCGGCGTACGGCGAGCCCGGCGCGATCGGCAGCTGCAGGCTGACCAGCCCCTCGACCTCGCGGTGCAGGGCGTTGAGGCGCTGCACGATGCGCGGCGCGCCGAGCAGCTCGGCGAGCGCGTCGGCCTCCTCGTCGTTCAGCTTGACGGTCTCGCAGGCCCGGTCGGGGTCGTTGCGGTCGTAGATCACCAGGTCGCGGCGGCCGTTGCGGTGCGAGACGAGTCCTATGCGTCTGCCCGACCGCGTGGTGAACTCGTGCCGCAGTCCTATTCCGGGCAGTGCCGTCTGCTCGACCTCCACCGTTCCAGCCCTTCACGCGTGCGTGCCCCGGCCTCTCCGGAGCACGACCCTGCACAGAACCTACCAACGCCACCCATGAGGTGCGCGGTCAGCACGGACACCCCGCGGGCCCCGGCGTCCCCTGTCGCGGCGCTCCGGGCGGGAGGCGATTACTGTGGCCGTACGTGATCTCGTGACGAGGAGCCGCACGCATGGCCGACGACCGCCCGTACGACATCGTGCTGTTCGGTGCCACCGGCTTCACCGGGGGGCTCACCGCGGACTACCTCGCGCGCGCCGCGGGTCCAGGGCTCCGCTGGGCCCTGGCCGGACGCGACCGGGCCAGGCTCCAGGCGGTCAGGGAGCGGATCGGCCTGCCCGGGCTGCCGCTGCTGCTCGCCGACGTGACCGATCCCGCCTCCATGACGGAGATCGCCCGGCAGGCCAGGGTCGTCGCGACCACCGTGGGCCCCTACCTGACCTACGGCGAGCCGCTCGTGGCCGCCTGCGCCGACGCGGGCACCCACTACGCCGACCTCACCGGCGAGCCCGAGTTCGTCGACCGGATGTTCATCCGGCACCACGAGCGGGCCAGGCGGACCGGGGCCAAGCTCGTGCACGCCTGCGGGTTCGACTCGATCCCGCACGACCTGGGCGCCTACTTCACGGTCGGCCACCTGCCCGAGGGGGTACCGCTGGAGGTGGACGGGTTCGTCCGGGCCTCGGGCGCCGTCTCGGGCGGCACCGTGCACTCCGCCGTCCTGGCGGCCTCCCGGCTCCGCGAGGCGGGCGAGGCCGCGCGGGTCCGGGAGGAGCTCGAACGCGTGCCGGAACCCCGGCTCGTCGCGGGCCCGGCGGCGGACCGCGCGGTGGACCCCGTGCCGCCACCCGCTCCCAGGAGGGCGCGCGGCGGGCCCGGCACGGTCCGCTACGTCGGGGGCTGGGCGCTGCCGCTGCCCACGCTCGACCCGCAGGTCGTCGCCCGCTCGGCCCGCGCGCTGGAGCGTTACGGCCCCGACTTCACCTACCGCCACCACTTCGCGATCAGGAGCCTGCCGGCCGCGCTCGGCCTCGCCGCGGGCATGGGCACGCTGGCCCTGCTCGCCCAGGTCCCCCCGGCCCGTTCCCTGCTGCTGAGCCGCTTCCCGCAGGGCGCCGGGCCCACCCCGGAGCGCCGGGCCCGGAACTGGTTCAAGGTCACCTTCCTCGGCCGCGGCGGCGGGGCGCGCGTCGTCACCGAGGTCGCGGGCGGCGACCCCGGCTACACCGAGACCGCCAGGATGCTCGGCGAGGCCGCGCTCTGCCTGGCGAGCGACGACCTGCCGGACGTCTCGGGCCAGGTGACCACCGCCGTGGCGATGGGCGACGCGCTGATCGGGCGCCTGCGGCGCGCGGGCATCACGTTCAGGGTGCTGAGCGACTCGCGCGGGCAGGCCCCCGGCCGGTGAACGCCCTGCTCACCGGAGGTCACCGGAGGTCACCGGAGGGCACCCGGGGGTCGCCGGGGTTCGCCGGAGGGGAAGACTTGGCACGGGCATGGGCGTGAGGGCACCCCGGCCGAGGTATGAGACGGGGTAGCTCCCGTGCTCACGAGCGGGCACGGGCCGCGTCACGTCCGGCCACGGACGCCAGGGACCGTGATCGGGACCCGGCGGACGGGACCGGAGGGCGGTAATACCCACCGGGACACGCCGGGCCGCCGGGTGGTACGCCGGACAGGCTCCCGGGTGGCAGAGCCCGGGGCGACCGGCCGATCCCGGGACCGGCCCCAGCCTCAGGAGGCTTCACCATGCAGATGCCCGCAGTCAACGAGTGCCAGGTCGACGCGTGCGCGTACAACACCGACCACTCCTGCCACGCGCTGGCCATCACGGTCGGCAACAGCACCCACGCCGAGTGCGAGACCTTCTTCAGGGTCTCCACCAAGGGCGGCGACCCGAGCGCCACCGGTCACGTCGGCGCCTGCAAGATGTCCAACTGCCAGCACAACGTCCAGTTCGAGTGCCAGGCCTCCGGCATCGTCGTGGGGTACGCGCAGAAGGACATCGACTGCCTGACCTACGCTCCCGCCTGATCCGTGCACGCCCGGCGACACGGGCGGACCTGGAACGGCGCCCCGGCGCCGGGTCCCCGGCCGGGCCTCAGGGAGAGCTCGTCCGGGCCCGCCGGTCGACGACCACGTCGGCGACGGCCACGACCAGCGCCACCAGCACGAAGGCCACGGTGACCAGCAGCGAGTGCCGGAACGCCGTGGCCTGGTCACCTCCGGACGAGGCGACCTCGGCGAAGAACACCGAGCCGATCGCCGCGATCCCGAGGGCCGCCCCCATCCGCTGACCGGTCTGCAGCACCCCACCGGCGGCGCCTCCCATGGCGGGCGGCACCTCCGACAGCGTCAGCGTCTGGTTGGGGGAGATCACCAGCCCGCTGCCCAGGCCGGCGGCGAGCAGCGGCAGCGCGGTCGCCCAGGCCACGTGCTCGCCGGGGACCAGCCACACCGCGAGCGCCGTGACGCACAGCGAGACCGCGACCAGCAGCAGACCGGCCACGACCAGCGGGCGGCCCATCCGGGTGACGAGCCTGCCGCCCAGGGCGGCGGCCACCGCCGACCCGGCCGCGAACGGCGTGGTGGCCAGGCCCGCCTCCAGGGGCGAGTAGTGCAGCCCGTTCTGCAGGTACAGGGTCAGGATGAAGAAGATCGCGGTGAACCCGGCGAAGTAGAGCGCGCCGATCAGCGCGCCCAGCGCGTAGGAGCGCCTGCGGAACAGCGACAGGTCGACGACCGGCGTCGAGTGCCGCCCGTAGCGGCGCTCCCAGGCCGCGAACCCCGCCAGCACGACCACCCCGGCCGCGGCCGAGACCCACTTCCCGGCGCCGTGCCACTCCTGCCCCTCGACGAGCGGCAGGAGCACCAGCGTGATCCCGCCCGCCAGCAGCAGCACGCCCACCGGGTCGGTGCTCTCCCGGGCGCGCCCGGTGGGAACGTGAGGCCGGATGTAGCGGTACGCCAGCACCACGGCCAGGATGCCGATGGGCACGTTGACGTAGAACACCAGCCGCCACCCGTCGGTGCCGCCGCCCAGATGGATGAGCGCCCCGCCGAGCAGCGGGCCGATCGCGGTCGACACGCCGATGACGGTGCCCAGCATGCCGAACGCCCGGCCCCGCTCGGCCCCCCGGAAGAGCTGCTGGATCAGGCCGCTGACCTGCGGGTTGATCACCCCGCCCGCCACCCCCTGCACGAGCCTCGCCACGACCAGCCAGCTCGCGTCGCCGGCGATCCCCGCGACCGCGCTGGCCAGGGTGAACAGCACGACGCCGAGGACGAACGCGTTGCGCCGGCCGTACATGTCGCCGAACCGCCCGGCGGGGATCAGCGCCAGCCCGAAGGTGAGCGCGTAGCCCGACACCACCCACTGCAGGGCGCTCTGCGAGGCGTCCAGCCCGGTGCGGATGGCGGGCAGGGCCACGTTGACGATGCTGACGTCCAGCAGGGTCATGAACCCGGCGACCAGGCAGACGGTCAGCGCCTTCCACCGGCGCGGGTCCGCACCCTCCGGATCCCGGGTGGCGGCCGTGCCCGGCGATCCGCCGCTCATCCGCGCACGCGGGGGAGAGCGGCGCGACACGGCCCCGGCGACACGGGCGACGGGCCGAAGACCATCGTGACCACCTCGTTCTCCGCGCCGACGGCCGGGCTCCGTGCTCGGCAGCCCCTACCTACCCCTTGCGGACATCCGAATCACGAGCCCGGCTCCGGGGGCGTGGTGCGGAAGTGCGGTGGGTTCGTGAAGAGGGTCGCGGTGGGGTGGCGAGAAGGGGGCGGTGGGTCCGCGGGGAGGGAACGCGGCAGGCGCACGGGAAAGGTACGGCGGGCGGCATCCTCGCCGCCCGCCGTACCCGGCCCGCCCTGAACGCTCCCTCCCACGAGGCCGGGGCCCTTCCGGCCCGAGCCCCCGGCGCCGAACGCTCCCGGCGCCGGGGAGTCCCGGATCGGGGAGCCCCGGCCCCGGAAGAACTCAGGGCCGGAGATCACCCGATGTCACGGGCAGGCCACCTCGCCGCTGGCGGCCGGTACGTTCACCGCGGTCCAGGCGGCCTTGACCGCGTTGACCTCGACGCAGCTTCCCGGGAAGAGCGACTTGGCCGCGGCCACCGTGGCCCGGCGCGCCTTGGCGTGCGTCCACGGCGCCGTCTTGGTGTTCAGGCCGGACTGGAAGATCTGGCCGGCCTTCTGGATGCCGATGCCGGTCAGGGTCGTCGGGCCCGAGCAGACCGTGCTGGCCGGCTTGCCGACCGGGTTGGTGCCCTCGGAGAGCAGGTAGAACCAGTGGTTCTGCGGGCCGGCCGCCGAGTGCACCGGGGTGGAGGGGATGGAGGAGCTGTAGCAGTTCGGGTGCCCCTTGGCGGAGGGGTTGTACATGTTGCGGATCTCCCCCGAACCGGACAGGTTGACCTCCTCGCCCACCAGGTAGTCCGGCGGGTCGAGGGTGGCGGGCTGGTTGGCGTAGTGCTCGGTCAGCGCGCCGTAGATGTCACCGGTCGACTCGTTCAGGCCGCCGGACTCGTTGCCGCTGCCACCGCCGCCGCTTCCGGAGTTCTGGAAGATGGCGTGGCCGTACTCGTGGGCGACCACGTCCATCGGGGTGGCCTGCCGGGTGTTGGCCGAGTTACGGCCGAAGCTGGTGTAGCTGCCGTTCCAGTAGGCGTTGACGGCGGCCAGGCCGACCCGCGCGGGGTAGGAGCGGCCCGTGCCGGTGACGCCGTTGCGGCCCAGCCAGGTGCGGAGCATGTCCCACTGCTTCTGCGCCGCGTACAGGGCGTCGACGCACGCGGTCTCCAGGTTGGTGCCGGACCCGTTGCCCCAGTTGTCGGTCGACTTGGTGTAGACGGCACCGTTCTGGCCGCCGCAGCGCAGGCCGGGACGGGTGGTGTCGGTCATCGAGTACGAGCCGCTCGACCCCGACGTCTGGATGGTCACCGGGTTGCCGTTGTAGTAGCTGTTGCCGGTGCCGGCGCGGACGTCGTCGTAGGACTCGATGATCGACCCGTCGAGCGCGTCCACGAAGACGTGCAGGACGCTCGGGGCCTCCTGGGTGGCGCCGTTGACGACCACCTCCCAGGCCAGCCTGGGCGTCGTGGTGGTCGCGTGCACGACCAGCTCGGGGGTGCCCACGCTCTCCACGGTCGGCAGCTGCGCGCGGGCGGTGGCCGACGCCGTGGCGGCGTCCACCCTGCTGGTGACGTCGATCGTGATCCTGCTCTGCAGGCCCGAGTTCACCGAGCCGACCTGCTCGCCGAACCGGTCGGTGGCCACGACCACCTCACCGCCGTGGACCCGCAGGCCGCGGTAGCTGCGCGAGTAGGTCAGGTACTGCAGACCCTTGACGCCCGAGACGTTGGCGGCCAGGTCGAACTTCTCGTTCTCTCCCTTGAGCGTGAGGTCGGCCCTGGCGGCCAGGGTCGCGTTGGCGGTCGCGACGGCCTGGGCGCGCGCCTCGGCGCTCGGCGGCGCGTACACCGGCGGCTCCGCGGAGGCGGCGCGTGCGGGGTCGTTCACCGGCGCGGTGGCGGCGTTCACCGCGGAGGGGGTGGTCAGGGCGGCGACGGCCAGTACGGCCACGGCGCCGACCTTGAGCTTCGAGTTCACGCGGGGTGACTCCTCTCGATGTCCCTTGGGGGGTAGGAGGGATGCAAGGAGCCCTGCAGGTGGGGGCTACACGCAAAGCTGACATCGAAGAAGCCGGTCGAACACCTCACAAAGTTCCATAACGTCGTGCTATGGGCGGTGTGACAGGACCGCCGCAGCGGCGTACTCCCAGCACACGACGGTGGTCGGCCCGCCGCTGTGCCCGCCCGGTGCGGATCGGGGATCACGCGAACGGAGGCGGAGGGCTCCGGAGCGTCACGGTCCGGAGCGGGAGACCGGGGTTCGTCCCCGCGCCCGCGCGGGCCGGACAGGCCCCCGTACGGGTCAGAAAAGACAGTGGTCGCAGGTTTCCGGACCTGTCGATCCGCTTTCGTTGGCGCCCGGCCGGTCCGGCGGGACCGTGGGTACATGACACAGACAGAACCGACTCGCGGACCGGTCACGGCGGCACAGGACGGTGGCCCGGCCGGCACGGCGGCGGGTCCCCGCATCCGGTGGGGCCGGTTCGCCTGGCACTACGTCGAGATGATCATCGCGATGTTCGTCGGGATGTTCGTCCTGGGCATGCTCCTGCGTGCCGTCGGCCTGGGGTTCTCCCAGGAACGGCAGCCCGAGCTCGCCTACCTGCTGATGGCGTTCGACATGTCGGTCGGCATGGTCGTCTGGATGCGCTACCGGGGGCATGGCTGGGTCCCCACCCTGGAGATGTGCGCGGCCATGTTCGTCCCGGTCGTGCCGCTGTTCCCCCTGCTGTGGGCGGGCGTCATCGACTCCGAGGGCCTGATGATGATCGCTCACATGGCGATGTTCCCGCTGATGCTGGTCGCCATGCTGTGGCGCCGCGACGAGTACGCCGGTTGCGGGAGCTGACGCCCCGGCTCGGCGGCCCCGGCCGGATCCGGCGATCCGGCGGGGGCGTCGAGGCCCGGCGCCGACGGGGGCCGGCGCCGGGACGTCGGCCGCCGGGTGAGGTTGGGTCTTCTCAGGGTCCACGCGCCGGGTTATCAAGGGCTGCGGGGCCCGCAGGCCCCCGCCCTCGCGTCAGGCCGCCGGACGATCCCGCCCCGGATGCCTGTGACCATCCACCCCGGAGTGGACGAAGGACGACATGCGACACGTGCGGCAAGCGATCATGCGAATCCTCTGTGTCATGGCCGTGTTCGCGGTCCCGCTCGGGGCCGGTTCCGCCTCGGCCGCCGCGCACGGCCGGGTGGCCGGACCTCCCGGCCCGTGGGGGGTCGCATTCGTCGTCAACGGCCCCACCACCACGACCGTCCAGCGCCAGCGAGGCACGTGGCCGGTCGAGTACCAGGTCCAGAGCTCCTTCGGGGAGCCGGGCGAGGTGCTGGTGAGGTTCCCGCGGATCGGCCTCGCCTCCGGAGGAGCCGCGCACGTCACGGCGGTGTCGGGAGCCCCCGCCTGGTGCCAGGTTCGTGAGTGGCGGCAGTCCGGCGCCGACGAGATCGTGGCGGTGCGATGCCACCGTTATGGCGGGGAGCGGGTCCTCATCCCCTTCTACGTCGTCTTCGGGCACAGCGCCCAGATCCTGCCCGCACGCCAGGCGTACGGCTACGTGCACTGGGACGGCTCCGCGGTGGCCGGGCAGTTCAACTCCTCGGCGGCGACCGCCGTGAACTCCGTGGTGAGGTCGGCGACGACCCCGGGAGTATGGCAGGCCGTCCTGCCCGGCCTCGGCACGACGGGCCTGGCCGGCAACATCCAGGTGACCGCGGTGAACCCGTCCGTGCCGGCCCGCTGCAAGGTGGGCGGATGGACATCGACGGCCGCCGAGCAGAGGATCGTGGTGCGGTGCCACGACGCGAACGACACGCCGCTCGACACCGGATGGAGCCTGACCTACCACCGCGCGCACGCCGTCCTAGCGACGTACCCGCAGTACGACTCGGCCTACACCTTCGACAACGCGCCCGCCACCGCGGGCTCCTACGTGCCGGTCCCGTCGGCCGTCAACCACAACTCCCACGGCATGGGTGTCGGGATCCAGCGCCCGGCGGTCGGCAGGAAGCAGGTGACCGTCTCCGGGATCGTCAACATGTACGTGGACAACGTGCAGGTCACCGCCACCGGGCCCGGGCCCGCGTTCTGCAACCTGTCCCATCCCTCGCAGCTCTACGCCATGTACGTGAGCATCCGGTACGTCTCCTGCTACACCGGCACCACCCCGTCCGACCAGCCCTCGATGATCACTTACCTCGCCCCGCCCGCCTGACCGGCGAGGCCGGGAGCGCGCGGGGCGATCCCGGCCTGCCGTCCGGAAGGTGCGGTCAGAGCGTCCTGTAGTAGACGGCGACGGGGAGCATGGTGCACCCGAGCTTCTCGTAGAGGGCTCTGGCGGGTGCGTGGAAGGGGTCGCCGCCGGTGCCGATCTCGACCACCTCGGCCCCGAGGGCCCGCATCCGGTCGAAGGCGTGCTCGCACAGCGCGGTACCCACGCGGTGACGGCGGTGCTCGGCCTGGACGGCGAGGTGCGAGACGGTCCCGTTCCTGCGAGCCACATCGACGCTCCAGGCCACGTAACCGGCGACCGCGTCGCCGATCTCGGCGACCGCGACGTGCCTGTGCCGCTCCGGGGCGTGGAGTTCGGCGACCTCCTCGCGGTAGTCGGCGCGCCAGTCGCCGTGCTGGTTGGCGAAGACGACCTCGCCCACCAGGGGGCGGAAGGATTCCTCGTAGAACGGCCGGAACGTCTCGATGGTCAGTTCGGTGAGCCGCGCCAGGTCATGCTGGACGAACGGACGGATGAGCATGGAAGTGCGCCTTTCAGGCTGAGGGCGTGACACCTGGATGGAAAAAGGCATCGGTCGGCCCGCTCACGGCCCGGTGCGGACGGTGAGCCGGCCCTCAGCGGCGGGTACGCCAGGCGGCGAAGCACTCCATGCGCGCCACGATAGCCCGCCAGCGGGCGACACGTCGACCGGCCTCCGCCGAGGCGTCGTGGACGGTGGACCCCGCTTGTTCATGGAACTCCGGAATGAGATGCCCGGCGTGGCCGGTCCCGTGGCTCGAACGGGCATCGTGCCCGAAAGCGGTGCAGGTGGAATCCATGCGGACGTAAAGGCAAACGCATTGCCTTGATGGTGGCAACCGCATTGACTCCCCTGAGTGAAACGAATGACCTGCTCGCTCGAACGGCGCGCCTGGCCAGGCGGTACGGCTTCGAGTTCTCCTGGAAGGCCCGACGTGCACGGCGGTGGTCGTGACAAGTGGTACGTCCGGGGGACGCGGTGATCGTGCCGCGCGACGTTGAGATCAACGAGTTGACGGCCAGGGGCATCCTCGGGGAGCGGGAGGCCCTGCTCGCCGCCGAATCGGATGGTCGGCTCGCGGCCACCTGGCGTATCACGGTCGTTCCCGTGCTCGGGGACGACCTCGCGGCGGAGGTCGCACGGACCAGGGAGGTCCGGCGGGAGGCCGACAGGCTGCGCGAGGACGCGGTCAGCCGCTCGCGCCGGACCGCACGGCACCTGCACGAACAGGGACTCCCGCATCGCGACATCGGCCTGCTCCTCGGAGTCTCCCACCAGGCGGTCGGCAAGCTCCTGGCCGGATAGCTCCGTCTTTCACGGAAGCGGATCACTTCGCCTCCGGCGCTCCGCGCTCCCGGGCGGGGATCTCTTCCGCGAGGCCATCGAATATCGTTGGTGAAACCAAGGGATCTGTATATAGTTGGTGATACCAATGTTGGAATGACCTACGAAATGGAGTCCTCATGTCCACGGACACCCTGACCGCCGACCGTGTCGAGATCGCCGGCCTGTTCACCCGTCTCGCGCACCTGCTCGACGAGGCGCGGTGGGAGGACGCGGGCACCGTCTACACCGACGACGTGGTGGTGCGCTCGCCGCGCGGGGGCGAGCTCCACGGCATCGACGAGATCGTCGGCTATCTGCGGGGGAGCGAGGTCGAGGGGGAGCGCACCCAGCACCTGACGACCGACCTGCTGGTGGACGTCGACGGCGACCGGGCGGCCGCCTCGGCGAACTCGCTGGTGTACTTCTACCGCGACGGCCGGGCGCCCCACCTGACGAGCGGCCTGCGCCTGGCCTGCACCGCGGCACGGACGCCGGCGGGCTGGCGGTTCCGCGAGTCGCGGATCACGCTCGCCTGGACGCGCGAGGGCTGACGTCCCCGGAAGGCCCGTGACCCCCGGGGTGCCGGACGGGCACCGCCCGGCCGGAGCGCGCGGAGGACGCCGTGGAGCGGTAGCGCGAGGGCGGGACGCCGTAGCGGTCGACGAACGCCTGGCGCAGGGTCTCGGTCGTGCCGAACCCGCAGCGGCTCGCCACGGCGCTCATCGGCAGCGAGGTGGAGGCCAGCAGGTGCGCGGCGCCCTCGGTGCGGGCCCGCCGTACGAACCGGGCAGGGGTCTGCCCGAGGTGTCTCAGGAACAGCCGGGTCAGGTGCCGCTCGCTCACGCCCGCCCCGGCCGCCAGCGTGGAGGAGGCCAGGTCGGCGTCCAGGTTCCCCGTCACGTGGTCGACGATCTGCCTGACCAGGACGTTGTCCGACGGCGGGGTGGCGGTGTACATGCTCATCTGCGCCTGGTTGCCGGGCCGCTGCAGGTAGGTCACCAGGTGCTGCGCCACCTTGCGGGCCGTCTCGGCGCCGTGGTCGTCCTCGACGAAGGCCAGCGTGAGGTCCAGGGCGCTGGTGACACCGGCCGCCGTGTAGGTGTCCCCGTCGCGGACGAAGATCGGACCCGGGTCGACGGTGACCCCCGGGTGGCGCGCGGCGAGGTCGTCCGCCCACTGCCAGTGGGTGGTCGCCCGGCGGCCGTCGAGCAGCCCGGCGCCGGCCAGGATCTCGGCCCCGGTGCACACCGACGCGACGCGACGGCTCTCGCGCGCCAGGCGGCGGACGTGGCCCACGATCAGCCGGTTGCCGGCCGCGGCCCGGTGGCCTATCCCTCCCGACACGATGAGCGTGTCGAGCGGCCCGGTCACCCGTTCGAGCGCCCCCTGCGCCTGCAGCGTCAGGCCGGTGCCGCAGACGATGGGATGCCCGCCCGGGGTCACCACGAGGACGTGGTACGGGGGAGCGGCCCCCTGGGTGTTGGCCATCACCAGGGTCGTGGTCACGCAGGCGATGTCGAGCAACTCCGCGGCGTCGTACCCGACGACGATGACGCGACGCTCACTCATGGCACGACCCTATGCCAGGAGGGGACAAAGGGCCCTGAGGGCTGGAGGCGATCGGGTCGGGTGACGGCCACCGATACGGGGATTTGCTCCCCGGTTCGGGGTGTGAGAAGTCGGTCACCCGGCGCATCCGGCCACCCGGCCGTTGAGCCTCCCCGCCCCGCCGGGTCCCGTGGTCCTAGGTCCTGGTGAGCCAGGTGACCTGGGCGCCGTTGTCGAAGGACTCGCGCCGGGTGGGGGTGAACATGGTGGGGTCGAACCCTCCGGAGAACATCGGGATGCCCGCGCCCGCCACCACGGGGTAGCTCTTGAGGATGATCTCGTCGATCTCCGGGAGCAGGGAACCGGCGAGCCTGCCGCCGCCGCAGAGGTAGATGTCCATGCCGGTGTCCTCCGCCTTCAGCCGGCGGACGAGCTCGACCGGGTCACCGGTCTCCACCTCGACCGCCGGGTCGTCGATCGTCAGCGTGCCGGAGACGACGTACTGGCGCAGGTGGGAGTAGGGGCTGGTGGTGGGGACGGCCAGGGCGGGCTCGTAGGTGCCGCGGCCCATGACCAGCGTGTCGAAGACCTTGTTCGGTACGTCGTCGATGCCGACGTGCCTGCGGACGTGGGTGGGGAGCGTCTCGGGATAGCGGGTGTTGATCCAGGCGGCCATCTCCTCCGACAGCGGGTAGAAGTCGAACTCACCGCCGGGACCCGCGATGTAGCCGTCGAGCGAGACAGCGATGTAGTAGACGAGCTTTCGCACGGGCATCACCTTAAATGTAGTACTCTGGATGAAGTGGTCTGAACGTAGTACTACATCTGGAGTGATGTCAAGTGCGGAGAAATCCCGAGCGGCGGCTGGCGCTCATCGACGCGGCCATCGAGGTGCTGGCCAGGGAGGGCGCGCGGGGGCTGACCTTCCGGGCCGTCGACACGGAGGCGGCCGTGCCCCCGGGGACGGCCTCCAACTACTTCGCCAACCGCGACGACCTGTTCACCCAGGTCGGCGGGCGTATCTACGAGCGGTTGCTGCCCGACGAGGCCACCTTCGCCCGGAGCCGGGAGGGCGTTCAGGACGAGGCCCGTTACACCGAGCTCATGCACGAGCTGCTGGCCCGGATCGCCGCCTTCGACACCGGCTACCTGGCCCTGCTGGAGCTCCGGCTGGAGTCCACCCGGCGCCCCGAGCTGCGCGCCGTGCTGACGAAGCGGATCCGCGAGGACATCGACGCCAACGTCGGCTACCACGCCGAGTCGGGCCTGCCCGGCGACTCGACCTCGGTGGTGCTCCTCTACCTCGCTCTGAACTGGCTCATCCTGGAACGGCTGACGCTGCCCGACATCTTCACCGAGGAAGAGGTCCGCGAGCTGGTGGACGCCGCCGTGCAGCGCGTGATGAACCCGCGCGGGGCCGGGCGCGACTGAGGACGCGGTGCCTACGCCCCCCGGACGCGGATCGAGGGCAGGTGGGTGATGGGGAAGTTCACCGAGCGGGCGATGAAGCACAGCGCGTGGATCTCGCCGTGCAGGGCGCGGGCCTTCTCCGTCATCGACGGGTCGGCGACCGTCACCTCGGGACGCAGCACGACCTCGGTGATCCGGCCGCCCCCGCCGCTCTCGTCCATCGTCATGACCCCGTGGGCACGGTCCTCGTACTCGACGACCGTGACCCCGCCGGCGGCGCACAGGTGCAGGTACCAGAGCATGTGGCACTGGGCCACGGAGGCCACGAGCAGTTCCTCGGGGCTCCAGCGCGCGGGGTCGCCGCGGAAGGCCGGGTCGGAGGAGGCGGCGATCGGAGCCTTGCGATCCGCCAGGATCTCGTGGTCGCGGCTGTAGGACCGGTAGTCCTCGGTGCCCGGCCCCAGGTTTCCCGTCCACTCGACCGTGACGTCATAGGTGTGCGTCGTCGTCATGGATCGAGGGTAGAGGACGGGCCTCGGACGCCCGGGTCACCCCCTCGCGGGCGCCACCGGCGGGCGTACCGTCCGTTGCGACGCACGGCGTCGCCGCGCGGGGATCCCCTGGCGGGAGGTGGTGGAACGCTGACAGGATCCTCGCCATGACCGCGAATCCGAAGATCGAGATCATCGTCCACGACCCGGCGGACGGGGTGTACGCCAGCACCGACGACTACGTCCACGCGGTGGAGGTCCGCAACGTGCAACGGCTGCTGTTCGTCTCCGGGACGATGGGACTGGATCCCTCGGGTGCCGCCGGAGCCACGCTCGACGAACAGCTCGCCCTCGTCTGGGCCAACCTGCGCGCGATCCTGGCCTCGGCCGGCATGACCGTGGACAACGTCGTCAGGCTCACCAGCCACCTGCGCGACGCCTCCTACGCCGAGGCGAACGCGGCGGCCCGGGTGAGGGCGCTGGGCGGCCGTACCGTTCCCACCACCGCGATCGTCGCGCAGACGCTGGCCGGCGACTGGCTGGTGGAGATCGAGGTGACGGCCGCCGGGTGACCCGTCGCGGCCGGTGCCACTGCCGCTGCGGGGCCCCTTCGGCTCCTGGCCGCCGAGCCCGTGACGGTGTGTCCTCCTCCTCAGGTCCGGCCGCGGGTGTCCCTCCCCGGCGACGACGGGACGCCGTGCCGCGGCCGTACCGGAAGGGTCACCTGGTGGACGGCCCCCGTCCTGTTGCTTCACCTATCGATTGTCGATATGTTTTCATCGATAGTCGATTGAAGGAGGGGCGATGGGAAAGTTGGCAGTGCTCGCGTTGCGCGCCGTGCTCGTGGCGTTGCTCGCGGGTTCGGTGTTCGTTCAGGCGGTGATGGTGCCGCTGCTGGCCAGTGACATGGAGGGGTTCAACGCGGAGTTCGCCTACCTGCGCACCCCGCTTCTCGTGATCATCGTGCTGGGCGTCGTGACGGTCCAGGTCGTCCTGGTCTGCGTGTGGAGGCTGGTCACGATGGTGCGCCGCGGAACGGTGTTCTCCCACGCCGCCTTCCGGTACGTGCACATCGTGATCGGCGCGATCGTGGCGGCGGCCCTGCTGGTGTTCGCGCTCGCGGTCCTGCTGGCACCGGGCGAACCGGTCGCCCCGGGCGTGGTCCTGCTGATATGCGGGGGATCCCTGGCGGTCCTGGGGGTCGCCCTCGTCGTGCTCGTGCTGCGGATGCTGCTCGCCCAGGCCGTCGCGCGCGACGTCGAGGCGGCGCAGATGCGGGCCGAGCTGGAAGAGGTCATCTGATGCCGATCGCCGTCGACATCGACGTGATGCTGGCCAAGCGCAAGATGTCCGTGGGCGAGCTCGCCGACCGCGTCGGGATCACACCCGCCAACCTGGCGGTGCTCAAGAACGGCCGTGCCAAGGCGGTGCGCTTCACCACGCTCGCCGCGCTCTGCGAGGTGCTCGAATGCCAGCCGGGGGACCTGCTGCGCTGGGAGGCCGGGGAGAACGGGCACGCCGGGGAGGCCGTGGACGGGTGACGCGGGCCCGTGCCGGTCTCCGGCGGCGCCCGCGTCCCGAGCCCGCGTCCGGCGCGGTGGACCGGGCTAGGAGGGGCGCCGGCCCGTCAGGGTCACCAGCCGGGCGACCGCCTCGGCCACCGGGGTCCCGCCGGTGGTGAGCTCGACGATGGCGTGGTTCAGGGCCGGCTCGTGCAGGGCCGCGTCGATGAACGCCGCGACGTCGTCACGGGGCACGTCGCCGTACTCGATCGCCGGGCCCGCGCTGACGCGCCCGGTGCCGGGCGCGTCCAGGAGCGTGCCCGGCCGGACGATGAGCCAGTCGAGGCCGGTGCCGGTGAGGTGGACGTCGGCGGTCTTCTTGACCCGCATGTAGTGCTCGAAGCCCTCCACGGGCTCGCGGCCGCGCCCCGCGTCCGGGAACACCGACACGAGCACGAAGCGCGACACCCCGGCGCGGGCGGCCGCGTCGGCGGCCTTCTCCAGCCCCTTGCCGTCGATCGCGGTGGTCCGGTCCATGCCGGTGCCGTGGGCCCCGGCCGAGAACACCACGGCGTCGTGCCCCCGGAGCCTGCGCGCCAGCTCGTCCACGGAGTCCTCGACGAGGTCCCCGGCCAGGGGCACCGCACCGGTCGCGCGTACGGTCTCCTCCTGGGCGGGGTCGCGGATCATGCCGGTGACCTCGTCGCCGCGGGCGGTGAGCAGCGGGGCGAGCCGGCGTCCCACGCCTCCGGCGGCGCCGATCTGGAATACCCTCATGGTCCCTGCCCTCCCCGCACCGCACGGCGCGCTCGGACACAGCCTCGCACGAGAGGGCCCTCATCACCCGGTGGCGGCGCCGTCACGACCGGGATCGGGTACGCGACCGATCCGGTGGGAGCCCGCGAAGCCGGCTCAGCGGGTGACGTGCTCCCAGTGCGGGTCGCGGTAGAGCACGACCGTGGTGCCGCGGAGCAGCTCGTTCGGCGCGGAGACCAGCACGAGCTCGCCCGCCGCCTCCAGGCCGCGCAGCACGTCGCGGACCCGCGGCCCGACCGGCAGGCGCCCCGGCGGGAGGCCGAGGGTGTCGCGGACCAGGTCGGCGACCTGGGAGAGCCGGAACGGCCCGGTGAAGGGGGCGATCAGATCGCGGACGAGCTCGTCGGTGATCACTGTCTGGGCCTCGAGGTGGGCGAGCTGCCAGGTCAGCTGGACCCCGCGGCGGCCCGTCCCCGCGCAGGCCGTGCACGGCTGGGAGAAGCCGGGCACGATGTCCTCGACGGTGCCGCCCAGGCAGGTGGTGCACCGGCCGGTCTCCGAGGCGTGCAGCTCGGCGGCGGCCCGGTCGGCCAGCCGGACGCCGCACAGGCACCGGTAGATCCGGAACCCGCCGCGCACCACGACGAGGTCGTCGGCGTCGTCGGGGACCTCTTCCCACAGGGCGGTGATCGTGTGCTGTCTCATCGTCGTGCGACTCTACCCATTCCCGGTCACTTCAGCGCGCCGGGCACCGAAGTCCCGCACCCGGGGTCCGCCCGGCTCAGCCCGGGTCGAAGGGGACCAGCCGCATCGGGGTGCTCCACAGCCACTCCTCGGTGATGTAGGTGGAGGTGAGCAGCGACATCAGGCCCAGGGCGCGTTCGGTCGAGGTGGAGGGGTGGGCCCCGCAGTCGCCGAAGCGGCACATCCACAGCTCGAAGATGCTGTCGTCGGAGAGCTGCTCGTGCACCGAGGGCCGCCCGGTGTGGAAGCCGTCCCGCCAGATGTCGACCGACGGGCTGGCGAACGGGAACGACCCGGCCAGCACCCCGCCGCCCGAGGTGACCGCCCGGCCGACCGCGTCGTGCACCGGCAGGATGCCGTCGGTCTGGAAGAGCACCACCCCGCCGCCCGGAGGGCTGGCCACCCGCAGGGTCTCCACCGGGGCCTCCTGCTCGGCGCGCCACAGCTCGGCGATGTCCATCGGCGGGTACAGCTCCGGCGCGGCCCCCAGGCGGCGGACCACCTCGTCCTCGCTCACCTCGCCGACGAAGGCGACGCAGAGACCCTCGTTGTAGTCCTCGTACGAGAACATCATCGCGTCGACGGTGTCCTGCAGCTCGCGCAGGCGGGGGCTGACGCCCGGGGCGCCGGGCAGGCCGGAGAACAGGCCGGCCATCTCGGTGAAGAGCGCCTGGACGCCGGGGGAGCGGCCCGCGATGCACGGCCGCCAGGGGTCGGCCCCCGCGGCGAGCAGGACGCGCGCGGCGTCGTCACAGCCGTGGCGCACGGCCTCCCAGAGCGGGGTGACACCGTCGGCGTCGACCGGGTCCACCCCCGCCCCCGAGGCCAGCAGCAGCTCGATCACCTGGGCGGCGCCCTCCTTGGCGGCCTGGTGCATGGGCGTCGTGCCCAGCCACGGCAGCCTGCGGCCCGGGTCGAAGCCGTCCGCCAGGTGCCTGCGGATCTGCGCCAGGTTGGTGTCGCGCCACGCGTCGGCGTCCTCGGCCCACTCCTCGTCGCCCATGTTCACCTCGTCTCGTCGTGCTGAGCGGATTCAACCAGCCCGGTACGACGGTTTTCGGCCAGTCTCCTCCGGGAGAGGCGGTCGGCGGTACGGGTGGTCTCGGGAAGGCGGTACCGGGGTGTCAGGTCCAGTACGTTCTGGCAGGCGGTGTCCAGGTCGACGCGGTGGCCCACCGAGACGAAGACGGGCTTGACCCCGTCCCGGGTGCGGAGCACGCGACCGACGACGTCGCCGTCCAGCGTCAGGTCGGTCCAGGAGCCGCGCTCGGCCGCGGGCACGGCGTGGACGCCGACGAAGGCGGTCTTGCCCACCCCGATGGTGGGCAGCCCGGTGAGCACGCCCAGGTGGCAGGCCAGCCCGAAGCGGCGCGGGTGCGCCAGGCCGTACCCGTCGCAGACGACCAGGTCCGGGGGCGCCGACAGCCTTCCGAGGGCCTCCAGCAGGGAGGGGACCTCGCGGAAGGCGAGCAGCCCGGGGACGTAGCCGAAGCTCGCCCGCCCGTCGACGGCGATCTCCTCGACGACCTCCAGCGTCGTGCCGTCCAGCACGGTGACCGCCGCCGCGAGCCTGTCCCCGTCGTAGGCGACGTCCACTCCCGCCACCCGGGCCGGCCTCCGCGGGCCGGGACCGGTCAGGTCGAGCAGTTGCCGGAGTTCCGCCTGAACGGCCTCGGCTTCCATCACGGTAAGCGGCATTTGTCCCCTCATGACTGCATGATCGCTACTTTTAGCTTATGACGTCTTATTTTGGAACCGTCCAGCGGATTCTCCGGTGGCCGGTCAAGTCGTTGCGGGGTGAGGAACTCCGCCGGGGCCACTTCGACGGGCGGGGGCTGATCGGCGACCGGGCCTACGCGCTCGTCGACGAGCGCGAGAGCCACGCGGGCAAGGTGCTGACCGTACGGCACCGGCCGGAGATGCTGCACTGGCGCGCCGGATACGCGGGCGAGCCCGCGTCCCTGAGCGGCGACGACGGGCGGGCGCCGGCGCTGACCGCGCCGGACGGGACCGTCTGGGAGTGGGACGCCCCCGGCCTGAGGGGCGCGCTGACGGAGTCGCTGAACACGCCGCTGAGCCTGCGCGCCGCCGACGGGCAGCACGACCGGTCGATGACCGTGCTGGTCACCTTCGACAGGTCCCTGGCCGCGCTGGGCGAGGAGCTCGGCACGCCGGTGGAGGTGGAGCGGTTCCGGCCCAACCTGCACCTGGACGTTGACGCCCCCGCCTTCGACGAGGAGGACTGGGAGCCCGGCACCGTGATCACCGTCGGAGGGGCCGAGCTCTCGATCGCCGGCGAGCGCACGGGCCCGTGCGTCAGGTGCGTCGTGCCGAGCTGGGACCCGCTGGGCCGCGAGCGCCGGCCCGAGCTGCAGAAGTGGCTGATCGCCGAGCACCGCAACAGGTTCGGCGTGATCATGCGGGTCACCCGCCCCGGCGCCGTCGGCCCCGGGGACGACGTCACCGTCGTCCCGGGTCCGGTCCCGGGAGAACGGCCCGCCGGACCGTCCTGACACCGGGCCTGCCGCGGGGCCGGGGCTAAGGTTTCCGGAGAAGGCCCGCGGGGTTCGGGTGCGTGATTCGGGATTCAGGATTCGGGAGAGGTGCGGCATGTCGGTGCTCGTGGCGTTCAGCGTGACTCCGATCGGGACGGGGGAGGACGTCGGCGAGCTCGTCTCCGAGGCGGTGCGCGTCGTGCGCGCCTCCGGACTGCCGAACAGGACCGACGCCATGTTCACCACGATCGAGGGCGCGGACTGGGACGAGGTGATGACCGTCGTCAGGGACGCCGTCGCGGCCGTGGAGGCGCGGGCCGGCCGGGTCAGCCTCGTGCTCAAGGCCGACATCCGCGAGGGATCGCCCGGCCGCCTGGAGGCCAAGGTGGCCACCGTCGAACGCCACCTGGCCGGATAGCGGCCCCTGCTCCGGCCTCGCCGGGGCGTCGCGGGAACACCTCGCCGGACGGGATCGTTCTGCAGGGACGGACGACTCCAGGAGTGTGGCGACATGGCGGGCAGCAGATCGATCGGGCGGCTCCTCGCGGGCGGGGCGGCACTGGCCGCGGCCGGGTGGGTGCTGAAGGACATCCCGGCCGAGCTCGGCGGCAGGGCCGAGGGCGAGCGCCTGGAGCGGATGCGCCGCTCGCCGCAGTTCCACGACGGCGTCTTCCGCAACTCCACGCCCGGCGGCTTCGTGCCCTCGGCGCAGAGCGCGCGCCAGATCTTCTGGCACATGTTCGCCAACCGTGTCGAGCGCCGCCCGGCCGCGCCGGTCCCGGTGGTGACCACCCCGTCCGGCGGGCCGTCCCCGACGGGACTGAGCGTCATCTGGTACGGCCACGCCACCTCGCTGCTGGAGATCGAGGGCCGCAGGGTGCTCCTCGACCCGGTGTGGAGCAGGCGCGCCTCGCCCACCCAGCTGGCCGGCCCGCGCCGCCTGCACCCGGTGCCGGTGCCCCTGGCCGGTCTTCCGCCGCTCGACGCGATCGTGATCTCGCACGACCACTACGACCACCTCGACCGCGCCACGGTCCGCCGCCTCACCGCGCTGCAGACCGCGCCGTTCCTGGTGCCGCTGGGGATCGGCGCCCACCTGGAGCGCTGGGGCGTGCCCGCCTCGCGGATCGTCGAGCTCGACTGGGAGGAGGAGGCGACCGTCGCGGGCCTGCGGTTCGTCGCCACCGCCGCCCGGCACTTCTCCGGCCGCACCTTCGACCGCAACGTCACGCTGTGGGGCTCGTGGGTGATCGCGGGAAGCGGCAAGCGGGTCTTCTACGCGGGCGACTCCGGATACTTCGACGGTTACGCCGCCATCGGCGCGGCCCACGGCCCCTTCGACCTCACGCTCATGCCGATCGGCGCCTACAACGACGCCTGGCCCGACATCCACATGGACCCCGAGGAGGCGGTCGACGCCCACCTCGACCTGGGCGGCAGGCTGCTCCTGCCGGTCCACTGGGCGACCTTCGCCCTGGCCACCCACCCCTGGGCCGAGCCGGTCGACCGGCTGTGGCACGAGGCCAAGGCCCGCGGCGTGCGCATCGCCGTCCCCCGTCCCGGCGAGCGCGTCGACACCGTGGACGTGCCCATGCTGGAGAGCTGGTGGGAGCTGCTGCACGGCGGCGGGACCGCGGCGTCCTCCCTTCCCCGGGAACCCGTACAGGCCGGGGAGCCGAACGACGAGTCGCCCTTCCCGAGGCTCTGACCCGCGACGTCAGGCGTCCCGGGGCCCGGCCGACAGGCGGGTGCGGACGACGAGGTCGTGCACCGCGTCCGCGGCCGGCGCGGTGCCGGGCAGGTGGGAGGCGTCGCGCGCCTCCTCCAGCCGCGCGGTCAGCCGGGCGACGTCGTCCGCCAGCCGCTCGGGGCCCGGCGCGTCCGCGGGCGGCAGGCCGTGCTCGGCGAAGCGCTTGGCGGCCACCAGGTCACCGAGGTACGCGGGGCCGCCCGGCAGCCGGGTGAGGTCGGCCTCCAGCTCCCCGGTGCGCATCAGGTGCAGGCCGGTGAGCAGCACGCGGAAGGTGTACAGCAGCGGCTTGAGCTCACCCGACCGCTCGAACAGCCGCCACTGGGTACGGGCGAAACCGAGGTAGTGACCGGCGTGGTGGCGGGTGACGCAGCCCGGGGCGAGCGCGGCCATCTCCCGGTGGACCGGCGAGGTGGCCACCACCAGCGGGGAGAGCAGCTGCTCCAGCACGTACCCGTTGCGGCGCAGCAGCAGGCGGCAGAACTTGGCCAGGTCGTGGGTGACCAGGTCCACCTCGACGCCGTCGCGCACCCAGGAGCGGGTGAGGGTCTCCGGGCCCGTGCGCAGGCCGACGATCTCCTCCAGCGGCAGCAGGTGCACGCCGCGCAGGTCGACGTCGGAGTCGTCCGACGGGAAGCCGTACAGGTGCGCGCCGCTGACCGTGGCGAAGACGCTCCGGTACGCCTGCCCGGCGGGGATCTCGGGCAGCCAGGAGGGCAGCACGACGGTCACAGCGCCGCCCGCCTGGTCCGCACCAGGAACTCCTCCACGCGCTCCCGGCCGGGCTCGGCGGGCAGCACGCCCGCGTCGCCGAACGCCGCGACCAGGTCGCGGCGCCAGCGGTCGACCTCGTCCCAGGGCACCTCTCCCCGGCGCACCGCGAGAAGCCGGTCGCGGTGGGCGTCCATCCGGACCAGCGGCTCGCCGTGGCGGACCAGGTGCAGGCCGCTGAGCAGCAGGCGGATCATGTGCATGGCCTGCTTCCAGCGGGGCCGCTCCGGGTCGAGGCGCCGGAACTGCGCGTCGGCGTACCCGACGAAGGTCCGGCAGGCGCGTCCGGAGACGAAGGCGTCCCGCAGGGCGAGCAGTTCCTCGCCCACCGGGGTGACGTGCTCGACGACCGGGGACCACAGGCACTCCAGCACCGTCGGGTTGGCCTCGAGCGCGAGCCCGCAGAACCGCTCGACCTCCCAGGAGAACTGCTCGGGCAGCGGCCCCTCGACGTGCGTGGGCGGCTTGTCCAGCCGCCAGAACAGCGGCGTCGGCGCCACGAAGACGCCGCGCCGGTCGGTGTCGGAGCCGTCGACCTCCAGGCCGTACGCCCGCGAGCCGACCACCACCGACAGGACCAGGTGATCGGGGACGTGTTCCACTTCCGTGCCGTCAGTAGAGGGTGTCGCGGGCGGCGGCGTTCAGGTCCTCGTCGATCAGCTCGGCCGGCACGTCCAGGGAGAGCTGGTCCTTCATGATCTGGCCGAGCGTGGGCAGCGACTCGCGGGCCGGCCACCGCTCGGGACGCCACAGCGACGAGCGGCGGAACGCCTTGGAGCAGTGGAAGAAGCACTCCCGCACCTCGACGCTGATCGCCAGCGCCGGGACCTTCCCCCGCACGCTCAGCCGCTCCATGTACGGGGCCTGGCTGACCACCTGGGCCCGCCCGTTGACGCGCAGGGTCTCCTCGGTGCCCGGCACCATGAACAGCAGGCCGACGTTCGGGTTCACCACGATGTTGCGCAGGCTGTCGATCCTGCGGTTGCCGGGACGGTCGGGGATGACCAGCGTGTGCTCGTCGAGGACCAGCACCCCGCCGGCCTCCTCGCCCCGGGGGGAGACGTCACAGGTGCCGTCGGGCCCGGAGGTGGCCAGCAGGACGAACGGCGAGGCGCCGATGAAGGTGCGCGCGTGCTCGTCGAGGCGGCCGATGTCCTTGCGCAGCACGGCCTCGGAGGGCTCGCCGGTGACCCGGCGGAGCCCTTCCTCCGAGGTGATCGTGACGATCCGGCCGGGTTCGTGGGTGTCGGGGGAGGCCATGGCACAAGGCTAGTCCCCGGCGGGGCGATCTTACTTACCGGCCGCAATATGATGTGTCGCGATTTATCACCACGCGGGCCGCGGTTGACTTTTCCGTGGAGCGGAGCGGCCTACGCGATCTACCTGGGGGAACAGTGCTGGGCTTGTCTTCGCGCGCTGCGAGGTCGCTGGATCGATGAGCGCCCCCGCCGACGCCGCGAGAACCGTTCCCTACGACTACGAGAGGTTCAGCAGGCTGGCCGGGCCGGTGACCGAACCGGACCCGGGAGCCCCGTACCGCGTGCGCTACCGCTCCCTGCTGGCCACCGAGCCGCACCGGGTGCGGGCGGTGCTGCTGATGGTCGCCGCGCTCCTGGTCGAGTTCACCCTGATGATCTGGCTGCTGCAGCCCGACCACTGGACCGTCCGGCCCGACCCCTACGGCGCGCTCCCGTGGTACCTGCCGGTGGCCGACCGCGTCATGCTCGTGGCGATCGCGCTGATCGAGGTCTTCCGCCTGGTCAGCGTGGTCTCCAACGTGCACGCCATGCTCGCGGCGCGAGACCCCGTCCCGGTTCCGCCCGAACCGGGCACCCGGGTGGCGTTCATCACCACCTGCGTCCCCGGCAAGGAGCCGCTGGAGATGGTCAGGGAGACCCTGTCCGCCGCGCTGAAGGTCCGCCACGACGGGGTGTTCGACGTCTGGCTGCTCGACGAGGGCGACGACCCCGACATCCACGAGCTCTGCGACTGGCTGGGCGTCCACCACTTCAGCCGCAAGGGCGTGCCCCACTGGAACCAGGCCAAGGGCGCGTTCCGGGCGAGGACCAAGCACGGCAACTACAACAGCTGGCTGGACGCGCACGGCGACGAGTACGACTTCTTCGTCTCGGTCGACACCGACCACGTCCCGCTCCCGGAGTTCTGCGAGCGCATGCTCGGCTACTTCCGCGACCCGAGGGTGGCCTTCGTGGTCGGCCCCCAGGTGTACGGAAACTACGAGGCCGGCGTCACCAAGGCCGCCGAGAGCCAGCAGTTCCTGTTCCACTCGCTGATCCAGCGCGCCGGGAACCTGTACGGCGCGCCGATGTTCGTCGGCACCAACAACGCCGTGCGCATCCGCGCGCTCAAGCAGATCGGCGGCCTGTACGACTCGATCACCGAGGACATGGCCACCGGCATCGAGTTCCACCGCGCCCGCGACCCGCGGACCGGCGAGCGCTGGATGTCGGTCTACACCCCCGACGTGCTGGCCGTGGGCGAGGGGCCGTCGTCGTGGACCGACTTCTTCACCCAGCAGCTGCGCTGGAGCCGCGGCACCTACGAGACGCTGCTCACCCAGTTCTGGAGGGCCGCGCCCCGGCTGTCACCGGGACGGTTCTTCAACTACACCCTGATGGTGACGTTCTACCCGATGTCCGCGCTGAACTGGCTGCTGGCCGGTCTCAGCGCGACCCTGTTCATGGCCGTCGGCGGCTCGGGGGTCACCGTGCCCATGGACATGTGGCTCATGCTGTACGGTGACGCGGCGCTGCTGCAGGTCATGCTCTACACCTGGAACCGGCGGCACAACGTCAGCCCGCACGAGCCCGAGGGCTCCTCCGGGGTCGCGGGAATGGTCATGTCGGCGCTGTCGGCGCCCGTCTACGTCACCTCCCTGCTGGGCGCCGCGCTGCGCAGGCCCAGCAAGTTCGTGGTCACCCCCAAGGGCGACTCGGCCAGCCCCGACCAGATCGCCACGTTCCGCATCCACCTGTGGTGGGCGGCGATCTTCGGTGGAGGGCTGCTGCTGACCGTGTTCTGGACCGGTCACGTCCACCTGGTGATGACCCTGTGGGCGATCCTCGCCCTGGTCATCTGCACCGGACCGCTCGTCATGTGGGCCTGGGGCCTGCGCGGCGCCCGGGCCGGTGCGCAGGCCGCAGGGGAGGTCCGCTCGTGAGCCGCCTGCGCAAGAACCTGGCCGGCCTGATGGTGGTGGCCGTGATCCTGGCCGTCAACCTGCCCGCCGTCGCGGGGTTCGCCACCCGGCAGTGGCACGACTACAGCATCAACCGGCCGGACTACAAGGCCACCCACGGCCACTGGACCTTCCTCGACGTCCCGGAGAGGTTCAAGGTCAACGCCATCCACGCCGCGCTGCTGCACACCGGCAAGGTGCTCATCGTCGCCGGTTCCGGTAACAACGCCGCGAACTTCGACAAGGGCACCTTCAAGACCGTGCTGTGGGACCCGTCGAAGCCCGGCCGGCCCGAGGAGTTCAAGCTCGTCGACACCCCGGTGGACTTCTTCTGCGCCGGTCACGTGGCGCTGCCCGACGGCCGGCTCCTCATCGCGGGCGGCACCAAGCGCTTCGAGGTGCTGAAGTCCAAGGTGAAGCGGGCCGCGGGAGCCCTGGTCATCAAGAACGAGAACCCCGACGCCAGGCCCAGGGACTTCCACCCCGGTACGTTGCTGACCGCTCCCGGAGGGCAGGTCTACCGCACCCTCGACCACGTCACCGTGCCGCCCGCCAGGAAGATCGAGAGCGGTGTGCCGGGCAAGGTGCGGATCAGGCCCAGCGAGACCAAGGTCTTCGCCGAGGCGGTGACCGAGGGCGCCGCCGGGGTGCTCACCGCGCGGCCCGGCTCGGTCAAGTACGGGATCCAGGGCCTCAAGGGCCGCCAGAAACGCGACCTGTACGCCATGGGCGGCGGCATGACGCTGGAGAAGCAGGACTTCCAGGGCATCAAGGACGCCTACGAGTTCGACCCCGTGACCGAGCGTTACCACAAGGTCCAGGACATGGCCGAGGGGCGCTGGTACCCGACCATGACCGAGCTGCCCGACGGCAGGGTGATGACGGTCTCCGGCCTGGACACCGTGGGGCAGATCACCCGGGACAACGAGATCTACGACCCGAGGACCAAGACCTGGAGGCCCGGCCCCAAGCGCTTCTTCCCGACCTACCCGGCGCTGTTCCTGCTCGAGGACGACATGCTGTTCTTCTCCGGGATGAGCGCCGGATACGGCCCCGGGCAGCTCGCTCTGCGCCCGCCCGGCATCTGGGACTACCGGCGCGACACCGACCGCCTGGTCAGGACCCCCGGAGGGGTGGGCGGCCTGGCGCCGGACGAGACGGAGGCGTTCACCCCCGTTCCGGGCCTGCCGCAGCCGGAGCTGAACGAGACCGGCGCCTCGGTGCTGCTGCCGCCCGCCCAGGACCAGCGGGTCATGGTGATGGGCGGCGGGCCGGTCGGCGAACGCCAGCCGGGCCTGCCCAACTCCACCGCCAGGACCGCCATCGTCGACCTCAACGAGGCCAGCCCCCGCTACGTGCGCGGCCCCGACCTGTCGCACCCGGTGCGCTACCCGTCGGCCGTGCTGCTGCCCGACGACACCGTGCTCTCCTTCAACGGCTCCGGCGACTACCGGGGCCGGGGCGCCAGCGACGTGCTGCGCGCCGAGGTCTACCACCCGGCGACCAACCGCTTCCACGAGGCCGCCTCTCCCGCGGTCGGCCGCAACTACCACGCCGAGGGACTGCTGCTGCCCGACGGCCGGGTGCTCAGCATGGGGTCCGACCCGCTCTTCGCCGACGAGGTGGGGTCGCTCCCCGGCACCTTCGACCAGCGGATCGAGATCTACACCCCGACCTACCTGCACAACGGGGAGAAGGCGCCGGTGTTCACCGGCGGGCGCGAGAGCGTGGGACCGGGCCGCCGGGCCGGTTTCCAGACCCCCGACGCCGCCCGCATCCGCGAGGTGCGGCTGATGCGCCCGAGCGCGGTCACCCACGTCACCGACGTGGAGCAGCGCTCGATCAGGCTGAACTTCATCCGGGTGAAGAGCGGCATCATCGTGACGATTCCCTCCAATCCCGCCCTGGTCCCTCCGGGGTGGTACATGCTGTTCGGTGTCACCGAGCGGGGCACGCCGTCCCCGGCGCGCTGGGTCCGCGTCCAGGGGGAGCCGCGGTCGCGCCGGCAGGCGGACCCGTGGACCAGGACGCCCGCCGAGTCACCCGCGGAGGCCCCCGTGCGGACCCCCGCCGAGACCCGCGCGGACACCTCCACGACCCCCGCGACTCCCACGGGGACCCGCGCGGACGCCGCACGGCGTCCCGTCACTTCCCCTCCCCAGGAACGGTCCCGGGGTCCGCACGCCGGAGGTACTCGATGAACAGGTACGGTCTCGCCGTCGCGCTGGCCCTCGCGCTCGCCACGGCGGCCTGCGCGGCCGACCCCGGCCCGGCCGGTCCGGGCGCGTCCGGATCCGGCACGCCCGCCACGGCCGCCTCCTCCGCGCCCCCGGCCTCCCCGGAGAGCCCCGCGGGCACGGGCTTCTACGTGGACCCCGACAGCGCCGCCGCCCAGGAGGTCCGCAGGCTGGAGGGGGAGGGGAAGAGCGAGGAGGCCGCGCTGATCCGCCGGATCGCCGACCGTCCCAACGCCATCTGGATCGGCGACCAGGACCCCCAGGGCAGGGTCGCCGACATCACGACCAAGGCCCGGCAGGCGGGGCGCATACCGGTCCTGGTGGCGTACCACATCCCCGACCGCGACTGCGGGCGGTTCTCCGCGGGCGGCGCCGCGGGCGCGGACGAGTACCGCGCCTGGATCGGCAGGTTCGCCGCGGGCATCGGCGACCGGCCCGCCTGGGTGATCGTCGAACCCGACGCGCTGGCCCACATCCTCGACAACTGCACCCGGGGCGGCCAGGCCGGTGAGCGCCTGGACCTGCTCCGCGGCGCGGTGGAGACGCTCAAGAGGCAGCCCGCCACCAAGGTCTACGTGGACGCCGGGAACGCCGGCTGGATCAAGAACCCGGACGACTGGGCCGAGCCCATGCGCAGGGCCGGGGTCCCTCAGGCCGACGGCTTCGCCTTCAACGTCAGCAACTTCTTCACCGTCGAGGAGAGCGTCGCCGTCGCCCGCAGGCTCTCCGACGGGCTGGGGGGCGCCCACTACGTCATCGACACCTCCCGTAACGGCAACGGCCCCGTCCGCGACGCCCACGGCGACGACGCCTGGTGCAACCCCAAGGGACGCGCGCTGGGCACCGAGCCGACCACCGAGACCGGCCGGGAACGGGTGGACGCCTTCCTGTGGATCAAGCGACCGGGAGAGTCGGACGGTGAGTGCCACCGCGGGGAGCCCAGGGCGGGCGACTGGTTCCCCGAATACGCGCTGGAACTCGCGCGTAACGCGGGATAGCCGCTCATTCGTTATACCTTCGATCTTGCAGGTCAAGATTGCTTCGCAGGAGATTGACCGGAGTAGTCAGATATTCAGCTACCTTCTGGGAGCCTTCCTGATGAACAGATGGAAGATGATCGTCGCCGCGACGGTGGCCGCCGTGCCGCTCGCCGTGCTTCCGGCCGTCGCGTCGCCCGCCGCGGCGTCGCCCGCCGATCCACCGCTCCCCGGGACGCCGGTCGCCGGCGCCCCTGCCGCGGCGGCGCCGGTCACCGCGCCGACGGCCGCGCCGACCACCGCACCGGTCACCGCGCCGACGGCCGCGCCCGCGGTCCGCGACGGTGAGACCCAGCCGGTCCACTCGCGCGCCGACGCGCTGACCGAGACGGTGTTCGTCGAGGTCGCCGGGGTCGACAGCGACGCCGACGGGCTGCCCGACCGGGTCGCGGCCGACATCATGCGTCCCAGGGCGACCGCCTCCGGCCTCAAGGTGCCGGTCATCATGGAGGCGAGCCCCTACTACGCCGGCGGCAACGACGTGCCCAACCACGTCGTCGACCTCGACGGCTCCGACCCCGCGGGCATGGAGTACCGGCGCAACAAGTTCGACGACCTGCGCGACGAGATGTTCGGCGTCGACGGCCTGGACGTGGCCCGCGCCGAGGCCCCGCCCTTCCGCGGTTACTACGACAACTACTTCGTGCCCCGCGGATACGCGGTCGTCCTGGTGGAGAACCTGGGCTCGGGACGGGCGACCGGCTGTCCCACGACCGGCCTGCCGAACGAGACCGCCGGCCCCAAGGCCGCGATCGACTGGCTCAACGGCCGCGCCCGCGCCTTCGACGCCGCCGGGAACGAGGTCAAGGCCGGCTGGTCCACCGGGAACGTCGGCATGATCGGCGTCTCCTACAACGGCACGCTGCCCAACGCGGTCGCCGCGACCGGCGTCAAGGGACTCAAGGCGATCGTGCCGATCGCGGCCATCTCCTCCTGGTACGACTACTACCGCGCCAACGGCGGCGTGCTGGCCCCCGGCGGCTACCAGGGTGAGGACGCCGACGTGCTGGCCCGCTACGTGCTGACGCGCGCCGACGCCCAGAAGGCCTGCGGCGCGTTCGTCGACGCGATCGAACGCGAACAGGACCGCGTCACCGGCGACTACTCCGACTTCTGGGACCGGCGCAACTACCTCGACGACGTGCGCAAGGTCCGCGCGGCCGTCTTCCTGGTGCACGGCCTCAACGACTGGAACGTCAAGACCAAGCAGGCCGTGCAGTGGTGGGACGCCCTCGCCGAGCGGAACGTGCCCCGCAAGATCTGGCTCCACCAGGGCGGCCACTTCAACCCGTTCTCCTACGCCGGGCGCAACGCCGAGTGGCTGCGCCAGCTGCACCACTGGTTCGACCACCACCTGTACGGCCTGTCCAACGGCATCATGAACGAGCCCCAGGCCGACGTGGAGTCCGGGCCGGGCCGGTGGGAACGGCACGCCTCGTGGCCGCTGCCGGGCACCGAGGACGTCCGGCTCCACCTGGCCCCGGGCTCCGGCGGCCGTAACGGCACCCTGGACGTCGGCCGTTCCCGGGACCGCGCCGTGGAGTCCTTCGTCGACCAGAGCGTCCGCACCGCCGAGCTGCTCGCCGAGAACGCCGAGGCGACCGACCCCAACCGCCTGGCCTACCTCTCGGCCCCGCTGACCCGCGACACGCGCCTGTCCGGCACCCCGGAGATCTCGGTACGGGCCTCGTTCAAGGGCGGGCGCTCGCCCTACCTGACGGCGCTGCTGGTGGACTACGGCACCGACGCCCGCGCCTACGGCGACGTCGTCTACGGCGACACCCCGGTCTGCTACGGCCAGGGCGTGGCGGGCGACACCGGGTGCGCGCGGCTGGCCGAGCACGTCACGGTGACCGCCCCCTACAAGATCATCACGCGGGGGTGGATCGACGTCCGCAACCGTCACTCCGCCTCCCGCACCGACCTGCTGCGCGAGGGCCGCTTCTACGACTTCGGCTTCGACCTGCAGCCGAACGACCACGTGTTCAAGGCCGGTCACCGCATCGGCGTCGTGCTGCTGTCCACCGACCGGGACTTCACCCTGCGGCTGCCCCCGGGCACCGGCGTCTCGGTCGAGCCCGCGCGGACCTCGGTGCGGCTGCCCCTGGTCGGCGGCCGGTCGGTGCTGCGCTGACGGTGGCCGGCTGACGACGGTCGCCCGACGGCGTCCGGCCGACGGTGTTCGGACGGCGGTGTTCGGACGGCGGGGTGGCCGGCCGACGGAGCCCGGCCCCCGCCCCGACGCGTCCCCGACGCGTCCCCGACGCGTCCCCGGCGCGTCCTCGGTGGGGTCCGGGCCACCCTGAGGGGGAACCCTGGCTTGTCCCTGACATCGGCGCCGGGCCCTGCCGCCGGGCGGCGGCGGGGCCTAGCGTGGGGGCATGGGACGAATTCTGTTGATCGTGGCGGCCGTGGTGATCGCCTTCCTCCTGCTGGGCTCGGTTCTGGGCTTCCTGTTCACGCTCATCAAGTGGGCGCTGATCATCGGCCTGGTGGGCGTGGTGATCATGTTCGCGAGCAGGCTGTTCGGCTCCTCGAACACGCGCGGGTGACCTCCGTGCCCGGGTGGCCGGCGCCACGCTCGTCGAACGGCGCCAGGCCCGGGTGACCGGCGCCAGGCCCGGGTGACCGGCGCTAGGTCCGGCAGACGGCGCCGTGCCGGACGGGTGGCGCCGGCGTCTTTCGGACGGGCGGCACCGCCGCCGTGTCCGGGCAGGCGTCAGCGGACCCGGGCCCCGGTCCTGTGCGCCGGTCGGTATCGCTCGGGGTTCGATACCGGCCGTGACCGGAGGCGATAGGGCATCATCGGCCCACCGGCCATCACCGGCCGGGACCCGGCATGACCGTCCACGGCCCGGCATGCCTGCGCGCATGCCGGGCTTCCGGCGTTCCGGGCCCGTGTTCCGGACCCGGATCTTCAGGGCCTGCACGTTCAGGACTCGGGTGTTCGGGGCCGGATGTCCAGGCCCCGGCCATCCGGAGGCCAGGTGTCCGGAGCCCCGGTGGCCGAGGCCCGGTGGTGGAGGCCGCGGTGCCCGGAGCCCCGGTCAGTCGCGGGCGACCTGCTTCAGCCGCAGGTCGCCGAGCAGGGTCCGGGTGGCCGCGGCCACCTCCTCCACGGCTCTGTCGAAGGCCTCGGCGTTGCGCGCCGACGGGGCACGGAATCCCGAGATCTTGCGGACGTACTGGAGCGCGGCGGCTCGTACGTCCTCCTCGGTCACGTCGCTGACGTAGGGCTCACGAAGGGTCTTGATACTCCGGCACATGCCAGGACGGTACTGCGCGCCACCGACGATTCGCCCGCCGGCTCGCCCCGGCCCGGCGCACCGCCCGCCCTCTCGATGGGTCCGCGGATTCCGGCGGCACCGGCACGGGAGGTGCCGGGAGCCCCGGCCGGGGGTCACGCGGGGGAGCGGGCGAGCGGCTCCTCGCGTTCGCGCCGGGTCGCGTCGGCGGTCAGGATCGCGTCGAGCAGGCCGGGATAGAGCGCGTCGAGGTCACCGCGCCGCAGCGCGTTCATCTTGGCGGTGCCCCGGTAGACCTGCCTGATCACGCCCGCCTCGCGCAGCACCCGGAAGTGGTGGGTGGTGGTCGACTTGGTGATCGCCAGGTCGATCGCCGAGCAGGGGGCCTCCTCGTCCTCCTCCAGCGGCCACAGGAAGCGCACGATCTGCAGGCGCATCGGGTCGGACAGCGCGTGCAGCACGCCCTCCAGGGTGATCTCGCCGGGCTCGGGGTGGTCCAGGGTCCTGGCGGCGGGGGCGGTCGGCACGCGGTCTCCCTTCTCGCGGGTCGTCATGATTGTACGAGAACGATCGTAGTTTGACATCTCTCGTAGTACGTCGTTTATCGTATGACCGTGAGCCGGGGAGCCCGTCCCCGCGTCACCCCCGGATGCCCCCGCGTGAGAAGGAGTACGGCCGTGAGCGCCCTGTTCGAGCCCCTGACGTTGCGCAGCCTCACCGTCCCCAACCGGATCTGGATGTCTCCGATGTGCCAGTACTGCGCGGCGGAGGAGGGGCCGGAGCAGGGGGTGCCGACCGACTGGCACCTGACCCACCTGGGCGCCCGCGCGGTGGGCGGCGCCGGGCTCGTCATGGCCGAGGCCACCGCGGTGACGCCGGAGGGCCGCATCAGCCCGGCCGACCTCGGCCTGTGGAACGACCGCCAGCAGGAGGCGTTCGCCCGCATCACCCGTTTTCTGTCCGAGCACGGTGCCGTGCCCGCCATCCAGCTCGCGCACGCCGGGCGCAAGGCCTCCACCCGCCGCCCCTGGCAGGGCGGTGCCCCCACCGGTCCCGGCGAGAACGGCTGGCGGCCGGTCGCGCCGAGCCCGATCCCCTTCGCCGACGGCCACCCCGTCCCCGAGGAGCTGGACGCCGACGGCATCGACCGGCTCGTGGACGCCTTCGCCGCCGCGGCCCGGCGGGCGCTGGCCGCGGGTTTCCGGGTGGCCGAGGTCCACGGCGCGCACGGCTACCTGATCGGCGAGTTCCTCTCGCCGTTCAGCAACCACCGCACCGACGCCTACGGCGGCTCCTACGAGGGCCGGACGCGGTTCGCGCTCCGGGTCGTCGACGCGGTGCGCGCGGTCTGGCCCGAGGAGCTTCCCGTCTTCTTCCGCATCTCGGCCACCGACTGGCTCGCCGAGGACCCCGCCGACGACCGCGAGGGCTGGAGCGTCGACGACACCGTCCGCTTCGCCAAGGACCTGCTCGCCCACGGCGTCGACCTCCTCGACGTCTCCTCCGGAGGCAACGTCCCCAGGGCGCGCATCCTCACCGGACCCGGTTACCAGGTGCCGTTCGCGGCCCGGGTGAAGGCCGAGACCGACCTGCCGGTCGGGGCCGTCGGGGAGATCACCGACCCCCGGCAGGCCGAGGAGATCGTCGCCTCCGACCGGGCCGACGCCGTGCTGCTCGGCCGCGAGCTGCTGCGCAACCCCTACTGGCCCAACCTCGCCGCCCGCGAGCTGGCCCCGGCCGGCGCCCGCTGGCCCGACCAGTACCACCGGGCGGTCTGACCCGCCCCGAGGTTCCGCGCGATCCCGCGGGGTCCACCGGGTCCCGCGGGACCTCACGGCGGCCACGCCGATCCCCTCCGGACACGCTCGCGAGCGCGACCGGACGGGATTCGGGGCGGGGACCGGGACGGGGCGGCCCGCGAGGGGGGACGCGGGCCGTCCCGCCGGTCACCGGCAGGAGGGGGAAGCGGACCGGCCCGCCAGGAGGCGAGCCTCCGGGGGTCGAGCGGGCCGGTCCGGGATCATGGGGTGGCGTGGCGCAGCGCCACCGCGTCCCGCAGCACCCTGGCGGGATCATGGCCGTCGATCAGCAGGCGGCGCATCAGGGCCGCGACCGCGCCCATGGCCTCCGGGGGGAAACCGCGCCGGGTCACCTCCTGGGTGCCGATCCGCAGGCCCCGCATGGGCTCTCCGGGCGCCTGGCCGGGCAGGCCGATGCCGCTGAGGTAGACACCGCCCTCGGCCAGCAGCCTGGCGGCCTCGTCCCCGCCGCCGAACGCGGTGGCGTCCACCGCCACGTGGTGCGAGGCGGTCCAGCCCCGGTCGGCGGCGAAGACGGTGAAGCCCTCCGCGTCCAGCGCCGAGGCCAGCGCCCGGGCGTTGGCCAGGCAGCGGTCGGCGTAGCCGGAGCCCCCGGCGGCGTGCTCGGCGGCGACGACGGCCAGCGGCGCCAGGCGGGAGGCGTCGTAGTTGGCGGTCAGGCCCGGGTAGGCCGCCGCCGACACCCGGCGGGCCAGCTCCTCGTCCCGGGTCACCACGGCCGCGCCCGGAGGGCCGCCGAAGGAGGTGTAGGTGGACATGGTCAGCAGGTGCGCGCCCTCGCCCAGCGGGCACTGGAACCGGCCGCCGGCGATCAGCCCCGCCACGTGCGAGGCGTCGTACACCACCAGCGCGCCGACCTCGTCGCAGGCCGCGCGCACCCGCGCGACGTCGTACGGGAACAGCATCAGCCCCGTGCCGAGCACCACCAGCGCGGGCCGGTGCTCGCGCAGGAAGGCCGGGAGGGCGTCGTGGTCGACGTCGAGCCGCGCGGCGTCGTAGGGCAGGTCGGCGACCCGCAGCCCCCGGATGCCTGCCACGGCCCGCGCGTTCCGGGCGCCGTGGCCCCCGGCCTCCTCGGGCGGCACCGCGATCGTGTCGCCCGGGGCGGTGAACGCGCTGTAGCAGGCCAGATTGGCCAGCGTGGCGCTCTGCAGCCGCACCTCGGCGAACTCGCCGCCCATCAGCGCGGCGACCTGGAGCGGGACGAGCACCTCCAGCACGTCCAGCTCGTCCAGGCCGGTCTGGTACTTGTCGCCCGGCCAGCCCATCGAGGGACGGCATCCCATGGAGATCTCGTGGGCCGCCCTGGCCCGCTCGCTCATCGTGTTGGTGCCCGCGTACAGGACCACGCCGTCCTCGTCGAGGCGGCCCCGGTGCTCGGCCAGCACCGCGTCGACCAGCCGGGTCACCGCGTCCAGGCCCAGCCCGGACACCTCCGACTCCAGCTCGGTCAGGCGCAGCTGTGCCCGGGGCGGGGCCCACGGGGCGACGCGGCTGCGCATCTCCAAAGAACGTCCTTCCGCCGATCGGCCGGACGGCTCTGGCGAGACGCGCGCCCGGACTGTGACTACTGTGACGCTACGACGCGCGCGGTGGCCCGTCATCGTTCCGCCGGTGGAGATCCTTCCTACATATGTAGGATCGGACGGTGATCGCGGATGATGTTCAGGAACTGCTGGAATCGCTGGCCGCGGCGGTGGGCCGGGGCATGTCCGTGGACGACCTGGAGGGCCGGGTCGTGGCCCACAGCGCCCACCACGGCGACGCCGACCCGGTCAGGGCGCACGCCATCCTGTCGCGGTCGGTCCCGGCGGAGGTGACCGCCTGGCAGGAGGCGCACGGGGTGAGCACGGCCAGGGAGCCGGTCAGGGTCCCCGAGAACGCCGCGCTCGGCATGGTCGGCCGGCTCTGCGTGCCGCTGCTCCACCAGGACCGCCGGGTCGGCTACCTGTGGATCATCGAGGGGGCCGGCCCGCTGAGCCCGCAGGAGCGGGCCAGGGCCGTGCGCGACGCCGCCGCGATCGCCGCCCTGCTCGACGACGGCGGCAGCTCCCACACCCTGGGCCACCTGCTCACCGGCGAGATCGGGGTGCGGCGCGCGGCCGGCGTGCTCGGCGAGGGACCGCTGCGCGTCCTCGCCCTCCGGGGGGAGCCGGCCGGGGTGCGCGAGGCGGTCGGCGCGGAACTGGCCAGGACACTGCGCCCCCCGGCCTTCACCATGCTGGACCGGCACGCCGTGCTGCTGCTCAACCGCGGTGAGGACGCGGTGGCGCTGGGGGAGCGGCTGGTCGCGCGGACCGGCGCGGGCGCCGGGGTGAGCGCCGTGCACCCGGGGCTGGAGTCGGCCGTACGGGCGCACCGCGAGGCGCTCGTCGCGGCCAGGGCGGCGGCGGCCGAGCCGAGGCTGGGACCCGTCGCCCGCTGGCCGGACCTGGGCGTGTACCGGCTGCTGGCCGAACCGGTCACCGACGCCTCCGGCCATGCCGGCGGGCCGCTGGACGCGCTGCGCGAGCACCCCGGGCTCGTCGTCACCCTGGAGACCTACCTGGACAGCGGGGGAGACGTCCAGGAGACCGCCCGGTTGCTGCACCTGCACCGCACCAGCCTGTACTACCGGCTCACCAGGATCGAGCAGCTGGCCGACCGCGACCTCAAGAACGGAACCCACAGGTTAGAACTCCATCTCGCGCTGAAGCTCGGACGCTGGAACGCGGTGTAACGGCCGGACGAACCGGGCAGGGCTTTCCGGTGTCGCAGTTGATCAGTGAGATCATGACCGTTCTCGTCGTGTTCGCTCTCATCCCGCTGTCACTCGTCCTGGTGTCGGTGGTCATGCTCGCCGCGCTCGCGGCGCTGGCCCTGACGACCTCACGGGAGCAGGATGGGAGGACGACTTCCCGGAGGTAGACGGTGCGACAGCTCAACGCGGTGGACACGCAGTTCCTGAATTTCGAGACCTCGACGAACGTCGCGAACATCGGGGGGCTGGCGATCCTGTCGGGCGGGCTGTCGCGCGGCGACCTGGTGTCGCTGCTGGCCAGGAGGCTGCACCTGGCGGCGCCCTTCCGGATGAGGCTGGTGCCCGTCCCGCTCGGACTGGACCACCCCTACTGGACCGAGGAGCACGCGGTCGACCTGGACTACCACGTGCGCGAGCTCGCGCTGCCCGCGCCCGGCAGCGACGAGCAGCTCGGGGAGCAGGTGGCCAGGCTGCACGCCCGCCGGCTGGACCGGCGGCTGCCGCTGTGGGAGATGTACCTGATCCACGGCCTGGCCGGGAACCGCACGGCCCTGTACATGAAGGTGCACCACGCCGCGGTCGACGGCGTCACCGGTGCCGACGTGCTGGCCGGCCTGCTGGACACCTCGCCGGAACCGCCCGACCTCGCCGAGCCCGAGTTCCCGGAGTCCCCGCGGTCCAAGAGGGCCGCGAAGTCCGGAAAGTCCGCGAAGTCCGCGAAGTCCGCGGGATCCGAGGGGTCCGAGGATCCCGCGGGGCCTTCGGGGCTCGTGGAGCCCGCCGAGCCCGCGGAGACGATCGACACCCGGGAGATGCTCGCCAGGGGGATCGCCAAGGCCGTCGTCAACCCGGCCAACACGGTGCGCTTCCTGGTCAACGCGGTCCCGCACCTGGACGAGATCCCCCTGGTCTCCCAGATGCCCGGGGCCAGGACGATCTCACGGGCCACCCGGCACCTGGCCAACCGGCTGGCCGGGACCGCCGAGGTGCCCGAGATGCCCCGCATGGTCGTCCCCCGCACCCCGTTCAGCGGCAGGATCAGCGCGCACCGCAGGTTCGCCTTCACCACCCTGCCGCTGGAGGACGTCAAGCTCGTCAAGAACGCCCTCGGCGTCACCGTGAACGACGTGGTGATGGCCGTGTGCGCCGGGGCGCTGCGCCAGTGGCTGCTCAAGCACGGCTCCCTGCCCGAGCAGCCGCTCGTCGCCGGGGTGCCGTTCTCGCTGCGCACCCCCGGGGACCGGCGGACCGGGAACCAGGTGACCATCATGATCACCACGCTGGCCACCCAGGTGGCCGACCCGCTGGAACGCCTGATGGCGGTACGCGACGCGATGCGGCTGATCAAGGAGCGCTCCTCGCTCGCCCCGGCCCGCTGGCTGCAGGAGATGAGCGACATGATGCCCGCCGCGCTGACCGGCCTGGCCGCGCGCGCCGCCTTCAACCTCTTCGCCGGGAGCGCGGGCCCGATCAACGTGATGATCTCGAACGTCCCGGGCCCGCAGCTCCCGCTCTACATCAGCGGCGCCCGGCTGCTGGCGTACCACCCGGTCTCGGTGGTGACCGACGCCAGCGGAGGGCTGAACATCACGGTCTTCTCCTACGACGGCTCACTTGACGTCGGCGTGATCGCCTGCCGGGAGATGGTCCCCGACGTGTGGACCGTCACCGACTACCTGGGGGACGCCCTCGTCGAGCTCAAGCTCCTCGTTGAGCAGCAGTGACAGCCCCGGGGCGTCGTCGACGAAGCGCAGTGCCTTCTCCAGGCAGACGATCGAGCCCTTCTCGTGCCGGTTGACGAACCGGATGTCGTCGGCCAGGGCCTGCATGATCAGCAGTCCCCTGCCGTGCTCGGAGGTGGGGGCGGGGGAGGAGGCGCCGTCGAAGTCGAAGCCGTTGCCGGCGTCCACCACCTTGATCACGCAACGGTCCCGGGACAGCTCGGTGCTGACCATGTAGTCGTCGCTGGGGGTGGCGTGCTGGATGACGTTGGAACACGCCTCCGAGAGCATGAGCTGGATGTCCTCGCGGATCTGGGGGATGACGCCCAGGGCCTGCAGCGAGGAGTCGAGAAGTTGCCTGATGACGGGAACACTCGCGGCGTCACGCGGCAGACGCAGCGCGATGGTTGCCTCCACGGTCCCCTCCTTTCACAGCCGGTTGCCAGAGCACTTGCCCTGCACGTCCGGGCCTAACCGGCCACGGCCGATTCCCCGCCCGTGCGGTGCCGGTGCGAGGCGGCGCGGCCGGACCGTGATCGCCCAGGTCGGAGGCGGGAAACACCCCGCCGCGAGACCGCGCGCGAGGCCACGAAAAGCCGGGTCGCGTACGGGGACGCGACAGGCCGGGTCGCGCACGACGCGAGAGGCCGGGTCGCGCATGAGGACGAGCGGAAGCCGGGAACGGCGAGGAGGAGACCGGGAACGGCGGCGGCGCGCCGGAACGGGTGGGTTCCGGCGCGCCGCCGACGCAGCCCCCGGCCGTGCCGGGGACGGGACGGGTCAGCCGCCCCCTCCGGAGAAGGCGTCGACCGCGGCCTGGCAGAAGGCCTTGAGGTCGTCGGGCTTGCGGCTGGTGATCAGTGTGTTCGGGCCCGCGGAGCAGACCACGACCTCGCGGTCCTCCCACTCCGCCCCGGCGTTGCCCAGGTCGGTCCGCAGGCTCGGCCAGGACGTGACCTTGCGGCCGCGTACCACGCCGGCCTCGATCAGCGTCCAGGGCGCGTGGCAGATGGCCGCGACCGGCTTGCCCGCGTCGAAGAAACCCTTCGCGAACGCGACGGCCTCGGGCACGGTACGCAGCAGGTCGGGGTTGGCGACACCGCCGGGAAGTACCAGCCCGTCGAAGTCGGCGGCCGAGACCTCGTCGGCCGTGGCGTCCACCGGGAAGCGGTCGGCCGGCTCCAGATGGTTGAAGGCCTGGACCTGACCCTTCTCGGTGGAGACGAGCCGGGGCGTGCCCCCCGCCTGTTTGACGGCGTTCCACGGTTCGGTGAGCTCGACCTGCTCGATGCCCTCCGGGGCCACGAGGAACGCGATCGTTTTGCCGTTCAGCATGTCGTCCCCTCTGTGACGTGCGGTGATGTCCTCACCCGGGCCTGATGCCCGATACGCCGGGACCTATGCGGGGCTGTCGCTGCCGTCCCGGATCCGGCGCCTGCGGAGACCGGCGGCGGTCAGCCGGGCGACGAGCTCGCGGGAGGGCACCTCCTCGGCGCCGAGCGCCACGGCCCGCGCGTACACCGTCTCCGGGACGTCGTAGTGGTCGCGGTCGAACGCCCGGCGCGGCACGCCGAGCGCCTCGGCGAAGGCGTGCAGCTCCTCGACCGAGGTGTCGCTGACCAGGTGCGACCAGAGCAGTCCCCGGGGACCCGGCCACGCGGGCGGGTCGATGAGGACGCTCACCGCCTGACGAGGTCGAGCGCGACCTCCAGGGCGGCCGCCTCCACCTCGTCGTCGGCGAGCGTCTCGTCGCGCATCATGAACCAGGCGGAGTGCAGCACGAACAGGGCCATCTTGTTCCGCAGCCGGGTGGTGGGAGGGTCGTCCGGATCGACCAGGAAGTCGACCAGCTGGAAGATGTGCTCCCGGGCCTTCTCCATGATCGGGTGGTTCTTGAGCGAGGTCTGGTTGCGCTCCAGGAACCGGATGATCTGGCGGTGCCTGCCCTGCTTCAGGTCCCGGGAGTAGCGGCGGACCAGCTCGCGCCGGGTCTCCTCGGTGCGCGGCTGCCGCTCGGCCCAGGCGACGAGCTCGGCGATCGTGCGCGACCTGTCCTCGGCCAGGCTGAGGACGATGTCGTCCTTGGTCTTGAAGTGGTAGTAGAGAGCCGCCTTGGTCACGCCCAGGGCCTCGGCGATCTCGCGCAGCGAGGTTGCCTCGTAGCCCTGTTCGATGAAGAACGTCAGGGCGGTCTCCTGGATGCGCGTCCGCGTGTCGGGGTGTTCCCTCATGGCTCCCTTTACCGATGAATCAACTTGACGGCCGGTAAGTAAGCGGCCTACATTCCCAGCATATCCGACGCTAGCCGGTCGGCAGGTAAGCAGATTCCCAGGGGGCGTGGAAGTGAAGGAGACAGCGGCCGCACCGGGACGGCGCCGCGAGGTCATGGTGGTGCTGCCGGGGCTCATGCTCGCGATGGTCCTGGCCATGCTCGACAACATGATCGTCGGAACCGCGATGCCGCGCATCGTCGGCGAGCTCGGCGGCCTGACCCACCTGTCGTGGGTGGTGACCGCCTACGTGCTCGGCACCACCGTCTCGACCCCCATCTGGGGCAAGATCGGCGACCTGTACGGCAGGAAGAACATCTTCCTCGCCTCCATCGCCCTGTTCATGCTCGGCTCCGCGCTCTGCGGGATGGCCGGCTCCGACCTGCTCGGCGGCCCCTCGGACGGCATGGCCCAGCTCATCGCGTTCCGCGCGCTGCAGGGGCTGGGGGCCGGCGGCCTGATGGTCAACGCCATGGCGATCATCGGCGACCTGGTCCCGCCCCGCGAGCGCGGCCAGTACCAGGGCATCATGGCCGCCGTGATGTCGCTGGCCATGATCGCCGGGCCGCTCGTCGGCGGGTTCATCACCGACCACCTGAACTGGCGCTGGGCCTTCTACGTGAACCTGCCCCTCGGCTTCGTCGCGCTGGCCATGCTGGCCGTCACGCTGAAGCTGCCCAGGCTGCGCACCGAGCACCGCATCGACTGGCTCGGCGCGGTCCTGCTCTCGATCGGCATCACCGCGCTGGTCCTCATCACCACCTGGGGCGGCAACGACCACGCCTGGGGCTCGCCGCAGATCCTCGGCCTGGCTGCGCTCGCCGTGGTCACGCTGGCCCTGTTCGTCCCGGTGGAGCGCCGCGCCGCCGAGCCCATCCTGCCGCTGCACGTCTTCCGCGACCGCAACTTCAGCCTGATCTCGGCCGTGGGCTTCCTGCTCGGGTTCGCCATGTTCGGCGCGATCAACTTCCTGCCGCTCTTCCAGCAGACCGTCCAGGGCGCCACGGCCACCAACTCCGGCCTGCTGCTGCTGCCCATGATGGGCGCCTCCATGGTGGTCTCCCTCTTCGTCGGCCGCGCCATCACCAGGACCGGCCGTTACAAGATCTACCCCGTCCTCGGTGGCGCGATCATGGCCGCGGGAATGTGGCTGCTCTCCCTGATGGACGTGCACACGCCCGCCTGGCAGACCGGGGTGTTCATCGGCGTCCTCGGCCTCGGCATGGGCTTTTTGATGCAGATCACCATGCTCATCGCCCAGAACAGCGTCGAGCAGAAGGACCTCGGCGTGGCCAGCAGCGCCTCCACCTTCTTCCGCTCCATCGGCGGCTCGTTCGGCGTCTCGCTGTTCGGCGCGATCTTCAACAACGAGCTCACCGCCGGTCTGCAGAGCAGGCTGGGCGCGGCGGGCGAGAAGCTCGCCTCCGGCGGGGCCCAGTTCGACCCGGCCGCCCTGCACCGGCTCCCCGGGCACGTGCGGGCCGGCTTCCTGGAGTCCCTGGCCGTCTCCATCTCCGAGGTCTTCTGGTGGGCGATCCTGTTCGCCGTGCTGGTGCCGCTGCTGGCGGCCTTCATCAAGGAGATCCCGCTGCGCGGCGGGCCCGGGGACGCCGCCGAGTCCAAGGAGCAGCCGGTCCCGGCCCTGGACTGACGCGACCCCGGCCGTGCCCGGACCAAGTCCGGGCCCAGTGATTCTCAAGTCGCCCCCGCGACGATGGGCACATGACGACGAGCATCCCCGCCGGGTACGTCACCCGGCGGCCCCGGGCCGGCGACGCCCCCCGTATCCACGAGCTGATCTCGCTCTGCGACGTCCAGGTGATCGGCAAGGCCGACATGACCCTCGACGACGTGGCCGACCAGCTGAACGACCCCTCCTTCGACCTCGGGACCGACGGCCTGCTGGTCCACGACGCGACCGGGCGCCTGACCGGCTGGGCCTGGGCGTGGCGCAAGGGCGCCGGCGACAACGTCGACATCGACGTCGTCGTGCACCCCGCCGCGCCCGAGCTGACCGGCCCGCTCTGGGACACCGTGACCGAGCGGGCCCGGCGGATCACCGCCGGTCTCGGCCACGACCGGGCCGTGGTGGACATCGCCCTGTACCGCGAGGACGGCGCCAAGCGCGCCGTCGCAGCGGCCCGGGGCTTCGGCGCCGCCACCACCTTCGTCCGGCTGCGGGCCGACCACACCGCACCGGTCCGCCACCCCGCCCTCCCCGCGGGCGTGACCGTGCACGACGGGCTCACCGAGGAGGTGCGCCGCCAGGCCCACGCCGTGGAGCAGGCCGGTTTCGCCGAGCACTTCGGGTTCGCCCCCAAGGGCTACGACGAGTGGTACGACGAGCTGGCCTCCTCCGCGAGCACCGACTGGTCGCAGCTCGCGCTCGCCCGCCTGGACGGCGAGCCGGTGGCGATGCTGCTGGGCACCGACGCCTTCCTCGGCGACGAGAACTGCGGCTACGTACGCCGCCTGGCCGTGCGGCCCGGGTTCCGGGGGCGGGGCCTGGGCCGGTTCATGCTGCGCAGGGCCTTCGCCGAGGACGCCGGCCGTGGACGGGCGGGCACCTACCTGCACGTCGACGCCAACAACGGCACGCCCGCGCTCGGCCTCTACCTGTCGGTGGGCATGCGCCAGGTGCTCGCCATCGACGTCTGGCGGCGCACGCTCTGACGTCCCCACCCGTCGTCACGGTGCCGCGGGCCGGAGGTCTCGGCGGCGCCGCAGCAGCGGCAGCGCGCACGCCCCGGTGAGCAGGATCGTCCCAGCCAGGGCCAGACAGGTGGCCGTCACCGACCCCGAGCCCAGATAGAGCGTCCCGAACGTGGCGACCCCGACCACCTGGCCGAGCTGGGTCATCATGACGAACAGGCCGCTGACGTCCGGGGCGTCCTCGGGGGCGGCGTGCGCCAGCCCCACCGACAGCGTCGGGCTGAACGCCCCGCCCAGACCCGCCCCGATCACCACGAACGCCGCCGCCAGCAGCGGCCGGTTCCCCGCGGTGAGCGCCGGCGACAGCAGCAGGTAGCCGAGCCCGGCCACACCGAAGGAGACGACGATCATCCGGCGGTGCAGGCGTCCGGGGACGCGGCGCCAGCCGAGGCTGACGACGGTGAAGCCCACCGCGGCCGGCACGAACGTCAGGCCCGCCGCCAGCGGGTCGTCACCCAGCGGTCCCTGCAGGTGCAGGGCGCAGGCGAGCAGGAACCCGCCGTAGGTCGTCATCGTCCCGAAGATCGCCAGCGCCGACGGCACCGTCCCCGGCGCCCGCAGCACCCGTACCGGCACCAGCGGGGCGGCGACCCTGCGCTCGACCAGGACGAACACGCCCGCCATCACCGCGCTCGCCACCAGGGCGGCCCGGCTCCACAGCGGCCAGCCCCGCTCGTGGCCCAGCACCAGGGGGACCACCAGCAGCCCGACCGCCGCCGAGAGCGTGACCAGGCCCGGCAGGTCGAGCGCGCGGTGCCGCGACGGACCCCCGGCGGGCAGCAGCCGCGCGCCCAGCACGAGCAGGACCAGTCCGATCGGCACGTTCACCAGGAACACCGGCCGCCACGAGGAGCCGAACAGGTCCGCGGAGACCAGCACGCCGCCCAGCACCTGACCGGCCACGGCGGCCCCGGAGACCACCGCGGCGTACAGGCCGAGCGCGCGGGCCCTGGCCGCGCCCGCGAAGCTCGTCTGGATCATGCTCAGCACCTGGGGCACCATCAGGGCGGCCCCCGCGCCCTGCAGGAACCGGAAGGCGATCAGCTGCCCGGCCGACGCGGCCAGCCCGCAGGCCAGGGAGGCCGCGGTGAAGCCCGCCAGGCCGTACAGGAACAGGCGGCGCCCGCCGTGGCGGCCGCCCAGCCGGGCACCGGTGACGAGGAGCATGGCGTAGGCGATGGTGTAGCCGGAAACGATCATTTGCAGGCCCGACCCCGACGCGCCGAGGTCGGAGCGGATCACGGGGGCGGCGACGTTGACGATGGAGACGTCCAGGACGGCCATGAACTGCCCGGCCAGGATCACCGTCAGCGGCCAGGGGGAGGAGGTACGGGCGGCCGGGGCCGGAGCCGATGTCACGGTCATGGCAAGGAGCCTGGGACCGGGCCGGTACGGGTAACGAGAGCCCGCTCATCCTGGTATCGACGCCACCTGGCAACCGGATCGCCCGTCGGCCACCATGGGGGGATGACCGTCACCACGCCGGGCGCCGGGAGGGGAGCCGGGTCGGCCGCCCGCCGCGCCGAGCTGGCGGCGTTCCTGCGCAACCGCCGCGAGCGCATCTCCCCCGAGGCCGCGGGACTGCCCCCGGGATCGCGCCGGCGCACCCCCGGGCTGCGGCGCGAGGAGGTCGCCCTGCTCGCCGGGGTCGGCGTCACGTGGTACACGTGGCTGGAGCAGGGACGGCCGATCAACGCCAGCGTGCAGGTCCTCGACGCGATCTCCCGCACCCTGGAGCTCGACCAGGCCGAGCGCGAGCACCTCTACCGGCTCGCCGACGTGCCCGCCGTGTCCGAGGGCGACGCCTCCCGCGGACGGCTCGCCCCGGAGATCCAGGTGATCCTCGACCGGCTCGATCCGATCCCCGCGGCCGTCTACAACGGCCGCTACGACCTGCTGGCCTGGAACGCGGCCTACGGTTCCCTGTTCCCGAACGTGGTGACCCAGCCGGTCGCGACCCGCAACGTGCTCTGGCAGATCTTCGCCATGCAGGAGTGCTGCAGCCAGATCGTCAACCGGGCCGAGGAGGTGGCCCAGATGGTCGCCGTCCTGCGCGCCGGGTTCGGGCGGCACCTGGGCGAGCCCGCCTGGACCGGGTTCGTCCGCGCGCTGTCGGCCGCCAGCCCGGAGTTCGCGAGCATGTGGGCGGCCCACGACGTGGCCAGGCCGGGAAGCCAGATGAAGGTCTTCCACCATTTCTCCGGCGGGCAGGTCCGTACCGTCTCGACCAGCATGGCGCTGCCGTCGCCGCCGGAGACCAGGATGGTCGTCTACACGCCCGCGGACGAGGAGAGCCGCGAGCGCATGGAGTGGATCATGGCGAACCCAGGGGCCCCCGCGACCGCGCACATCCACCCGGTGACCGTCACGGGATGACCGCGCCCGGAGCGGATCACCGCTCCGGCCGGACCCGGTGCTTGGACAGGTGGGCCAGCACCGCCTGGTTGGCCTCCCAGCCGTCCGGGAACTTCACCGGCACGCCGAGCTGGACCGGTTCGGCCGACGGGTGGGCGTCCAGCAGCTCGGGGATGCCCGCCCTGGCCACCACCACGCAGGCGTGGCGATGCCGGGAGGTCAGCACGCACAGCCGCCCCGACTCCAGGTGGAACGCGGTGGCGTCGCGCCGCCCGGAGAGCGGGTGCAGCACGATCGTCACGTCGTACTCCCGGCCCTGCAGCCGGTTGGCGGTGTCCACGGTGATCTCCGGCGGCACCCCGGCGGCCCTGATCGCGGCGACCTGGTCGCGGTGCGCGGCGCCGACGGCGATCCGGCCCGCGGTCACCGGGTGGGCGCCCCGCTCGGAGTACGCGACCGGGCCGCGCTGCAGCAGCCGCACCGCCAGCTCCGCGGTCGCCCGTACGGCCTCGGCGTCGGTGCGCACGGTGTGGCGGTTCGGAAGCTCGTACAGCGCCCAGCCCGACGCGGCCGCCTCCTCCAGCGCCCGGTCCTGGCAGGTGCGCATGCCGTCCACGGTGAACTCCAGCCTCCGGTCGGCGTGACCGGTCCCGGCGCGGAAGCCGGTGAACGGGTAGAACGCCTCGGAGATCACCGGTGCCGCCGAGGCGGGCAGCCGCCAGGAGACCGGCAGCCGGTGCACCGGCAGGTCGGGGTTGTGCCGCAGCAGCACCGCGACCGCGCTCTGCACCGGGTCCCACGACAGGCCCGCCCAGCGGTCGCCGTCCACGATGGAGAACGGGTCGAGCTGGCCGGGGTCGCCGACGAACAGCGACCGCTCGAACAGCGAGGCGATGCGCAGCAGCTTGTCCGACCGCATCTGGTACGCCTCGTCCACGATGGCCCAGGGCCAGGTGCGGTCGCCGACCCAGGCCCACTTGTCGGCGGTGGCGATCACCACCGCGGGGTCCCCGAGGTCGGGGAGCTTGCCCGCGACCGAGACGTTGGGACGGGCGAGGATGCGTCCGGGCGTGATGTACCCGCTCGCCGACAGGCGGCCGATCGGCAGGTCGGGGTGCTCGGTCGCGAGCCGTTCCACGAGGTCGTCGACCTGCTCGTTGGTCTGGGCGACGATCATCAGCGGCTCGCCGGTCTCGGCGATGTGCCCGGCGGCCCGCACCACCAGCGTGGACTTGCCCGCGCCCGGAGGGGAGTCCACCACCACGCCGCGGTGGCGGGGCAGGTCGGCCAGGACGGCGTCCACCACGGCGGCCGCCTCCTGCCGCGGCGTCGGGTGGGCGCTCACAGCCACTCCTCCTGCGCGTCGTCGTCGCTCGGGACGTACTCCTGCGGGGGGCCGCCGTGGGTCCACGGCGTCCGCTCGGGATCGGGCAGCGCCGCCGACGACTGGAAGTCGTCGGTCAGCGAGGTGTACGAGACCCGCTCGCCCGGCTCGGGCACCGACCCGGGGACCGGTGTCCTGCCCCGCCCCATGCCCTTGACGATCTTCAAGGTGATCTCCCCGCCCGCGATCTCGACGATCTCGGCGGCGTGCCCGCGGCGGTCGGGGCTGCCGACCACGGTGCCGGGGGTGAGCCGTACCGGGTCGCCGGTCCGGACCGTGACCAGCGGCCGGAGCTTGCGCGAGCGGCCCTCGCCCTCGCTGTGCTCGGGGTCGGCGGACGTCACCGTCCCGGCGAACGCCTCGCCGGTCAGCCGGTACTCGGCCATGAGCAGTGGGTCGTCGTGGGCCCGCTGCACGTCGTAGCTGGCCCGGGCCCGCTCCAGCCCGGCCAGCCGGGCCGCCGCGCCGACCGCCCCGTCCCTGCGCGCCTGCGGCGGCCCGCCCTCGGCGACCCGCTCGGTGAACCGGGTGAACGACCCGCGGTCGAGCTCCCAGCGGTCCTTGACCCGCGCCCCCTCGGGCAGGGAGCGCAACAGCTCCACCGCCCGCCACATCAGCCGCCAGGTGGGGTCGAGCTGGGTGCGCAGCGCCTGGCTCACCCGGTCGACGGCACGGTCGGTCGGCGCCTCCTCGTAGGCGCGGATCGCGGGACCGAGCACCTCGTTGTCGAAGCCGGGGTCGGTGGCCGGACCGGCCGGGGGCCACAGCAGCGGGTCCTCGGCCTCCTCGGCGGCCTGGCGCCCGGAGGTACCGGGCGGGGGATCGATCCATCCCATCAGCGCCGCGAGGTTGGCGTCCTCCAGGCCGCTCTGCCCGGTGGCCCAGTGCAGGCTCAGCGCCTCGGTCGCCACCAGCAGCATCGACGAGCCGGGCTGCTGCGACCGGTCGGCGAAGTACGTCAGCCACCGGCCGAGCAGCGGCACCGACGGGTGGACCGGGTAGGGGCCGTCGGCCCGGCGGAACCGGGTGGAGCGGCCCAGCAGCCCGACGAACGAGGCCGCCGACCGGTTCGGCACCAGGATCTGCGGCGCGTCCAGGCACCGCTCGTACGGCTCGCCGCTCCTGCGCTCGACCGTCTCGGTGCTCTTGGCGAACCCCTCGACGTACGGCAGCAGCACCTCGGCCAGCCCGGCGGCGAAGGCGAACCGCAGGTCCCGGTTGCGCGGCTGGGGCACGACGAGCAGCCGGGGATGGCCCGGGTCGGTGCCCACCATGGCGGCCAGCGGCGCGGCGGCCTCACCCGCGAGCTTGAGCGGGATGAGCACCATCGGCTGGGCGGAGACGTGGCAGTGCCGGACCGTGGTGATCCGCTGCGCGACACCGTCCCGGATCGCCCGCAGCTGCGCCAGCGCCGTCAGCGCGCTCATCCGCGGACCGCCCGCGCCGCGCCGTCCCGGGTCGCGCCGGTCCGTCGCGGGGAGGGCGACGGCGTCCCCGAGGTCCTCCGGGTGTCACCCGTCCTCACCGCAGCGACTCCTCGCGCAACCGGTTCGCCAGCCGCAGCAGGCGGGCGATCTCCTCCTGGCCCTCGGCGGGCTCGCGGGTGCCCTCGGCCAGGCCGAGCGCCTCATCCACCCCGGAGACGCCGCCCAGCTGGTCGCGGACCTGACGCCCCAGCAGGTCGGTGGACCCGCAGGCGCGCGCCTCGTGACGGCAGAACATGCACATGTCACAGGTGGACAGGCAGTCCGGGGCGTACCGGGCAGGCACCCGCATCAGCGCCTGGGCGAGCTCGTCGGCCGAGCGGGTCGGCACGCCGTCCTCGCCGGGTGCCAGGTCGAAGGTGACGTCGGCGGGCAGGCCCTGGAGCAGCTGCTCGATCCTGGTCATCCGGGTGAGCTGGCGGTTGAGCACCGAGAGCTGCTTGCGCACGTCGACCAGGGCGGCCGTCGGGCGGTTGGCGAAGTTCTCCGGGCAGACCAGGACCACGTCGTGGGAGACCCGCAGCGGGTCGTGCCCGAGATCGGCCATGAGCGTGCGCAGCGCCAGCACGTACACCGCCGCCTGACGGGCCGCCGCCGCCACCTTGTCCGGCTCGGCCTGCCCGTCGATCATGCCGAACGACTTGATCTCCACGATGTGGAAGCGCCCGCCGATCTGGAAGGCGACCACGTCGGGCTCCAGGTAGGAGGTGTGCCCGGCGATCTCCAGGCTGAGCAGCGGGTGGTCGTAGAAGACCGCGGAGCCGTCGTCCTGGCGTGCCGCGCGGTCGATCAGCGCCCGCGTGTGGGAGTGGCGCAGGTGGGAGCCGACGCTCTCCACGTCCTGGTAGCCGACCTGCTCGACGGGCAGGTCCAGCAGCTCGCGCAGCAGCCGGAGCAGCTCGGCGCAGCCGTTCTCCTTCACCAGGGCCTCGAACACGTTCCCGCGAGTGATCGCGAACTGCGACTGGCCGAACGGCGCGGGGAAGCCGACGTGCCGGGCCGTGAGGTCCTTGTCCACGCCGGCGGCGTCCATCACCGCCCTGCGGGTGCAGCCGGGGTTGGCGGCCAGCGCGGCGATGGCCCGCGCGTCGTGCGGTCGCGAGGGCACCGGCCCGCGCAGCTCGTCGAGCCTGATCACGACGGCTCTGTCCCGGACCGTGCTCACGAGCCGGTCCTTCCGTCCAGCCTGGTCTTCATCAGGCCCCCCTCACGGCGTTCATCGCGGTGACGCCGAACAGGCGCTCCGCGTCCGGTAGTTGCCTCGTGGCCCGCGCCGCCACCTCGGCGCGCTGCGCGGCGTCGGTGGCGCGGTGCACCTCCAGCTCGGCCCGGGCCGCGCGGATCGCGGTCGCGGGACTGGCCGGGGCGAACCCCTCGACGGCGCCCGGGATGTTCTGCGCCATCCGCGACAGCAGCCGCACCGCGCCCGCGGGCGGTTCCGCCAGCCGCGTCAGGTGCTCGGCGATGCGCATGGTCGAGACGAGGAAGTCGACGCGCGGGCTCAGCGGCCCGAGGACCCGCCGCTCCGGCGGCCACGTGCTGTCGGCCAGCAGCCCCCGGGCGGGGGAGAGGCGGTCGGTCAGCGCGGCGCACAGGTAGTACGGCCTGGCGTACGGGTCCCCCCGGAAGGAGCGCTCCTCGTCGCGGCGCAGGCTCGTCAGCTGGGATCCGCGCAGCTCGCGGGAGAAGAACGCGTCGTTCACCGCCACGATCAGCTTGGCCGACGTCGGCACCCCCAGCATGGCCAGCGCCTGGTGGACCTGCTCCCTGATGGGGAGCAGCGAGGCCCCGGACTCGCGCGGGGCGGGCGCCGGGACCGGCGCCGGGACGGGGGCCTCGACGGCCACCGCCGCGTCCCAGGCCTGCTCGGCCCGGCGCAGGTCCCCGCGGAGCGTCCTGGCGAGCGAGTTCTCCCTCGCCTTGACCGCCCGTCGCACCTCGGCGCGGAGGTCGGCTATTCGCCGTTCCAGCGCGTCCAGTGAATCACTCACGGCCCGGAGCGTAACAGGAGTTCCACCTGTCTCCCGTGTATTCCAGCCATTTCCAGCATTAGGCGTGTCGGATTAAAGACTAATAATCGGGCGAAAGGAACATTTAATACGAAAGATCACCGACGGCGTCGGCGGGCTCGGGGAACCAGGAGGGGAGCGGGCGGGTGTGCACCACGTCCAGCCGCGACACCGCGCGGGTCAGGGCGACGTAGAGCAGATGGGGACCCCGCGTCCCGGTCCCCGCGATCTGCGCGGGCTCGACCACCACCACGTGGTCGTACTCCAGGCCCTTGGCCATCGAGACGGGCACGGCGGTGACGCGGCCCGCGCAGGTGCCGTCACCCAGGGGGGAGACCTCGACGCCCCCGGCGGCCAGCGCGGCCGTCAGCGCGTCCAGCGCGGTGTCGGCCGCGATCACCGCGACCGAGCCCTCGTGGCCGAGCGCGGCGCGTACCGCGGCCACCGTGCCCTCGCCCGGATCGGACGCCGCACGGACGGCCAGGCGGCCGTCCGTGCGGAACGAGCGGGTCCCGGGCACGTCCACGGCCAGCTCCTCCAGCAGCCGGTTGGCGACCGCCACCACGGCCGCGGGTACCCGGAATCCCGTGGTCAGGGCGATCAGCCGCGCCTCGGGCCTGCCCAGGTGGGCGAGCTGGTCCCGCCAGGCGCGGGCCGCCCACGGCGTGGTGCCCTGCGCCAGGTCGCCGAGCACGGTGATCGAGCCGTGCTCGCTCCTGCGCGCGATCGCCCGGCACTGCATCGGGGAGAGGTCCTGGGCCTCGTCGACGATGACGTGACCGTGGCCCCGCGGGCGCTCCAGCAGCCCGGAGATCTCGTCGAGCAGCACCATGTCGGCCGCCGACCACCTCGCGCTCCTGAACGAGCGCGGGGGCCGGGCCCACAGGAGCGCGGCCCGCTCGGCGGGGGACAGGACGCCGTCCGCGGCCTCGTCCAGCACGGCGGGATCGCCGAGGACCTCCGCCAGCACCTCCTCCGGCCGGACGGCCGGCCAGACCGCGTCGACGTACCCGGTGACCGCCCTGGCCGTCCTGCGCGCCCAGGCCGCGTTCACGTTCTGCCCGCGCGCCTCGGCCTGCCGCAGCAGCAGGGCCACGACCCGCGAGAGCACGCGTTCGCGGCCCACCCCGTACGAGGTCGTCTCCCGCAGCGCGCCGGTCACGACGAGGCGGAACTCCTCGGCCCCGATCCGCCACCGGTAGGAGCCGTCGGGGACGGCGATCCCGTCCGCCGGCCGCGTCACCCGCCGGTACAGCGCCCGGCGCAGCACCCGTGCCATCCGGGCGTCGTGCTTGACGACCGCGGTCTCCTCGGGGTCCTCGGCCCGCAGCGGCCCGCGCGCCAGCAGGCCGTCCACGGTGGTCTGCTCGACGTCGACCTCGCCCAGCGCCGGGAGCACGGCCGCGATGTACCCCAGGAAGGCCCGGTTGGGGCCGAGGATCAGCACGCCCGCGCGCGAGAGCCGCTGCCGGTGGGTGTAGAGCAGGTAGGCGGCCCGGTGCAGCCCCACCGCGGTCTTGCCGGTGCCGGGCGCCCCCTGGACGCAGATCGACTCCTCCAGGCCGGCGCGGACCAGCTCGTCCTGCTCGGGCTGGATGGTGGCCACGATGTCGCGCATCGGCCCGACGCGGGGCCGTTCGATCTCGGCGGCCACGATCCGGCTCGCCACCCCCGCCGTCACATCCGCCGTCGCTCCCGCCTCGTCCCCGGATCCCTCCCCGGGGTCTTGACCAGGGTCTTGGCCGCCATCGAGGAGCTCGTCCTCGAAGCCGGTCAGCGCCACCGGGTCCCGGGACCAGCCGAAACGACGCCGTACGGACACCCCGCGCGGGTCGCGGGCGCTCGCCCGGTAGAACGCGGTGGAGACCGGGGCACGCCAGTCGATCACCATCGGCTGCCGCCCGGAGCCGCCGGAGACGTGCCGGCGGCCGATGTAGTAGCGCTGGCCGCCGTGCTCGGCGGAGGCGGGGCCGAAGTCCAGGCGGCCGAAGAACGGCGGGCCGTCCGGTCGTTCCTCCAGCTCCTTGGCCTGGCTCCTGAGGTCGTAGCCCAGCCTCTCGGCGCTGTAGCGGTCGCCCGCGACCCGCTCGCCGACGACGACGTTCGACCGTGCCCCGTCGATCATCCGGCGGACGGCCGCCTCGCACTCCGCCAGGTAGGCCCGCTCACCGTCGAGTCCACCGTCGAGTCCACCGTCGAGCTCACCGTCGAGCCCGCCGTCGGGTCCGGCACCGGTCATCACGCATCACCCCTAAATGTTAACTCGGTAAATATATTAACCGAGTTAACGACCTGTTAGGCTGGAACGCGTGACAGGGCTTCGTGAACGCAAGAGACGGCAGGTCCACGAGACGATCTCGGCGACGGCCGTCTCGCTCTTCCTGGAGCGGGGGTTCGACGAGGTGTCGGTCGCGGAGGTCGCGGCGGCGGCGGAGGTCTCCAAGCCGACGCTGTTCAAGTACTTCCCGACCAAGGAGGACCTCGTCCTGCACCGCATCTCCGACCATCAGGGCGAGGCCGCCCGGGTCGTGCGGGAACGGGGGCCGGGCCAGGCGCCGCTGGAGGCGCTGCACCGGCACTTCCTGGCCGGTCTGGAACGGCGGGACCCCGTGACGGGGCTCAACGACCATCCCGAGGTGCTCGGCTACCACCGGATGGTCTTCACCACGCCCGCCCTGGCGGCGCGGGTCTTCCGGTACATGGCCCTGGACGAGGAGGCGCTCGCCGTGGCGCTCACCGAGGTCACCGACGACCTCACCGCCCGGCTCGTCGCGGGGCAGGTGCTGACCGTGCAGCGGGTGCTGGCCCGGCGCAACTGGCAGGTGCTGGTGGAGGGGGAGACGGCCGAGCGGGCCCATCCCGCGGCCGTCGCCGCCGCCGACCACGCCTTCGCCCTGCTCCCGGAGATCGGCTGACCGCCCCTCCCCGCCCGGCCGGGGAGGGGCGGCGGGGCGTCCCCCGTGAGGGCGGGCGGCCCCGTGCGCGCCGCCCGCCGTGGTGCTCAGCCCGCGATCTCGCTGCGGTCGGCCGACCACAGGGTGTGGAAGGAGCCCTCCAGGTCCACCCGCTGGTAGGTGTGCGCGCCGAAGAAGTCGCGCTGTCCCTGGATCAGGGCCGCGGGCAGCCGCTCGGCGCGCAACCCGTCGTAGTAGGCCAGCGCGGTCGCGAAACCGGGGGCCGGGATGCCCAGCTCCGCGGCCTTGGCCACCACCCGCCGCCAGGAGTCCTGCGCCAGGGTCAGCGCGTCGGCGAAGTAGGGGGCGGCGAGCAGGGTGACCGGCTTCTCCTCCGCCTCGTACGCCTCCCGGATGCGGTCCAGGAAGACGGCGCGGATGATGCAGCCGCCCCGCCAGATCGTGGCCAGCGCGCCGAGGTCGAGGTCCCACGCGTACTCGGTGCTGCCGGCCCGGAGCTGGTCGAAGCCCTGGGCGTAGGCGACGATCTTCGAGGCGTACAGCGCCCGCCGCACGTCCTCGGCGAAGTCCTCGCCGAGGGTCCCGGCCGGCACGCCCGACGGGCCGGGCAGGCCGCGTGCGGCGGCCCGCAGGTCCGCGTGGCCCGACAGGGAGCGCGCGAACACCGCCTCGGCGATGCCGCTCACCGGGACGCCCAGGTCCAGCGCGATCTGCACCGTCCAGCGGCCGGTGCCCTTCTGCTCGGCACGGTCGGCGATCACGTCGACCAACGGCGTACCGGTGACCGCGTCGACCTGGCGGAGCACCTCCGCGGTGATCTCGATCAGGTACGAGGACAGCTCGCCCTCGTTCCACTCGGCGAAGATGTCCGCCAGCTCCGCCGGGGTCCGGCCGAGCCCCTGCCTGAGCAGGTCGTAGGCCTCGGCGATGAGCTGCATGTCGGCGTACTCGATGCCGTTGTGCACCATCTTCACGAAGTGCCCGGCCCCGTCGGGGCCGATGTGCGTGCAGCAGGGCACGCCGTCCACCTTGGCCGCGATGTCCTCCAGCAGCGGCCCCAGCGCCTGGTACGACTCCTTCGAGCCACCGGGCATGATGCTCGGCCCGAGCAGCGCGCCCTCCTCCCCGCCGGAGACCCCCGCCCCGACGAAGTGCAGGCCACGCGCGCGCAGGTCGGCCTCACGCCGGCGGGTGTCGGCGAAATGGGCGTTGCCGCCGTCCACCAGCATGTCGCCCGGCTCCAGCAGGGGGGCGAACTCCTCGATCACCGCGTCGGTCGGCGCACCCGCCTTGACCATGATCAGAATACGCCGGGGGCGCTCCAGTGCCGCGACCAGTTCCTCCGGGGTGTCGCAGGGGACGAAGGTGCCCTCGTCACCGTGCTCCTCGATCAGTGCCTTCGTCCTGTACTGGGAGCGGTTGTGCACCGCCACCGAATGCCCGTGCCTGGCCAGGTTGCGGGCGAGGTTCGCCCCCATGACGGCCAGCCCTGTCACACCGATCTGTGCCTGCGTCATTGAAAACCTCCAGCTCGGAGAAACCGGTCTCGTGACCGGAAGCAGAACACGGCGGAATGCCGCGGGTGGATTCATCGAAAACCTGAGCGAATGATTCCGGACGTCACCACTGTCCTGACCTACGCGAACCACAAGACGGGCGTTCACGTTCCGCTCCCGTCCAATTTTTCACGGCCGGTATCTCCGCTGTGCACCTACCCCAACAAAAGGCACCAAGAGGACACCGGAACCGTGCGATCGGTGGACGAAGCGCCCTCCCGCGGCACCGTCCGCACCCGGTGGGAACCCTCGCCCGGCCCCGGCCCGCTCAGGCCCGCCCAGGCCCTAGGCGGCGAGGGGTCAGCGGCCGAAGCCGGACAGCGAGCTCTCCCTGCCGACGAGACCGCCCAGGCACCGGTAGACCCGTACCCCGTCCTGGAACCGCGCCTGGGAGGGCGGCAGCACCGTCCCGTGCCACCTGCTCTCCCGATCGTTGCGCCGGTCGTGCATGGAGGCGAACATCACCGTGCCCGAGCAGACCTTCCTCACCGCCGGGTGATCCTCCAGGGAGGCCAGGTCGCCGACGAGCGTGCCCCGCGGCAACGGGGCGATCGCGTACGTCTGCCACGAGTGCTCCCGCGTGCAGTCGATCCGCCGGGCCGTGGTGTCACCCGCGATCGAGACCAGGCCGCCCCAGCACTCCGCCTTCGCCGGGCACGCGGCCCCCGCCCCCGCCACCCTTGCCGCCGGGCAGCCCTGGGTGACCGTGGCGATCCCGAACCCCTGGGAGGCGCCGGTGCTCGGGGCCGCGTTCTCGGCGTTCTCGGCGCTCCCGGTGTTCCCGGTGTTCCCGGGGTCCTTGGCGGCCTCGGCGGCCTCGGCGGCCTGGTCGTCCCCGGCGGCGCCGTCGCGCACCGCCGGGACGTCCGCCGGGGAGGTGGCGGAGTCGCGGTTCTCCATGAAGATCAACCCGATCCCGACCAGCAGCAGGATCACGAAGGCCGCGGCCAGCGCGGCGAAGACCCGCGCGTTGGAGGGGGGCGTATGCTCGGCCACCGCCCCCGGAGCCCGGGTGTTCGACGTCCCCCTCAGACTCGGCGACGTCGAGTGCGAGCGCGCCGGCGCGCCCCCGGTGACGTCACGGACCGCCGGTCCCGCGTACGCCGCCCCGGCGCGCGGCGGGGAGAACCCCTCGTGCCCCTCGGCGTAGGCCACCGGCCGGCCGGAACGCGGCGGGACCTGCGGTGTGACAGGGGGCGGGACGGGTGAGGCGACCGGCCGCGGGATGAAGGACGCGCCCGGAACGGACCGGTCCAGGCGCAGGTCGGTGAGGGCGTCGCGCAACGCGGACACCGACGGGGTACGGAGCGCCGGGTCCGGCGCCATCGCCGCCCTGAGCACGGCGGTCAGCTCCGGCGGCACACCCGGGATCTCGGGGATCGGCAGCCGGTGCAGGGCCATGATGACCGCGATGTTGACCACGCCGCTCTCCGGGAACCGCGGAGGCCGCCCCGAGAGCAGCGCGTACAGCGTGGCCGCCAGGGAGTACACGTCCCCGGCGGCCGACGGCTCGGTGAGCTCGAACGCCTCGGGCGGGGCGTAGGCGGGGGTGAGGGACTCGCGCGTCACCGACGCCTCGGCGCCCGAGGACGGCATGGTGGCCAGCCCGAAGTCCGACAGCACCACGTTGCCGTACCGGTTGATCAGGATGTTGGCGGGCTTGATGTCCCGGTGCAGCACCCCGGCGGCGTGCGCGGCCGACAGCGCGTCGGCGATCCGGATGCCGATGTCGGCGACCTCGGCGGGAGGCAGCCGCTTCTCGGCCCGCATCCGGTCGAGCAGCGACCCGCCCGGGCACAGCTCCAGGACCATGTACGGCCGCCCGTCGGGCAGCACCCCGGCGTCGTAGACATGGGCGACGTGCGGGTGACCGGACAGGGCGCCCGCGGAGGTCACCTCGCGCATGAAACGGCGCCGGTCCCGCTCCGAGACCAGCACCCGGTTGTCCACCTTGAGCGCCACCTCGCGCTCCACCGCCAGCTGCCTGGCCCGGTAGACGATCCCGAAACCGCCCTGGCCGAGCACGCCGGACACCTCGTAGCCCGGCACCGCAAAGGCGCCTGCTTCGGCCACCTGCCACCTCCTGGAGACGATCGGCAGATTACCGGACATCCACGACGTGCCGGCGGAGAGCCCGAACCTCCCGGGCCCCGTCCTCCCGCCCGCCGGGGCGAGGCCGTGCCGGGGGCGCCGTCCCCGTCAGCTCCGGTCGAGCAGGCGTGCGGGGGCCGTCCGTCCCGAGCCGACGGCGTGCTCGTCGTCGAGCCGCGCCAGCAGCGCGTCCCAGCGGGCACCGATGGTGTCGAGGTCGTAGTCCGCCGCCGTCCGCGCGGCACCGGCACCGAGCGCGACGCGCAGCTCCCGGTCCTCGATCACCCGGCAGAGCGCCTCGGCGAGCGCCGCGGGCCGTCCCGGGGGGACGAGCAACCCGTTGTACCCGTCCCGGACGATCTCCCTGGGGCCGTGCGGGCAGTCGAAGCTGACCACCGGCACCCCTTTGCTCATCGCCTCCAGGACCGTCATGCTGAACCCCTCGTGACGCGAGCTGACCACGTGGATCGAGGCTCGCGACAGCTCCCGGCCGATCTCGGCCGAGCTGCCCATGAGCAGCATGCTCCCCGAGAGACCGGCCTCCTTGATCCGGGCGCGCAGCTTGCGCTCGGCCTGGGCCCTGCCCCGCCCGTAGACGCGCAGCACCCAGTCGGGATGCGCCGCGGCGACCGGCTGCCAGGCCTTCACCAGCAGGTCGAAGCCCTTGGCGTGCACCAGCCTGCCGATGGCGATCACGACCTTCTCGTCCAGCTTCGAGACCTCCCCGGCGAGCGGGGGCACGGCGTTGGGAATGCGCAGCAGCATCCGGGGCGGCGGCCTCAGCGCCCTGCGGTAACGCTCCAGGTCCCTCTCGGTGAGGGTGACGAAGGCGTCCAGTCTGCCGTAGCGCCGCTTGATGAGCCGGACGACCCCTGGGGAGTGCATGTCGAGGGCCACGTGTTCCTGGCCGATGGTGATCACACCGGGGGGCGCGAACAGCGCGGTGATCAGGTTGAACCCCGGCCGGGTGGAGATCACCACGCCGGTGCGCATGGACCGCAGGAACCGGACCATGCGCAGGTCCGTCAGCAGCGAGAACGTCCGGTAGGCGTTCTCCCCCCGCGGGACCAGCACGCTCGGCACGCGCGCCAGCAGCGTCGCCACCGTCCCCCGCGGCCGGGTCCTGTCGTCCAGGAACGACACCCGCACGCCCGGCGGGATCGGGAAGAACGGCTTCTCCGCCGTCCGGACCACGCTGACGATCTCCACGTCGCGCTCGCGCGCCAGATGACCGGCCAGGTTCAGCACCGTCCTGATGGTGCCGCCCATCCCGTAGGCGTGCTGCAGCAGGATCCGGATCGTTCCCGTGGACGCGACCGGGGCACGCCGAGCCCGCCTGGAGTTGAGCACCCGCAGCAGCAGGAACGCCCCTCGCAGGCAGACCCGGAGCGCTCTCCGCCCTGCCCGCCGCCCCAGGCGCCCGACGCGCCGCGGCAGTCCCGTCTCCCGGCGCCCGACACGGCGGGACACCGCCCGTCCCCGGTGCGCCGCCCGCCGGAGTGCCTCCGGTACGTGCCGTCCCAGGCGCCTTTCGCTCTCCCGAGCCTTCCCCGACATGATGAGAACCCCCCGCCGGTCTCGCCCTGCCTGCGTCTCATTCCCCGAGCCGCCCACCCCAAAGCGTGCAGACCGGACAGGAGGTCCATGCGGGGGTCCCGGCCTATGCTGTTCCCTCCGGACGAGGGGAGCGCCGTTCCCTCCGGGGGAGAGGGGATCGGCGGTGGGCGGACGGGATCCGGATCGGCGGCGGGCACTGCTCGACGCCGCGGACCGGGTGATCCGGCGCGAGGGGCCCGAGGCGTCCATGGCGTCGATCGCCGCCGAGGCCGGGATCACCAAACCCATCCTCTACCGGCACTTCGGCGACAAGAGCGGGCTCTACCAGGCCCTGGCGAACCGGCACGTGCGCACCGTGACCGGCCTGCTCCGCCCGGAGTTCGACCGCCCCGGGACCGACCTGCGCAGCCGTGCACGCGCCACGATCGACGCCTACCTGAAGATGATCGCGGCCAACCTGAACCTCTACCGTTTCCTCCTCCACCGCGCCGGGGCCGAGGACAGCCGTACCCACTCCCAGATGACCGCGATCGTGCGCGGCCTCGGGGAGGAGATCGGCACGGTGATCGCCGCCGAGGGGGTCGTACCCGACCCGGTCCGTGCGCAGGTGCTCGGGCACGCCTTCGTCGGCATGGTCCAGGCCACCGGTGACTGGTGGCTGGAGCACCCCGAGGTGGACCGGGCCGAGGTCGTCGAAGGGCTGGTCACCGTGATCGTGGCGACGATGCCGGTCACGCCGCCGCGCTGACCGCGTCCTCTCCCCGGCGCCCTTCTTCCGAGGACGTCTTCCCTGCGGCGGGACACCTGTCCGGGCGACGCGGGGCGGCCGGTCCGCGACCCTACTCGCCGAACCGGGACAGGCGTCCGCGGGTACGGGCGTGCCGTAGCGCCCACGCGAACAGGGCCAGCGCGCCGGCGAGGTAGACGGCGTCGAGCAGAGCCGCCCAGGCGAGGCTCTGCCACGGTACGGCGCCGCCGTTCAGGACCGTCCGCATCCCGGTGAAGACATGGGTGGCCGGAAGGAACTCCGCGACGACCCGGAGCGGAGCGGGAAGCGTCTCGACCGGGTAGAAGATCCCCGACAGCGGTTGCACGACGAAGACCAGCGACCAGGCGATGACCTGGGCGTTCTCGCCGAAGCGCAGCACCGCGCAGATCCCCACCAGGCCGAGGGACCACCCCATCACCAGCAACAGCGCCATGAACGGGACCATCCCCGCGCCCATGCTCGTGATGCCGAAGCCGTAGAGGGCGAGAGCCATCACCGACATGAACGCGACGGCGAAGAGGACCTTGCTGAACGAGAACACGATCAGCCCGATCACGTACTCGACGTTGGAGAGCGGGCTCACCTGCACGTTCAGCAGGTTCCGGCTCCAGATGTCCTCCAGGAAGGCGATGGAGATCTCGTTGCTGGCCTTCTGGAGCACCTGCCACAGCAGGACCGCGCCGAGCAGGAAGGTGGCGATGAAGGGCACCCGCTGCGACTGAAGGAAGACCGTGACGAAGCCCCAGACGGTCAGCTCGACCATGGGCCAGAAGATGATCTCGAACATCCGGACCGGGCTGCGGCGAAGCGCAGCGAGGTCACGGAAGACCACCCCGCTGATCCGCCGCCTGCGGGCGGCCGTTCCGAGCGGGGGAAGGGTCGCGGTCATGGTCGCGCCTCCCGTCATGAGCGCGCCACCTTGAGAAAGACCTCTTCAAGGTCCTCCGCCCCGTAGACGTTCGTGAGTTCGGCGGCGCTGCCGCTGGCCACGATCTCGCCCTGGGACATGAAATGGATCCGGTGGCACATCCGTTCCACCTCCTGCATGTTGTGCGACGTGATGAGCATCGCCCGTCCGCTCTCCGAGGCCACCCGGACGAGCAGGTTGCGGATCCGGTCACCGGCGTCGGGGTCGAGGTTGGCGGTGGGCTCGTCCAGGATGAGCAGGCTCGGCTCGTTGATCAGGGCCTTGGCCAGCTGTACGCGGGTGCGCTGGCCGGAGGAGAGCTCCATCACGCGGCGCCTGCGCAACGGGCCCAGGTCCAGCAGCTCGACGACCTCCTCGACCCTGGCCCGGGGCCTGCGCACGGCGTACAGCCGGGCGAAGGCGTCGAGCACCTCCCGCACCTGCAGGACGCCGGGGAGGTCGACGTAGCTCGCCGCGAAGTTGATCTGGCTGAGCACCTCGGTCCGGTGCCGGTCCAGATCCAGGCCGAACATGCGGATGCTGCCGCTGTCCGGTGTGATCAGCCCGAGGAGCATGTGCAGTGTCGTCGACTTGCCGGCGCCGTTGGGACCGAGCAGCCCGACGACCTCGCCCTTGCCGACGGTGAGGCTCACCTCCCGCACGGCGGTCACCGGGCCGAACCTCTTCGCGAGCGCCAGAGCCTCAAGAATCACCACCAGGCAAGCGTGCGGTTCGCCGGCCGGACGGGGCAATCGGTTTTCGCCGCCGGCGAGGTCCCCGACGCGGTCTTGATTTGACGATGTGGTTCGAGGTTCATAAGCTTCACGGACCCGAGGGAGACGGCGTCGGCGCCGGGGCCTCGGAACCCTCACTGACGATCTCAACCTCCACGGGGCTTCGGTTCTGGAAGAGGGCGATTCGACATGAATCTGACGAGGTAGTACAGTAAGGGATTCCCCCGAAAAGGGGACGCCTGAATTCCGGAAGGCCAGCTTGATCGGGTCGGTTTGACACGAAAAAGCAGGGCTGAAAGAATAAAGGCACAACGAAAGAGCAAAAAGAATACAAAATGGAACGCCCCTGATGGCCGGCCGGTTGTTCGGTCGGGGATCGGGTGTACGCGTCCGTTTCTTGAGAACTCAACAGTGTGTTAAAAGCCAGTGCATGAAGCACAACCCTGTCCTAACCACCCTCGCGGGTGGGGGA
>NZ_JBITFY010000029.1:0-56025 GCF_044456585.1 Streptosporangium sp. NPDC050855
GGATCTGAGTTTGATCACGGGGCGGAGCTCGTTTCTGGCCATGGGGCTCCTCTCTGGCGGCCGAGGCATGCAATGATAACGGGAACGATTTTCATTTCGCACATCGGAGCCCGGTGCCGCGAGACCGGGCACGAGACCGTGCCCGCATCCGGAAGGAGACCCGTGTCCACCCCTGTCGTCCTCGTCGCCGGCCTGCACGCGCCCGCCCGCACCGCCACCGTCGACCGGCTGCTGCACGACCATCCCGGCGCCGTCGCCGTCCACCACGACCTGCGCTCGGTGGCCGGCGGCCGCGTCGAGCGCCTCGTCCGCGACCGCTCCGGCGTCCTGGACCTGTCCGAGGTACGGCTCGCGCACGGCTGCGTCACCTGCACCGTCCGCGAGGACCTGCTCCCCGAGCTCGTCCGGCGCGCCCCGGCCGCCTCCCTGCTGGTCGTGGACCTGTGGGACTCGGTCGAGCCCCGGCCGGTGGCCGAGGCGATCGACTGCGACGAGGCCCGCGACATCCTGCGCCTGACCGCCGTGCTCACCGCGCTGGACGCCGAGCACATGCCGGTCGACATCACCCGCGGCGACCGCCTGGCCGAGACCGGCCAGATCGCCGCCCACGGCGACGAGCGCCACCTGGCCGAGGTGCTGGCCCGCCAGATCGAGTACGCCACCGGCCTGGTCCTGCACGGCGGCGACGCCGAGGACCCCGAGGACGACGAGCTGACCCGCGCCGTGCTCGGCCACCTCGCGCCCGTCACCCCGGTCTTCGACGTCGGCGCACCTCCCGCCGTGACCGGCGCCGCCCTGTGCACCGTCACGCTGGCCGAGCGCGTCGACCCGGCCACCGCCCAGCTGCCCGTCGACGCCCGTACCGACGAGATCACCACCGTGGTCTGGCACCGGCTGCGCCCGCTGCACCCCGAGCGCCTGTTCGACGCCGTCGACGAGCTGGTCACCGAGTCGGTCCGCTCCCGCGGCCGGTTCTGGCTGGCCACCCGCCACGAGCGCCTGCTGGCCTGGGACGCGGTGGCCGGCGTCGTCTCGGTCGAGGACGCCGGGCCGTGGCTGGCCGCCCTTCCCGAGGCCGCCTGGGAGATGGTCTCCCCCGCCCGCCGCAGCGCCGCCACCCTCGACTGGAACGACATCACCGGCGACCGGGTGCAGCACCTGGTCTTCACCGGCCCCGACCTCGACCGCGAGCGCCTGCACGCCCTGCTCGACTCCTGCCTGCTCACCCAGGAGGAGATCCTGGCCGGCTCCGACGTCTGGGCCGGCTACGACGACCCGTTCGCCCACCTCCTCGACCTGAAGGAGATCGCATGAAGCCCCACCGCACCCCCCGTAAGAAGAGCAACCCGCTGCGCGGGATGACCTACGTCGACTACAAGGACACCGACCTGCTGCGCAGGTTCATCTCCGACCGCGGCAAGATCCGCAGCCGCCGCGTCACCGGCGTCACCGTCCAGCAGCAACGACAGCTCGCCCGGGCCGTCAAGAACGCCCGGGAGATGGCCCTGCTGCCCTACGCCACCCGCCCCCGCGGCTGACCGCCCTCCGCTCCCCGCCACCGGCCGCGCGCGCGAGGGCGGACCCGGCGCACCTTCCCGAGACTCCACCGCCCTGCGGCCGGTCACGGACTCGCGCTCCCGGCGGCCTTGCCGGAGACATCCGACACCTGTTATTTATTTAACAGGTGTCGCCATGGGAGGGCCGCGATGAGCGTTCGATATCGACCCCGCACGATCGGCTTTCACGGCGTCGAGCCGGTCGGCGGCGGGTGGGCGGTGAAGATGTACGGCATCGCCGCGCACGCCGAGGCCCCGCGTACCGCCCTGCTGACCGCGACCGCGAAGATCGCGGCCTCGGCGCTGCCTCGGCGGGCGCACGGCGGCGGACGGCACGGCGTCGGCTTCGTCATCGCGCACGACGCGGCCGACCTCTGCTTCGCGCTGATCGACTGGTGGTCCGGCGACAACGAGCTGCATCAGCGACTGTTCTCGTCACCGCTGGATCGGCCCTCGGAGCTGCGCCCCCATCCGGGCCGGGCCATCGGGTGCGTCTGGGAGCTGGAGGCCACCGACTTCGAGCGGCGGGCCTGGCTGCGGCACGTGCTGGCCAACCCCGAGGGACCGGATCTGGACGCCTACATGGCGGACCACTTCGAAGGAAGGATCTGAGCGATGGGGATGACGACGGAGAGGCTGGCCGGATTCGGCGCGGCGTGGAGGAGGAAGGACCTCGACCTCCTCATGGACTTCATGACGGACGACTGCGTCTTCGTGGCCTCCGTCGGTGCCGAGCCCGGAACCACCTTCCGCGGGCGGGAGGAGGTACGGCGCGGCTTCGCGCTGATGCTCGCCTACGACGAGGGATACGAGTCACGGGGCGGCGAGGCGTTCGTCGCCGGTGACCGCGGCGCCTCGAAGTGGTCCTACACGCGTACGGACGAGGACGGACGGGTGCACGAGGTGCACGGCTGCGACCTCTTCGAGTTCGACGGTGACCGCATCCGGGTGAAGGACGCCTACCGAAGGGTGCGCGGGGACATCGGCGATGCTGCCACCGGCCACTCCTGAGGAGGTCACCGGCCTGCCCGACGCCGTCGCGCTGATCCACCGTTTCACCAACACCGACGACCGGCGCACCTTCGTCGTCCACGGCCGGCGCCTCGAGGCGAACGACCGCCTGGCCACACCCGCCGGCCTGGAACGCTGGTTGCGCGAGCACGACCTGCCGGATCCGGGCGGCGCGACCGACCACACCCACCTCGCCCGTGCCCGCGACCTGCGCGCGGCCCTTCGCCGGGCCCTCGGCGAGGAGGGCGAGGTCCTGCTCGACCTCCCGGTGCGGGTCAGGCTGACCGCGCGCGGCGCCGAGCCGGTGGCCCTCGGCGACCCGGTGACCGTCGCGCTCGGCCGGATCGTCGCGGCGGCGGTCACCGCCACGGCGGACGGCACCTGGCGGCGGCTCGGCATCTGCCCGGCCCCCGACTGCCAGTGGGTCTTCTACGACCGGTCCCGTCCCGGCCGGGCCCGGTGGTGCTCACCGCACCTGTGCGGCAACCGCATGAAGACGCAGGCCTACCGCCGCCGGACCCCGGAGGAGACCTGACCCGGGCCCGCCCGCGGCGCTCATGATCGGGTCATGGAGTCCCAGGCCGGTGGCGGTTGCATTCGGTCAGGTAAAAAATCCAGTTGTGACACGGGTGCATTGACCCTGTCACAACATCAGCGCATACTTTTCCTCATGGAGCCACAGAAGTCCACAAAAGCGGTCAGCAGTGCTGCCCACTGAGCGGCACGCGCGGATCGGTGAGGCGCTCCGGGCCTCTCGGGTCGTCAGCACGGACGATCTCGCGCGCGAGCTGGGCGTGTCGGCGGAGACGATCCGCCGCGACCTCGTGCTGCTCGAACGCCGGGGCATGCTGGCGCGCGTCCACGGAGGGGCGACGATCGCGCTCGGGCAGGCCGCGGGCGAGGAGGCTCCGTTCGCCGAGCGCACCGGGACCGCCGCGGAGGCCAAGAGCCGCATCGGGCGTGCCGCGGCGGGGCTGGCGCGTCCCGGCCAGACGGTCGTGATCGACGTGGGGACCACCGCCGTGCAGGTCGCCCGGGCCCTGCCGCTGGACTTCTCCGGGATCGTCGCCACGTGCTCCCTGCTGGTCGCCGCGGAGCTGTCCGAGCGGCCGGGCGTCGAGGTCCTGGTCTGCGGGGGCAGGCTCAGGGCCGGGGATCTCGCGCTCTCGAACTCGCTCGCCCAGGCGTTCTTCGCCGACCTGAACCCGGACGTCGCCTTCCTCGGCTCCGGCGGCGTCGACGCGGTGGCCGGGCTGACCGACTACTACCTGGACGAGATCGCGACGCGGAGGATCATCCTCAGGAACGCGACGCGCTCGTACGTGCTCGCCGATTCGAGCAAGTTCGGGCTGGTCGCCCGGCACCGGGTCGCCGGCCTGGCAGAGTTCGCCGGGCTCGTCACCGAGGCCGAACCGCCGTCCGCCGTCCGGGACGCCGTCACCCGCGAGGGAGGGGTGATCGTCCTGCCGTGACCGCCCCCCGTCGACCATGAAGCTCTCCGGCAGCGATCAAGCGAGCCGGGCGGCGCGGCAACGCCACCCGGCTCGGATCACCACACCGATGCGCCATCTGACAGGAAACACAGGAGCTGGTAATCCATGACCCATTATTCACCCCCCGCCGGGGGAGATCGCGAAACCGGCGGGAACGTCGAGGAGTTCGGCTACCGGCAGGCGATGCAGCGCGGCACCGGGCGTTTCGCCTCGTTCGCGGTGGCGTTCGCCTTCGTCTCGATCGCCACCGGCATCTTCACCACGTACGGCGCGGTGCTGAACAGCTCGGGGCCGGCCGGTATCTGGACCTGGCCGATCGTGATCATCGGGCAGCTCGCCGTCGCGTTCATCTTCGGCTCGCTGGCCGCGCGCATCCCGGTGACCGGGTACTCCTACCAGTGGATGTCCCGGCTGGCGAACCCCGTCCTCGGCTGGATCATCGGCTGGATCTCGTTCACGTTCCTGGCGATCGTGGTCGTGGCCGTGGACTACACGATCGCCTCCACCGTCATGCCCGTGCTCCTGGGGTACGAGGGAACGCCGCTGAACGCCTGGGTGATCACCAGCGTGGTCATCCTGTCCCAGGCCGTCCTGGTGGCCTTCTCCACGAAGTGGACCGAGCGGGTCAACAACTTCGCCGTGACGGCCGAGCTCATCGGCATGATCGCCCTCGTCCTGCTGCTGCTGGGCGTCGGCTTCGTCGCCAAGGAGGTCGACTTCGCGAACCTGTTCAGCACCGGTGCCGTCCCCTCCGAGAACTACCTCGGCTTCGGCACGCTCACCTCGGCCGGGCCGTGGATGCTGGGGTTCCTGCTCGGCGCGTTCACGATCGTCGGCTTCGAGTCGGCGGCCAACCTCGCCGAGGAGACCAAGGACCCCGCCCGCGTCGTCCCCCGCGCCATGTGGCAGGCGGTGCTCGCCTCCGGGGTGCTCGGCTTCCTGTTCCTGGTCGCGGTCACCCTGCTCGCCGGTGACCCGGTCGAGCTGGCGAAGTCCGGGACGCCGGTGGCGGACGTGATCAGCCGGGTGCTCGGCCCCGTCGTGGGCACGGCCCTGCTCGTGCTCGTGGTGATCGCGATCTTCGCCTGCGGGATGGTGATCCTGATGACCGGGGTGCGCCTGGTCTGGGCGATGTCCCGCGACCGGCGGTTCCCCGGCTGGCAGGCCCTGAGCCAGGTCTCGCCGCGCTTCGGCACGCCGCTGAAGGCCACCGTGTTCATGTTCGTCGTCGGCGAGCTGATCCTGGCGGTCTTCTCCACCCGGACCGACGCCCTCTTCGGGCTGTTCGCCGCCGCCACCCTGCTGCCGGCGATCATCTACACCGGGACCGTCGTCATGTACGTGGTCAAGCGCAGGACGCTGCCGCCGAGCAAGGGCTTCGACCTGGGACGCTGGGAGATCCCGGTGATCGTCGTCGCCCTGGTCTGGCTCGTGTTCGAGCTGCTGCTGTTCCGTGACGCCTCGTTCGTGGAACCGTGGATCTACGTCCTCATCATGCTCGCCCTGGGGGCCGCGTACCTGGCCTACCTGCTCGCCACCAAGGGCGTCAGGGGCCTGGCGATGCCGGACATGCACTCCATCGACGCGGCGCTGACCGCCGACACGACCGGCACCGCGAACGGGACCGGCACCGCGGCCGCGAACGGGACCGGGGGCGTCCGGGACGGGCGCGCAGAGGGGAGACACCAGCGGTGACCACCGTACTGGCGATAGACCAGGGCACCTCCGCCACCAAGGCGATCGTCGTCGACGCCGGCGGCGAGGTGCTGGGCCTCGCCGAGCTGCCGGTCCGCCCCGCCTACCTGCCGGGGGGCGGGGTCGAGCAGGACCCGCGGGAACTGCTCGGCTCGGTCCTCGACGCCGGCCGCCAGGCCGTCGCGCGGGCCGGGGTGCCGGTCGACGCCGTCACGCTGGCCAACCAGGGCGAGACCGTGCTGGCCTGGGACCCGGCGACGGGCACCCCCCTGTCCCCCGCCGTCGTCTGGCAGGACCGCAGGTCGGAGGGCATCTGCGCAGAGCTGGGCGGGTCCGCGGAGCACGTCGCCGCCACCACGGGCCTGGTCCTCGACCCGTACTTCTCCGCGCCGAAGATGGCCTGGCTGCGCCGGAACGTGACCCGGGAGGGGGTGGTGACCACCTCCGACTCCTGGATCCTCCACCACCTGACCGGGGAGTTCGTCACCGACGTCGCCACGGCGAGCCGGTCGCTGGTCACCCGGCTCGACGACGGCGAGTGGGACCCCGGGCTGCTGGAGCTGTTCGGCCTCGGCACCGAGCGCCTGCCGCGGATCGTCTCCTCCGACGAGGTGGCCGGCCACACCTCCGCGTTCGGCGGGCACGTCCCCGTCGCCGGGCTGGTGGTCGACCAGCAGGCGGCGCTGCTCGCCGAGAACTGCCTGCGGGCCGGCGAGGCCAAGTGCACCTTCGGCACCGGCGCGTTCCTGCTGGCCAACACCGGCGCCTCGGCCGCGCGCTCCACCGCCGGGCTGGCCGCCTCGATCGCCTGGCGGGTCCGGGGCGAGACCTCGTACTGCTTCGACGGCCAGGTCTACACGGCCGCCTCGGCCGTGCGGTGGCTGCAGGACCTCGGCTTCGTCACCGCCGCCGCGGACCTGGACACGGTCGCGGCCGGCGACGCCGAGGGGGTGCTGTGCGTCCCGGCGCTGGCGGGCCTGGCCGCCCCGTGGTGGCGTCCCGACGCCAGGGCCTCCTTCTCCGGGATGACCCTCTCCACCGGCCCGGGACATCTCGTGCTGGCCGTCCTGCAGGGGATCGCGGCCCAGGTCGCCGAGCTGGGCGACCTGGTCGCCGCCGACCTCGGACGGCCGCTGACCCGGCTGCGGGTGGACGGCGGGCTCACCCGGAGCCGGGTCCTCATGCAGGCGGTCGCCGACCTGATGCGGATCCGGATCGACGTCTACCCCTCCCAGCACGCCACCCCGATGGGCGCGGTGGCACTGGCCCGCACCGCGCTCGACCCGTCGCTCTCCCTGCGGGACGCGGTGAACGCGTGGGAGCCCAGCACGACCTACGAACCCCGATGGTCCGCGGACCGGGCGGCGGATTTCCGCTCCCGCTGGAGGGACGCCGTCGCCACCGCCCTGACCCAGGAGGCAAGCCAGTGAACGACACCACGGGCAAGATCACAGGTACGCCCACCGCCACGGACACCACCGTGTTCGACGTGGTGGTGATCGGCGCCGGCATCGTCGGCTCGGCCGTCGCCAGGAAGCTGGCGTCCTACGAGCTGAGCGTCGCGCTGCTGGACGCGCGGGACGACGTCGGTGACGGCACGAGCAAGGCGAACACCGCCATCCTGCACACCGGCTTCGACGCCACGCCCGGCACGCTCGAGTCCCGGCTGGTCCGCGAGGGGTACCACCTGCTGTCGGACTACGCGGAGCGGACCGGCATCCCCGTGGAGCGCACCGGGGCCGTGCTGGTGGCCTGGACCGACGAGGAGCTCGGCGCGCTGCCGGGCCTGCGGGAGAAGGCGGAGCGGAACGGCTACGACAGGACGGAGATCATCGACTCCGCCGAGGTGTACCGGCAGCTCCCCCACCTCGGCGAGGGGGTCCTGGGGGGCCTCACCGTCCCCGACGAGTCCATCGTCTGCACCTGGACCACCAACCTCGCCCTGGCCACGGACGCCGTCGGCCGCGGGGTGACGCTGCTGCTGAACCGGGCGGTCCGCTCGGCCGACGACCTCGGCGGCACGACCGTGCTGCGCACCTCCGGCGGGGACGTGAGCACCCGCTGGGTCGTCAACGCGGCCGGGCTCGGCGCCGACGTCGTCGACCGGCTGTTCGGCCACGACCGCTTCACCGTCACGCCGCGGCGCGGCGAGCTGGTGGTGTACGACAAGCTCGCCCGGCCGCTGGTCAGCAAGATCATTCTTCCGGTGCCCAGCTCCCGGGGCAAGGGCGTGCTGATCAGCCCCACCGTCTACGGCAACGTGCTGCTCGGCCCCACCGCCGAGGACCTCACCGACCGCACCGACACCGGGACCTCGGAGAAGGGGCTGGAGTTCCTGATGGCCAAGGGCGAGAAGCTGATGCCCGACCTGTTGCGGGAGGAGGTCACCGCGACCTACGCCGGGCTGCGCGCAGCGAGCGACCACCCGGACTACCTCATCGAGGCCGACTCCGAGCGGCGCTACGTCCTGGTCGGCGGGATCCGCTCGACCGGCCTGACCGCCGGGATCGCCATCGCCGAGTACGTCGCCGACCTGGCCCGCGACGCCGGGCTGGCGCTCGTGCCCCGCGAGGACCTGCCGGAGCCGCCCCGCATGCCCAACCTCGGGGAGGCGTACCCGCGCCCGTACCAGGACGCCGCCCGGATCGCCGCCGACCCCGCGTACGGCAAGGTGGTCTGCTTCTGCGAGCGGGTGACCGCGGGCGAGATCCGCGACGCCTTCCGCTCCCCGATCCCGCCGACCGGCCTGGAGGGGCTTCGCCGCCGCACCCGGGCGATGAACGGGCGCTGCCAGGGGTTCTACTGCGGCGCCGAGATCGGCGGGCTGCTGGAACGCCGGGGCGAGATCCGCGACGGCGGGGACGAGAGTACCGGCGGACACCCCCGCGTACCGCTGGAGGCCCGGCGATGACGTCCACCGACCTGACCGGCGTCACCGTCCTGACCCCCTCCGTCGTCATCGTCGGCGGCGGACCGGCCGGGCTGAGCGCCGCCCGCGAGCTCGCGCCGAGGGTCGACGGCGACGTGCTCGTCCTGGACCGGGAGAACACGGCCGGGGGCATCCCCCGCCACAGTGACCACCCCGGCTACGGGATCAGGGACATGCGGCGCTTCATGAGCGGGCCCGCCTACGCCAGGAGGCTCGTGCGGGAGGCCGAGGCCGCCGGGGCGACGATCCTGACGGAGGCCACCGTGACGAACTGGGCCGGTGACCGCACGATCGAGGCCACCACCCCGCAGGGCCGCATCCGGGTCGAGGCGCGGGCCGTCGTCCTGGCCACCGGCGCCCGCGAGCGCCCGCGCCCGGCCCGCCTCATCCCCGGGGACCGCGCCCACGGCGTCTACACCACCGGCCACCTGCAGAACCTCGTCCACCTGCGGCACGGCAGGGTCGGCCGCAGGGCCGTCGTCGTCGGGGCGGAGCTCGTCAGCTGGTCGGCCGCGCTGACGCTGCGCGAGGCCGGTTGCCGGACCGTCCTGATGACCACCGAGTACCCGCGGGCCGACTCCTACGCCCTGTTCAGCGTCCCCGGCAGGATCCTGTTCCGGACCCGGGTCGCCACCCGCACCCGCGTGACGAGGGTCATCGGCCGGCCGGAGCTCGAAGCGGTCGAGATCGAGAACATCGACACCGGCGCGAGACGGGTCGTCGCGTGCGACACGCTCGTCCTCACCGGCGGCTGGATCCCCGACCACGAGCTGGTGCGCGCCGCGGGGATCACCCTGGACCCCGGCACGAACGGCCCTCTGGTCGACGGCGCCATGCGGACCGAACGGCCCGGGGTGTTCGCCGCGGGCAACCTGCTCCACCCGGTCGACACGGCCGACATCGCGGCGATCGACGGTGCCCACGTGGCCCGCTCGGTCGTGGCCTGGCTGGACGGCGTGACCCCACCGGCCGAGCAGGTGCGGCTCCTCGCCGACGCGCCCTTCCGCTGGGTGTCGCCGGAGGTCTTCCGCCCCCGGGACCCCGCCCCGGCCCGCGACCGGCTCCTGCTGTGGAGCGACCGCTACATCCCCTTCCCGCGGATCGTCCTGCGGCAGGAGGGAAGGGTCGTCGCCCGCAGGCGGGTGTGGTGGCCCGCGGCCCCCGGCCGGGTGTTCCGCGTCCCGGCGGGCATCCTGGCCGCGGTCGACCCCGGCGACGGTCCCGTGCACATCGGCGTGGACTCCTGACGCTCCCGGTATTTATGCCGCCTTGAACGTTCGGCGGGCCCTTCTCGCACCACACCCGTTTAGCGTGATCACCAGGGGCGGGGAGGTGGGCGTGCGACGGTACTGGTCGCTGCGGACTCGGATGGCCGTGTGGTGCGGTGCCGTGATGGCGCTGGTGTGCGGGGGCTTCTGCGCGCTCACCCTGACGAACGCCCATCACCACGTCACCGAGGACCGGACCGGCCGGATCCTGGCGACGCAGCTGAGGGTGGCCCCCCTCATCCCGGCCGACCGGCGGCTGCCGGCCGTGCTCCCCGGCGCGGGGATGCCGATCCTGCAGGTGGTGGATCCCCGGGGACGGGTCGTCTCGGCGAGCAGGGAACTGGCCGGCAGGGCGCGCATCGCCTCCTTCCTGCCGCCGGAGGACAGCAGGTACGCGGACCGGACCGTCTGCGACGCGCCGGGCCTGGCCGGGACGTGCATGATCCTGGTGGCCCTGCGGGTGCCCGAGGCCGGAGGGGAATGGATCGTCTACGGCGCCGACCACGCCGTCCCCTGGTACACCGACCTCAGGCTGCTGGCCGCCCTGCTGGCCGGTTCCGCCCTCCTGACCGGGCTCAGCGCGTCCGGCGCCTACCGCGCCGTCGCGAGCTCCCTCGACCCGGTGGAGGCGATCTGCGCGGAACTGGCCGAGATCACCGCGACCGACCTGGGCCGCCGGGTCCCCGTTCCCGCGTCCCCCGACGAGATCCAGAAGCTGGCGCGGACCGTGAACCAGACCCTGGACCGGCTGGAGGCCGCCGTGGAGCGGGAGCGGCGCTTCGCCGCCGACGCCTCGCACGACCTGCGCAGCCCCATCACCGCCATGCGCGTCCAGGTGGAGGAGGCGCTGCTGCACCCGCGGGAGACCGACTGGCCCGCGGTCTCGGCGGCCCTGCTCGCCGATCTCCACCGGCTGCAGGCCATCGTCACCGACCTGCTCACGCTCGCCCGCCTCGACGCGGACCTCGGTGGTGCCGACGGCACCGGGGACGGCACGGACCTGGGCGAGCTGGTCGCCTCCGAGCTCACCCACCGCGGCCACCGGACGCGGATCACGGCGGACCTCGCGCCCGGCCTGACGGTCACCGGGGACCGGCTCCAGCTCACCCGGCTGCTCGGCAACCTGCTGGACAACGCCGAGCGGCACGCCGCCCACGCGGTGACGGTCTCGGTCCGCGGCGAGGGCTCCGACGCCCTGCTGGAGGTGAGCGACGACGGCCCCGGGATCCCCGCCGACCAGCGGGAGGTCGTGTTCCAGCGCTTCACCCGGCTGGACTCGGCCCGCAGCAAGGACGAGGGCGGCACGGGACTGGGCCTGGCGATCGCCAGGGGGATCGCCGAGCAGCACGGCGGGACGCTGACCGTCGAGGACTCCGAGCGGGGCGCGCGGTTCGTGGCGAGGCTCCCCCTCCGCGCCGCCGAGGAGGCGGGGCGGCGTCCCCTTCCGTGAGCCCAGGGGGTCAACAGGTGCGCGGGACCACCAGGCCGGACTCGTAGGCGAGGACCACGAGCTGGGCGCGGTCACGGGCGTGCAGCTTGGTCATGGCCCGGTTGACGTGGGTCTTCGCGGTCAGCGAGCTGATCACCATGCGGTCGGCGATCTGGTCGTTGGACAGGCCCTGGGCGACCAGGGCGACGGCCTCGCGTTCGCGGTTGGTCAGCTCCTTCAGCCCGGTGCCGGTGCCGGTGTGGAGCGGCCGGCTGACGTACCGGTCGATCAGCCTGCGGGTGATCGACGGTGCGAGCAGCGCGTCGCCGCGCGCGGCGACGCGCACGGCGTGCAGGAAGTCCTCCGGCAGGATGTCCTTGACGAGGAACCCGGCCGCGCCGGCGCGCAGCGCGTCGAAGACGTGCTCGTCCAGGCCGTAGTTGGTCAGGATGACGACGTGCACCCCGGCCAGGGCCGGGTCCGCGGCGATGCGCCGGGTCGCCTCGATGCCGTCGACGACCGGCATCGAGATGTCGATGAGCGCGATGTCGGGCAGGTACCGCCCGGCCAGCTCCACGCCCTCCCCGCCGTCGGCGGCCTCGGCCACCACCTCTATGTCGTCCTCGAGGTCGAGGAGCGCGCGGAACCCGCTGCGGATGAGCGCCTGGTCGTCGACCAGCAGGACGCGGATCACGACGTCCGGTCCACGGGAAGCTCGGCGTGGACGGTGAAGCCGCCCTCGCTGCGCGGTGCCGCGCGCAGCCGTCCGCCCAGGGCGGTGACCCGTTCGCGCATCCCGAGCAGCCCGACGCCGGGCACCGGCACGCTGCCGGCCGCGGCCTCGCCGTCGTCGTCGACCCGTACGACCAGGGTGTCGGGACGGTAGTCGATGCGGACCGACGCCGTGGCCGCGGCGGCGTGACGGGCGACGTTGGTCAGCGACTCCTGGACGATCCGGTAGACGGTGCGGTCCACCGCGGCCGGTACGTCGTGCCGCTGTCCCTCGATCGTCAGCTTCGCGTCCAGGCCGGTCGTCCGGGCACGTTCCACCAGCTCGGCGACGTGGTCGAGGCCGCGCGGCGGGGTCGTGTCGTCGTCGCGCAGCGCCTCCAGGGTCGCCCGCAGCTCCCGGGCCGCCTCGCGACCGGCCTCCCGGATCGCCAGCAGGGCCTCGGGCACCTGTTCCCCCCGCTTGCGGGCCACGTGGACGGCGACCTCGGCCTGCACCTTGATGATCGAGATCTGGTGGGTGAGCGAGTCGTGCAGCTCCCGCGCGATGTGCAGCCGCTCCTCGTCGGCGCGGCGCCGCGCGGTCTCCTCCCGGGTGCGCTCGGCCTCGTCCGCCCGCCGCTCGGCCTGGCGCAGCGCCTCCCCCGCGGCGCCGGCCGCGATCAGCCAGGCCAGCTCCAGGGCGCCCCGGGCCTGGGCGAACGCCTCACCGGTGTCGTGCAGGCCCGAGGCCATGGCCGCGAGGGGCAGAACGGCCAGCATGGCCACGCTCGCCGCCACCGTGACGGCGCGGTGTCCCGCCCGCACGGCCGCGTACACCGCGAACAGGTACGCGACCGCGGGCACGTCGAAACCGGCCGCCTGGTACCCCGCCGCGCACAGCCCGGTGACGGCCAGGACGGCGACCGGCGCCCGGCGGCGCGCGGCCAGCGCCAGGCCCCCGACCGTCAGCAGCGCGTGGCCGAGCAGGTCCGGGTGGGTTCCGGGGTGCCGTGCGGACAGCCCGGTGAACAGCAGCGTCGCCGCCACGCCGACGGCGACCACCCAGTCCGTGACGCCCGCCCGGAGACCGGGCCGTCCTGTGCTCATGGGCGCACCCTAACCGGATGTGCGCCCGGGCGACTCCCGCGCACGGACGAGGGCCCGCCTACCGCGGCCGTGGTAGGCGCCCGGATCCTGCGGCGCCCGCGGTGGCCGGGGTCCGCCGCCGGTGGCAGCGCGAGGTGTCCGCGCCCGGGGGACGACCCGGGGCCGGTCCGGCGGACATGATCGGACGGCGTCCATCCGCAGGGAGAAGGAGTACCCATGCCCGTCCGTCATCTGCTCGCCGCCGCCGTCGCGGCCGTCCTGCTCGCGGGTCTCGCGCTCGCCGCGCCGGCGGCCGCGCACGCCCTGGTCCAGCCGGAGCCCGTCGGGTCGTACACCCTGACCGCCGGGCGGGCCTGGTCCATGGTGGGAGGGGTACTGGGGCTGGCCGGCGCGGTCGTCGGCGGGCTGGCCCTGGCCCGCTCCACCGGCCGGATCGGCAACGGCGACGGCAGGAGGGGGGCGATCGTGGCCCTGGTGGCCGGGGCGGCCGGCGTGGTCGTCGGCGGGCTGGTCGTGGCCGCCGCCGAAGGGGGTCCCGGGACCGGCTACGGGATCGTCGGGGGCTACATATCGCTGGTGGTCGGGCTGGTCGCCACGGCCCTGGGCGGGCTGGTCCTGGCCCGCTCCCGTCGCTCGTCCGCGTCCTCCGGCCGCGGCGCCTGACCGCGCCGCCCGGTCCCGCCCCTGCTCCCGCGTCGCCGGCACGATCGCGTCGCCGACACGGTCACGCCGCGGGCGGGACGGGCCGGAAGCGGGACGGGCCGGGAGCGGGACGGGCCGTGCTCAGTCGTCGAGCAGCCGCCACGCGGTGAGGGCGAGCCTGGCCCGCACCAGCCCGGTGGGCTCGGTGAGGTCGAGGCCCAGCTCCCTCCCGAGCTGCTCGACGCGGCGGGCGACGCTGCTGTGGTGCAGGTGGAGAAGGTCGGCGGCCCGGCGCAGGGAGCCGGTCTCGCAGTAGGCCTCCAGGGTCTCCAGGTCCTCCGGGTTCGCGGCCGTCCGGGCGATCCGGGCGATCGCGGCCACGTCGGCGTTGCCCCGCGCGGCCTCCCGGGGCACCTGCGCGAGCAGGGCCATCGCGCCCAGGTCGTCGTAGGGGACGACCGGTCTGCGCGGGGTGGTGAAGCGCAGGGCGGTGCGGGCCTCCCGCCACGACCGGTCGGGGCTCTCGGCGGCGCCGATGCCCGCGCGTACGCCCTCGGGGAAGCGGGCCGGGTCCACGGTGGTTGCCAGCAGCACGCCCGTGCCGGCGATCGACGCCGCCTTCACCAGGCGGGCCGGGCAGACCAGGCCGCCGATCCGGTCGAGCGGGAGCGGCGACCGTACGGCGACGACGCGGACCGGCAGATCGGCGGCGAATCCCAGCAGCCGCAACGCGCGGGCCCTGGCGGCCTCGTCCCCCCCGGAGCTGATCACCAGCTCGATCAGGGCGGGATCGGCCATGGTGGTACGGGCCGGGCCGTACCGCTCGACGACCGCCGCCGAGGCGATGGCGAGCCGGTCCAGCAGCAGGTCGTCGAGCGGGTTGGGCGGGCCGGGGCGTTCCAGCCACACCGTGCCGATCTCCTCCTCGTCGAGCGTGACCGGTGCCGCGCTGGACGCGGGGGACGCCGGGGCGGGGGCCTGCCCGCCGTCGGACGAGGCGCGGATCACCCGTCCCGTGCCGTGGAGCCGGATCCCGGCCACGCACTCGGCCAGCACCGCCGAGGCGCGGGTCAGCGCGGGCAGGTCCACCCGCCTGCGCATCAGGGTGTCGTAGAACATGATCACCCGGATCGCTCCCCCGGCCTGCGAGTCCAGGTGCGACAGCCGTACGGCCAGTGCCTCCATGCCAGGAGCATAGGACCGCGCGGGCGGCGGGGTGAGCGCCGATCGGCGCGCGAGCGGGGCGGGATGCCCGACGGATGGCGGGTGCCCCGGGGGGTGACGGCCGTGAGGATGGTCGGCATGGATCCCGAACTCGATGCCTTCGTCCCGCTGTTCCCTTCGACCGACCTGTCCGACCCGGTCTCGGCCCGCGCGAACTTCGCCCGGCTCGCCACCGCGATGCCCGTACCGGACACCTCGAACATGGAGATCGAGGACCGTACGGTACCCGCGGACCCGGACGTGGCCGTGCGGATCTACCGCCCGCACCCGGCGCAGGGCGCGATCGTCTGGATGCACGGCGGCGGGTTCGTCATGGGCGACCTGGACACCGAGCACCCGTGGGCCACACGGCTGGCGGAGGCCTCCGGCGCGGTGGTGATCTCGGTGGACTACCGCCTGGCCCCCGAGAACCCGTTCCCGGCCGCCCTCGACGACGTCCACGCCGTGCTGACCTGGACGGCCCGGCACGCGGCCGAGCTCGGCGTCGACCCCGAGCGGATCGCGGTCGGGGGCCACAGCGCCGGTGCGGGCCTCGCGGCCGCGGTGGCGTTGCGGGCGCGGGACCTGCAGGGGCCGCCGATCTGTTTCCAGCTGCTCAACCAGCCCGGTCTCGACGACCGCCAGCAGACGTGGTCGGCGCGCAACTTCACCGACACGCCCTGGATGAACAGGAACAAGACCACCCAGCTGTGGGGGCACTACCTGGGCTCCACCCCCGCCTCGCCGTACGCCGCCCCGGCGCGGGCGACCGACCTGTCCGGCCTGCCGCCCGCCTACGTCGCCTCCGCGGAGTTCTGCCCGAACCGCGACGAGGACATCGACTACGCGCTGCGCATGCTGCAGGCGGGCGTGTCGGTCGAGCTGCACCAGTGGCCCGGAACCTTCCACGGGTCGCAGGCGATCCTGTCCGCCGAGGTGTCGCAGCGGCAGATCGCCGAGCTCGGCGCCGCCCTGCGCCGGGCCCTGGCGAGGTGACGGCGAGATCGACGAGGACGGGAGAGACATGACCACCACCGACCTCGCCGAGGCGAGGGAGCGGTCCGCACCACCACCGGACGCCGGCCCCGGGGCGGGACGGGACGCCGCGGGGCTGCTGCGCCCCCACCTGCGGGGCTTCGCCACCGTCGTGGTCCTTCAGGTCGTCGGCGCCCTCGCGGGCCTGGCGCCGCTGCTGGCCGTCGTCGAGCTGGGCCGCGTCCTGCTGTCGCCCGGCCCCGTCGACCACGGTCATGTCCGGACGGTCGTCGTCGCGGGCGCGGCCGGCCTGTTCGTCCGGCTGCTGTTCACGGCCGCCTCTTCCGGGCTCGGGCACCTCCTCGACGGCCGGGTGCAGCTGGCGCTCCGCCGAAGGCTGGCGGCGCGGCTGGGGCGCGTGCCGATCGGCTGGTTCTCCCGGCGCCGGACCGGCGAGCTGGCGAAGGTGGTGGGCGAGGACGTCGGCGCCGTGCACCCGTTCATCGCCCACGCCCCCGGCGAGCTCGTCTCCGCGTTCGTGGTGCCGCTGGTGTCGCTGGTCTACCTGTTCACCGTCGACGTGCGGCTGACACTGATCACGCTGGTCCCGGTGGTGACGGCGGTGGCGCTGGTCCCCCTGCTGATGCTCTCCGCCCGGCAGCGCGAGCAGGAGGAGTTCGACGCGGCCATGGGACGGATCGCCGGCTCCGTGATCGAGTTCGTGCAGGGCATCGCGGTGGTCAAGGCGTTCGGCGGGTCCGAGCGCGCCCACCGCAGGTTCCTGGTGGCCACCGACGACTTCGTGGCCGTCTTCTCCCGGTGGGTGCGCGGCATGTCCCTGGTCGCCGCGGGAATGCAGCTGGCCCTGTCGCCGCCGTTCGTGCTGCTGGTCGTGCTGACCGGCGGCACGGTCCTGATCACCTCCGGCGGCCTGGCCCCGGCCGGCCTGCTGCCCTTCCTGCTGCTCGGGCCGGCCCTGACCGCTCCGGTGGCGGCCCTGGGGCACGGCTTCGACGACCTGCAGGCCGCCCGGCGCGCGGTCGGGCGGATCAGGGAGGTGCTCGAAGTGGCACCGCTTCCCGAACCCGGGCGTCCGGCCGTGCCACGGGGACACCGGGTGGAGCTGCGCGGCGTCCGGTTCGGCTACCAGGACGGCCACGAGGTGCTGCGCGGCGTCGACCTGGTGCTCGAACCGGGCACGGTCACCGCGATCGTGGGACCGTCGGGAAGCGGGAAGTCCACGCTGGTCCGGCTGCTGCCGCGCTTCTTCGACCCGACCGGCGGCTCGGTCGTCCTGGGCGGTGCCGACCTGCGCGAGATCGACGAGCGGGAGCTGTACCGGACGGTCTCCTTCGTCTTCCAGGACGTCCGCCTGCTGCGCGCGTCGGTCGCGGACAACATCGCGCTGGCGGTGCCGCACGCCGGCCGCGAGGACGTGATCCGCGCCGCCCGGCTGGCGAACGTCCACGACCGGATCCTGGAGCTGCCGCGCGGGTACGAGACGGTGATCGGCGAGGAGGCCCGGCTGTCGGGCGGCGAGGCGCAGCGCGTCGCGCTCGCCCGCGCCCTGCTCGCCGACGCGCCCGTCCTGGTGCTCGACGAGGCGACCGCCTTCGCCGACCCGCGGACCGAGCAGGCGGTGCGCCGGGCCCTGACGACGCTGGGCGGCGACCGGACGGTCCTGGTCATCGCCCACCGCCTGGAGACGGTCGCCGGCGCCGATGTCGTGGCGGTGCTGGAGAACGGGACGATCGTCGAGCAGGGCAGGCCCGCCGAACTGCTGGAACGGGACGGAAGGTTCGCCGCGTTCTGGCGGTCGCATCAGGCGGCGGTCGGCGACGAGGCCGAGGCCCACGCCGGCGCACCGCGAGGAGGCGGGTCCCGATGATCCGAATGCTGCTGCGCGTGCTGGGGCGGGAGTACGCCCGCGCGATGCGCCGCACCATCGTCCTGATGACGGTGACCGCGGTCGTCGAGGGCCTGTCGTACGCCTTGCTGGTCCCGGTGCTGCGGGCGCTGCTCGGGGACCGTCCCGGCGACGCCCGGCCGTGGCTGGTCGCGTTCGGGGCGGCGGTCGCGCTCTACGCGGTGCTGCGCTACGTCAGCGACGTGTCCGGGATGCGGGTCGGGACCACGATGTTGCGCGGCATGTACCACCGGCTCGGCGAGCACCTGGCCCGGCTGCCCATCGGCTGGTACGGCGCCGACCGGGTCGGCGAGGTGTCCGTCATGGCCGGCCGCGGGCTCCTGCAGGCGATGGGCGTGGCGGCGCACCTGCTGGGACCGTTCGTCTCCGCCCTGGTGACCCCGCTGACGATCGTCGCGGTGATGCTCGCCTACGACCGGCGGCTGGGGCTGGCCGCGCTGGCCGCCGTACCCGTCGTGGCGGTGATCCAGGTCTGGACGGCGCGCTCGACGGCCGCCGCCGACGCCGAGCGCCACGAGCGCGACACGGAGGCCGCCGGGCGGGTCGTCGAGTTCCTCCAGGCCCAGCCGGTGCTGCGCGCCGGCGGCCGGACCGGCGAGCGCTTCGCGCTGCTCGACGACTCGCTGCGGGACGTCCGGCGCGCGTCGCGCCGTACCGTGCTGGCGGTGCTGCCCGGCGCGGTGGGCCTGACGCTCACGGTGCAGGCGGTCTTCACCGCGCTGCTGGCCCTGGGCGCCTACCTCGCGCTCGGCGGGAGCATCGGCGCGGCCGAGCTCCTGACGATCCTGGTGCTCGCCGCCCGCTGCGCCGACCCGCTGCTGTCGCTGTCGGACATCGGCGGCAGGCTCCGCGCCGCGCGGTCGGAGCTGGACAGGCTGGACGCGGTGCTGAGCACCGAGCCGCTGCCGGAGGCCCGCGAGCCGATCCGGCCGGCACGCCACGACCTGGAGTTCGCGTCCGTCGTCTTCCGGCACGGCGACCGCACGGTGATCGACGACGTGTCGCTGTCCGTGCCCGAGGGGCGGCGGCTCGCCGTCGTCGGGCCGTCGGGCAGCGGCAAGACCACGTTGCTGCAGTTGATCGCGCGGTTCCACGACGTGGACGCGGGCGCGGTGCGTATGGGAGGCGTGGACGTACGCGAGATCGACCCGCGGGTGCTGATGGCGCGGATCGCCATCGTCTTCCAGGACGTCTACCTCTTCGACGGCACGATCGAGGAGAACGTCCGCCTGGGCCGTCCCGGCGCCGGTGAGGCCGAGGTCCGGGCGGCGGCGACCGCGGCACGGCTGGACGAGGTGATCGAGCGGCTGCCCGGCGGATGGGCGGCGAACGTCGGCGAGGGCGGCGCGCTGCTGTCGGGAGGTGAGCGCCAGCGCGTCTCGATCGCGCGGGCGCTGCTGAAGGACGCGCCCGTCGTGCTGCTGGACGAGGTGACCTCGGCCCTGGACCCGGTGAACGAGGCGGCCGTCCACGCGGGGATCGAGCGCCTGATGGCGGGCCGGACGGTGGTGATGGTGGCGCATCGGATGCGGACCGTACGGCGCGCCGATCGCGTCGTCTTCCTGGACGGCGGCCGGATCGTGGAGGAGGGCGGCCACGACGAGCTGCTGCGCCGCGGCGGCCGTTACGCCGACTTCTGGGACATCTCCATGACACCGGCGGGCGGATGAACCGGCACGCCGCGGGCGGGGGCGCCGCGGGCGAGGGCGGGGACACCGTCTCCGGTCCTCCCCCGCGGTCGCGGGGCCGGAGGTCGTGAGGGCCCCGGCGGGCGGAACGCGCGCGTCCAGGCCCTGATCAGCGTGCCCGGTCCGTCGTGGTCCCGCCCGGTTCGGCGACGAGGCCGGGCCTGCGGCCGTGGGGGTCGCCCGAGCGCCTGGTGTCCACGTTGGCGGTCATGGCCGCGAGGATGCCGGGCAGCTCCGCCACCGTCCCGGCGGGCAGGCCGGTCACGGTCTCCTCGGCCAGGACGCACCACATCCGCTTGACCTGCCCGGCCAGCGCCCTGCCGCTGTCGGTGAGCTCGACGATGCTGGCGCGCCTGTCGGTGGGGGCGGGCCTGCGGCGGATGTGACCGGACGCCTCCAGCTTGCGGGTCATGAGCGTGACGCTGGGCGGCTCGCAGCCGAGCGCCTCGCTGAGCTGGGCCTGGATCATCGCGCCGTTGCGGTCGAGTTCGAGCAGGAGCGCCTCCTGGCCGGGGTGCAGGCCCAGCGGGGCCAGCATCGTCGCGGCCCTGGCCCGGTGGCGCAGGCTCAGCAGGCGGACGGCCTGGTTGATGGCGTCTGCGTGCTCGAAGTCCATGGGCTCTCCTTGACGGAATTAGTTACGCGCATAATATTATGCGCGTAACTAATTCTACAGGACCCGTCAGGAGTCTGATATGACCAAGAAGAAGATGTCATGACCGGTACCGCGACCCGGCGGGCCGGAGCCCACGCGGGCCCCGCGTGGCTGGTCCTGTCGCTGGTGTGCGCCTGCCAGTTCATGGTGATCCTGGACGCGTCCATCGTGAACGTCGCCCTGCCCTCGGTCCGCCGGGACCTCGGCTTCACCTCCACCGGCCTGGCCTGGGTGGTGAACGGCTACCTGCTCACCTTCGCCGGCTTCATGCTGCTCGGCGGCCGCGCCGCCGACCTGTTCGGCCATCGCCGGATGCTGGTCGCGGGGCTGGCCGTGTTCTCCGCGGCGAGCCTGGCCGGTGGCCTGGCGAGCACGCCGGAGGTCCTGGTGGCGGCCCGTCTCGCCCAGGGCGTGGGGGCCGCGATGCTGGCCCCGTCGACCCTGGCCGTGATCAACACCGGTTTCACCGGGGAGGGCGCGCGCGCCCGGGCGTTCGGCGCGTGGTCCGCCTCGGGCGGTGTGGGCGGGATGGCCGGCGCGATCGCGGGCGGGGCCATCACGACCGGCCTGTCGTGGCGGTGGGTCTTCCTGATCAACGTGCCGATCGGCGCGGTGCTGATCGCGGTGGCCGTGGCGTCGCTGGCCGGCGCGCGGGCCGGCCGGCGCGAACCGCTCGACCTGGCCGGCGCGGTCACCGGGACGGCCGGGCTGGCCGCGCTGATCTACGGGGTCATGCAGGGCGCCGACCACGGCTGGGCGTCCCCGCCGGTCGTCGTGCCGACCGTGGCGGGCCTGCTCCTGCTCGCCGTCTTCGTCGTGGTGGAGGCGCGTTTCGCCGCCCGGCCGATGATGCCCCCGCGGCTGTTCGCGATCCGCCGGGTGGCCGTCGGCAACGGCATGCTGCTGCTGTTCGGGGGGATCGCCATGGCGATGTGGTACTTCACGTCGCTGTTCATGCAGAACGTCCTCGGCTACACCGCGCTCCAGGCCGGCCTCGGCCAGACGCCCGCGGCGGTGGCGTTCGTGGTGATCGCGCGGTCGGCGTCCTCGCTGCTGCCGAGGACCGGCGCGCGTCCCCTGGTGGCGGCCGGCTGCGCCTGCTTCGTGGCGGGTTTCGGCTGGCTCGCCCAGGCCCACGTCGGCACCGGATACGTCACGGGCGTGCTCGGGCCCACGCTGCTCGTCGCGGCCGGTATCGGGCTGACCTTCCCCACCCTCATGGCCGTGGCGACCTCGGGCGTTCCCGAGGGCGACGCCGGGATCGCCGGCGGCCTGGCCAACACCTCCGTCCAGGTGGGCGGGGCGGTGGGCCTGGCGGTGCTCGCCACGGCCGCCGGTGCCAGGGCCGCGATGGAGGCCGACGGCAGTTCCCCGGCCGCCCTGGCCGCCGGTTACGACCTGGTCTTCCTCCTGGCCGCCGGGTTCGGCCTGGCCGTCGCGCTGGCAGGCCTGCTGCTGCCCCGGGACCGCCGCCCCTGACCACGACGGCCCGCGGCGACCTGCGGCGACCTGCGGCGACCTGCGGCGCGGCGTACGGGAGCCTCACCGGGGTGCCGGTGCGGGGGTCAGGGCCCCGTCGTGAAGGTGATCTGGCCCGGCAGGGCGCTCAGGAGGATCAGGACCCCCGCTATCCCGACCATCCAGCGCACCGTCGAGCGCGACCCGGAGGAGAGCCTGTCGCGCCACCGTTCGAACCGTTCACGCATCCGTTCGCCCAGGACGGCCCACACGAGCAGGAGCAGGAGGCCCGGGAGCACCATGATGGTCACGTACGCGCCGAGGAGCGGTGCCCACTGGGCGGCGGACAGGCCGGCCGAGGTCATGATGCCGATCGCGGCGAAGTACGGCACGGCGGTGGCGAACTCGAACAGCCAGGTCCCCAGCCCCAGCAGCAGCATCGCGCGCACGGTGAAGGACCGCTCCTGCCGGGCGGCCGCGCGTTCGGGGTCCTCGTCGGGGACGAAGTAGCTTCCCACGACGAGCGCCACACCGAAGGCGCCCTGCACCCAGGCCCACACGGTGTCGTCGACGAGCGGCACGACGGCGCCCAGGCCGAGCATGAGCAGGACGCCCAGGACGAAGTACGCGACCGCCACCGACGCCAGGTACACGCCGAGCAGCGCGACCAGGCGGCGTGGCCTGGACAGCAGCAGGTAGAGCGTGACCCCGATCACGGTGGGGCTGAGCGTGTCGAGCACGGCGAGCCCGAGCACCGCTCCGATCGTCTCGATCGACGAACTCGTCTCCTCACGAGAGCCGGAAAGCCGTGACGACACGCCCGTGTCGACGAAGGTCCTGTACGCGCGCCGGGCACCCGGCGTCACGGCTCCGGTGATCCGGCGGGATCCGCCGCCGGGACGTCGAGGAGGGACAGGAACGCCGCGGCCGCGGGAGAGGGGGGAAAGCGGCTCCAGATGAGGTGCTCCATGCGGGCGGGGGCGTCGCGCACCCGCAGGACGGGCAGGTCCGGGAGTTCGGGGACGAAGGCCGCGGGCAGCATCCCGATGCCCAGTCCCTGACGGATCAGGCGGGCCATGAAGTCCATGTTCGTCACCTCGAAGGCGACCTCGCGCAGGACCCCGGCCGCCGCGAACGCCTCGTCCGTCTGGATCCGCGCGGCGGTGCCCGGGGGGAAGTCGACGAACGGCTCGTCCGACAGCTCGCGCAGGTCCACGCGTGCCCTGCCCGCAAGCGGGTGGCCGGGCGCCACGGCGGCCACGAGCTCGCCGCGCGCCAGCTCGTGGCCGCTGACGCCCCTGGGCCGTACGCCCACCGGCAGCCCCAGGAACGCGGCGTCCAGGGTGCCCTGCCGCACCCCCTCGATCAGCTCCTCGCTGGCGCCCGAACGGAGGCTGATCCGCACCTGCCGGTGCAGCAGGTGGAAGCGCTTCAGCGCGGTCGGGAGATCGACCGCCGCGACGGTGGGGATGGCGCCGACGGCGAGCCGTCCCCGGATCTCCCCGGTGGCGGCCGCCACCTCGGCGCGGGCCCGTTCGGCGGCCTCGAGGGCCTGGCGGGCCGCGGGCAGGAACGCCGCGCCGGCGGGGGTCAGCCGGACGCGGCGGCTGGTGCGCTCGAACAGCTTGGCGCCCAGCTCGCGTTCCAGGCGGGCGATCTGGTGGCTCAGCGCGGACTGGACGACCAGGCACCGCTCGGCGGCGCGCGTGAAGTTGCTCGTCTCCGCGACGGCGACGACGTAGCGCATCTGCTGAAGCTCCATGGATCAATCGTGACGTGCGATCGGTCCGATGACAAACATGCGTTGGACTCATCGATCTTCCCTGGCCCAGGCTGGGGGCATGACGGCGACGACATCTCGTACCGGAAGCGGCCTGTCGCGCGGGCTGCTCCTGCTCATGTCGGTGGCGACCGGGTCTGCGGTCGCCGGGAACTACTTCGCGCAGCCGCTGCTCGACCTGATCGGCCGGGAGCTGGGGATCGGCCCCTCCCGGGCGGCGCTGGTGGTGACGGCCGCCCAGGGCGGGTACGCGCTGGGGCTGATCCTGCTCGTGCCGCTCGGTGACCTGATGGAGCGACGGCGGCTGGCGGTGTCGCTCTACGCGGCGACCGCGGTGTTCCTGCTGGTGTCGGCCACCGCCGCCGACGGCACGGTGCTCCTGGCCTCCACCGCCCTGACCGCGCTGACCTCGGTGGGGGCGCAGGTGGTGGTGCCGTTCGCGGCGACGCTGGCGGCCCCGGCCGAGCGCGGCCGAGTGGTCGGCACGGTGATGACCGGGCTGATGCTCGGCCTGCTGCTGGCGCGTACCGCCTCCGGCGCGTTGTCTGAGCTGGGCGGGTGGCGGACGGTCTACTGGGTGCACGCGGCCCTGATGGCGCTGATGGCCGTGCTGCTGCGGGTCTTCCTGCCCCGGCTCGGCGGGGACGGCGGGCGCCTGTCCTACCCGGCGCTGCTGCGCTCGACGGTCGCGATGTTCCGGTACGAGCCGCTGCTGCGCTGGCGGGCGGGGATCGGCGCGCTGAGCCTCGCCTCGTTCAGCGTGCTGTGGACGGCGCTGACCTTCCTGCTGGCGGGCCCGCCCTACGGCTGGCCGGAGTCGGCCATCGGCCTGGTCGGCCTGGTCGGCGTCGTGGGCGCGCTGACCGCCACGGTGGCGGGGCGGCTGGCCGACCGCGGGCACGTCCAGACCGTGACCGGCGCCGGGACGGTCCTGCTGCTGGCGTCGTGGCCGGCGATCGCCGCGGGGGCGCACGGGCTGGTCTGGCTGCTCGCCGGCGTGCTCGTGCTGGACCTGGCGCACCAGGCGGTGCTCAACAGCAGCCAGAACGTCCTCTACGCGCTGCGGCCGGAGGCCCGCAACCGGATCAACTCGGCCTTCATGACCTGCCTGTTCCTCGGCGGCGCGGCGGGTTCCGCGCTGACGTCGCTGGCCTGGGTCAGCGGCGGCTGGACCGGCGTGTGCGTCCTGGGCGCCGTCCTGTCGGCCGGGACCGTCGTGCTCTGGGTCCTGGAGCGCGTCACCGGCCGCCGGTGCTCCTCCCGTTCCCCCCACTCCCCTGATTCTTCTGCTTCCTCCGATTCCTGAAGGAGAACGAGCGTGTCACGTACCGTACTGATCACCGGGGCCACCGGGACCGTGTCCACCGCGCTGACGAACGCGCTGCGGGGGACCGGCGTGAAGCTCCGCGCCCTCGTCCGCGACCGGCCCGGGGCGGACGGCCCGGGCGGGCAGGACCCCAGGGTCGCCGGGCTCGCCGGGCTCGCCGAGGTCGCCGAGGTCGTCGCCGGTGACCTCGACGACGCCCGGTCGCTGCCGCCCGCCTTCGAGGGCGTGCAGGACCTGTGGCTGCTCACCCCGAACGGCCCGCGCGCCCCGGAGAACAACATGAACGCCCTCTGGGCCGCGCGCCAGGCCGGGGTGGAGCGCGTCGTGCGCCTGTCCGTGATCGGCGCGGCGCACGACGCGCCCAACCGCAGCGGCAGGCTGCACGCGCTGTCGGACGGGGAGACCGAACGGTGCGGCATGCGCTGGACCGTCCTGCGCCCGCACTGGTTCATGCAGAACCTGCTGAACGAGGCGGGTGACATCTCCGCCACCGGTACGTTCTCGCTGAACATGTCCTCAGCGCGGATCGGCATGATCGACGTCCGCGACATCGCCGAGTGCGCCGCCCGCGTGCTGCTCGACGACCCCGACCGCCACCACGGCCGGACCTACACCCTCACCGGCCCGCGCTCGCTGACCTTCGACGAGGTCGCCGCCCGGCTGGGGTCCGCCCTGGGCAGGTACGTCACGTACCGGCCGGTCGACGACGAGACCAGGCGCGGGACACTGCTGGGGTACGGGGTCCCCGTGTGGATCGTCGACATGCTGGAGGAGTACGCGCGGGCGTACGACTCCGGCTGGGGCGACCTGACCACCGGCACGGTCGCCGACCTCCTCGGCCGTCCCCCGCGTGACGTCGCCGACTTCGCCCGCGACCACGCCGCGGCGTTCACCCCGGCCGGCGCCCTCTGATCCCGCGTGCCGCGTCCCGGCCGGCCTTCCGGGGGACCCGGCACCTTCCGGGACCCGGCACCGGCCGGGACGCGACACCGTCGGGGCGCGGGCATCGGTCAGGACGCGGGCACCGACCGGGGCGCGGGCGTCGGCAGGGGCGCCGGCGTCGGCAGGGGCGCGGGCGTCGGCAGGGGTCAGCCCGGTGAGGGGGCCTGGGCGGCGCGGCGGACGGGCATCCAGGTGGGCACGGGGGCACCGGTCAGGAAGTCGCCGGCCAGCCGGGTGCACAGCTCGGGCTTCTCGTGCAGCAGGACGTGGGACGTCCCCGGGACGACGGCGAGCTGCGCGTCGGGCAGACCCCGGTACAGCTCCAGGGTGTGCTCCAGCGTCACGATGTCGTCGTCGGCGGCCATGACCAGCACCGGGCACGTCACGGCCCGAAGCTCGGCCGCCGCCAGGGCGGGCTCCTCGTTCACCGCCCGCACGATCTTGGCCACCACGACCGGGAGATGGCCGGCGCCGTCGGGCGACACCTCCGCGTAGGCCGCGACCACGGGCGGGGGCATCTCGCCCTCGGCGGAGGGCCGGACGAGCATCGCCTCCATGTCGAAGGCGCAGCTGACCAGGACGAGCCGGTCGACCAGGTCCGGGCGGCGCAGGGCCACCCACAGCGCCACGGCCGCACCGGCGCTGTAGCCGGCCAGCCGTACCGGCCCGCCGACGACCTCGTCCAGGAACGCGATCGTGTCCTGCGCCATCACCTCGACCGTGATCGGCCCCGGCACGTCGGCCGTGTGGCCGTGGCCGCGGCGTTCGGGCAGCAGCAGCCGGAACCGGTCCGCCAGCGCGCCGAGGTTGCCGTCGAAGTCCCTGCTGTCGGAGAAGCCACCGTGCAGCAGCACCAGCGGCTCCCCTTCGCCGCGCTCGTCGTACCACATGCGCACACCGTTCACATCCGCGTAGTCCGCCATCGTGGCGCCGTCCCCTCGTTCCGCTCCCGGTGACCGTCACCGGGTACGCGGGTAGTACGAAGCGGGGCCCGAGAACTCATCGCCCGCGCGGGAAAATCTTCAGGACGTCCGCCCCGCCCCCGGTTCCAGGACGTCCGGCAGGCCGAACAGCGGGAAGAGCCGCCCGGCGTCGAGGTAGGTCGTCACCTCGGTGACCAGCCCATGCGAGAGCGTGAGGACCATCAGCGCGAACGGCTCCGGCCGGCCGCCCGGCCCGTCCGGCCGGTACTGCGCGAACGCGGGCGAGCCGTTGGCCGTGGTCGCCAGCAGGCGCGCGCCCGCGCAGGGCCGCCCGGCCGCCAGCAGCACCTCACGGATCGCGGCCCTGCCCCGCAGCCACCACGCGAACGGCGGCATGGACATCACGGCGTCCTCGTGCAGCAGCGCCACCATGGCCTCGACGTCGTACCGCTCGAAGGCGTCGCAGTACCGGGCCAGGAGCCGCCGCTGCGCCGGGTCCATCGGCCGGTAGGGCTCGCCCGGGTCGGCACGGACGGCCCTCAGCGTCGTCCGGGCGCGCTGCAGCGCGCTGGTGACGGACGCCACCGTGCACTCCAGCAGCCCGGCGACCTCGTCGGCCTTCCAGCACAGTACGTCACGCAGGATCAGCACCGCCCGCTGGCGGGGCGGCAGGTGCTGCAGCGCGGCGACGAACGCCAGGCGGACCGTGTCGCGCTGCGCGGCCAGCTCCGCCGGGTCACCTCCGACGGGCAGCACGCGGCCGTCCGGGACCGGCTGGACGAAGGCGCTCTCCGGCAGCGGCGCGCCGAGGCCGGGACCGGCCTGCGCCGACGGGCCGAGGTCGATCGCCGAAGCTCGGCGCCGCGCGCCCCGCAGCATGTCGAGGCAGACGTTGGTGGCGATGGCGTGGAGCCAGGACCGTAGCGGCGCGCGGCCCTCGTCGAACCGGTCGAGGCTCGCCCAGGCGCGCACCAGGGTCTCCTGCACGGCGTCCTCCGCCTCGAACGGCGAGCCGAGCATCCGGTAGCAGTGACCGGCCAGGGCGATCCGGTGCGGCTCCAGCAGGTCCGCGCCGCGCGGAGGGGGCGGGCCCGCACCCTCGGGGGCGGCCCGGGGGTCCTTGGGGCGCGACGGCACGGTCGTCCCGCCGTCGGCCCTCGCATGACCGGTCACGCACGCGAGGGTACCGCCCCTCAGCCGGTGAGCCGCGCGCTCCCCCGGGTCCCGCCCGGCAGCCGGTACGGCTCGCCGCAGAAGTAGCGGTTCAGCGCGTCGAGGACGGACAGCAGCATCGGCACGACCCCGGGGTCGTTGCGCTGCACGTTGACCGACACCGTCATCCGGCGCGTCCCGGTGGCGTCGGCGAAGCCGAAGGTCTGGTAGCCGGGGATCGAGCCGGTCGCGCCCCACATCGGGCCGCAGGTGAGCGCCACCGACTCCAGCCCGAGGCCGTACTCGGGGAAGATCGGCGCCTGCGGCGTGGCGACGCCGGTGCGCATCCGCGCCAGCAGCTCCGGGCCGACGAGCCGGCCGCCGAAGAGCGCCCGGTGGAAGCGGTTGACGTCGCGGGCGTCCGACACCACGCCGTAGGCCGCCCAGGCGAAGGAGGGGTTCAGCCGGGTGACGGGCCTGAGCGCGCCGGGCGCGGCGGGGTCGGCGCCCCGGGGCAGGTGGTAGCCGGTGGCGTGCGGGCCGCGGATGACGTCCGAGGTGACGGGCAGGTACGAGCGGGTCATCCCGGCCGGGCGGAAGATCCTCCGGTCGAGCTCCGCGCTCAGGTCGCGGCCCGTCACCTTCTCCACCAGCAGCCCGAGCAGGATGTAGCCGGTGTTGGAGTAGGCGAAGCGGCCCCGCTCGGGGCGCGGCAGCCGCTCGGCCTCGGCGACGAGCCGCCCGGGGGTGTAGGTGCGCTCGCCGTACCGCTCGGGATCGGCGAACTCGGGGGCGGCGACGTAGTCGGCCAGGCCGCCCGTGTGGTTCAGCAGCTCCCGCACGGTGATCCGGTCGCCGTCGGCGACGTGGCCGGGCAGCCGCTCGCCGATCGGTTCCTCCAGCCTCACCCTCCCCTCCTGGACGAGCTGCAGGACGGCCGCCGACACCATGGTCTTGGTGAGGCTGGCGACGCGGAAGCGCGCCTGGCGCGGCACCGGCCCTCCCGTCCGCAGGTCGGCGGTCCCGGCCGTGCCGATCCAGGTGCCGCGGTCGTCGTCGATCCTGGCCAGCACGCCGGGCGCGCCGGCGGCCACGACGGCGTCCAGTGCCCGGCGTACCCCGGCGGGATCTTCGTGACGGGTGTGCGCGACGGCCGGTGAGGCCGGCAGGAGTCCCGCGACGACGAGGGCCGCGGCCGCGATGCGACGGCCGTTCGCTGACGGCATGCGCGTCTTCCTTCCGATGGAGGGGTGGGTCGGTCTCCATCCTGGAAGCGCCGGTGGCCGCCCTCCTCCCCCATGGTGACGATCTTCGTCTGCGACGGTGGTCGCACCCGCGTACGACCGTGGGGGCGGGGTGCGCGGGAGGTGGGCCGCGCGTGCCCGCGGGCCGGCGAGAGGGCGGGGCGAGGGCTTCGAATCGCGCGCCGCCCATTGACGCGGGCCCGCCGCCGGGCTACTAATACGCCTACGCCCGCTTCACCACCCCCTGCGAACGCCGTGAGATGTTAACGTTAACAACGCGTGGAGGCCGTCGAATGCGCACCCGCCGAAGGGGCCTGGCCGCTCTGCTCGCCGCCTTCCTGGCCCTGGTCCTCGCCCCGCCACCGGCTCGCGCCTCCCTCACCGTGACCTCGCCGTGACCTCACCGCCGGCCTGACGAGACAAGGACGAATCGAATGCCCCCCACCCCCGTGCGCCGCACACTGGTGACCGCGCTGGTCACGCTGCTCGCCGTGATCGGCGGCCTGCTCCTGCCGGTGACGGCCCACGCCTCCCCGGCCGTCCAGTACACCAACCCGCTGGCCGCCCAGCGCGCCGACCCGCACATCTTCCGCCACACCGACGGCTACTACTACTTCACCGCCACCGTCCCCGAGTACGACCGCATCGTGCTGCGCCGCGCCACCACCGTCCAGGGCCTGTCCACCGCGCCGGAGACGGTCATCTGGCGCAGGCACACCAGCGGCGAGATGGGCGCCCACATCTGGGCGCCGGAGATCCACTTCATCAACGGCAAGTGGTACGTCTACTTCGCCGCCGGCCGCGCCGACGACGTCTGGCGGATCCGGATGTACGTCCTGGAGAGCAGCGCCGCCAACCCGCTGACCGGCTCCTGGACCGAACGCGGCCGCATCACCACCCCCTGGGACACCTTCGCGCTGGACGCCTCGACGTTCGTCACGAACGGGGTCCGCTACCTCGTCTGGGCCCAGCAGGAGCCGGGCATCTCCACCAACTCCAACCTGTACATCGCCCGCATGGGCGCCAACCCGTGGACGATCACCGGCCCCACCACCCGGCTGACCGTGCCCACCCTGGCCTGGGAGACGCGCGGGTACAAGGTGGCCGAGGGGCCCGCGGTGATCCAGCGCAACGGCCGGCTCTTCCTCACCTACTCGGCCAGCGCCACCGACGCCAACTACTGCCTGGGCATGCTGACCGCCTCGGCCTCGGCCGACCCGCTCAACGCCTCGTCCTGGACCAAGAGCCCCAACCCGGTCTTCGCCAGCAACGCCTCCACCGGCCAGTACGGCCCCGGCCACAACTCCTTCACCGTCTCCGAGGACGGCCAGAGCGACATCCTCGTCTACCACGACCGCAACTACCGCGACATCACCGGTGACCCGCTCAACGACCCCAACCGCCGTACCCGCGTCCAGAAGGTCCACTGGCGGGCCGACGGCACCCCCGACTTCGGCATCCCCGTCCCCGACGGCGTGACCCCGGTGCGGCTGATGTCCTACGACGTCCCGGGCTCCGCGGTACGCCACTGGGAGTACCGGGCCCGCCTGGAGGCGAACGTCTCCCCGCTGGCCGACTCCCAGTTCAGGCTCGTCACCGGCCTGTCCGGGTCGGGCACCGTGTCCCTGGAGTCCACCAACTTCCCCGGCTACTACCTGCGCCACCGCGACCACGCGGCCTGGGTGGAGAAGAGCGACGGCACCGCCCTGTTCAGGGCCGACGCGAGCTTCACCCGCCGCACTGGGCTCGCCGGTTCCGGCACGGTGTCGCTGGAGTCGGCCAACTTCCCCGGCTACTTCCTGCGTCACCGCGCCGGCCAGGTGTGGGTCGAGCAGAACGACGGCACCGCCACCTTCCGGGGCAACGCGAGCTTCGTCCTGGAGTAGAACGCGCACGGGGCGTCCCCCGCGTCGGCCGGATCGGGACGCCCCGGCGCGTACCGGAACGCCGTCCGGTCTTCCCCGCATGGGAGCGCGGTCCGGTTCTCACCGGCCGTGGGAAGGCCGGACGGCATCGCACCCTCCACGAGGACGACCTCCTCGTGGAGGGTGCTCTGCGCTACCGGGCGGGACCCTGCCGGGCCGGCATCACGGCTCCTGTCAGGAGATGCTCCACTGCTGGGCGTTGTTGCCGCTGCAGGTCCACTGCCGCACCTCGGAGCCTGCGGCCGTTCCCCAGTTGTAGTTGTCCAGGCACAGGCCGCTGTGCCGGTTGGTCAGGGTGGAATGACCACCTCCCACCGAGGTGACGCGCCACTGCTGGACGGCCAGGCCGTTGCACGTCCACTGCTGGACCGGCGCCCCGGCCGCGGTGCCCCAGTCACGATTGTCCAGGCACAGGCCGCTGTGGCGGTTGACGATCGTGGAGTACCCGTCGGCGGCCGGGAGGATCTGCCAGTCCTGGAGCGCCTGTCCGGTGCAGGTCCACTGGCGCACCTCGGCGCCGGGGGTGGTCACCCCGTTGTAGTCGTCCAGGCAGAGGTTGCTGTGGCGGTTGCGGATGCGCGCGTAGGCAGGGGCGACCTCACCGGAGGGGCCGGGCAGGACCGTGGAGGTCGAGACCGGCACACCGAGGTCAGGGGTGCCGTCGGCGTTCCACGAGATCTTCTGCACCCGGGTGGTGCGGGTGGTGCCGCAGCCCTGGCTGGAGGAGGAGTTGGCGTGGTAGGCGATCCAGGTCTCGGTGCCGTCGGGTGAGGTGAAGAACGAGTGGTGGCCGGGGCCGTAGACGCCCGCCGCGTCGTTGCGCTGGAAGAGGGGGTTGGCGAACTTGGTCCAGGATGCGGCCGCCAGTGGGTCGCCGCCCCGGTACTCCAGCATGCCGATCTTGTAGTTGGGGCCGTTGCAGTGGCTGGCCGAGTAGGTCAGGAAGGTGCGGCCGCCGCGCTGCAGCGCGAAGGTGCCCTCGTTGACGGCGCCGTTCTGGCGCTCCCAGGCCAGGGTGGGGGCCGAGATCCGCCGCCCGTACGCGCTCGCCGTCCAGGGGTTCGACATCGGCGCGATGAACAGCGACTGCAGGTTGTCCTCGGGCGCGAACGCCGAGAAGGTCATGTAGAGGTTGCCGTTGAGCTTGAGCAGGCTGGCGTCGATCGCCCAGCCGTTGTTCGGCATCAGGTTGACGATGCCGCGGACGGTGTAGGGACCCATCGGGTCGGATCCGGCACTCTCGGCGACGTGGGTGCGCCGGGGCAGGCTGCCCTGCTCCACCGAGTAGTACAGGTACCAGCGGTCGCCGACCATCTCCAGGTGCGGGGCCCACATCGTGTTGCCGCCGGTCCGCACGACGACCTGCTCGGGAGCGCTGCGCAGACCCGCGATCGTGGGCGAGCGGCGCATCACGACGTCGGCCGACCAGGTGGTCGCGACGTAGTAATAGAACCCGTTGTGGAAGACCAGCGTCGGATCGGCGCTGTTCGGCACGCCGACGACGGGGTTGGTGAACGAAGGGCCGGGCGCCGCCGCGGCGCGAGCGGGGCCGACGGCGGTCGCGGTGGTGGTGGCGGTGCCGGTCACGGCTGCGGCTGCGGTGGCGGTGCCGGTCACGGTGGCGGTCACGGCTGCGGCCGGGCCTGCGGCCACCAGCGACTGGCACAACGTGAGCAACGCCACGACGGCCGCCGCGAACGCGGCACCGGGGCGACGGCGCACGGGCCGTGGGGAGGGACGTACGAGCCTGGTCATGGGGGGTACCTCTCGGTGGACGATCGGCCGGAAAGACGCGACGGATTTTGTTAGCGCTAACACATAAAAGCGGCGCACGGTGGGAGTGAATGCAGGCGATAGACGTGTTAGCGTTAACAAAGAGCGGCCCATGAAAAGGACCGTTCGTCGCGTGTAACGCAGTCTTAACCCGCGTGGGCGGAAGGTGTCAACATCGTCCGGCCAGGATCCGTCCCGTCCGGACGGGCGGGCGGGCGCGACGGGGCCTCCGTCGCGCCGGTCTTGAGGCCTCTTCCCTGCGGGAACGGGGTCCACCGGAGCCGAGCGCGCTCGGCGGTCCTGTTAGCGTTGTCGCATGGGGAGTGAGCGTCTTTGAGGGCGAAGTCGAACGATGACCGGCCGTCCTCCAGACCTGCGGTGCTGGAGGACGTCGCCGCGCTCGCCGGAGTGTCGGCGATGACCGTGTCGCGAGCGCTGAACGCGCCCGAGCGGGTGCAGGTCGAGACCCGGGCGCGCGTGCTGGCCGCGGTGCGGGAGCTGGGCTACCGTCCCAACGCCGCAGCCCGCCAGCTCGTCACGGGCCGGTCCGGAGTGCTGGGGGTGGTCAGCATCGACACCCCCCTGTACGGTCCGGTCTCGACCCTCTACAGCATCGAACGCGCCGCCAGGCTCAACGACTACTCCGTGAGCATCGCCAGCCTGAGCACGCTCAACCGGCGCTCGATCGAGGAGAGCCTCCGCCAGCTGCAGTCCCAGCTGGTGGACGGCGTCATCATCGTCGCGCCGCACGAGTCGGCGGCCGACGGCCTGCGCCACCTGCGGTCGAAGATCCCCGTGGTCGCGGTCGACGCCGGCGCGGGCCTTCCCGTTCCCGTCGTCATGGTCGACCAGAGGGCGGGAGCCGCGCGGGCGACCAAGCACCTGCTCGACCTCGGCCACGAGACGGTGTGGCACCTTGCGGGCCCGGCCGACTGGATCGACGCCAACGGCCGGGTCGAGGGCTGGCGCGAGACGCTGGAGGCCGGGCGGCATCCGGTCCCCGAGGTGCTGCGCGGGGACTGGAGCTCGCGATCCGGTTACCAGCTCGGCCGTCACCTGGCACGGGACCCCGAGGTGACGGCCATCTTCGCGGGCAACGACCAGATGGCGCTGGGCGTGCTGCGGGCCCTGCGCGAGGCCGGGCGGCGCGTTCCCGAGGACGTCAGCGTGGTGGGCTTCGACGACATTCCGGAGTCCGCCTACTTCTGGCCCCCGCTCACGACGGTACGGCAGGATTTCGAGGAGGTCGGCAGGCACGCCTTCCACGTGCTGCTCGACCGGCTGGCGGGCAGGCCGAGCCAGATCCGCCGGCTGGTGGAGCCCGAGCTCATCGTCAGGGAGAGCACCGCGACCGCGCCGCGCTGACGCTGGCCGGTCCCGGGCCGGCACGGCCGGTCACGCACCGCACCGGCCGTCCGGCCCCGCATCGGCCACTCGCCCCCTCCGTACCCACCGTCCGGTTCGGCCGTTCAGCCGTTCGGCCGGGCCGCCGTCAGGGCTGGAACAGCGCGGCGGGCGCGTCGCGCACATGGGCGGCCAGCGGTCCTGCGACGTGTTCGGCGTCGCGGGTGACGCCGCGCAGGGTGTTGGAGGCGAACGAGCGCTGGAACTCCAGCCCGACGTACACCAGGCCCGGATGGGTGGTGGAGATCCCCCCGGCGTGTCGGGGCGCGCCTTCGGAGTCCAGGGCGCCCAGGGGACGCAGGTAGCCCAGGGCGGGCCGGTACCCGGTGGCGAAGACGACCGCGTCGGCGCGCTCGCGCGTACCGTCGGCCCAGACGACGCCCTCGGGGGTGAAGGCGGTGAACATGGGACGGCGCCGCATCCTCCCCGAGCCGAGCGCCTCCCGGTAGCGGCCCTGGTCCAGCACCAGGGTGGGCCCGCCCATCGCGGCCAGCCATTCGGGTGGCAGGTCGTCGAACCCGGTCGCGGCCAGCCAGTGGTGGATGTCGTGGCCGCGTACGCGCTGGTCGAGGAACGCCACCGGGGCGCGGGTGGCCAGGGTGACCGTGGCGACCCCCGCCAGCTCGTGGCCGACCTGGACGGCGGAGTTGCCGGCGCCCACCACGATGACGCGCAATCCGGCGTACGGGGCGGGGTCGCGGTAGTCGGCCACGTGCGTCAGGTGTCCGGTGAAGTCCTCCTGGCCGGGAAGCCGGGGCAGGTACGGGTTGGCGAAGGAGCCGCTGGCGGCCACCACGCCCCGGGTGCGCAGCGGCCGCCCGTCGCCGGTGCGCACGACGAAGCCCCCGCTTCCGTCGCGCTCCACCGCCTCGACCGGGGTGTTGACGCGGATGTCGGCCCCGTCGGCCCGCAACCGGTCGGCGTGGTGGAGCAGGTACTCCACCACCTCGTCACGATGCGGATATCGGTCGTCGTCACCCCCGTGGGGGAACGGCAGGGCGCCCAGGGCGCTGTGGCGGGCGGGTGAGAACAGGGTGAGGCTGTCGTAGTAGGACGGCCAGGAACCGGCCGTCCGCTCGCCGGCCTCCAGGACGACGGGGGTCAGGCCGGCGTCCAGCAGGGCGCGGGCGGCGGCCAGCCCGGACTGGCCGCCGCCGATGACGACGACGTCGAGGGCGTCGAGGGCGTCGGTGACGCCGGGGGGATCGGTGCTCATGACACCGCATCATATCTTCGAATCCAGAAATGACAATATGACGTGACGGGGTGATGCTATGACCATGAGCACCGACGGGATCGAGTTGAGCGATGCGGCACGCGCCTTTCTCAAGGCGATGGCCAGCGAGACCCGCCAGCAGATCCTGGCGCTGTTCGCCGGCGGGGCGGAGCTGACCGTGTCCGAGGTGGCCGAGCGCCTCTCGCTGGCCCAGTCGGCCACCTCCACCCACCTGGCCACCCTGCGCGACGGCGGCGTGCTGGCCTCCCGCCGGGAGTGGAAGACCGTCTACTACCGGGCGGACGCGGGACGGATCGGCCGGGCCCTGAGCGACCTGCAGGCGAGCCTGCGGGCGTGCTGCCCTCCGGGCGACCGCTCACCGGACGCCCCCTGCGGGTGACCCTCGCGACCGGCGACGGGGACGAGGCCGCGACGACCGGCCCGGCGGGAGAGGCCCGTCGGGCCCGGCACCTCACAATTTAGGTATGCGTCTATATTGACAACCCTCAAATCAGTGGGCACCCTGGTCCTACTTAGACAATCTTCTAAACAGTAGGGGCCGGGGCTCACCGTCCCCGGCGCCCCTGACGGTCAGCGCACGACGCACAGGAGACGACCATGAGTGATGGATGTTGCGGCCCGGCGGCCGTCGAGATCGAGCCGTTCACGTCCGCGAGCTCCACGGGGAACGGCGCTGAGCGCTCCGAGCCGCCCGTGGTGGTGATCGGCGCGGGCCCGGTGGGCCTGGCCGCGGCCGCCCACCTGGCCGAACGCGGCGTGGACTTCCTCGTGCTGGAGGCCGGCCAGCACGCCGGCGCCTCGATCGCCCGGTGGGGACACGTGCGCACCTTCAGCCCGTGGCGCTACAACGTCGACGCCGCCGCCCGCCGCCTGCTCACCGCCGAGGGGTGGAAGGAACCGGATCCCGGATGGCTGCCCACCGGCGCCGAACTGATCGACGACTACCTCACCCCGCTGGCCGGGCACCCCGCGATCGCGCCGTACCTGCGGTTCGGAACCAGGGTGAGCGCGATCAGCCGCCTGAGCCATGACCGCGTCCGCTCCGCGGGCCGACAGGACGAACCCTTCGTGATCCGCCTGGGCGACGGCGACGAGCTCTGCGCCCGCGCGGTCATCGACGCCTCGGGCACCTGGAACACCCCCAACGTGCTGGGCGCCAACGGCCTTCCCGCCCACGGCGAGGCCGACGCCGCGCGGTTCGTCGACCACGCCCTGCCCGACGTGCTGGGCGCCGACCGCGCCACCTACGAGGGCCGCCACACCCTCGTGATCGGCGCCGGGCACTCGGCCGCCACCACCCTGCTGGCCCTGGCGCGGCTGGAGGACACCCCCGTCACCTGGGCCATCCGCGCGGGCGGGGCGGAGCGCACCTACGGTGGCGGCGCGGCCGACGCCCTGCCCGAGCGCGGCGCCCTCGGCACCCGCCTGCGCGCCCTGGTCGAGGAGGGGCGCATCACCCTGCTGACCGGTTTCTTCACGCACACCGTCACGGCCGGGGACGCGGGCGTGACGGTGACCGGCCGCTCCCCCGGCGGCGGCGAGCGGAGCGTCACCGCCGACCGGGTCGTGGCCGCCACCGGCTACCGCCCCGACCACTCCATCGCGAGCGAGCTGCGCCTGGACCTCGACCCCGTCCTCGGCTCCACCCGCGCGCTGGCCCCGCTGATCGACCCCAACCACCACTCCTGCGGCACCGTCCCCGCCCACGGCGAGGCCGAACTGGCCCACCCCGAGGCCGGCTACTACGCCGTCGGCGTCAAGAGCTACGGCCGCGCCCCCACCTTCCTGATGGCCACCGGGTACGAGCAGGTCCGCTCGGTGGTCGCCGCCCTGGCCGGGGATCTCGACGCCGCCCGCGAGGTGCGCCTGGAACTGCCCGAGACCGGCGTGTGCTCCTCCGGCCTGGCCGAGGCGCAGGAGGCGAGGGTGGGCCTGGCCACCGGCATCGGCGGCGGACTGCTCGCCACTCCCCTGCCGCAGGTCACCGCAGGGACCGGTGGCGGCTGCTGCGGCTGAGCCCCGGCGGGTCGTCGCCGCGCCGCCGGTCACGTACGGCGCGGCGACGGCGGCCGTCACGGCCGTGCGCCGACCGGCGCGTTCATCCCGGCCGCCCGGCATCGTCTATGATTTAGACACGTATCTAACCGTGGAGCCGCCGACATGAACGCCACCACCGCCTGCTGCGCGCCGATCGTCCGCGAGCCCATCTCACCGGCCGACGCGGCCGAACTCGCGGCGGCGCTCAAGGCGGTCGCCGACCCCGTCCGGCTTCGGCTGCTGTCGATGATCGGCTCCCACCCCGGTGGCGAGGCCTGCGTGTGCGACCTGACCGGTGCCTTCGACCTCAGCGCCCCCACCATCTCCCACCACCTCAAGACCCTGCGGGTGGCCGGGCTGATCGACAGCGAGCGCCGCGGCACCTGGATCTATTACCGGATCGTCCCCTCGGCGGTGGCCCGGCTGAGCGCCCTGTTCACCCCGCTGGCCGAGCCCGCGAACGTCTGATCCGGCCCCCGGCCGCTCGAACGTGTGCCCGGGGAAGGCGCGCGGCCGGTTCCCGCGACGGCCGTGCGCGCGGGAACCGGCGCGCACGGCCGCTCACCGGGCGGGACGCGGAGCCCGGATCAGCATGAGGTGAGGTGCCACGCGGGCTCCCAGTCGACGTCCAGCCACCTGTTGTCGACCGGATGGTTCGGAAGCACGACCTGCCAGTTCGAGTTCATCCGGTACGTTATGGCGCCACCGGTCTGGTTGTTACGGATCCAGCCACGCCCGTGCCAGTCGTACAGCGAGTAGTCACCGCACAGGTAGAGGTCCCAGATCTTCCAGGTGTTGATCCTGGAGTCCTGGTAGTCGAGCACCGCGACGCAGACGCGTCCGGAGCGGCAGCCCGGCAGGTAGCCGGGTGCACTGAGGCCACGGGCCCCCGTCGCGTAGTGCGGTGCCGGGACGGCTTTGCCGTTTCCCGCCATCGTCGGGTTCGGGTCGAAGGCGGCGGCACCGAGGTCGGCCGCCGGGTTCGGCTCGAGGGCGGGGGCGCCGAGATCGTCGGCCGCCGCCGGGCCCGCGAGCAGCGCCGCGCCGACCAGTAACGACGTGGTCGTCGCGATGAGCTTCCTGAGCATGGGCACGTACTCCGTTCCGATCGTGGATGTGGATGCGGACTGGTACCGCCCCAGTTCAACCGGCGGCCCGCGGTATCGGCCATGATCGGCGCGATCCTGTCCGTGAACTTGGCATCCGTGTCCGTCGGGCTGGTCTCGCGAGGATTCCCGGGCGCTGCGGATCACGCCGGACGCGTCCCGGGTGACGACGGCCGACGGGGAGACGGAAGGCCCCCGCGATCACCGATCGCGGGGGCCTTCGGCACGACCGGCCCGTCCCGGGCTTCCATTAACCCCCTGGGGGTATGTTAGAGTCGCATCACGAGATACCCCACTGGGGTACATGCGAGAGGAGATCCCATGTGCACGGCATGCGCGTGCGACACCGCGGGCACCGGATCCACGCGGGTGGAGACCGGCGGTGAGAGCGTCTACCGGGTCGAAGGGATGACCTGCGGCCACTGCGTCTCGGCGGTCTCCACCGAGATCGGCGAGGTCGGCGGCGTGACCGGCGTCCGGGTCGACCTGGCCACCGGAGCCGTCACCGTCGGCGGAAGCGGGTTCTCCGACGAGGAGATCCGCGCGGCCGTGGACCGGGCGGGGTACGCGCTCGCCGGACCCCTCTCGGCCGGCGCCTCCTAGGACGGCCGGCCCGGGCGGAGGAACGGCGGGCGCGCACCGGCGGGCGCGCCCGCCCGCGGGACCGCTCCCGGAGCACCGCGCCGGGCCGCGCCGACGACCTCGGCCTCGTCGGGAATACCATACGGGGGTATCCTGTTATGGAAGGCGACGACGAAGGGCGGGGACATGCACGGCTACACCCACAACAAGCAGGACCACCTGCGGCGGCTGCGCCGCGTCGAGGGTCAGGTCCGCGGCCTGCAGCGGATGGTCGAGGAGGACAAGTACTGCATCGACGTCCTCACCCAGGTCTCGGCGGCGAACCGGGCCCTGCAGTCCTTCGCCCTGTCCCTGCTGGAGGAGCACCTGGCGCACTGCGTGGCCGAGGCCACCGCCAAGGGCGGCGCCGAGGCCGAGGCGAAGGTCAAGGAGGCCACCGACGCCATCGCCCGCCTCGTCCGTTCCTGATCGACGAGACCGACGAACAAAGGAGTGATCGTCATGACCACCAGCACGTACACCGTCAAGGGTATGACCTGCGGCCACTGCGTCTCCTCCGTCAAGGAGGAGATCGGCGGGCTGCCCGGCGTCACCGGCGTCGACGTGGACCTGGCCGGCGGCCTGGTGACCGTACGGAGCGAGGACCCGATCGACGCGGCGCGCATCACGGCCGCGGTCGAGGAGGCGGGATACGAAGTGGTGACCTCATGAACACACCGGCCAGACTGGGCGTCTACGCCCTCGGACTCGCCGTGATCTTCGGTGGGGCGCTGGGGGCCGGCAGCGCGGTGGGCTCGACCGGTCCCGCCCCCGTGGCGGACGCCCGCCCGGCCGCCTCCGCGGACCCGGGGGACGGTCACGGGACCCACGCGGAACCGGCCCCCGGTGCGACGGCGGGTGCGACGGCGAGCGGCGAGCCCGTCCCCGGAGGCCTCCAGGTCTCCCAGGACGGTTACACCCTGCTCCCGGAGACCACCGTGGTCGAGCCGGGCGAGGCGAGGGACTTCCGGTTCCGCGTGATCGGCCCCGACGGGAGGCCGGTCACCGGCTACCGTACGGAGCATGGCAAGAAGCTGCACTTCATCGTGGTCTCTCGCGACCTGGACGACTTCCGGCACCTGCACCCCGAGCTGAGCGGTGACGGTGTGTGGTCGGTGAGGCTGGATCTTCCCGGGGCCGGCGCCTACCGGGCGTTCGCCGACTTCGTCCCCGAGGGGGGCGGGGCGATGACCCTGGGCACCGACCTGCAGGCCCCCGGCGACCACGCCCCCGGGGCGCCGCCCGCGGTGAGCCGTACGTCCACGGTCGACGGCTACACCGTCACCCTGGAGGGGGACCTGACCCCCGGCGCCTCCAGCAGGCTCACCCTCAAGGTCACCAGGGACGGCCGTCCCGTCACCGACCTGCAGCCCTACCTGGGCGCCTACGGGCACCTGGTCGCCCTGCGCGCCGGGGACCTGGCCTACCTGCACGTCCACCCCGACGGGGAACCGGGCGACGGCAGGACCGCCCCCGGCCCGGAGATCACCTTCCACGCCGAGGTGCCCAGCCGCGGCGACTACCGTCTGTTCCTGGACTTCCAGCACGAGGGAACCGTGCGCACCGCCGACTTCACCCTCCGCGCCGGCGAGCTCCCGGCCCCGGCACCGACGCCCACCTCGGAGCAGAAGCAGAAGCAGAAGCCGGAGCCGACGCCGTCCGCCTCGGACTCGCACGGCGACCACGACCACTGACCCTCGGCATGACGAGCGAAAGGAGCAGGTGATGTCCTCCCTCACCGACGACGGACCACAGGGCACGGTCGAACTCTCGATCGGCGGCATGACCTGCGCGTCCTGCGCCAACCGGATCGAGCGCAGGCTCAACAAGCTCGACGGCGTCACCGCGACCGTCAACTACGCCACCGAGAAGGCCAAGGTCACCTTCCCCGAGGACGTCGCCCCCGCGGACCTCGTCGCCGAGGTGGAGAAGGCCGGCTACACCGCCGTACTCCCCGCCGAGCCGAAGGACGACGCCGCGCGGGACGAGGCGGCGGGCGGGCCGGACGACGCCCTCGGGGCGCTGCGCCGGCGGCTGATCACCTCCGTGGTGCTCGCGGTGCCGGTGATCGCGATGGCGATGATCCCGGCGCTGCAGTTCACCAACTGGCAGTGGCTCTCGCTGACCCTGGCCGCACCCGTGGTGGTCTACGGGGGCGCGCCCTTCCACCGGGCCGCCTGGACGAACCTGCGTCACGGCGCCGCGACCATGGACACCCTGGTCTCGCTCGGCACGATCGCCGCGCTCGGCTGGTCGCTGTGGGCGCTGTTCCTCGGCACCGCGGGCACCCCCGGCATGACCCACCCGTTCGCGTTCACCATCGAGCGCTCCGACGGCTCGGGCAACATCTACCTGGAGGCCGCCGCCGGGGTGACCGCGTTCATCCTGGCCGGACGCTACTTCGAGGCCCGCTCCAAGCGCCGTGCCGGCGCCGCCCTGCGGGCGCTGATGGAGCTGGGGGCCAAGGACGTCGCCGTCCTGCGCGACGGCGTCGAGACCCGCGTCCCCTCCGGGGAGCTCACGATCGGTGACCGGTTCGTGGTCCGGCCCGGTGAGAAGATCGCCACCGACGGCGTGGTCGAGGAGGGCACCTCCGCCGTCGACGCCTCGATGCTCACCGGCGAGTCGGTCCCGGTGGAGGTGGGCGTCGGGGACGCGGTGACCGGCGCGACCGTCAACGCCGGGGGCCGCCTGCTCGTCCGCGCCACCCGCGTCGGGTCCGACACCCGGCTCGCCCGGATGGCCAGGCTGGTCGAGGACGCCCAGAACGGCAAGGCCCAGGTCCAGCGGCTCGCCGACCGCATCTCCGGGGTCTTCGTGCCGGTCGTGATCGCGCTGGCCGTCGGCACGCTCGGTTACTGGCTGGGCACCGGCGGCGGGGCCGGGGCGGCCTTCACCGCCGCGGTGGCCGTGCTGATCATCGCCTGCCCGTGCGCCCTGGGCCTGGCCACGCCGACCGCCCTGATGGTCGGCACCGGGCGCGGCGCCCAGCTCGGCATCCTGATCAAGGGCCCGGAGGTGCTGGAGTCCACCCGCAGGGTCGACACCGTCGTGCTCGACAAGACCGGCACCGTCACCGAGGGCACGATGACGCTGGTCGGCGTGCACCTCGCCGACGGCGAGGACGAGACCGAGGTGCTGCGCCTGGCCGGTGCCCTGGAGCACGCCTCCGAGCACCCCATCGCCCGGGCCGTCGCCCGGGGGGCGGCCGAGCGCGTGGGCGAACTGCCCGCCGTCGAGGACTTCGCCAACCTCGAGGGGCTCGGCGTCCAAGGCGTCGTCGACGGGCACGCCGTGCTGGTGGGCCGTCCGGCGCTGCTCGCCGAGTGGTCCCAGCACCTGCCCGCCGACCTGGAGGTGGCCCTCGCCGCCGCACAGGCGGCCGGTCGCACGGCCGTCGCGGTCGGCTGGGACGGGCGGGCCCGCGCGGTCCTGACCGTGGCCGACGTCGTCAAGCCCACCTCGGCCGAGGCGGTCCGCAGACTGCGCGCCCTGGGTCTGCGGCCGGTGCTGCTGACCGGCGACAACGAGAGCGTCGCACGCTCGGTCGCGGCCGAGGTCGGCATCGAGGAGGTCATCGCGGGCGTGCTGCCCGCCGACAAGGTCGACGTGGTCAAGCGCCTGCAGTCCGAGGGCCGTACCGTGGCGATGGTCGGCGACGGCGTCAACGACGCCGCGGCCCTGGCCCAGGCCGATCTGGGGCTGGCCATGGGCACCGGCACCGACGCGGCCATCGAGGCCTCCGACCTGACCCTGGTCCGCGGGGACCTGCGGGTGGCCGCCGACGCCATCCGGTTGGCCCGCCGCACGCTGGCCACCATCAGGGGCAACCTGTTCTGGGCCTTCGCCTACAACGTGGCCGCCCTCCCGCTGGCCGCGCTCGGCCTGCTCAACCCGATGATCGCCGGGGCCGCCATGGCGTTCTCCTCGGTCTTCGTGGTCGGTAACAGCCTGCGCCTGCGCGGGTTCAGGTAGGACCGGGCCCCACCGCGAGGGCACCCGGGGCCCCGCGCGGGCACCGTGACGGCCTCCGGCACCACGCCGGAGGCCGTCGGTTTCCCCGTCTTTCCCCGGGGCCGCGTCATGAGAGCGGAAGGGCCCCGGAAAGAATGGCGAAGCCCTGTTACCGGCGAACCGGAAAAGCGTTCTCGCACGACGAAAACCCCACGTCCCGCCTCTATGTATTTTTACGCACAACGAAATCCGGGGTGATATTGAAAGAGCGGGTACGGCGGAACACACTCGGCGGTATCAGTCCCGTCCCGAGCCTTTGGAGCCGCAGTGGACCGAGCCGTGACCGGAATTCGCGGTCGTAGAGGAACGACGCCCCGGCGTCTCGTCGCCGTCGTCGTCGCGGCGCTCGCCGTGGCGTTCCTGGGCGCCCCGCCCGCCGGTGCCCTCGCGCCGCCGACCCCGAAGGACCTGACGGCCTTCCTCGACCTCGAATGCTTCAGGACCAGCCCGTACCAGCCGCCCGCCACCGTGCTCACGGTGCGGCACATCAACCCCGCGCTCACGAACCTGCCGATCGAGACCGTCACCCTCGGCCCGCGTGAGCAGCTGTGCGTCCCGGTGGCCAAGAACAACCAGCTGCCACCGTCGCCCGCGCTCGACGTCATCAAGTACATCGACCTGGCCTGCTACAGGATCTCCGGCACCACGGTGAACACGGGCCTGGTGCTCAGCCACCTGAACCCGCTGTTCCAGAACCTGCCGCGCACGCAGATCTCCATGAACACCCCGCAGCAGCTGTGCGTCCCGGTCATCAAGAACAACGTGGTCCCGCCCGCCGAGGTGCTGTCGATCGTCCGTCACATCGACCTCAAGTGCTACGCCATCACCCCCAACGCCCTGCTGAACCAGCAGGTGGGCCTGCGCCAGCTCAACCCCGTCCTGGTCGGGAAGATCCCCACGCACGGCGTGCAGGTCCGTCACGCCCGCCAGCTGTGCGTCCCGGTGCAGAAGGCCGGTGACGCCATCCCGCCCGAGGTGTTCGCCCTGGTCCGGTGGATCGACCTGGAGAAGTTCGACATCGTCGCCCCGACGACGCTGCCCACGGTCACGCTGAGCCTGCGGCACGTCAACCCCGTCCTGGCCGGCCTCCCGGCCGAGCAGGCCGTCCTGTCCGGCGCGAGCCAGCTGGCGCTGCCGGTCGCCAAGAACGGAAACCTCCCCCCGGGCTGACCCCCGGCCCCCGAGGCCCCCTTCCGGCCGCGCCGGGAGGGGGCTTCTTCGATCCGCGAGGGACCGACTTCGGTCGGCTTCGGCCCCTACCGAAGCACGATGGAAGCGGAACGGGCGAGTGGTTGGCTTTCGGCCATGACGGCATCCCTTCATCCGGGCCCGCGGGGCACCCGTGGCTGATGCGGCGACGGCGGACCCGTCCCGGCCGACGCCCCTGGCGGCGCGCGCCCCGGGACCCGACCTGGCGCGCGGTCTCATGCTGCTGTTCATCGCCCTGGCCAACACGCACTACTTCCTGCGGGGCCCGTCGGTGCTCGGCGGCTACCCGCGGGGCGGTTCGGGCGTCGACGCGGCCGTCGTCTGGTTCATCTCGACGTTCGTCGACGGACGGGCGTTCCCGATGTTCGGGGCCCTGTTCGGGTACGGCATCGCCCGGATCGCCGACCGCCAGCGGGAACGCGGCCCGCGGGCGGTGCGCCGGCTGCTGTGGCGGCGCGGCCTCGTGCTGGTGGTCGTGGGGTTCGCGCACGCGGTGCTGCTCTACGCCGGCGACATCCTGGCGGCGTACGGCGTACGGCGTGCTGCTGCTGGCCGGGGCGTGGGCGGTGCGCTGGAGGGACCGGTGGCTGCTCGCCGTGGCCCTGCTGTTCTTCGTGCTCACGGCGCTGCCGGGCGGGACCTCGTCGACCGTGGGCACCGACCCGCCGGACGTCGCGATGCTCCCGCCGGACGTGCTCACGATGATCGTCGCCCGGGCCCAGACGTCCCTCTACGTCGCCCTCCTCGGCCCTCTCGGGTTCGTGTGCCCGTTCCTGGTCGGAGTGTGGGCGGGACGCCGGCGGGTCCTGGAGCGGCCGGAGCTCCACCTGACGGCGCTGCGCGTCGCGGCGTCGGCCGGGATCGGGGCCGCGGTGCTCGGCGCCCAGCCGATCGCGCTGGTGCTCTCCGGCGTGCTGGCGTCCCCGGCCCGGCCGCTCCTGGAGTCGCTGGGCTCCCTGCACGACGCGACGGGGACCCTGGGCGGTCTCGGTTACGCCGCCGCGCTGGCGCTCGTCGCCGTCCGGCTCCGGGCGCGCGTCCCCGGGCCGGTGCTCCTGGCGATCACCGCCGCCGGTCAGCGGTCGATGACCTGCTACCTGGCCCAGTCGATCGTCTGGGCCCTCGTCTTCACCCCGTTCCTGCTCGATCTCTCCGGCACCCTGACGGTCGCCGCCACCGCGCTCCTGGCCGCCACCACGTGGCTGATCACCGTGGTGCTCGCCGACCGGATGCGGCGGGCGGGGCACCTGGGACCGTTCGAGGTGCTGGTACGGCGCGTCACCTACCGGTGACCGTCGCCGGTGAAGGCGGTGAGGCACCTGCGGCGGTAGTCTCGACACCGGATCCCCAGCGGGTCCGCGAACCGCTGCGCGACCGGGATCACCGCGGTCGCACATCGCGCCATGTCGACGGGCGCGTTTGTGCGATCTCAACATCTCCGGCCGCGAAACACGCTTCGTCCCCGCCATTCCGGTCCGCGGGGGACAACCGGGAGAATGTATCCCCGTCAGGGCGGGGACGACCGCCGTGTTCATCGCCTTCGAATGAAAGGCCGTTTCAGTTGTTCAGTCGTGTCGCCATCGTCAACCGCGGCGAAGCCGCCATGCGGCTCATCCACGCCGTTCGGGACCTAGCCGCAGAGACAGGGACACGGATCGAGACCGTCGCCCTCTACACGGACTCCGACCGGACGGCCACGTTCGTCCGCGAGGCCGACATCGCCTACGACCTGGGGCTCGCGGCCGACCGTCCCTACCTCGACCACGCGGTCCTGAGAAGGGCCCTGGTCGAGACCGGCGCGGACGCCGCCTGGGTCGGCTGGGGCTTCGTGGCGGAGGATCCGGCGTTCGCCGAGCTGTGCGCCGAGATCGGCGTGACGTTCGTCGGCCCGGGCGCCGAGGCGATGCGCAGGCTGGGTGACAAGATCGGCTCGAAGCTGATCGCCGAGGAGGTCGGCGTGCCCGTCGCGCCGTGGAGCCGCGGCCCGGTGGAGACGCTGGAGGAGGCGAAGGCGGCGGCCGCGCGGATCGGCTACCCGCTGATGCTGAAGGCGACCGCGGGCGGCGGTGGCCGCGGCATCCGGATGATCTCCAACGCCGACGAGCTGACCCGGGCCTACGAGCTGACGCGCCAGGAGGCCGCGCGGGCGTTCGGCAGCGGCGTCGTGTTCCTGGAGCGCCTGGTGACCGGCGCCCGGCACGTCGAGGTGCAGGTCATCGCGGACGGGCAGGGCACCGCCTGGGCGCTGGGCGTGCGCGACTGCTCCGTGCAGCGGCGCAACCAGAAGATCATCGAGGAGTCCGCCTCCCCGGTCCTGGACGCCGGGCAGGTCGCCGAGCTGAAGGCGGCGGCCGAGCGGCTCGTGCTCGCGGTGGACTACCGGGGCGCGGGCACCGTCGAGTTCCTCTACCACCCCGGCGAGCGGCTGTTCGCGTTCCTGGAGGTCAACACGCGCCTGCAGGTCGAGCACCCGATCACCGAGATCACCACCGGCGTCGACCTGGTGAAGGCCCAGCTGCACGTCGCGGCGGGCGGCAGGCTCGAGGGGGACGTGCCCGCGGAGTGGGGTCACGCCGTCGAGGCCCGCCTCAACGCCGAGGACCCCGACCGCGACTTCGCCCCCTCCCCCGGCCGGATCGCGCGGCTGGCGCTGCCCAGCGGCCCGGGGGTCCGGGTGGACACCGGCTTCAGCGAGGGCGACACGATCCCCGCCGACTTCGACTCGATGATCGCGAAGATCATCGCGCACGGCCGGGACCGCGCCGAGGCGCTGGCCCGCCTGCGCCGCGCGATGACGCAGACGACCGTCATCATCGAGGGCGGCGTGACGAACAAGGGCTTCGTCCGCACGCTGCTCGACGAGCCCGCGGTGATCGACGGGTCCGCCGACACCGGCTGGATCGACCGCGTACGCGCCCAGGGCGCCCTGGTGTCGCACCGGCACTCGGCGATCGCGCTGATCGTCGCCGCCATCGAGGCCTACGAGGACGAGGAGGCCGTGACGCGGCAGCGCTTCCTGTCCACCGCCCACGGCGGCCGCCCGCAGTCCCAGCACGAGAGCGGCCGCGCGCTGGAGCTGAAGCTCCGCGACGTCGGCTACCGCGTCCGCATCGCCCGCACCGGCGGCCACCGGTTCCGCATCGGCATCTCGGCGGGCGGGCCCGAGCACGCGGCCGACGTCGACATCGAGCGCTTCGACGAGCACAGCGGCCAGATCATCGTGAACGGCGTCCGCTTCAAGGTCGTCGCGAGCACCCACGGCCCGACCCACCTGGTCGAGGTCGACGGCGTCGCGCACCGGATCAGCCGCGACGAGGGCGGCATCGTGCGCTCTCCCGTGCCCGCGCTCGTGGTGGCCACGCCGCTGCAGCCGGGCGACGAGGTCGAGGCCGGTGCCCCGCTGCTCGTGGTCGAGAGCATGAAGATGGAGACCGTGCTGCGCGCGCCGTTCCGCGGCCGCGTACGGGAGCTCGCGGTGTCGATCGGCAGCCAGGTGGAGGCGGGCGCGCGCCTGCTCAGCCTGGAGCCGCTGGGCGAGGGCGAGGAGACGGCCGCTCCCGCCGCGACGGCGGACGTCGAGCTGGACCTGCCCTCCGAGCCGGTGGACGTGCCCGCCGCCGAGCGGGCCGCGCGCGGCCTGCAGGACCTGCGCGGCCTGCTGCTGGGCTTCGACGTCGACTCGCAGGACGAGAAGCGCCTGCTGGCCGGCTACCTGGCCGCGCGCGCCGAGCTCGTCGAGAGCGGCGAGCTCGACCCGTCCGGCGAGATCGAGCTGCTGCGCCTGTTCGCCGACCTGAGCGAGCTGAGCCGCAACCGGCCCGTCGGCGAGGAGACCAAGTCCGCCTCGGCGGTGCACAGCCCCCGCGAGTACTTCCACACCTACCTGCGCTACCTCGACCCAGACCGGGCCGGGCTGTCGGAGGGCTTCCGGCAGCGGCTCACGCACGTGCTGTCCCGCTACGGCGTCGAGGGCCTGGACCGCACGCCCGAGCTGGAGGACGCGGTCTTCCGGATCTTCCTGGCCCAGCAGCGCGCGTCCACCGACGTCGCCGTGGTGACGACGCTACTGCGCCTGTGGATGAAGGACGCCCCGCCCGCCCAGGCCGACCGCGTCACCGTCGGCCTGGCGCTGGAGCACCTGGTGGCCGCCACCCAGGTGCGGTTCCCGGCCGTCGCGGACCTGGCGCGCGGCGTCGTGTTCACCTGGTTCGCCCAGCCGCTGCTGCGCCGTACCCGCGCCAAGGTCTACACGGCCGTGCGCAGGCACCTGCGCCACCTCGACCAGCACCCGGACGCGCCCGACCGCGCCGAGCGGATCTCCGCGATGGTCGCCAGCGCCCAGCCGCTCGTCCGGCTGATCGGCCAGCGGATCGGCCGCGAGGGCGCGGACCCCGTACCGCTGCTGGAGGTGCTGAGCCGCCGCTACTACGGCAACCGCGCGCTCGGCGACATCCGGGTGAGCACGGTGGCGGGCTGCACGTTCGTCGTCGCCGACCACCGCACCGCGAACGGCGACGGCCGCGTCGTGACCACCGCGATCGACTTCTCCGCGCTGGCCCAGGCGGTCAAGGCGGTCGGCGAGTTCGTCGGTGACGGCGAGCTGGTGGCCGACGTCTACCTGACCTGGCCGGACGGCCCGGCCGACCCCGACGAGATGGCCGCGCGGCTGCGCGAGGTCCTGGCCGCCCAGCAGCCGTCCAACCGGGTCGGCCGTATCACCACGACCGTCGCGGGCCACAGCGGTGCCGCGATGCACCACCACTTCACCTTCCGGCCGTCCGCGAGCGGCTTCGTGGAGGAGCGGCTGCTGCGCGGCCTGCACCCGCGCATCGCCGAGCGCATGCAGCTGGAGCGGCTGCGCGACTTCGACCTCACCCGGCTGCCCTCGCCCGACGAGGAGGTCTACCTCTTCCGGGCCGTGGCACGGCAGAACCCGTCCGACGAGCGCCTGGTCGCCCTGGGCCAGGTCCGCGACCTGACCCCGCTGCGCGACGACGAGGGCAGGCTCGTCGCGCTGCCCGCGGCCGAGGACACGGTGGCCACCTGCCTGGACGCGATCCGCCGGGCCAAGAAGCCCGGTGCCAAGGCGTCGGCCACGAACCGCATCGTCATCTACGTGTGGCCGCCCACCGACCTGTCGCCGACCGACCTGAACACCGTGGCCAAGCGCGTGCTGCCGACGACGGCGGGCGCGGGCCTGGAGGAGGTGCTGTTCCTCGGCAGGCGCCGCGACGGCGCCAACGGTGAGCTCGTCGACTTCGCCGTCCGGGTGGGCTACGACGTGAACTCCGGCATGCGGGTGTCCGTGGTGCCGCCGCCGACCGAGCCCATCGAGCCGCTGGACGACTACCGCCAGGAGGTGCTGCGCGCGCACGGCCGCGGCACGCACCACCCGTACGAGCTGACCGGTATGCTCGCCGGTCCCCTCGGCTCGTTCACCGAGTACGACCTGGACGAGAACTCCACACTGGTGCCGGTGAACCGTCCCAAGGGGCGCAACACCGCGGCGCTGGTGGCGGGTGTCGTCAGCACGCCCACGCCGCGCCACCCGGAGGGCATGACCCGCGTCGTGCTGCTGGGCGACCCCACCAAGGCGCTCGGCGCGCTGTCCGAGCCCGAATGCGCGCGGGTGATCGCCGCGCTCGACCTGGCCGAGCGGATGCGGGTGCCGCTGGAGTGGTTCGCGCTGTCGGCGGGCGCCCGGATCTCGATGTCGTCCGGCACCGAGAACATGGACTGGGTGGCGGCGGCGCTGAAGCGGATCGTGACCTTCACCCAGGACGGCGGTGAGATCAACGTCGTGGTCGCGGGCATCAACGTCGGCGCCCAGCCGTACTGGAACGCCGAGGCCACGATGCTCATGCACACCAAGGGCATCCTGGTGATGACGCCGGACTCGGCGATGGTGCTGACGGGCAAGCAGTCGCTCGACTTCTCCGGTGGCGTGTCGGCCGAGGACAACCACGGCATCGGCGGGTACGACCGGATCATGGGACCCAACGGCCAGGCGCAGTACTGGGCACCGGACATCCGCGCCGCGCGGGAGGTCCTGATGTCGCACTACGACCACAGCTACGTGGCCCCGGGAGAGAGCCGGCCGCGCAGGACGGTCACCAGCGACCCGGCCGACCGCGACGTGTCGACGTTCCCGCACACCGTGGCGGGCAGCGACTTCACGACGGTGGGCCAGATCTTCTCCGCCGAGTTCAACCCGGACCGCAAGAAGCCCTTCGACATCCGCACGGTCATGCGCGCGCTGTCCGACCAGGACCACCCGGTGCTGGAGCGGTGGGCGGGCATGGCCGACGCGGACACCGCCGTGGTCCAGGACGTGCACCTCGGCGGCCTGCCCGTGTGCCTGCTGGGCATCGAGTCGCGGTCCGTGCCGCGCCGCGGGTTCCCCCCCACCGACGGCCCCGACACCTACACCGCGGGCACCCTGTTCCCGCAGTCGTCCAAGAAGGCCGCCCGGGCCATCAACGCCGCGAGCGGGAACCGGCCGCTGGTCGTGCTGGCCAACCTGTCGGGGTTCGACGGCTCGCCCGAGTCGATGCGCAAGCTCCAGCTGGAGTACGGCGCGGAGATCGGCCGCGCGGTGGTGAACTTCCGGGGTCCCATCGTGTTCTGCGTGATCTCGCGGTACCACGGTGGCGCGTTCGTGGTGTTCTCCAAGGCGCTCAACCCGAACATGACCGTGCTGGCGGTCGAGGGCTCGTTCGCCTCGGTGCTCGGCGGCGCCCCGGCCGCCGCGGTGGTCTTCGCCCGCGACGTCGACAAGCGGACCGGGAACGACCCGCGCGTGCTCGCGCTCGCCGCCCGTGTCGCCGAGGCGCCGGCCGCCGCGCGCACCGCGCTGGCCGCCGAACTGGCCGAGCTGCGCTCGTCGGTACGGGCCGAGAAGCTCACCGAGGTGGCCACGGAGTTCGACCGCGTGCACAGCATCCAGCGGGCGGTCGACGTCGGCTCGGTGGACGCGATCATCAGCTGCGCCGAGCTGCGGCCGCGGATCATCGAGGCGGTCGAGAAGGGCCTCGCCCGCCGGGACTGACCCGGACACGCGCCGGCGCCGCGCTGTGGCCGCGAGGAGGCCGCGTCGATGCCGCGCGAGGGCCGGTCCGGGATGGACCGGCCCGGTGCGGGGTGAGGTGGGGCGTAACCGACCGGGCCGGGGTGAGACGGGGCGGGTCGGGGTGAGGTGGGGCGAGCCCGGGTGAGGTGTCCACTACCGGACACGCGGGGTTGCCGGGCGGTGACGTGGAAACACCGGTGGGCGTCCTTCGAACCATGACGGAACACCGGAACCGATGAGGAACACCATGGTCTCCCCCCGTACCGCCCTCGCCCGCGCCGCCGTCGTCCTCGGCGTCCTGGCCGCACCGCTCCTCGCTCCGGCCGCGGCGCACGCGGACGCCTCGTACACCTGCACCGCCGGGTACGCGTTCCCGTCGCCCATCCCGGTGCTCGGCCCCTACGAGGTCAGCGGCTCCGGCTGTACCGGCTCCGGCGCGGGCGATCCGGGGACCATCACCATCCCGTCGGGCACCTACGGCTGCGGCAGGGTGTGGGAGCTGCCCGGCGGGAACTTCCGGGGCATCCAGTGTGAGGGGTAGCGGGGGGGGGGGGGGGGGGGGGGGGGGGGGGGGGGGGGGGGGGGGGGGGGGGGGGGGGGGGGGGGGGGGGGGGCGCGGGGGCGGGGGGGGGGGGGGCCCGGGCGCGCGCCCCCCCCCCCCCCCCCCCCCGCCCCCCCCCCCCCCCCCCCCCCCCCCCCCGGGGTGACGATTCACCCCGGTGGAGCCGGGCGCGGAGGTCAGCCGGGCATCAGCACGGTGTCGATGATGTAGACGGTGGCGTTGCGGGTGGGCACGTTGCCGCAGACGACCTTGGCGTCGCCCGCGGTGAGGGCCTCGCCGGAGCCGCCGGTGGTGAGCGTGCCGCCCTGCAGGGTGGTCAGGGTGCCCTTCTCCAGGTCGGCGGGGGTCTTGCGGCCCGGCACCACGTGGTAGGTGAGGATGGAGGTCAACATCTTCTTGTCGGCCAGGACCTTGTCCAGCGTCTTCTTGGGAAGCTTCGCGAAGGCGTCGTTGGTGGGCGCGAACACGGTGATGTCGTCGGTGGAGTTGAGCGTGTCGACCAGGTCGGCCTTCGTGACGGCGGCCACCAGGGTGGACAGCGCGGGGTTGTTGGAGGCGGCGGTGGCCACGGCGTCGTCGGCCATACCGGTGACGCTGCCCTCACCGGAGGTGGGCAGGGTCGCGCAGGCGGCGCCGAACGGCGCGGCGGCCATGGTGGGCTGAGCCGACTCCATCGGCGTTTCGGTGGCCGGGGCGGCGCCGGTCGCCGCCGCGGTGGGGTCACCGGCGGCGGTGGTGTCGCCGCCGCAGGCGGCACTCAGGGACAGGGCGACGGCGAGAACGGACGCTGCGGCGAATCGGGTCTTCATGGGGATTCCTTCGCGATGGTCGTGCGTCGGGTGAACGGAGGTGTGGGTGGTGGTCACCCGGAGCGGCGTTCCGGTCCGGGTGGCACCGATGTCAGGTGTCCGGGCCCGGCGCGGCCGCTTCGGCCGGTGGGCCGCAAGGTGCCGCTGCGTCGTGACGAGGTCGCCCGGTGGTGATGTTCACACCGGGGCTTCGGAGCCGACGGCGAGGTGGATGGGTCGCGACGGAGAAAACTTCCCGGCCGGTCGCGAGCGGGGCCCGAACCGGGGTCAGACCGGGATCGAGCCGAGGCCCGGACCAGGATCGGGCAGGATCGGACCGCGGTCAGGCCGGGGCCCGGACCGCGGACAGGTCTGGACCGGACCGGGGCCGGACCAGGATCAGGCCGCGGTCAGGCCGGGGGGAGGTTCAGCACGAGCAGCGGCGTGGAGGTGGGCTGGGCGGAACCGCCCGCGGGCTCGATCGTGACGCCCACCTGAGCGGTCTGCGCGATGTCGTCGACGACCACCGCGGACGCGCCCTCGCCAGGGCGCATGGTCCCGGCGGAGGTGGTCCTCGCGGGCCCCATCCTCCACATCTGGTACGTCCTGTCCTCGGGCAGGCCGGCCAGCCCGGACGGGACGACCACCAGCCGGTCCTGTGACCGGGAGACGACCACCAGGGTGCCGGCGCCCTGCGGACCGCCGGAGACCCGGATCGAGTGGGCGTCCGGCGCTGCCAGCACGGTGGCGATCTGCCGGTTGACGGCCTCCTGCCGCTCCAGCAGGTCCCGGGTACGGACGTTCACGACGCCCAGGGCCACTGCGGCGACCAGGCACGCGGCCGCCAGCCCGGCGACCGCCCGCGGCCACCACGTCGCCGGACGTGTCCCCGGACGTGTCTCCGGGCGCGTCCCCGGCGGCCCTTCCGCGGCACGGCGGCGCCTCTCACCGGCCTTCCTGCCGACGATGCCGGTGATGCCGGTGTCCGCGGGGACGAGCGGGGGCACCTGGCGGACCTGGCCGATCTCGGCCATCACCCGCGCGCGCAGGCCCTCGGGCGGCTCGGCCGCCAGCACCCGCCCCATCCGGGCCGCCGTCTCGGCCAGGCCGCGTACCTCCTCGGCGCATTCGGCGCATCGGCTCAGGTGCTCCTCGAACCGCAGCCGGTCACCCTCGTCGACGGCGTTCAGCGCGTACGCCCCGGCCAGGGTGTGCGGGTCGTGCTCGCCGGGCGCGTCGTTCATCGCTCCACCCCCAGGCAGTCGCGCATCCGGATCAACCCGTCGCGCATGCGTGTCTTGACCGTCGCCAGCGGGACCTTCAGGAACTCGGCGACCTCACGATAGGAGTAACCGCCGTAATAGGCGAATGTCACCGATTCGCGTTGCAGCTCGGTCAGCCCGTCCAGGCACCGGCGCAGCCGTTCCTGCTCCAGGCTCCGTTCCACCGACTCGGCCACCTCGTCGTAGGGCCGGTCCACCTGAAGGCGGGCCGCGCGTTCCTCGCGGTCGGTGCCGGCCTGGGCCGAGCGCACCCGGTCGATCGCGCGCCGATGGGCGATCGTCATCACCCAGGCCATCGCGGTACCCCGGGCCGGGTCGAAGCGCGCCGCGCCGCGCCACACCTCCACCAGCACCTCCTGGGCGACCTCCTCGGCCTGGGCCCGGTCGCGCAGCACCCGCAGGATCAGCCCGTACACCGGGGCCGCCGCAAAGTGGTAGACCCGCTCGAACGCCGCCTGGTCCCCGCGCGCGACCCGTCCGAGCAGCTCCTTCAGCCCTCCCTGATCGTCGTGATCACCACGATGGTCCCGGCCCGGCCCGGGCACGCGTTCAGATCCCATGGTCTCTTCCTGCTCGCCCCGGACACGCACACCCTGGTCTTCGCAGCGGGACGCCCGGCGGATGGGTCGGCGGCGGCGCTTTTCTTCCGATCGGCGACCGATCGGTGACCGGCGGACGTCCGGTGGGCGTTCGATCCGCGTCCGGTGAGCGTCCGGTGAGCGTCCGGCCGGTGCCCGGCGGGCGTCGGCGAGAGTCCGATCGGTGACCGGTGGGGCCGAGGGTGGACGGGGCCGGCCGGGGCTGGGCGAGGCTGGACGGGAGCGGGACCGCTACCGCCGGTCTCCGGACCCGGTCCCCTCGAAGACCTTCGCCAGGGTGTCGAGGATCGTCTCGATCACCGCCTGCCGGTGGTCGGCCACGAAAAAGTGGCCCCCGGAGAAGACGCGGAGGTCGAAGTCACCGGTGGTGACCTCGCTCCAGGCCCGCGCGTCGTCGACGCTCGTCAGCGGGTCGGCGTCGCCGGTGAGCGCGACGATCGGGCAGCTCAGCGGTGTCAGGTCCGCGGGCCGGTAGGTCTCGATGGCCCGGTAGTCGCTGCGGATCACCGGGAGCACCAGTTCCCGGATCTCCTCGTCCTCCAAGAAGGCCGCCTCCGCGCCGTTCACCTCCTGCAGGTGGGCGATCAGGCCGTTCTCGCCGAGCAGGTGCACGGTCTCCAGGCGGTCCCTGGAGGGGGCGCGCCGCCCGGACGCGAACAGCAGCCCGGGTCCCCGGTCACCGAGGCGCCTGGCCACCTCGAAGGCGATGATGGCCCCCATGCTGTGTCCGAAGAAGGCGCGTGGCCGCTCCTCCTCCCGCAGCAGCACCTCGGCGATGCGGTCGGCGAGCGGGTGGATGCCGCGGAACAGCGGCTCGCCGCGCCGGTCCTGCCTGCCCGGGTACTGCACGGCGAGCACCTCCGCGGACGGGGCCAGGGTCGCCGAGAGCGGGTGGTAGTAGCTGGCCGACCCTCCGGCGTGCGGGAAGCAGACCACCTGCACGGCACCGCGCGGTGAGGGGTGATAACGCCGGAGCCACAGGTCGGTCGCCGTCACGGATGTCTCTCCTTAGCCGGGGGTCACGCCTTCGCGGGGATCACGACGTCGCAGGCGTCACGAGGCCGCAGGGGGCACGGCCTCGCCGGGGAATCATAACTTCGCGGGAGGTCGTGACGTTCCCGGGACCGCCTTCGGCCGGGGCCGGGACCGGGACCGGGACCGAGGTCGAGCCGGGGCCGGGGTTCGAGGCCGGGGCCGGGGTTCGAGGCCGGGGCCGGGGTTCGAGGCCGGGGCCGGGGTTCGAGGCCGGGGCCGGGGTTCGAGGCCGGGGCCGGGGTTCGAGG
>NZ_JBITFY010000029.1:56124-69213 GCF_044456585.1 Streptosporangium sp. NPDC050855
GCCGGGGCCGGACGGTGCCGCGCCGCCCCCCGTACGGGCAGGGGCGGCGCGGCGCCGCTCACTTGAGGATCACCGGAAGCTCGGCCAGGCCCCGTACCACCATGCCCTCGTTGCGGCGCGGGTCGTCGACGGCGAGTTCCATGTCGAGCCGGGAGAGCGCGCCCAGCGCGATCTGCGCGGTCATCCTGGCGAGCGGCGCGCCGATGCAGAAGTGGATGCCGTGGCCGAACCCGAGGTTGCGCACGCCGGGACGGCGGGACAGGTCCAGGACGTCGGGGTCGTCGTACACGCGCGGGTCGCGGGCCGCGGCTCCCAGGACGAGCAGGAGCGTCTCCCCCGCCTTGACGGGGGTGTCCCCGACCATGGTGTCCTCCAGCACCAGACGGGAGATCATCTGCGTCGGGCCGTCGAACCGCAGCAGTTCCTCGGTCGCGCCGGCGATCTGGTCGGGGTTGGCGCGCAGCCAGTCGAGCTGGTCCGGGTTGCGCAGCAGGGCGAGCATGCCGTTGCCGATCAGGTGGACGGTGAGCGCGTACCCGGCGCTGATCAGCAGGGTGCAGGTGATGATCAGTTCGCTCTCGGTGAGCCTGTCGCCCTCCTGCTCCGCGGCGACCAGGGCGCTGATCAGGTCGTCGGCGGGTTCGCGGCGCCGCAGGGCGGCCAGTTCGGTGAAGTACCGGTTGAACTGCTCCCTGCCGCCCTGGCGCTGGCCGACCTGGTCGCGGGTGAGCATGAAGTCCGGGTCGAGGCCGCGTCCGATGGCGGCGGACCAGGCGCGGAAGCGGTCGAGGTTGTCCGCCGGGACGCCCATGAGCTCGGCGAGCAGGATGGTGGGCAGCGGGTGGGCGACCGCGTCCATGAGGTCGACCGGTCCCTCCGCGGCGGCCTCGCGGATACCGGCGACCATGCCGGCGACGAGCTCCTCGGCCCTGGGGCGCAGCCCCTCCACCACCCGGGCGGTGAACGCCTTGCTCACCAGCCCCCTCAGGCGGGTGTGGTCGGGCGGGTCCATGAAGGCGAACTGCCGCACGGGGTTGCCGTCGGCGTCCTTGGCGAAGTGGTCGGCGACGAGGTGGCCGTCGCCCCAGCCGTTGCGCGGGTCGGCGAGCGCCTCGGTGACCTCGCGGTGACCGGTCACCACGACGGTGCCCGCGGGGGTGCGGACGGCCGGGCCGCCCTCGGCGATCGCGCGGTAGACGGTGTAGGGGTCGTCGCGGAACGCCGGGTCGAACGGGTTGAACGGCAGCATCTGCGAGATGATGTACTGCCCAGGCTGCTGCGGCAGGGTGGAGGCGGGCAGATCCCGCGGGGCGGGGGCGGGGACGTCGGTGACGCCGTCGTAGGCCACCGGCATCCGCAGGATCACGGTGTGCTTGTTGTCCTTGGCCCACTCGACGGGGCCGGTGAGCCTGATCCGCTCGACCCGGTCGAGCAGTGCCTCCAGGACGAGCCGCACGTCCAGGCGTCCCATCCGCTCGCCCAGGCAGCTGTGGCTGCCGAACCCGAAGGCCAGGTGCGGGTTGTGCGCGCGGCGGATGTCGAAGGTGAACGGGTCGTCGAACACGCTCTCGTCGCGGTTGGCCGACGCCCACCAGAACGTCACCTTGTCCCCGGCCTTGATCTTCGCGCCGCGGAACTCGATGTCCCTGGTCGCGGTCCGCCGGTTGTACGGGGTGGGCGACGCCCAGCGCAGGATCTCCTCGATGGCGCCGGGCAGCAGCGAGCGGTCCCGGCGCAGCGCCTCCCACTGGTCGGGGTTCTCGGCGAGGGCGAGCAGGCCCAGCGCGATCGCGTTGCGGGGCGGCTCGGTGCCCGCGCCGAGCGTCAGGTTGAAGAACACCTCCCGCTCGTACCTGCCGAGCGGTGGCTGGCCGGAGTCGGCGGGGATCTCCGCCCGGCCCACGGCCGACATGAGGTCCTGCGCCGGTGCCTCCTGCTTGCCCTTGAGCAGGCTCGTGCCGTACTGGTACAGCGCCAGCCGGGCCATCTGCGAGCGTTCGTTGTCCTCGCCGGCCTCGCGGTCGTCGAACCCGGTGCTGACGTCGACCCAGCCCAGCAGGGCGTCCCAGTCGTGGCGCGGCACGCCGAGCAGCCGCAGCGCGGCCTTGATCGCGAACTGTCCGGCGACGTCGCGAATGAGGTCGCCCTCGCCCTTGGCCACCGCGCCGGCCACGACGGAGTCCGCCAGCTCGCGCAGGTCGGGTTCCAGCGCCGCGAGCGTGTCGCCCTCCACCCCGGGCGCGACCTGCTCCTTGATCAGCTGGTGGCGGGGGTCGTCCATCATGTTCAGCAGCGTCCCGGCGTGCACCCCGGGGGCCAGGTCGTCGATGTGGGTGCCGCCTCCGGCGCGGCCGCCGCCGCCCTGGGAGGAGAACGCCGGGTCGCTCGCGGCGGCCACCATGTCGTCGTAGCGGCTCAGCACCCAGAATCCCTCGCCGTCGGCGGTCTTGCCGGGCGGGTGGAAGAGGATCTCCTCCTGCCGGCGCAGGCGCGTGAAGACGTCGTGCGGGAAACCTTCGGCGTACCTGCTCCGATCCGACAGGTCGAAGCCGCCGAGGATCGGGGGGAACTCATCAGATGACATGTGACTACCGCTCCGGGTTCGAGGGGACGAGGATCTGCTTCAGTGCGCGGGTGAGCCGTGGGAGGTCGGTCTCCGGCCCGGTGGCGGCGATGTGGCCGTCGGGCCGCAGCAGGACGAACCCGCTGCCGCGGGTGACGCGGTGGCGGTGGGTGACGAGGGCGGGAAGGTCGGCGGCGAGCTCCCGGGCGTGCCGGTCCGCCGGTCCGTCCTGGGGGCCCAGGCTGACCAGGTGGAACCGCCCGGCCGGGCCGGTGCCCGGTTCGAGCGTCCATCCCGGGTGGCGGGTGCCCACCTGCGGCAGGCCCCTGGGCGGGCGGGCCGCGGCCAGGCCGAGCGTGTCGGGGTAGCGGGTCCGCCATCCGGCCAGCAGGGGCGGCAGCTGCGCGGCGAGCACCCCGGCGCGGTGGGCCAGGCCCATGAGCGCGTTGCGCACGCGGTTGGCCGCCGGGCTGAGCACCGCCCTGCGGGTCATCTTGCCGGTGGCCCGTACGATCTGCTCGGCCGCGGCCCGCCGTTCGGCGTCGTAGGTGTCGAGGATCGCCGGGGCGAGGCGGCCCTCGATGACGCCCGCGAGCTTCCAGGCCAGGTTGCGCGCGTCGGCGAAGCCGAGGTTGAGGCCCTGGCCGCCGACCGGTGAGTGCACGTGCGCGGCGTCGCCCACGAGGAAGCAGCGGCCGGCCCGGAGCGTGGCGGCGATGCGCTCGTGGCTGCTGTAGGAGGTGGCCAGGGTGACGTCGGTGAGCCGCAGGTCACCGGGGCCGCGTTCGTCGAGCATGCGCTGCGCCGTCTCGGCCGTCACCGGGGAGCCCGCGGGCAGGGAGCCCTCGGCCATGGCGCCGGCGATCCGCACCCTGCCGCCGGGCAGGGGTGCGATCAGCGCGACACCGGTGCGGCCCAGGTAGTAGTTGACCGCGTCGGCGTCGTACTCGCCCCGCAGGGTGCCCTCGGCGAGCAGGAACGTCACCGGAAGCCGGGTGCCGGAGAAGTCGATGCCGAGCTTTTCCCGGACCGTGCTGCGGTGGCCGTCGGCGCCGATGAGCCATTCGGTCTCCCAGCGGGTCTCGGTGCCGTCCCTGCCGCGCGCGGTCACCGTGACCGCGTCGTCCCGCACGTCCAGGCCGGTCACGCGCAGCCCGCGCTCCACCTTCCCGCCGAGCCTGCGCAGCTCCTCCTCCAGCAGGTCGACGGTGTCCTGCTGCGGCAGGACCAGGGGCGCGTGCAGCCGGTCCAGCGGCAGCCGCAGCACGGTGCCGGGCGCGGTGTGGTAGCTCAGCGCCTTGATCGGCACGGCGCGCTCGTCGGCCTCGGCGCGCAGGCCGAGGTCGTCGAGGAGTTCGAGGGAGGGCGGCCACAGCAGGATGGCGCGCGATCCCCTGCCGGCCTCCTCCTCGGCGTCCAGCAGCGTCACCGGGATCTCGCGGCGGGCCAGCTCGACCGCCGTCATCAGGCCGCAGGGACCGGCTCCCACGATCAAAACCTTGCTCTTGTTCAATTCTCTGCCGCCTCTGGCACCGTCGGGAGGCTCGCCAGCAGGTGCCCGGCGAGCCGTCTGGGGGTCGGATGGTCGAACACGAGGGCGGCCCGCAGCGGCAACCCGGTGGCCCGGCTCAGTCTGTTCCTGAGCTCCACCGCCGTCAGCGAGTCGAACCCGAAGGTGGGTAGTGCGTGGTCGGCGCCGACCAGTCCGGGGTCGTCGAGCCGGAGCACGGCGGCGGCGTGGCCGCGTACCAGGTCGAGCAGCAGGTCCTCCGCGCCGGCCCGGTCGAGGCCGGCGAGCCGTTCCGCGAGCGAGGCGGCCTCGGCCGGGTCCGGCCCGTCCTCGGTCCCGGCCCCGGGTCCGGTTCCGGCTCCGTTCCCGGCTCCTGGTTCGGTTCCGTCTCCGGTTCCGGCGGGGTGGGGGACGTGGCCGCTGGAGAGCCAGTAGCGCCGTGACTCGAACGGGTAGGTCGGCAGGTCCACCGTGCGGGCCGGGGGCAGCGCCGCGGACCAGTCCACCGGCGCGCCGTGCAGGTACGCCTGTGCGACCGCGCCGAGCAGGTCGGCCGGGCCTCCGCGGTCGCGGCGCAGGGTGGGCACCACCGCCGCGGGGGCGCCCGCCGCCTCGACGCTCTCCTGCAGGCCGACCGACAGCACGGGGTGGGGGCTGGTCTCCACGAACAGCGTGTGGCCGTCGTCCAGCAGCGCCCGGGTGGCGTCGGCGAAGCGGACGGGCTCGCGCAGGTTGCGGTACCAGTAGGCGGCGTCCAGCGTCGAGGTGTCGGCGGGACGCCCGGTCACGGTCGAGTAGAACGGCACCTCGGCGGGCTTGGGCACGATCGGCGCCAGCTCGGCCAGCAGCCGGGGGCGGACGGCCTCGACCTGCGGCGAGTGCGAGGCGTAGGCCACCCGCACCATCCTGGCGCGCACCCCGTCGGCCTCGTACTCGGCGAGCAGCTCCGACAGCGCGGCCGACTCCCCGGCGACGACCACGGAGGCCGGGCCGTTGACGGCCGCGATCGACAGGCGGCCGTCGTGGCGTGCCAGCCGTTCCGACACCCGGTCGGCACCGAGCGCGACGGACATCATGCCGTGACGGCCGGTCAGCGTGGTCAGCGTGGTCAGGGCCCTGCTGCGCAGTGCGACGACCCGCGCCGCGTCGTCGAGCGACAGGGCGCCCGCGACGGTCGCGGCGGCGATCTCGCCCTGCGAGTGGCCGACGACGGCCGCCGGGTGGACGCCCAGGGACCTCCACAGCCGGGCCAGCGAGACCATCACGGCCCACAGCGCGGGCTGGACGACGTCGTCCCTGTCCATGCTCGGCGCCCCGGCGTCGCCGCGGAGCACGTCGAGCAGGGACCAGTCCACGTGGGGGGCCAGCGCCTCGGCGCAGCGGGCCGCCTCCCGGGCGAACACCGGCACCGACCCGAGCAGTTCGGCGCCCATACCGGGCCACTGCGCGCCCTGGCCGGAGAACACGAAGGCCACCCTGGCCCCGGCCGGGGGTGCCACGCCCTCGACGAGGTCGGCGGAGGGGCGCCGCCCGGCCAGCGCGTCCAGGGCCCGGTCCAGCTCCTCCGCGCGGGAGCCGATCAGGACCGCCCGGTGCTCGAAGGTGGCGCGGGTGGTGGCCAGCGACCGGCCCACGTCGGCCACGGTCGCCTCCGGCCGTCGCGCCAGGTGCGCGCGCAGCCGTACGGCCTGGGCCCGCAGCGCGCTCCCGGTACGCGCCGAGAGCACCCAGGGCACGGGGCCGCCGAAGGGGTCCCCGGCGCCTTCCCCGGAAGGGGCTTCCTGGGCGTGAACCTGCCCGCCACGAATCTCCCCACCACGGGCCTCCCCGTCACGGCCTTCCCCGCCGGGGCCGGTGAGCGGGACGGGATCGGCGGCCGGGGCCTCCTCGAGGATGGCGTGGGCGTTGGTGCCGCTGACGCCGAAGGAGGAGATCCCCGCGCGTCGGGGCCGCTCACCGGCGGGCCAGGGCCTCGGCGCGGTCAGCAGGGACACCCCGCCGGAGGACCAGTCCACCCGGGGGGTGGGCTCGTCGACGTGGAGGGTGGCGGGCAGCGTGGCATGCCGCATCGCCATGATCATCTTGATCACGCCGGCGACCCCGGCGGCGCCCGCGGTGTGCCCGATGTTGGACTTGATCGACCCCAGCCACAGGGGCCGGTCCTGCGGGCGGTTCTCGCCGTAGGTGGCCAGCAGCGCCTGCGCCTCGATCGGGTCGCCCAGCGGCGTGCCGGTCCCGTGCGCCTCCACGACGTCCACCTGACCGGCCGACAGGCCCGCACCGGCCAGGGCCGTACGGATCACCCTCTCCTGGGAGGGTCCGTTCGGCGCGGTGAGGCCGTTGGACGTGCCGTCCTGGTTGACCGCGCTGCCGCGGATCACGGCCAGGACCGGGTGGCCGTTGCGCCGGGCGTCCGACAGCCGTTCCAGCAGCAGAACGCCCACGCCCTCGCTCCACCCCGTGCCGTCCGCGGCCGCCGCGAACGACTTGCACCGACCGTCGGGCGCGAGCCCCCGCTGCCGGCTGAACTCCACGAACCCCGCCGGGATGGACATCACCGCGACGCCTCCGGTGACGGCGAGCGGGCACTCGCCGAGCCGCAGCGACTGACAGGCCAGGTGCAGCGCCACCAGGGAGGCCGAGCAGGCCGTGTCGACCGTGACCGCGGGTCCCTCCCAGCCGAAGCTGTAGGACAGCCGCCCGGACAGCACGCTGGCCGCCACCCCGGTCATCCGGTAGCCCACCACGTCCTCCGGCGTGGACTGCAGCAGCGCGCCGTAGTCCTGCCCGCTGGAGCCGACGAACACCCCGGTGTGGCTCCCGCGCAGCGTGTCCGGGTCGATGCCGGCGCGTTCGAGCAGCTCCCACGACGTCTCCAGGAGCAGCCGCTGCTGCGGGTCCATCGCCAGCGCCTCACGCGGCGAGATCCCGAAGAACGCGGCGTCGAAGTGTCCCGCCGTGCTCAGGAACCCGCCCTCCCGCACGTACGACGTGCCCGGGTGGTCGGGGTCGGGGTGGTAGAGCGTGTCGATGTCCCAGCCCCGGTCGTCCGGGAAGGGCCCGACCGCGTCGACGCCGGACGCGACCAGCTCCCACAGGTCCTCCGGGGACCGCACGCCCCCGGGGTAGCGGCAGCTCGCCGCGACGATCGCGATGGGCTCGTTGCGCTGCTCCTGCAGTTCCCGCAGCCGCCGGCGGGTCTCGTGGAGCTCCACCGTGGCCCGCTTGAGGTAGTCGCGTAGCTTGTCCTCGTTCACAACCCCGGTCCTTCGTCTCCGAGTTCCGCGTCGAGCAGTCCGAAGAGCTCGTCGTCCGTCGCCGTCTCGACCCGCTCCGCGATGTTCTCCGGCGCGGCGTCCGCCGGGCCGGACGCCAGCTCCGTCACCAGCGCCTGCAGCCGTGCCGTGAGGCGCCGTCGCTCCGGGTCCCCGGCGTCCAGCGCTCCCAGCCTGGCGGCCACCGCGTCGAGCTCGGCGTCGATGGAGAGGCCGGGCGCGGAGTCCAGCCGCGTGTCCAGGAACGCGGCGAGCGCCTCGGGACTGGGATGGTCGAAGACCGCGGTGGCGGGCAGCCTCACCCCGGTCGCGGCCACCAGCCGGTTGCGGAGGCTGACCGCCGCCAGCGAGTCGAAGCCGAGGTCGAGGAAGGGACGGGCCGGGGGGATCGCGTCCGCGGAGTCGTGCCCGAGGGCCACCGCGGCCTCCTCCCGTACGAGGCGCAGGAGCCGCGCGCGCCGTTCGGCCTCGGGCAGGTCGGCCAGCCGCCGTACCAGCTCCGGTACCTGCCCGTCATCGGCCTCGGGCGGGAGCGGCCGCGCCTCCGGCAGGTCACCGATCAGCGGGCGCGTCCGCAACGCCGTGAACACCGGCACGAAACGGTCCCAGTCCATGTCGGCGATCGTGATCGTGGCCCGGTCCTCCTCGACGGCCTGCCACAGCGCGGCCAGGGCGGGCTCGGTGGCCATGGCCGTCACCCCGCGCCGGTGAAGCTGGTCACGCCGTTCGGCCTCCCGCGGGTCGTCCGCCGGTGCCGCCTCGTCCCACAGTCCCCAGGCGACGGAGGTGGCGGTCATTCCGCGTGCCCTGCGGTGCGCGGCCAGCGTGTCGAGATAGGCGTTCGCCGCGGCGTAGGCTCCCTGCCCGCCGCTCCCCCACACGCCGGCGATCGACGAGAACAGCACGAACGCGTCGAGATCGCGGTCCCCGAGCAGCTCGTGCAGGTTCGCGGCGCCGGTCGCCTTCTCGGCGAGAGCCGAGGCCAGGCCGGGCAGGTCCAGGTCGGCCAGCGCCGTCACCTCGGGAATCCCGGCCGTGTGGAAGACGGCGGTGAGATCCGGGACCGCGTCCAGCATGCCCGCGACGCGGTCACGGTCGGCCAGGTCGCAGGCGACGACGGTGACCCGCCCCGCACCGAGCGTGCACAGCTCGGCCACCTGCTCGTCGTGGACGTCCTGGACGTCCTTCCTGTCGTCCCGTCCGTCTCCGGGGTCGCCGAAGTGGCCGGCCGGAGCGTCCGCGGGGCAGGTCAGCAGCAGGTGCTCGGCGCCTTCCGCGGCCAGGCGGCGGGCCACGATCGCGCCCAGGCCGGTGGTGCCCGCGGTGACGAGCGTGGTGCCCCGGGGCCGGAACTCCCGCCGCCGTACCGGTTCACCGGCGCGGACGAGACGGCGGGCCAGGACACCGGACGGGCGTACCGCGACCTGGTCCTCCTCGGCCATGCCCGCCAGCACCCGCGCCAGATGGCCGGACTCCCGCGTCCCGAGGGACGCCGGAAGGTCGACCAGACCGCCCCACAGCCGCGGATGTTCCAGCGCGATCGCGAGTCCCAGCCCCCACGTCTGGGCCTGGACCGGAGCGCTCGGCTCGTCCGGCCCGCCGACCGTGACCGCGCCGCGCGTGGCCAGCCACAGCGGAGCCGTCACCCCCGCGGAGGCCAGGGCCCTGACCAGCTCCAACGTGCCCGCCAGCCCTCGGGAGACGGCAGGATGCGACGGATGCGGCTCGTCGTCGAGGGCGAGCAGGGAGAGGACCCCGCCGACGACAGCCGGGTCCTCCGGCAGGTTCCATGCCTGTGCCGACCCTGCCGACCCTGCCGACCCTGCCGTGAGCCGGACGACCTCGGCTCCGTGCTCCCGTACGGCCGCCTCGCAGGCGTCGGCCAGGGCGTCGATCGCGGAGGCGTTCCCGGGGGTGACGAGCAGCCAGGTGCCGTGCAGGGCGGGCGTGCCCACCTCGCTCAGCGGTTTCCAGTCGACCCGGTAGCGCCACGAGCGGGACCGTTCGGCGGGCGGGGCCGGGGGTGGCTCCAGCCAGTAGCGCCTGCGTTGTAAGGCGTAGGTGGGCAGTTCCACGCGTTCCCCGCGCCCGCCGAGCACGGCCGTCCAGTCCGGACGCGCTCCCCAGACGTGCGCCTGGGCCACGGCGGTGAGCAGGGTCTCTGGTTCGGCTCTGCCGTCGCGCAGGGTGGGCAGGAAGGAGGCGTCGGTCAGGGTGTCCTGGCCCATGGCCGACAGCACCCCGTCGGGGCCCAGCTCGATGAACCTGCCGATGCCGTGGGAGGCCGCGTGGGCCAAGGCGTCGGCGAAGCGGACCGGCCGGCGTATCTGGTCGGTCCAGTAGTCGGCCGAGAAGGTCGTGATCGGCTCGCCGGTCAGGTTGGAGATCACCGGGATCGAGGGGGGCTGGTAGGTCAAACCCTCGGCGATGCGGTGGAAGTCCCGCAGCATCGGCTCCATCCGGGCCGAGTGGAAGGCATGGCTGACGCGCAGGCGACGGCTCTTACGCCCCTGGGAGGTGAGCGTGTGCGCCAAGGCTGCGACGGGTTCTTCGTCACCGGAGACGACCACCGCCTGGGGGCCGTTGACGGCGGCGATCGAGACGCCGTCGAGCAGTAGGTCGGTGACTTCCTGTTCGGTGGCCTGAAGCGCGATCATCGCCCCACCGGCAGGGAGTTCCTGCATCAACCGACCCCGTGCGGCCACCAGCGCGCATGCGTCCTCCAGCGACATCACCCCTGCCACATGGGCTGCCGCCAGCTCTCCTACGGAGTGACCCACCAGGATGTCGGGCCGCACGCCCCACGACTCCAGCAACCGGAACAGGGCCACCTCAAGCGCGAACAGTCCGGCCTGGGCGAACACCGTCCGGTCAAGGATGCCGTCCTCGGAGGAGAAGACCACCTCCCGCACCGAAGGAACGTGCAAATGCGCATCCAGCAGGGACGTGGTCTCGTCGAAAGCACGGGCGAACACCGGGAAGGACCCGTACAGCTCCCGGCCCATCCCCACCCGCTGCGAACCCTGACCGGTGAACAGGAAACCCACCCTGCCCGCCTCGGCCGTCCCGGTCACCACCCCGGGCACCGCACGCCCGGAAGCCAGCGCCTCCAAGCGCTCCAGCAACTGACGACGATCGGCTCCGACCACCACGGCGCGGTGCTCCAGCGCCGCACGGCCCTTGGCCAGCGAGTAGGCCACGTCCACCGCACGCAGGTCCGCATGCCGATCCAGGTGATCGCGAAGACGTCCGGCCTGAGCACGCAACGCGGTGTCGTTCCTGGCCGACATCACCACCGGTATCACCGGTGCGCCCGCGTCTTCGGCCGGCGTCTCGGTCGTCGGTTCGTGCTCGAGGATGACGTGGGCGTTGGTGCCGCTGATCCCGAACGACGACACCGCAGCCCGACGCGGCCTACCCTCATCCGGCCAGTCCCGAGCCTGGGTCAGCAGTTCCACCGCTCCGGCCGACCAGTCCACGTGCGGCGACGGCTCATCCACATGCAACGTCCGCGGCAACACCCCATGCCGCATCGCCATCACCATCTTGATCACACCCGCCACCCCCGCAGCCGCCTGGGTATGACCGATGTTCGACTTCACCGACCCCAACCACAACGGCCGATCCCGCCCCCGACCGTAGGTCGCCAGCAACGCCTGCGCCTCGATCGGATCACCCAGCGTCGTCCCCGTACCATGCGCCTCCACCACATCCACATCACCCGGCACCAGACCCGCATCCGCCAACGCCCGAGCGATCACCCGCTGCTGCGACGGACCATTCGGCGCCGTCAACCCGTTCGACGCACCGTCCTGATTGACCGCACTGCCCCGCACCACCGCCAACACCCGATGACCAAGCCGACGCGCATCCGACAACCGCTCCACCAGCAACACCCCGACACCCTCACCCCACCCCGTACCATCCGCCGACGCAGCGAACGACTTGCACCGCCCGTCAGCGGCCAACCCCCGCTGCCGGCTGAACTCCACGAACATGCCGGGAGAGGCCATCACCGTGACCCCGCCTACCAGGGCCATCGAGCACTCCCCCTGGCGCAGCGCCCGCATCGCCCAGTGCAGCGCCACCAGTGACGACGAGCACGCCGTGTCCACCGTCACCGCAGGCCCTTCCAGACCGAAGGTGTAGGCGAGACGTCCCGACATCACGCTGGTCGCGCCCCCGGTCAGCAGGTAGCCGTCGGAGCCCTTCACGGTCTGGTCGAAGCGGGGACCGTACTCCTGGTACATGCCTCCGACGAAGACTCCGGTGTCGCTGCCGCGCAGCGTGGTCGGGTCGATGCCCGCGTGTTCGATCGCCTCCCAGGAGGTCTCCAGCAGCAACCGCTGCTGCGGATCCATCGCCAGCGCCTCACGCGGAGAGATCCCGAAGAAGGCGGGATCGAATTCACCGGCGTCGTAGAGGAACGCCCCGGACCGGGTGTACGACGTTCCCTGTCGGTCGGGGTCGTCGTCGAACAGTCCCTCCAGGTTCCAGCCCCGGTCGGCGGGGAAGCCCGACACCGCGTCCCGGCCCGAGGCCACCAGGTCCCACAGGCCCTCCGGAGACGACACCCCGCCCGGGAAGCGGCAGGCCATGCCCACGATCACGACCGGATCGGTGTCGGTGGCCGCGACCGGCGCGGACGGGACGACCACACCGGTGGACGCGCCGAACAGCTCACCGTTCAGGAACTCGGCCAGGCCGATCGGGGTCGGGTGGTCGAAGACCAGCGTCGCGGGCAGTCTGTGATCGATCGCCGCACCGAGCCGGTTGCGGAACTCCACCGCGGTGAGGGAGTCGAAGCCGAGCGCCTTGAACTCCCGGTCGACGTCGATCGCCTCGGGTGAGGAGTGCCCGAGCACCGTTGCCGTGTGCAGGCGTACCACGTCGAGAAGTGCACGTTTCCGCTCAGGTTCGGGCAGGGCGGCCAGCGTCCGGGTGAACGTGTTCTCGACGCCGGGTCGTTTGGTGGTTCGGCGGGCAGGAACCCCCCTCACCAACCCCCGCAACAACGCCGGAACCTCCCCCGCAGACCGCAACACCCCCACATCCAACCGAACCGGCACCACCACCCCCTCCCCCACACCCAACGCCACATCCAACAACCCCAACGCCACCCCCGAGGGCAACCCACCAAACCCCAACCGACCCAACCGCGCCACACCCCCCACCCCCAACCCCGCAGAAATCCCACTCCGCTCCTCCCACAACCCCCACGCCAACGACACCCCCACCAACCCCAACCCCCGACGCACCCCCACCACCGCATCCACAAACGCATTCGCCGCCGCATACCCCCCCTGACCCGCACTCCCCAACGTCCCCGACGCCGACGAAAACACCACAAAAAACCCCAAATCCAACCCAGCCGTCACCTCATGCAAAAACCACACCCCATCCGCCTTCGCCCGCAACACCCCCTCACACCGCCCCACCGACAACCCCCCCACCACACCGTCATCCACCACACCCGCCGCATGCACCACCCCCACCAAACCCTCAACCCCACCCACCACCCCCGCCAACGCCTCCCGATCCCCCACATCACACGCCACCACCTCCACCACCGCACCCAACCCCTCCAACTCCCCCACCAAACCCCCCACCCCAGGCGCACCCCACCCCCGACGACTCACCAACACCACCCGACCAACCCCCCACACCCCCACCACATGACGCGCCACCAAACCCCCCAACACCCCCGTACCACCAGTGATCAACACCGCACCATCCGGGTC
>NZ_JBITFY010000030.1:0-65697 GCF_044456585.1 Streptosporangium sp. NPDC050855
GGCTACCTCAGCCCCATCGACTACGAGCAGCAGACCATCGATGGGGTGCTGCTCGCCGCATAACAACCGGTGTCCACACTTCGGGGCGAGCCCCCTGGAGCCCCAACGAAACGAGGCCCACCGGTCAACCTGGCTCACAAGCCGGCCGTCTGACCACTGCCCCACTTTTCCTAGCTTGAGGACTCCACTGGTGCGTTCCTTCCCCCTGGCTTTGTCTGCTGCCGCAATCGTGGCAGTGGCGCTCGTTCCCGTTGCGCCGACGCAGGCCGCTGCGCTGCCCGCGATCCAGATCACGAAGATTCACTACAACTCGCCAGGGTCGCCGGACAACGGGGCCAACAGCAGCCTGAACGGCGAGTGGGCGCAGCTGAAGAACACCACCAGCAGGGCGATCGACCTCGGGGGATGGACGCTGCGCGACAAGACAACCAGGCCCGATCACGTCTACAGGTTCGGGACGTTCGTTCTCGGGCCGGGAAAGACGGTCACCGTGCGGACGGGTAAGGACAGGGATACCGCCACGACCCGCTACTGGGGCCGGGCCGGAGGGACGTTCGCCTACATCTGGAACCAGACCTCGGACACCGGGTATGTGAGAGACCGATCCGGCAAACTCATCGACTCCTGCTCATACAACAACTCCCGAGCCGCATGGATCGACTGCCGATAGCCGCACGGCGCAAAGACCCTGCCTGCTTCCTTAAGGCGGGGTCTTCATCGTTTCTGCCTGCGGACGATCAGCGGCCGGAGCCAGCATGGCGGTATGGATTTTGAGCTGAGCGCCCTCATCTCCGCATTGGCCCGCCTCGACCAAGACGCCGCCCTCACCCGGCTCGCGCTCGCCGCAGGCGGAACGCAAGAGGATGCGGCTGCGATCATGCGAGGCGAGCGCTGAGCCGAGTTTTGTCATGGCTCACCGGCATGGCAGGTAGCCCGCGGGGCGCGGAGCACTGGGTGGCGACGAGCGACGCCACCCTGGGCCTGAGTAGCTATCAAAGGAGTCGCGCTTCAGGTCAGTCCTTCGGGGAGCCCGGCGCGGATGGCGCGCAAGATGGCGGTCTTCACCGCCGACCCAGTGCGGCCGGCGAGCGGGGCGGGACTGCCGGTGAGGGTGTACCACTCCTCAGCGCCGGTGTATTGCACCTGTACCTGCACCTGATCACCGGAGACGGTGATGGCGACGGTGAGATCACCGGTGATGACCCCGGCCTCGTCGGTCATCACCCCGCCCGGCCCGGCCACAGCCTTGCCCCGATATCGCTTGGCGGACGCGGTGCCAGCCACCTTGCCGACCCTCCTGCCGGTCGCCTTGCTCATCGCTGCTCCGCTCCGCCAGCCCGTCTCGCCCCTGCTACCTGCAGGTGTCCAGCATCGCAGTCAGGGTCTTCTTCTCCGGGCTGGTGACGCTGAGCGTGTAGTGCTTTTTGACCTGCACCCACGCGCGGGCGTACACGCACCAATAGGAGCGCTGGGGCGGCTGCCACTGATCGGGGCTCTGGTCGCCCTTGGAGCGGTTGGAGGTGGCCGAGACCGCGATCAGCTGCGGCCGGGTCAGGTCGTTGGCCAGCGCGCGGCGCCGCTGGGTGCTCCAGGTGTTGGCGCCCGATCGCCAGGCGTTGGCCAAGGGCACCATGTGGTCGATGTCGATGCTGGCGGCGCGGGTGTAGGTGCGGTTGTCATACACCGAACGCCAACTGCCCGAGACCGCCCGGCACTCATCATCGCGGGTGACGCCCCGTCCGTCGCGAGCCAGCACCACCTCCCGGGTGTCGCAGCCGGCGCCCTTGCGCGCTTGGCTCATCCAGTGCGGGAACTTCGCGCGGCTGTAGCCGGCCATCGACCGCGGCGCGGCGACCCTCAGGGCGCGCAGCGCGGTACGGGCCGCGGCCGCACTGATCGGGGTCGGCATACCGGAGGCGACGGCCTGCTCAACCGGCGCGGCGACCGCAGCAGAGGCAGAAGCGGAAGCGGGGGAGAGGGCGAGGGAGGTCAGAGCGGTGGCGCTCAACACGCCGGACAGCAGAAAAGCGCTTAGGCGCCGGGGGGTCAGCACCCTCCGATCATGCCCGACCAGGGGCGGCTGTAACGACAGCACGGTGTGAGCGTTCACCGCGAACACCGCGGCACAGGCTGGAAAAGTAGGCATCCGAGCTGCTCACGGGAGGCGATGTCCCGAGATGCCCTGCGGTCGATCAGCAGGTCAGGTGAGCATGACCCATGACTTTCCCTTCCTCGCCTGCCGGCTCGCCTGACGATGACTCGATGCCCGACTGGGTGCTGCAACGCACGCTGCGGATGTTGGAGCCGCACCGCCAGGTGCTGGAGCCGCTCCTTCGGGCCGCAGAGGCCGAACCTCCCGCGCAGGCCGGCGCCCTGGAGCGAGACTCCGAGGCGCTGTAACCAACCGGACATAGAAGTGTCGATTCGCTCGACATGTCGAATGGTTCGACACATGATGAGGTCATGGACGCGAACCAGACCCCCGACCCTCCCCCAGTCAATGCCCGACAGGCCGCGCTGCGGGCCCTGGCCACCTGGGCCCAGCAGCAGACCCACATCCGCCCCCGCCTGACCGCAGCGGCCTGGCGCGCCGGGACACACACCATCGCCACCCTCGCCCGCACCGCAGGGGTAAGCCGCGACACCGTCTACGCCGACCTGGCCTCCCAAGGCATCGACTACCGAGACCGCACACCGGCCGAGGTCGTCACCACCCGGCCGCCCGGCGGATACCTCCTGCAGGTGGTGCTCAAAAGCTACGGGATTTTGCACCGCGAAGCCCCTGGCGAGGAGGTCGCGCTAGCGGTGAACGTCACCACCGCGCTACGCAACCCGCCTGAGGATCCCGAGGTGCGCGAGCGGATGATCCAGCTCACCGGCCTGGATCCCGAGGTGCGCGCCTACGTGCTCGACACCCCCGGCGCCCTGGACATCGTCGGCCGCACCGCCGACCAGTTGCGCACCCTCGTCGAGCACTGGGGCAACCCCACCCACCAGATCGTCCGCGGGCACTTCGTCGGCCGCGACGGCCGCCACCGCTCGGTCGCCATCGCCGAAGAGGTCGCCACCTGGCTGCGCGCGGCCGGCTACGGCGTCGAGGTCGACCACCTCGACATCACCAAACCCGTCGTCGCGTAACCACGCCCGCAGGACCGAAGGAGCCTGATCATGACTGCCGAGTGCATCTTCTGCGAGATCGCCGCAGGCCGAGCCCCCGCCCGTGTCATCGCTGAATGGGACGACGCGATCGCCTTCACCCCCCGCTCCGGTGGCGCCACCGCCGGGCACGTCATCGTCATCCCTCGCCGGCACGTCGCCGACGTCGGCGTCGATCCCACCCTCAGCAGCACGGTGATGGCGCGCGCCGCCGAGCTGGCCGCGGGGATGGACAACGTGAACGTGATCACGTCCAAGGGGGCGGCGGCGACGCAGAGCGTGTTCCACCTGCACGTCCACGTCGTCCCCCGCCGCCAGGGCGACGAGCTGCCGCTGCCCTGGACGCCGCAGCACGAGGCGGCGGCACGCAAGGCCGCCGCCGAGGCCGCCGCGGCTCAGCCGCACTGGACCCTTGGGGAGGTGCCGGCCAACATCCGGCTGGTGTGTGCCCGGGAGCCCATCCCGGCCGGCCCCTCGGTGTTTCTCGCCGGCCCCACCCCTGAGCAGGCTGCCCCGGTGCCGTCCTGGCGGCCTGAGGCGATCGACGAGCTGGCCGCGCAATGGGATGGAGACCAGCCGCTCACCGTCTTGTGCCCCGAGTCCCGCGGGCGCCGACGCGCCGAGCGCTACGAGCACCAGGTCGACTGGGAGTCAGCGGCTCGGGATGGCGCCGATGCGATTTTGTTCTGGATCCCCAGGGACATGAAGACCCTGCCGGGCATGACCACGAACGTCGAATGGGGCCTGGATGTCCGCACCGGCCGGGCCGTGCTCGGCGCACCGAGCCAGTGCCCCTCCCCTGAGCGCAACCGATACCTGATCTACGTCGCCCACCGGCACGGCGCCCCTGTCGAGACGACCCTCACAGCCACCGTCACCGCAGCCCTGAAGATCACGAAAAGGCGACACCCGTGATCACGGTCGCCTGAACCCTCGACATCACCGCACCATCCACCCCCATCACCTGGCAGGGAGAACCTCATGGCACAGATCTTCTTCGACGGCGAGTCCATCCACATCGAGGGCATCGAGAGCATCGAGGGCGAGGACATCGTCGTCGGCGACATCACCACCGGATCGATCACCCGGGGCAACACGGTGAGCACCCACACCAGCACGAGCAGCACCGTCATCGGCCACAACGACGGCACCGTCCACCTGGGCGACGGCGACGGCGACGTCAACGGCCGCAAGAACACCAAGCGCAAGCAGAAGTGAACGCACCCCTGAGCGCGCCCGGGGCCGTCGTTACCGGCCCCGGACGCCCGCTCATCCTCGCACCCGCACCGGTCGGTGCGGACCTCTTCGCAGCAGGACGGGACAACCGTGAGGAACACCACGACCAAGGACCTGGCCGCGCCCAAGCGCCGGGCCGAGCAGAGGGCCAGGAAAGCCGAGCGCACCTTCGCAGGCCGGCCGTGAGCACCCGCTGGAGTGCCGCCCAGGTCTTCGACATGGCCACCCACATCCGCACCTGCCGCGTCTGCGGAGACGGCGGCCGGGACCCTGAGATCAGCGCGGGCCTGACCGAGGACTGGCCGCCGGAGGAGATGGCCGACTTCATCTCCTGCGGTCATCACCCGGCCTGGCTGGCCCTGATGAACACCAACCGCCGGACGCCGCCCCCTTCCCCCGGGGCCTGACAGAGGTCGATCGTGAGCGGCCTGCCGGATGCGATGGAAATTCTCGGCGGGCCGCTCTACTCTTCGGAGGCAGTGGCGGCTCGTGCCCGCCCGCTTCCGAACCGCCGGCCCCACGCGCCGGGCGGTGATGAGGACAAGGAGCAGAGCTCCGCGCGAATGAGACGACTTCGCCCTGCTGATGCTGATCGCGACCTGGGCGGGGTGCGTGGGACCCCGGCCCATGAGGACCGATCATGGCGACCGACAATCGCAAGCGCGCCATCCGAGAGCGGATGGCCACCACCGGCGAGCCGTACAGCCAGGCCGCCCTCCACGTCGACCACTCCGCTCCCGACCTCCGCTTTTTGGCTGAGCTCCCCTACGCCGCGGGCCAGACGGTGGACCTGCGCCTGGCGGCCGCCACCGTCGCGGGCTGCCGGGCGGGATGCGCCTCGTGTCAGAAGCTGCTCATTCCCCGTCTGCTCGCCGACCGGCCCACTGTCGCGGTGCTCGCGGGCGGTGTCTACGGGCTGTGGCCCACCGCGGGCCCGCTGGCTTCCCCGCCGACCCGGGCATGGCACCCGCTGGTGCGACAAGCACACGACAGCGGCGAAGGCACCCGGGCGTGGGCGGCGATCGAGGCGATGAGCGACGGCGACCTCGCACAAGTCCTGGACGACGCGCTCGACCACTGGGCCGCCGGCGGCGCCACCATCGCCTCGCCGGTCCTGCTCGACCTGCCCCACGACCAGGCCGACGAGGACGAGGCCGACGACGGGCCGCCGGTGAGCTACGTCCTGTACCCGGGCACGGTCACCTCCCCCGCCGGACCGCTGCCCACCCTTGTGCTGGCCCCCGAGTCCTCCGGCGCCGGCGTCGAGGACCTGCGGGCCCGCTGCGCCTCGCACGGCTGGCAGTCCTGGGACCTGATCGCCTCGCCCGAGGTCGACCCGGCCTGGCGCATCCGGGCCGAGATCGCCTCACGCTCGATCGAGGAGATCGCCCACGTCGACGCCGAAGGGGGGGACGACATCACCCTGTGGCAGGCCCCGGAGGCGGTGCGGCTGCCCGATAACTGGTGGGACCTGCTTGATCGCGTCCAGCACGTGCTGTTGTGCGGCCCGGTCGCCGACAGCAGCCAGGCCGCGCTGGAGAACGCCGCCCGCGCCGGGGACTTGATGGCCGTGATCGGACGGGTGAGCTTCCTGTGAGCACCGACCAGACCACGACGACCACGAAGGCCGCCCGCCGCAGGACCGCCCACACCGCCACCCAGTTGCAGGAGGCGATGGGCATCAGCGCCGACCAGCTCGCCCGCGCCCGTGCGGCCGAACTCGTCCCGCCGCCGGACATGAAGACCCCTCGCTGGTCGGGACCGGTCGTCGACGACCTGGTGGCCAGGCGCCAGGAGATCCTGGGCAGCCTGCCCGACGACCTGGACGAGGCGCAGCTTCGTGAGGCGCTGGGCATGAGCTGGGGCGACTGGAAACGCGCCCGGGAGGCCGGGGTGCTGCCCGCGCCGGACCGGGGCGAGTTCTGGACCCGGGCCCTGGCCGACGAACTCATCGGCCGCGCCGAGCAGCTGCGCGCCGCGACGCCGCCGCAGCCGCTGGGGGCCCGCCGCAGCGCCGAGGTGCTCGCCGAGCTGACCGGCTTGGCGGTGGCCGCCGCCGATATCGAAGATCTGGCCGAGCGTGGCCTGACCAGCGTGGTGGGCGACTACAAGGGCTGGGAGCTCTACGACGTCGCCGCGCTGCACGCCCTGGCCGCCGACGAGCAGCACCTGGCCGTCCTGGCCGACCTGGTCGGGGTGCGCACCGCGTGGCTGGCCGACTCGCTGGAGCCGCGCGAGGCGGCCGCCTTCTTGGGCTGGAAAGAGGCCGACCTGACCCGCGTGGTCGCCGAGCGCACCATCACTCCGGGCCGCTTCGGCCGCTTCGGCCGGGCCGACCTCGCCGCCCTGGCCCAGGACGAGGACCTGATGGAAAGCGTCCGCGGCGAGCAGCTGCTGGGACCCGACCAGGCCGCGGTGCACCTGGAGATGCGTCGCACGGACCTGGACTACATCGTCGCCGCCGGATGGGTCAGGCCCGCCGCCTACGCCACCCGCGAGGTGGGCGTGCGCAAGAGCGTCGAGGTGCCGCTGTATCGGGTGGCCGACCTGGAGGCCGTCTTGACCGATGTGCCCGGCGTGGACTGGGAGGCCGTACGGGCGGTCAAGTCCGGCGAGCCTTCCCCGCTGCGCGAGCACACCCGCCTGCCCGCCACCCGGGCCGCCGCCGTCCACGCGTTTTGCACCCAGCTCGGCGACACCTACTCGGTGGAGGTCTGGCCGCGCTGGTGGAACGCCGGCGACACGTGGACGATCGACTGGGAGCTCAACGAGGACGGCCACCCCACCAAGGCCGAGGTCGCCGCGGCGCTGGCCGCTCACCACGGCGCCCGCCCGTACGCCGACCAGATCACCCTGTCCACCGCGGTCGGCCGCGTCATCCGCTGGGCCCGCACCTGTCAGCAGCCCGGCGAGGCCGTCGTGCTTGACACCGAGACGACGGGCCTGCACGGCGTGATCGTGGAAATTTGCGTTCTGGACGCCTGCAACGGCCGGGTGCTGCTGGACACCCTCGTCCGTCCGGAAGGCGTGGGGGTCGAGCCCGGCGCCCGGGCCGTGCACGGCATCACCGACGCCGAGCTGGCCGACGCACCCACCTGGCAGCAGGTCCTGCCCGACCTGCTGGCCGCGATCGGCGATCGCCGCATCCTGGCCTACAACGCCGACTTCGACCGCCGGGCCGTGGCGGCCACGCACGCCAACGCCGGACTCGATCCAGCCGTCCTGCCCGGCGGCGACCGGTGGGAGTGCCTGATGGAGGCCCTGTCCACCTGGTACCGCATCGGCCGGTGGCTGCCGCTGGACGGTGGCCACCGGGCACGGGCCGACGCCCTGGCCGCACTCAACGTTTTGCGCACTCTCGGCGCCCCCTGCCAAGACGGACAGCGCGCATGACGGCCCCCTGCCCGCCCCCCGCACCTCCAGCGGCCGACGCGGTGCACGACCGCCTGGTCCACGCCCCCGGCCTGCGGTCGGCGATCCTGCGGTGGATCTGGGGACGGCCCGGACCCGATGGAGGCTGGCGCCTGCAGCTGCCAGGCGCCCCCGAGGACCAGGCGCTGCGCCCGCCCCGGCGGGGTCTTTCCCCCGAACAGGTCAGCGCCTGGATGGACCAGACGCTGGCTGCGCACGGCTGGCAACGCGCCGAGCCGACCTCGTGGCCACCGGCGCCGGACACGCTGCCGCGCTTCGTGACCACCATGGCGGTCATCCCAACACCACCACAGTCCAAGATCGAATGAGACTTTTCCTGATCCTTCTTCAAGGCGGCCCACTCCTGGCGGGCCGCTGGCGTTCGCGGGCCGGGCTGCGGTTACTCGACAGTTAGCGTCTGCTGGTTCAGGTCGAGGTGAAGGGTGCCTCCTCCGTTCGCGCGAAGCTGTCGCCAAGCGGCGTATCCGGTCATGATCGCCTGTTCCCAGTCGGCCGCGCGCAGGACGCTCACTTCGAGGTGGGAGGTCATGGTGGCGATGGTCTTGAGGAACTCGTGGTCGATGTGGCGCACGTTCTCGAAGTAGCCGTGGCGGGCGGCGTAGGCGAACACAAGCGCGGAGATGCCTTCTTCGATGGCGATGGCGCGGCCGCCATCTTCGGCCTCGTCGATCCTGGGGTCGCTCTTGCGTTTGCAGCGCAGCAGGAAGCGTGTGACGGGGGACCAGCCCAGGACGGCGGCGTGGGCCAGGTGGAAGACATCGTGAAAGCGGTAGTCGTCGTCGATGTGGGAGGAGTCGGTGAGGGGGTCTCCGCACGGCCTGCCGTCGTGGGTCAGTACCGCGACGCTGCGGCCATCGCGGTCGCGTTGTTGCAGGGTGAAGGTGAGGGTGGCTTGTCGCGGGAGTTGTTCAGCCTGGGGGAAGGTGGCGTCGAAGAAGACGCGCTCAGCCGTGGGGGTGGTAAGCCACCAGTCGTTGATCTTTACGAGGCTTGCGGCGGCGACGTCTTCCAGGTCGAGGTCGAAGCGGTGCGCGAGGGCCGCGACGTACCACAGGACGTCGCCGAGTTCCTCGCGTAAGAGATGCTTGCCGGAGGCCATGCCAGGCCCATCGCGCAGGTGCTTTTTGTAGGCGGTGGCCAGAGATCCGACCTCACCGGTCAGGCCGAGCAAGGGGACCATCACAGGGTCGGCGCCGGGGGCGGCGGGCTGAAGGGTCTTGATCGCCGCTTGTTGGTAACGGTTGAAGTGCATCACGCCTCCTGTTGGATAACCCGGCACGACCGTCGGCATCGCCGACGTTGTCGTATAGTAGAACAGTGATGCCGGATAATCCGACGAACGGGAGAGACTCCTGAAAACGCTCGAGCCGTCCCTGGAGGACATCGTCACCCTCGTCCTGGAACTCCTGGCGCAACGACAAGACCGCGACCCCGGCGAACTGCGCATGGAACTGGAACAGAGTGGCCAGGAGCTGCCGGTCAACTCGATCCTGGTCGTCGAGATCTTGACCCAGGTCGAGGAGCGCTACGGCATCACCGTTCCCCCCAACGAAGAAACCGCCCGCTCCACGCGGTCTGTGTACACCTTCGCCGCCACCGTCTTGAAGGTGATCAAGGAAAGGCACCACTCATGACCCCTGCTTCGGCCGACGCGCGTAACCGCGACCCCGAACTGGACCTGCTCGCCGAACGACTGCGTCACACCCGCGACTACCTGGGCATGTCACAGCAGTACGTGTGCGACATGACCGGCATTCCACGCTCCGCGGTCAGTGACATCGAACGCGGCGCCCGGCGCGTCGACAGCTTGGAGCTCAAGAAGCTCGCCCGCCTCTACACCCGGCCGGTGTCTTACTTCCTGGCCAAGGAAGAAGACGCCGATCCGGGTGAGCATGCCCTGGCCGGGATGCCCCGCGCCCTAGTCGGCCTGACCGCTGGGGACTGGGAGGAGGTCCTCAGTTTCGCCGAGTTCTTGAAGTACCGGCGCGCCCAGGAGGAGGCACCGGACACAGAGCAAGGCGGCGGACACGTGACGCCGTCCAGGCTGGCTGAGTGAACTGGGACGTCGCCCACGCGGTCGCCGCGATGGCGGCCGTGCAGGCCCACCGCGACCTGGGAATCGATCGCGACGACTACGTTGACGTGCACGGCGCGTTACGAGAAGCCGGGCTGGTCGGGATGGCGCGGCCCATGCCGCGCCTGTTTGGCATCTACTTTTCCCCGCATGACGGCGGGCCGGCGGTGCTCCTGAACGAAAAATTGGACATCGTCATCCAAAGGCATACAGCGGCACATGAGTTAGGTCACCACTGCCTGGAGCATGGCACCGCCCTCGACAAGGAACTGGACCGTACCGTCGGCTGGGGGGATGGCAGTTGGCCCGATGAGGAGAAGACCGCGGAAGCCTTCGCAGCGTGGTTCCTCATGCCCCCGCCCGCAGTGGGCTCGGCGCTGCGGCGAATCGGTGTCGAGCGCCCCCGAATGCCCGAACACGCCTACCAAGTAGCCCGCTGGCTAGGCACCTCCTACACCGGGACCGTGAACCACCTGCACCGGCTGCGGCTCCTGACGCGAGCACAAAAGGCCGCCTGGCTAAAAACCAAACCCGCCGCGATCAAGACGGCGTTGGCCGGTGGCCCGGTGCCCAGCAAGGCACATGTCCATGTGATCAACATGACCGCTCACCAGGCGACGGTGCGGGTGGACATGGGCGACCTGGTCGTGCTGCGCACTCCCGGCGCTCACTTTGACGCGCTACCTGACTGCCTGGTCCCCGCCGACAACCCCGAAGGGCAGCTGTTTTGGGACGAGGATGCCCCCGCAACTGTCGCAGAGGTCACCGACGCCCTCACCGGCACGGCCACGGTAACGATCCGCGTGCCGGGCGCTGCCGATTTGCTTGAGGTCACCGTCGCGCGGCAGTCGCCGCGCGTCGGCGTCCTGGAGCTTTGGCCGACCTGACCGCGCCGACCCCAGCTCTTGCCAGGCCGCGCTAGCCGTCACGATCTCAGGAGCACTGATGCACACCTTCAGCGTCGCCGCGAAGAACACCTCCCTAGCCTGGGCCGCCGCCTGCCGGGCCTTGGATGTGAAAACCAATCCGGGACAGAAAGGTTTTCACACCGTGGTCCGCATCGCTAACGCCGCTGCCGAGGACCCGCAGGTGCGGGCTCAGTTCGACCAGGTCCGTGACAAGCACGGATATGCGCCCATCGAAACGGTCGCCAACACCCTCTTCCCCGCCGGGCTGGCAGCCACCTGCTCCTCCCCCGAGGAACTGGTGCACCGCTACCAACAGATGTACGAACCGCTCATGCGCATCGACCCGCAAAACAGGAGCGGAACCTACTTCGGCCGCATCGTCGCCTACCCCGGCAAGAAAGGCCCGGTCGACCAGCTGACCACCCTGATCGCCCGCATTCGCCTACAGACCTCTGGCCGAGGGCCGATGAGCGCCGCCTACGAGATGGACGTCGTCCACCCTCACGACACCGAACCGGAGGAGGGCACTTGGTCGACCTCGGTTCACGTCGCCGGCACCGACAACAAGTACCGCGGTTTCCCGTGCTTGAGCCATTGCTCGTTCCAGCTGGATCGCGCGCACACCCTGCACGCGGTAGCCCTGTATCGCAGCCACTACATGGTGGCCCGCGCTTATGGCAACTACCTGGGCTTAGGACGCCTACTGGCCTACCTTGCCCAGCAGGCGAAAGTACATCCGGGCAGCCTGACGGTGATCGCCGGCCACGCCCAGATCGAAAAGCACGTCACCGCCATCCGTCCGGTGATTCAGAACCAGACGCAGCTGTCTGCCTGATCAGCGCACCGGCTGCCGGGCTCTCACCGGCTGGAGTGTTAAGCGTTGACTCCCCACTTGGGCGGGAACCACGCGCTCAAGGGGGCGGCATCGGCCCGGTACAGCTGCTTGATGCGGCTACGCCCGCTGATACCGGCGACCTCCGGGTGCACCACTCGCGCGTACTTGTCGACCTCGCAGAACAGATTCTGGCAGTCGATCAGCTGCAGGGGACGACCCCGTAGCCCCTCAAACGACAGCCCAAGACGACCGAAGTGCTCTTGCTGGGTGTCCGCCATGTAGCGGATCACCTCAGCCTCCAGGCCGCCGGCCGCAGGACCGAAGCATTTACGGATCCCATCGCGAGCTCCTGGGCCCGGAACGACGAAGTCCATCTCCGAGAAGGGCATCTGCGCCGCGTAGTTCAGGTCGATCAGGTACTGGTAGGCCAGGAACGGGCCGATCGCCGGAAAGGCCAGCAGCACCTCATACGCCTCGCGCATCGACGCGGCCTGCTGCACCCGCTCCGGCGCCTCCTGGTCCATCATCAATGCGATAAGCCGCAGGTGGTTGCTGTGCTTGCGTTGCTCCCCCAGCGCCGGCGGAGGAGTGATGTAGGCCGCGGAATACAGCCGATCCCCCGCCGCGAACGTCTTCGACAGCACGCCGTCCAGGACCCGAAAGTCATAGCCGCTCCAGGTCACCTCACCTAGATGCTTCTCCAGGAGCTGCCACGTTTGGATCTTGTTGAAGACCTTGAACAGCACGGTGCGAAAGAACACCTCGCGCCACTGTTGATCTCCGCGGTAGGACACTTGGCCGATCAAGTACTGGCTGACCCGGTCCGCAGCGCGAAAGCAGTTCGTGAAGCGGTGTTGTGCCAGTACCGGATCCTGGCATGCGGGCGGTGGCGCCTCCCCCAGTCGCGCGAGGTACACCTGCTGCCTGGCTGCGGCAAAACGCCAATAAGTGTCGAAGACCGGCGTGGGCCGCAGCATCCGCCCGGCGATCCTCACCGCAGCAGGCGGCTCACAGTCTTGTGTCTGTGGCCGGGACGGGGCTTGCAGCATGCTCACCATGCACGCAATATATATTGAATATAGATCATGATCAGCGTGGGAGCGGCGATGAAACTGCTGTGGCGCGCTCAACGCCGCAACACCCTGGTCACCTGGCCCCAAGCCGTCGACGATCGACTCGAGCAACTCGTCGCGGCCGGACTCGCAGCCCGCGAGAACGTCAGCCGCTCCCAACTGCTCGCCGCCCTCGTGGTCAACACCGAGGTCTCCCCTGAGCACATCGCCGCCCTGATACAGACATATCGCAGCATGAGCGCCGACGCCCTGGATAACACCTCGGCTTCCAGTGCCGCTGAGAACTGGCCGGAGGTCCGTCATCCAGGCCCCCGCCGGGGCGCACACCGCCCGAAACCACGACGCGGCGCCCAAAAAGCAGGAAGCGCTGATGACCCCGATGGTTCCTAGGAGCCCGCTTCCGCTCACGAAACTCACCAACCGAACCCTGCTTTTAATGGACACCGTCGCCCACCCGGAGGCGCTGCGCGAGGCTGACGCCGACGCTCGCGTGGCTGGGCCTACTGATCTGACAGGTCGCCACGTCCAGCAGGCGGATCTTCCCTTCACGGCTCTTGTGGAGCCTTCTTGATCCAGTTGGCGAGGTCGCTCCGGGTTCTCAGTGTGTTGGGGTGTTCAGCTCCTTGTACCCGCTCGCGCACCGGGAGCAGCTGCATCAACATCTCCCGTGCCTCCACCGCATCTCCTGCCTCCCCTGTCCAGTGGGCAAGCTCATGCCGAGTGGCCAGGGTGCTGGGGTGCTCAGCTCCTAGTACCCGCTCACGCATCGGAAGTAGCTGTGCCAACATCTCCCGTGCCTCTATTACATTTCCAATCTCTCCCGTCCAGCGAGCGAGGTTGTGCCGAGTAGCCAGCGTGCCGGGATGCTTACCGCCCAGTGCCCGTTCGGCCACTGGAAGTAGTTGCGCCAACATCTCCCGCGCTCCCACCACGTCCCCCGCCTGTCCTGTCCAGGAGGCAAGGTCGTTTCGGTTGGTCAGCGTGTCGGAGTGCTTGGCTCCTAATACTCGCTCGCGCACCGGGAGCAGTTGCGTCAACATCTCCCGCGCCTTCGCTGTATCTCCCGCCTGTCCTGTCCAGCGGGCGAGATTGTGCCGGGTAGCTAGCGTGCTAGGGTGCTCGACTCCTAGTACTCGCTCGCGCACCGGGAGCAGCTGCGTCAACATCTCCCGCGCTTTCACTGCATCGCCAGCCCGTCCTGTCCAGGAGGCGAGGTTGTTTCGGTTGGTCAGTGTGTCGGGGTGCTCTGCCCCCAGCACTCGTTCACGCACGGGGAGCAGCTGAGCGAACATCTCCCGCGCTTTCACCGCATCGCCAGCCCGTCCTGTCCAGGAGGCGAGGTTGTGGCGGGTGGCCAGTGTGTCGGGATGCTCTGCCCCCAGCACCCGCTCACGCGCTGGAAGTAGCTGCGCCAACATCTCCCGCGCCGCCATCACATCCCCCGCCCGTCCCGTCCAGCGGGCGAGATTGTGCCGGGTGGTCAGTGTGTCGGGATGCTCGGCTCCCAGCACACGCTCAACTACCGGAAGCAGCTGGGTGAGCATCTCTCGTGCTCCCACCGCGTCCCCGGTCCTTCCTGTCCAGGAGGCGAGGTTGTGTCGGGCGGTTAGGGTGTGGGGATGCTCGAGGCCTAGTTGATCGCTTATCGCGGTTAAGCGTTGATGTTGCAGGGCGTGGGCGGTGCGCCAGTCGCCGACAGCATCCAGGTAGATGATGACTTTGCCCATGGCGACTGAACCAGGGGCGAGGGCAGCGCGGGCGTGTGGCAGCAGTTCGGTATACACCGCTCGGTTCGCCAGCGCTTTGGCGTCGTCCGGTAAGGCGGCCTGCAATAGGGCGGCTGCATGGCGCTGTGTGCTTTCGTGTTCGTCGGTGGTCAGGGTGGCTAGGGTGGCGGCTTGGACCAGGCGGTGCACGCTGACCGCGGTGCCGTCGGCCGAGCGGCCGATCACGCTGTAGGAGGCCAGCACCCGCAGCGCCTCGGCCACCTCTGTCTCACCGGCGTTGCCGGTGTCGCACATGCCGTACAGCACCTGGCATGGCAGGAGCTCAGGGGCGTAACAGGCCAGCAGACGCAGGATATTGATCGCCAGCGGGTCGGTCTGACTGATGCGGTCGGTGGTGATCGCCAGGGAGCGGCCCACCACCTCCTCCAGCAAACCCGGTCGGCCGGTGTCCGGGGCGGGGGTGGTGCGCAGCAGGCGCAGGTAACGGGCCAGGTTCATGCCGGGCACGGTGGCGATGTAGGCGCCGGCGTGACGCAGTGCCAGCGGCAGCCCGTCCAGCTCGGCGGCGAGCTCTTCGGCCAGGGCTTGGTCCCAGGCGGTGGCCTCGCCGATCAACTCGCGCAACAGCGTCACCGCCGCGGTCTGCTCCAGTACGCCCAGGCGCACCACGGTGCCCACGTCGCTCCAGTCGGTGCTGCGGCGGCTGGTGATGAGCACATGGCCGGTGTGCAACCGCCCCAGATACGGCTGCACGTGGGCGGGGTCGTCGGCGTTGTCGAAGACCAGCAGCCACCGTCGGTGGGCACTGAGCCAGGCCAGCGCCCACGCCTCGGCCTCACACACCGTGGCGTGGGCGGCGGCCGCCGAGGACACGCTCGCGCACAACGCCCGGCACAGCCCAGCCAGGCCCGCCTGGGCGGCGTCGGCGCCGTCGGCGTCGATCCACCAGATCAGGTCGTAGTCGTGGCGGCGGCTGGTGGCGTGGTGCAGGGCCAGCTCACTCTTGCCGATGCCACCCAGCCCAACCACGGCCTGAGCGATCACCCCCGGCCCCTGACCAAGTACCTGGGCCAGGGTTCGCAGGTGGTCCTCGCGGCCGACGAACACCGCCGAAGCCCGCCGCGGCAAACCGATCAGGCCATTGACCGGCACCTGTGCCACCGGTGGCAACGCCAGCCCGGCTGTAGCTGCCCCAGCCGATGAGGTGTTCAGGGTGATCGAGGAGTTCGCGCCGGTGACGATGACGCCGGAGTTGTCGCGGCCGATCGTGGCCGCGCTGGTCCCGTCGGCTTTCACCTGGGTGGTGGTCATGCCGGTAACCGGGCCGTGGAAAGTCCCGCCGGACAGGTCGACGTGATTCTCGCCACCGGTCTCCGCAGGCGGTGCCTCGCCCATAGACGAGGAAGAGCGAAGCTGCAGTACCAGGGCGGTGCCGGCGATGAGCAGACCGGCCAAGCCGGTGAACATGCTGATCACGCTGGCGCGTTGGTCCAGCACCGCCAGCACCTCGTTCGGCAGGTCCAGCGGGTCGGTGAAGAACCCGACCAGCCCCGCGCCCAACAATCCCAGCGACACGACCACCGCCACAACGGTCACGGCGCCACGGGTGCGGGAGCGGCCCAGAGGCTGAGGTGCGTTCTCAGGACTTGGCGACGATGAATAGGACGGCACGTCTTCCAGCTTGACGCCGACGGGCGAAGAGCCAAGCGCAATTGCTGACCTGTTACCGATTCCCGGCCAGAACGGACGCTATGCCCACTCTCACTCCCACTCGAAGCGTCGGAGCCCTTCCTCGTGGCCGACCATGGTCAGCACCGGCATCTGACCACCCTCACCACTCAACTGCAGTGGGTAGCGGTCCGGGACAACGTGGTCGGCCGTCGACCAGGAGATGCTGGTCGTCGGTGTAGGCGATCGCGTCGGATATGACCAGCACGGCTCGACGATGACTCGTGTGCCGGTCCGGTATTTGGCGTATATCTGGATTCTTCAGCATCGAACCGGCAAAGAGGTGGGCCGGTGGGCGGGTAGCTTGTTGACCTAGCCACTGTCGTTCCCAGAGGTATCAGGTTTCGATATCGCCGAACGCCTGCCGTGCCCAACGTTGGATTTGGGGGTGGCGCTGCTGGAAATCGGCCGTGAGGACGGTTCGCTCGAACCAGGGCAGCATGTTCGCCCGGTCGAGGGCGGGAATCCTCTCGGCGTCTGCGGCGAGTTGGCGCAACACGATGGCAAAGTAGGCGTTTTTGCTGGTGATGTCCTCATGGGCATGACTGCACTCGATGACTTCCAGGCAGATTTCGTACACGCTGATGAGTTCGTTCACGACGTGGCTCTGGCCCGAGGTGAGCCAGAGACTCACCAGAGCGTGGGCCATCGACCGGGCGCGCCCGTCGGGCCGGGAAGAGAACTCGGTGATCGCCTCACCGCGGTCCAGGTCGGATTCGGGGATCAGTGACAGGGCAGCGAACGGCTCTAGGCCATGCCAGGCGGCGTCTTCGGCCAGGTCGCAGGTGAAGTAACTTTCCCGGCGCAGGTCTTTGGTCATGACGCGGCGCCATCCTCCCTGACGCATAGGGTGATCTTCAGGCATCCTCTGGGACCAGAACGGGTCGAGCGCAGGTGCTGTCCACGGCCCCATGCTGAGGACCACATCCCGCTCCCCGGCGTGCCAGATCCGCTCCAGCCGCATGGCTTCCGCGAGGCTGCGCCACCCTTCGCCGCTGAACTGTGATCGCCAGAGAAAAGCGCAGTTACGCCATTCCGAAGCCGGATACCGGGAGCGCGGGAAGAGTTCCCGGCTGGCGACCGGAGCGCCCACGAGCGTGACCAGCAGGACCAGATTGGCCGAGTAGACGGCGTGTCGGGCCGGCGGGGTGCGACGTTCCGGCTCGTAGTCGGCGTGTGTGACGTCTTTGACCGCCTGCATCGAGGTATGGAAGTAGGCCAGGAGAAGACTTCGCAACGCCTGAGTGCGAGCAGGACCGAAGCGCCGGCACAGGGTGGCGAGAAAACCCATGACCTGTCCCCGCGTGGTCAGCGGGGAGAAGGAGAGCAGCGCACGCAGGAAGCCCGCCTCGGCGGCTGTCCGGTGGCGGGTTGTTGCCACCTCGGTGACCGCCACCAGATCGGTGAGTTCCCGGGCGATAAGCCGGGCCACCAGGAACTCGCCGAACGTCGCGTGCAGGAACTCACACGTGGTGACCCGGGTGTCGTCACGGATCGCCTGCGCCTGGTGGACGAAGAAGAATCGGCCGATGACGATCTGTGCCGGGGTGGAGGGGAGGGCGAAACTCATGACGGGACGTTGGGGCGCGGTGCCGAGCAGCGCGGTGAGGTCAGCGTTGAGTTCTTCCTCGGTCGCCCACTGGCGGCCGCGGTTGAACATGGCGAAGGCAGCCACGGCCAGGCGTAGTAACTCCTCTTCCACGGCTTCGCGTAGTGGCTCGCCGTGCGTCGCGGGGCTGGTTTTGCGGATCTCCCGTTCGACGAAACGCACCAGGATCCGGTCGTAGAGGTCGGCGGGGTCGAGATTTTCGCCGTGTTGTTGCAGCGCGTTGCCTGATGCGTCATACAGAGCGAGCATTAGCAGCAGGAGCGGTTGTGAGGCCAGATCACGCTGATGCATGACCACCTGCGCCGATAGCGGTATCAGGTCGCGCTCGGCCAGGTAGGAGGCGTTGGCGGCGTTCCACACCGCAAGCCACCGGCTGATCTGCTCGCCGGTGAAGGGTTCAAGGCGTACGGCCACGGCGCCGCCGGCCGGGATGCGTGCCCGGTCGGCCACCGCGGTACGGCTGGTGACGATGACGGCCACGGGGCGCCCGTGGTCGGCCTCGCGTTCCTGAAACCGGGCGATCTGTTCCAGGAAGTCGCTCTGGCCGATGTTGGTCGCTTGGAGCAGCTCATCGAACCCATCCAGCAAGATCACCGCAAGTGCGTCTCCGGCCGAGCGGGCCAGCGTGGGCCACGACAGGCTCTCACCGGTGGCATCCCGGATCGCATGCTCGATCTGGGACTGCAGATCGGTGTCTGCGGGTACCTCGCGTAACAGGACGCGGATCGCCATGAAGTCGTTGGCGGGCAGGCGCGCCGACAAAACCTTCGTCAGCACCGACTTTCCCGACCCTGGCTGGCCGAGCACGATCAGCGGGCACTGCGTCGCGTGGGGAGAGGTCAGGTGACCGATCAGGAAACTCTGCAGGTCATCGCGCTGAGGATGGTGTTCCCACCATGACTCCTCATCCAGCTGGTCGGAGACGACGACGGGGGCGACGCGGAAGTCGGGGTTGATGTAGGCATCGCCCAAGGTGGGAATGACCAGTCCATCAGGGGCGTCACCGGTCATCACGATGGGACGCTCCAGCTGCTTGCGGTAGCGGCGTGCGAGTCCTTGCCGGCGCTCATCGGGCAGGCGCCCACTGGAGATGTCCTCCAGCACCTGCGCGAGCCCTTCCAAACCGACGGCGAGTTCGCGCACCTTCTGCCTGGTCGCTTCGTGATCCAGCCGCTCGGTCCAGAACGCCACCTCGGGGAAGTCCACCGCCAGGCGCCTGAAGAGCTCCTCATAACGGCGAGTGGCTGCATCAGGAACGGTCTCGGCCAGGACATGGGCGAAACGTTCGCGCGAGGGCGAGGGCAGGGATTCCCACACCGGCAGGTCGCTCAGGTAGGAGATGAGGTCTTCACCGAGCAGGCGGTAGAAACGGTGCAGTTCCTCGGCCATGGTGCCGGGTCGGTCGCGGACAGAAGGTCCCGGGATGTCACCTTTGATGAGCAGGGCCGTCAGAGTAGCCGACCGCCTCGACGAAAGGACTTCCCCGGTCGCCAACCCGACCTGTGTACAGGTGTCCAGTCGTAGCCGAGCGGCGTTGAACGGCAGCTCCACCTGGTGCACGACGTCGAAGTACGCGGTGACCACCAGCACTTTTTGAGCGGCGGTCAGGCGGTCGGTGCGATCGAAGCGGCTGAGCCCCCTCAGCCGGTCACTCAATCCGTTCACCAGCTCATGGCTCAGCCGGGCCAGTTCTCCCTTGGCATCGAACAAGCTGAGGGCGAGTTCACTTCCCCCACCCGTCGCCGCGAGCAGCACACCACCGGTCAGCCGATCGAGCGCTTCTACCAGAGCACCACCTCCAAGCAGCTTGGCCGCGTCCGCATACGAAAGCCTTCGTGGCATGACATCTCCGCAGAAGGGGGGCTTCCATTCTGGCCAACGAACCACAGCGACGAGTGACAAGCCACCGGAGAAGAACATGCAACGGGGCCAGCCACCTCACGAGGAATCTCAGGTAGTTGCGGGATAACTGCCGTTATCTGGCCGCTTCTGCACCCGCCGCGCCGTGACCGTTGTGGTGGTCGTGTCGCTGGGGCTGCTGGGCGCAGACCTGGTCGGCCTGGCATCGCTGGCACTGTCCTCCCTTGCGGGACCAACGCGGTGCAGCATTGATTACCTCCAATCCCCAACCTTTGGCGGCTTTGCCGCCTTTAAGGAAACGTCTGGTGAAAAGAGGCTGAGGAAGGGAGGTGACCGGTGTGCTGGTCGTCGTGATCGATTCTGAGACGGTGGCTGCTGTGGTCGCGTTCGTGGTCATGGGTGGGGAGGTGGTGCGGGAAGTCAGGCGAAGGCGCGAACGAAAAGCCGCTGCCGTGTACGCCCAGCAGGAAACGATCGTGGAGGTCGTGTGTCTGGCCCGTGCCGGCGAGGCACGATCAGCGTGCCCGTCCTGGCACCACCACGACGGCACGACACCGACGGTTGCGGATATGCCCTCGTGAGCGCGCCGATGCCGCAACCCGCCCGCCCTTCTGCCCGGCCTGTGACGCTCCAGGCGTGCCCGGTCGATGAAGGCCTGTCGGCGTTCTTTCTGCAACAGCGCCGGCCGCTGCGCCGCTATCTGCTCGCTCAGGGCTGCGCCGACAGTGACTGCGACGACATCGTCCAGGACGCTTTCCTGATCGTGCGCAGACGCTGGGCGACCATCGCCTACTACGACGAGCCCAAGGCCTACCTGTACAAGGTGGCGATCCGGCTGTGGCACCGGCATGCCGCCCGTAACCACTGCGGCGGGTACCGCGACGACCACGAGGACTACCTCGCGACTCTGGCCGATCCCGTTGACGCCGCCGCCGGGGTGGAGTTGGTCGACATGCTGATCGACTGGTTTCGCCGGCTGCCCGAGCGGCAGCGCGACGTGGCCGGACTACGTCTCATCGCCGACCTGTCGGAGGTACAGACCGCCGAGATCCTGGGCGTCAGCGTAGGAACCGTCAAGTCACAGCTCAACGCGGCCAGAAAGACACTCAGGCGACTCAAAGACCATGACGAGCGCACCGGTGGCGACCAGCCGTGGCAGAAAGGAGATCTTCTATGAGCATCGATGAGCTGGTCCGGCACCTGGCCACGGACGGCACCGGCGAAGACGACCGCGACGACGAGGCGGCCCGGGCTCGGTTCACCATCGCCGCGCAGCGCGCCGACACCGATCCGGGCGAGGCGGCGCGTCTGGACCAGCTGGCCGAAGCCGTCGATGCGGAGCTGTCGGCCTATGACCAGGGCTTGACCGCGCTGGATCACGGAGATGCCCAAGCGGCTCAGACCTTCTTGCTACGAGCCCTCCCTGCCGGCGCCGAGAACACCACCGCCCTGCTGGCCCACCTGTTGTCCGGGCGGCTCGATGATTTCCTCGAGCCGGATCTTCACCAGGCCGTGGCCGGCATCCGGGCCGAGCGCCTCATCGTCAACGCCGCCTACCGGCGGCAGGCCACCACCGCCACGCGGCCATGGCACCGCTCGGTGCCGCCTCACGAGAGCACAGGCGACACCGAGGCCGGCATCGAGGATTTGGCCGAGGTGCTGTTGGCCGCGATGGGCGCCAAAGACCCTTACACCCTTCACCACAGCCGGCGCATCGGCGACCTGGTGGCGCTCCTTGGCCGGCAGATCGGCCTGTCGGGCGATCACTTGGCGGCCGCTCGCCTGGGCGGATTGCTGCACGACATCGGCAAACTCGCCGTCCCCATCACTGTGCTGGACAAGACCGGGCCACTGACCGAACACGAGTTTCAGATGATCCAGGCACACGTCACCCACGGCGTGAGCATCGTCGGCCACGCATCACAGCTGCTGCGAGGCGTTCGCGAGACGAGTGCCGCCAGGACTCTCCTCGGCCATGCCCTCGATGGGATCTTGTATCACCACGAGCGCTTCGACGGCCGTGGCTACCTGCGTGGCCTGGCCGGCCACGACATTCCCGAGATCGCTCGCCTCATCGCCGTGGCCGACGCCTTCGACGCGATGACGACCGCTCGCTGCTACCGCCCCGCGCTCCCCATCGAGAAGGTAGTGGCCGAGTTACGCCGTCACGCCGGCGCAATCTTCGACCCCACCATGGTCGAGGCGTTCCTGGTCGTCCTGGATGAGCACGGTGAGCAGATCAGCCATCTCTCCTGCCCGGATCAGACTGATCCCGTTGAACACGCAGAGCAAGAGCCCAGCACACCCGCCGACATCCTGCACATCATCGAGCACCGTTGACAGAACACCCGACACCCCATCCGCCACCCCTTCGAAGCGACCCTGCCTAGGTCTCGAGCAGCCCGTTGAAACCCCCCCGCGGATGCGCACGGTTCGGCCGGCCTTCAGCAGGGCCTCCGACCTTGCGGTGGAACTCAGGGGAGACATCTCTTCGACATGCCGACCTCTCGAAGGGGCGGAGGCATGTGGCCGATCAAAGCGACTCCACGAAAGCCGGGGTACATCAGGTGGTCGTCCAGGTGGCCCGGCTGTCAGGCAGGGGCGGCGGGCCGGTTCTGGTGAGTTGCGGCAGGTTCCGAGCGAGTGATTTCGCCCAGGTGCCGTCCGCGATCATGTTCTTGACGATGGCGGTGACACGCGGCGCGCCGACGTCGTTTCGAGGCAGGGCGATCCCGAAACTGACGGGCGCGAGCGCCGCGCCGAGCAGCCGGAGCTTGCCGGGGTTCTGGCCGGCATATCCCGCCGGCTCCGACTCGTTGGCCGCGAAGGTGTCGGTCTTGCCGTCCAGCGCCTGGGTGAGGCAGTCGCTCGCCGAGTCGGCCTTCGACCAGGCCGGCCCGTCGGAGACAGCCATCAGGGCGGGGTCGGTGACGCACACTTTCCGGCCTTCGAGGTCGGCGACGGCCTTGACGTCTTTCGACGTCGAACGGACGAGCAGGTCGGTGTGGGTGGTGATGTAGGGCCCAGCGAACGTGACGGACCGTTCGGTGGTCTCGGTGATCGGGTAGGCGGCGGGGACGAGGTCAACGGATCCGTCCACGAGGGCCTTCTCCCGGGTGGTCGCGGAGACCGGTACGAAGGTGAGGCCGGTCTCCGGCACACCGAGAGCCGCGGCGACATAGGTGGCCACGTCGATGTCGAATCCCGCATAGGAGCCCTCGGAGCCCGCGGAGCCCGACTGGATCGGGCTGCGCGCAGCGGGCGATCTACCATCTGGCGTCACGCCCCGTCGCCCTGGGCATCCAGAGCGCCTCACTCCAGACACATCGATCTTAGGGAGGCATCATGACGACCCGCGACCAGGACTACATCCCCGGCGACATTCCCGCCAATATCGGACGTCCCGCTGGCAAGGCCCTGGCCGCCGCCGGTTACACGACGCTCGCCCAGCTAGCCTCCACGACCGAGAAGGAGCTCCTGCGGCTGCACGGCGTGGGTCCCAGGGCCGTCCGCCTCCTGCGCGAGGCCCTCGCCGAACGCGGGCTCACCTTCGCCGAGCGGTGAACCCGGGCTCCGCGTCTGCCCCGGGGACACGAACTTCACGCTCCATCGGAAGGCGGAGCAGCCGGCGAACGGAGCTGCCGGCGATTGGGCTCGGAACGGGTGCCGCCGGAAAACGGTCACCGGCCGGAGCACCGGCCTCGCGGGTGGCGCGATATCAGTTGTTGTGCCGCATCCGGGGCCAAAACTGCTGCCACGGCCGCAGCGGGTCGCGGCACACGAGGATGGGCAGGTGCTGCTCGTCGTTGGACAGGCCGACGCCGTTGTCGATCCTGCCGCGTTCCTCGCAGGAGGCGAACGCGCGGGCGTAAACGCCAGGGGAGTCGGTCACCACCACGGCGATCCGGGCGGACGGCGAGGGCGGGCCACGCCAGTAGAGCTCGTTGTGCCCGCTGTGCACCTCGGGCAGACCGTGTTCCCCGGCGTAGCGGTCCAGTGCCCCGGCCTCGCCGTAGTTTTCGGTGAGGAGTACGGTCCGCGCGCGCTCCTGGGGCGTCAGCCCGCCGACCACCGCCGCGACCCGTGTGGCGAACTCCGGCCATCCGACCGACTCGCGCGCCACCTCGTTGACCGCGGTGACCGGGGTGCCCTCCAGGGCCGAGGGAGGGATCACCGGCAGCGCGAGGACGACGGAGCCGACCCCGTTGACCGCCAGGGCACCGACGACCAGCGCGCGCCGTCCCGTACCCGACATCCACCGGGTGACCGGGCCGCATCCCGCGGCGAAGAGCAGCACGAGCAGGCCCGCCATGTAGTCGGGGCGCCCGCCGGAGTAGAGCGTCAGCGCGCAGGCCAGCGGATAGGCTAGGGCGAGACAGCGCAGGCGGGGCTCTCGCCACAGCCGTACGGCACCGACCACTTGGACGACCGCCTGGGGCGGGCCGAGCAGCAGGATCTGCAGCGGTATGAAGGCGAGGCGGTTGTCGGTGCCCTCGTCCGCGTCCAGTGCCCCGGCCATCACCAGCTGCGGCCAGCCGTGGGTCGCCTGGTAGACCAGGTTGGGTGCGGCGATCACGAGGGCCAGCAGCGCGCCGAGCCAGAGCCTGCGGTCCCGCAGCGCGTCGCGCGGTCCCGCCGCCAGCACGCCCGCGCCCAGGCTGACCAGGAACAGCACGATCAGTTGCCGGTTGTACGTCGCCACTCCCGCGACGGTGCCCAGCGCGAGCCACCAGCGGCCGTCGCCCCGCAGCGCCCGCACGGCGAACAGCGCCGCCGCGACCCAGAGCGGAAGGTCGATTCCCAGGGTCAGCAGGGAGTGCCCGCCGATCAGGAGCACGCCCGTGGTGGCGATTCCCGCCGCGGCGACGAGCTGCGCTCGCCGGTCGCCGCCGAGCTCTCGTGCCAGGAGGGCGACCAGGACGACGACGAGCGACGCGGCCAGGGCGGGAACGACCCGCAGGGCGACCACCGTGTCGCCGAACACGGCGATCGACGCCCGCGCGATCAGCGGGGTCAGCGGCGGGGTGTCGAAGTATCCGAGGGCGGGCTGCTCGCCCAGCATCCGGAAGTACAACTCGTCCCGGTGGTAGCCGTAGCGTGGGCTCGCCACCAGCAGTACGGCGAGCGTGGTCAGTGCGACCGCGCCGACGGGCCTCCAGGCGAAGGGGGCGGCCGGGGTGGTCGTGTCACGAGCACGCGAGGCGGCGGAGGGAGGGGACACCCGTTCATCATCGGCTTTCGACGCGGGTCGCGCGAGGGGTGATCCTCATTCGGACATCATTCGGGGCCGCAGGCGTCCCAGCCCGGCCCCGGGCGTGACGCGGCACGTTCTGCCCCCGCGGGGATGATCCCGGGCCCGACGTGTGGTCGCGGCTACTGGACGCGTGCTGCCCGCGCCTGCGGAGATGGTTCCCGCGGTGCGGACTCAGGCCAGGATGAGGTCGTGTGCTCCCTGCGCCCGTGGGTCGGTCCCGACCCGCACCACCCGCCGACTTCTGCTCAGTTCAGGTCGGCCACGCTGATCACGGCCTCACTCACAGGGCAGGAACCTTCAGGCTCCTGCCCTGTGAGTGATTACGGCGTAATCAGCGGGCTGTCGTCGCCGACAGCAACTCCACGAGCGTCTCCAAGTCCTCCAGCGTCAACCGCTCGCGAAGCGCCGCTGCGATCGCCGCTGGTGGTCCGAGGGTGATTACGCCGTAATCACTGCCTCCCTTCGACGCCTTCGTGCCGTTCCCCGCCCGCGGTGAAGGAGCGTGGTCGCCTGGCACGCCCGCAGGACCGTGCACACCCCGGACAGGCCGTACGGGGTCGAGTTCCGAAGCGGGTGCCGGCACCACGGGCAGAGATTGTTCCTGCGGTGGCAGTTTCCCGATCTCTCGTGCGTCCTCAATCTTCAGGGTTCCGTTGGTGATCGCCTGCTGCAACTCCGGGATGAGCTTGAGCAGGACGAGCCGCTGCGATACCCAGCCCTGTGACTTGCCGAGCAGTTCGGCGACGCCACGCTGAGAGAGACCTTCCTCTTCCATGAGGTCCCGGATGCCGTTCGCCTCCTCCAGCGGGTCCAGGTCGGATCGCTGGATGTTCTCGATCAGAGCGTCGGTGCGACTGCCGGAAGCGGATTCCCTGACCTCGACTCTGACCTCGTCCAGCCCGGCGAGCTCAGCCGCATGACGCCGCCGATGGCCGATGAGAATGACGAACGGCGCATCACCGATTTTCTCGGCGTGATGCGGATGTGTGCTGAGCCACGTGGCCCGTGGAACAACCACGAGCCGCTGCAGGATGCCACGCTCCTTGATGGTCGCCGCCAGGCCTTCCAGGTCTCGCAGCTCCTCCCGAGGGTTATCCGGGTTGTCAGCCAGATCTTCGAGCTTGACCGTGTCCGGCCACTTCGGGGCACTGGCGGGTTCAGATAGAGCGGCCTTGCCGACCCTCAAGCTCGCCAGGCTCGTGCGTTGTCCTGCCATCAGCCGTTTCCGTTCCGCATCCGCTCGTGCTCCAGCGCTAGCTTGTAGAAGTCCTCGCGGGCTTCCATCGCCACTCGGTTCTTCGGGTACTGGGTGACGACCAGGCCCTCGGCCGGAGCGCGGGTGTGCACCTTGTAGTGCCGAACGACCGTACGGGCGAGTGGCCACCCTTGGCCACGCACGAACTCCAGCGTCTCGTCCAAATCGGCGCGGCCGTCGCGTGGATCCCAATTGTTAGCCACCACCAGGTACGGGATGCCGCGGGGCTTCACGACCTTCTCGACGGTGTTGAACGTCGGCTCGAACGCCAGCGACTCGGGCTCTATCGGGATGAGCACGTCGTCGGCACACGCCAGGACCCGGCGCAGGGCCTCAGCGAAGCTCGAACCGTCGAACGGGTCGTCGGCGTCCTCGTCGAGGGTGGGAATCCAACCGGGGGTGTCCACCCAGACGTGCTTAACGCCCGGGAGGTCGCGGAGGTTCGAAAGATCTTCGATGTCATCGGCACTGGCTTGAACGAAGTCGAAGGGCAATGCCCGGGCGGCGGCCTTCTCCGGGTCGGTCTTGGCGAGTTCCTCGGCTGCTTCCACGACCCGGTTGGACCACCAAACGGCGGATCCCTGTGGGTCGATCGAGACGACGACAGTGGCTTCCTGCTCGCCAGACGCGTCGGCTGTGACGGCGGCGAGGTTCATCGTCGTTGTGGACTTGCCGACGCCGCCCTTCTGATTGAGGACGACATGTACCTTTGCCATGAGGCTCCTGTTCCGTGTGCTTCCCAGCGACTGCACTGGTACTTCGGATGGCGGAGCAACTCTCTCAGATGATCAGGTGATTACGCCGTAATCACCGCTCACGGACGTGTGATGTCGGGATTTTCGTGTCCGTACGGTCTTCCGTCGAGGAGCAACAGGCCCTCGAAGACAAAAGCCCCAGCCGTCTGGCCAGGGCTTTCATCTCATGATCGTTTCTCAGTCCGTGTCACTCCATGGCTTGTCCACCGATCGGGCCAGGGCGTCCACCATGTCCATCCCGGGGGTGATGCCGAGAGCGCGTAGCAACATCCCGGCACCTCCCTGAGCCATTCCGGCCCGGCCGGGAGCCACTGCCGGATTGAGACCTCGGGCGTACAGGAGTTCCTGTACCTCGCTGACCAGTTGGGCGGGGTCGTAATACTCAGGCATGAGCTTTCACTCCCAAATTCGACCGGTGATGCGTTCGTAGACGTCGATGTAGCGAGCTCGCGTCGCTTGCACGATCTCGTCTGGGATGGCCGGTCCCGGCGGCGTGCGGTCCCAGTCCAAGGTGCTCGACCAGTCGCGGACGAATTGCTTGTCGAGCGCGTGCTGGGGGCGGCCGGGCTCCCATGAGTCGGCGGGCCAGAAGCGGGAGGAGTCGGAGGTCAGTACCTCGTCACCGAGTACGAGCGTGCCATCGGGAGCCTGCCCGAACTCCAGCTTGGTGTCGGCGATGATGACCCCTCGCTCCGCGGCCACGGTGGCGCCGTGGGTGTACACCTTCAACGTGAGGTCTCGGAGGGCCGCGGCCGTCTCAGCGCCGATCTCGGTCACCACGTCGTCGTAGGTGATGAACTCGTCATGTCCGACGGTGGCCTTCGTGGTGGGAGTGAAAATCGGCTCAGGCAACCGAGATCCCTCGACGAGGCCAGGAGGCAGGGCGATACCTGACACTGTGCCCTGCTTCTCGTACTCCTTGAGACCCAGCCCGGCGAGGTATCCGCGAGCTATGAACTCCACGGGCATCATCTTCAATCGACGGCATCTGATGGCCCGGCCGGCCCATTCCTCTGGGACGTCGGTCGCGGAGATCACATGATTGGGGACCAGCGTCGCGAGCTGGTCGAACCACCACAGCGACAACTGCGTGAGAACCTTCCCCTTGTCAGGAACGGGGGTCGGCAACACGACGTCGTACACCGACACCCGGTCGGACGCGACCAGGATCAGGTCCTCGCCGTCCAGGTAGACATCCCGCACCTTGCCTGAATGCAGCAGTTTCACGTGATCTCCCTAGTTGATCTCGTAGTCGTAGGACTTCCAGCGGCGAGTAGCCGAGACGTACTCTCCGTACTCCACGACACCGCCATCCGTGTCATAGATCCAGTTGCGCCCTCGCAAGACCGGAGAACCTACCTGCACCCGCAGGTCGTTGGCGTCCTGTCCGGTTGCTTCGTCGGCCGCGACCTGATCCCGCACCGTCTTCAGCTGGCGACCTGTCGCGGCTTCGATGTAGCCGAAGGTGCCTTCAAGGATGCGCGCGGTTTCCAGCAGCTTGGGGGCGATCTCGGCGAGCGCGCCGTCGAACCAGGAGATCGACGCCGATACCGGAGTCTCGCCCTTGTAGGTCACCCGTCGCCGACGGATCACCGGAGCTCCGACCGAGAGGCCGAGCGCGTCGGCGACTTGCTCAGACGCTGAGACAAGTTCGGCCTCCTCGATGCGCGCATGTTCGTCGGGAGGATAGATCCGACCGGTGCGACGGTTCGAGAGAACACGGCCTGTCGGAGTGTGCACTCTCTCGGAGGTGGTGACCACGGTGCCCACCCCGGACACTCCGCGAACCAGCCCTTCGGATCGCAAGGTGGCCAATGCTTTGGTCGCCGTAGCCAATGAGATCTTCCAGTCCTCGGCGATCTTCCGTGTGGAAGGCACGGTGTCACCGTCGTGGAGAGCTCCCGACTCGATCTGCTCCCTGATGTGCTTGACCACCTGCATGTACGGGGGGTCAGAGCGGTGAACCTGCGGTGCCAACTGCTTCTCCTCACACCATCGCGATCAGACGACAGTGTACTAATACACCGGAACCCGCCGAATCGAGGCTCCTCGTGAACGGGCGAATTGCGTAGGCGACCTCGAAGGCCTTGACGGTGTCATAGTACGCATCTAACTTGTGTACTAGTACGCAGTGTCCGACGTGGTTCCTGAATTGTGCAAGTGAACTATGTCCGGATTGCACGCTCCAAGCGCGCGGCCTCGGTGCTGATACACCGAGGCCGCCTGAGTCGTCACCTGAAGGGAAACCGACTCATGTCCATCATCGCTGATCTCACCATGCCCGGCGACAGGCTGCTGACCTCCAAGGAGGCCGCAGCGGTATTTCGGGTCGACCCCAAGACGGTTGTGCGGTGGGCCCGTACCGGTGCCCTGACCGCCGTTCGCACGCCGGGCGGCCGGTTGCTGCGCTTCTGGGAGTCGGCCGTGTACGCCGCCTTGCGTGACGGCATCGTCGAGGCGCAGGGCGAAGACGCTACCGAGGCGGTGAGCGTCTGATGACCGCCTCCTACCGCCTCCGCTACCCGACGCTGGCCGCGATGGCCGGCGAGGGGCCGCTGGCCGATGTCTGCCTTGAGGTCTCCTTCGAGCGGCCGACCTTCCACGGCCACGAGCGGCTGACCGTACGGCCCGGTGTGGTCGACGAGGCCGCGATCGAGCTGTACGCCTACAGCTCCTGCGTCGTGCTGGCCCGCGCGCTGCACTGGCGCACCGGCTGGCCGCTGGCCCTGCTGGAGGTCCCCGGGCCGCCGTGGCGCTGGGCGCACGTCGGGGTGATCACCCCCGCCGGGGACGTCCTGGACATCTACGGCATCCGCCCGGTCGAGCAGGTCATGGCCGACATCGAGCGCGAGCACGACCTGCAGATCCACATCCGCCCCATCCCCACCCTGGATGAGCTGTTCACGCTCGTCGGCGAGCGCGAGGCCGACCGGCGGGCATGGCTTTCCGGGAGCGCCACCTCGCCGCTGGCCATCGAGCTCTCCGGCGTCTTCGCCGACCTGCTGCTCGCCCAGGCCGAGGCCGAGGCCGCTGAGGCGGTGAGCATCTGATGCAGATTTTCGTCGTGATGACTCTGGCCAAGGCCACCGGTTCCGGCATGAAGCAGCTGACGATGTACCAGACGGTCACCGCCTCCCCGCAGTCCACCCGGGCCGCGCTGTTTGACTGGATGCTGCAGAAGGCGCCCGAGGACATGCAGGGCAGCAACGTGGTGTTCTACTCCGCCGAGCCCAACGCCCTGGTAGCCCCCGTCGTCGTCGAGGCGGTGAGCGGCTCATGAGCGGCACCTTCTACGACCCGCGCGCACAACGCGCCGTGGCCGGCGCCGAGGCCGAGCGGGCCCGCGCCGAGGCCGAGGCCATCCGTACCCAGACCGCGCTGGCCGCCGAGGCCGAGCGCCGCCGGCTGCGGCGCCAGGACGAGGCGGAGACCGGCCGTGCGCGTGCCGAGCGCAAGCAGGAGGCGGCCAAGCGCAGCAAGGAGCGCACCGAGGCGATGCGCGCCGGTGCCCGAGGCCTGGCCGCGGCGCTGCGCTCGCGTTCGGAGGCGATCGTCGGCGCGGTGGCCATGGGCTCGCCGATGTTCATCGCCTGGGGCGGGCAGCTGGCGTTCGCCAGCGATCAGATGCAGCTGGGCGCGGCGGCGGTCACGCTGCCGATCGCGATGGAAGGCAGCGTCCTCTACACCGCGTACCTGACCAACCTGGCTCTGGACAAGGGATTGCCGACCGGCCGCTACCGGCTGATGACGGTGCTGATGGCCGCGACCGCCGCGGCGATGAACCTGTGGCACCAGGTCGACAAGGCCGCCACGCCGCTGGATCCGTGGGCGGGCCTGCAGATCGGGGTGATCTACGCGGTCGCCTCGCTGCTGGGCATCGTGTTGTGGGAGCTGCGGGCGGCGCTGAAGAAGCAGGCGATCGCCAAGCGTTCGGCGGCCGAGCTGCGCCGGGCGGCCTGGCGGCGGATTCGCTACCCGCGTCTGTCGTGGTCGGCCGCCTCGATCCAGGGCGCGCAGGGCTGCTCGATCGACGAAGCGTGGCAGCAGGCGTGGATCGACCGCTTCGGCGTCGGCCCGTCCTCCTCGCGCCGGGATCGCAAGCTGGCCCGCTCGATCGTGTCGTATGAGAAGAAGGCCGATCGAGCCGCCGCCAAGAACGGCCGGCTCGTCATCGTCGACGGATCGATCGTCCGCCCCGGCGCCTCCACCTCGCAGCAGTCCGCCGAGGGCGAGGAGGCGATGGCACGGCTGCGCGCCTTTTCCGCGCAGCGCCAGGACGTGGCCCGATCGATCGCCTTCCCCTCGATCGGCCGCCCGTCGGTCCAGGCCGATCGTCCGGTGTCGATCGAGGCGGCATCGGTCGATCGAGTCCCGGCGCGGCCGCGGAAGGCATCGTCCTCGGCGTCGATCGAGGCGCCTCGATCGAGTGGCCCGGACTCGATCGCCGCACCTCGCCCTTCGATCGACCCTCCGATCGAGTCCCGATCGATCGAGGCCTCGATCGAGTCGGAGTCGCTGCTGGACCCGATCGATCCGGAGTATCCGAGCGCGCCGCGTCGATCGATCGAGGCGCACCGCACCGCGCTGCGCGCTGCGATCGGGGCCGGGCTCATCGATCCTCAGGAGGCCACCGCCGAGGGGATCCGCAAGATCTTGCGCTGCGCGCCCAAGACGGCGCAGACCCTGCGCGATGAGATCCGTACGGAGGTGTCGGCATGAAGCCTCAGGTGGTCTACGACGTGCGTCTGTGGCCGGCCGACAGCCCCAAGACGCCGTTGTCGGCGGTGCTGACCTACTCCAGTAGCGATCCGTACGCGGTCGCCCTGCTGTTCACCCAGGGCCGTACCGTCACCGCCGAGTACGTCTTCGCCCGTGACCTGCTCGCTGAGGGCCTGCGCGCCCCGGCCGGGCAGGGAGATGTGCTGGTGGCCCCGCACGAGGAGCTCGGCGACATCTACCTGGCCATCACCCTGACCCCCGCGTCGGGCTACCCCTTCCTGCTGTACGCGGTCCGCGAGCTGGTCGTCGACTTCATCGACCAGACCTTCCGGCTCGTGCCGCACGGCCGCGAGCAGGTCGACGTGGATGCCGCGATCGCCACGATCCTGGGCGAGGTGACCTCATGAGCACCGTCATGAGCACCGTCCTGACCAGGAACAACGCTCTGACCCGCCATGAGTTGGCGCTGCTGGTGGCCGAGTATGCCGAGCTGCTGGCCGCGGCCCGCGCGACGGTGGCGGCCGCGCGGCTGGGCGAGGTCGACCCGCTGGTGCACATCCGGCACGCGCTGGCCGCGCACGGCCAGCTCCCGCCGGTCGGAGCGCGCCCGGTGGTGCTGCTCGCCGCGTGCGCCGCCCCCGCCCTGCCGGTCCTGACCTGCGGGGAGGTGGCGTGATGGCCGTCACCGTCACCCTCGCCCACGAGCGTGCGTTCCCCGGCGCTCCGGAGCGCGTCGCCGAGGTGCGCGCCTGGGTGTTGACCTGCCTTCCTGCTGGATGCCCGCGTGCCGACGACGTCGCGCTGGTCGTCTCGGAGCTGGCCACCAATGCCGTGCTGCACAGCGCGTCCGGCACCGTGGGCGGCCGGTTCACGCTGCGCGCCGAGGTCGAGCCCGGCTCGACCGGCGAGGCGGGAGCGGTCGCGCTGACCTGCACCGACCAGGGCCCGGCCCTGGTGCCGGCCGCCCGCGGGGAGGGGGAGTACCAGCGCGGCCTGACCCTGGTGCGCGAGCTCGCCGATGCCTACGAGGTGACCGTCACCGAGGCCTGCCGCGCCGCGTGGTGCCGTCTGGACTGGCCGGTCATCACCGGCGCCCACCCCGGCCCGCACACGGCCGCACAGCAGGTCAGCGGCCCCGCACACCCCCCGCACAAGATCACCGCACATGGTGCGCACACCGCCGCACACGCCCCGCACAACCCCGGCGCGCAGCCGCGCCCGAGCGGGGAGGCAAGCCGGTGAGCGCCTTGGTGACGTGGCTGGCGGCGGCGTTCGCACCGGGCTGGCCCGAGCGGGCCGCGCACGCCGTCGCGGTCGGGCTGCTGGCCGCGGCCGCGGTGCTGATCGCGTTCGCGCTGGCCGAGGAGAGCAGCCTGCGCGGCCGGTTCCGCGCCGTGGTGCGCTCCTGGGCCCGTTCGGCGGCCGCCACCACCTCGGTGCAGGTGCTGGCCGACGGAACCCTGATCGCCCAGAGCAGCACCGAGCAGACCGCCCGGCACCTGCTGGACGCCGTGATCCATGAGGAGGACCTGTGAGCAACCGCAGCGAGGACCTGGGCACCCAGATGGTGCGTTTTGAGACCGCCGAGATCATCGCCGGTCACGAAGCCCTGGAAAACCACATCTACAACGTCCAGGCCTTGTCGCGCACCCTGGCGCTGATGCTGGTCCAAGACGGGGAGCTGGTCTCCACCTGGCTGCGCCACCACAAGCCCAAGAAGGGCAAGCGCGTCCCGCTGCTGGACCGGGTGGGCCTGTCGCGCCGCACCAAGGCGCACAGCCGCAACGCCGCCGACGCCCTGCTGGAGGCCGTCTCCTCGCTGCAGAAGATGGCCGGCGTCCACGACGAGTACGTGCGGCTGGAAAAAGAATCGCTGCGCGAGGACCCCAAGAAATAGACCGCTGACCAGCACATCCGCTGTTCGGGGCCACGAGTAGGCAGGTGAGGTAACCGATGTCCAAGCAGATCGATCTGGTGGAAGCCGCCGCCGCGTTCGTCGACAGCGACGTGACGCGCAGCCACCAGGCGTACCGCGACTACCAGGAGACCGTGCGGGCGATGCTGTGCGCGATCTCGCTGACCATGAGCGAGGACTCCCGCCAGGCCGCGGCCTGGCTGCGCCACCGCACCGCCCCTGACGGGCGCCGGGTGGGCTGGCTGCAGCGCATCTTCCTGGCCGGACGGCTGCGCGGACACGGCAACAACGCCGCCGAGGCCATGTTGGAGGCGGCCAAGGCCATCGTGCGGATGTCGGCCGTCCATCAGGAGTACCTGCTGGCCGAGCAGCAGGCCAACAAGAAGACCGGCTCTGGTAGGGCCACCAACAGCCAGCGGCAGGGCCGCTACGACACGAGGGACGGTGCGTGATGGCACGTCGCAGCAAGACCCCACGGCTCGCCACCGGCGCACAGATGGTCCACGTGGAAACCGCCGACGCTTCGGGCCGGCTGGGCGGCGGCTGGCTGCTGGTACACGGCCTGCCGCTGGTCACCCCGGCCATCGGCTGCGCCGTCTTCGCCATCCTGATCATCGCCGCGCACGCCAAATGGGGCGGCGACCCGGTCTGGACGCCTTTGTTGAGCATCCTGTTTTTGGCCATCGGCGCCCTGGTCACCTTTTTTGCGCACCTGTCGGCCGGCCCCCGGGTGCTGCTGCGCATCTTGATGGTCGTCACCGGCTCCCTGGCCACCGTCTGCCTCGTGCTCGGCCTGGTGGTCGGCATGGGGCCGATCTGGCCCGCCTACACCCTGTGCTCGCTGATCGTGTGGGTGCTGTGGGTCATCTGGCGCGGCACCAAGTACGCCGGAGCCGCCCCCGGCGCCGCCGACGGAGCGGGCAACCCGCTGCTGGAGGCCATCAAGCAGGCCCGGGTGCAGTTCCACGGGGCCAGCGTCGACGAGCGCGGCGTGGTGCGCGCCAAGGTCGTCACCCAGGACGGCGGCACCCTGGACGGCGCCCGCGCGCTGATGCCCGCGCTGGCCGCGCACGCCCAGGCGGTGCCCGGCGGCACCAACCTGGCCGCTGACGCCAACCGGGCCGGGGTCGGCGAGCTGGAGATGCCCACCCGCGACAACCTGGCCATCCCCGGCGGCATCCCCTGGCCCGGCGTGGACGCCACCTTGTTCGGCGCGCTGCCGACCGAGCCGTTCGCGCTGGGGGAGTACCAGACCGACCTGTGCTTGGTGCGGCTGCTCGGCAACTACGACACCGACCCCGACGCCGAGGACGTCGCGCACGTCAAGATCGGCGGCGTCACCGGGGCGGGCAAGAGCGTCTGCGCCCGGGTCGTTTTGGGCAACCTGGCCATCCGGCGCCGCCTGAACATCATCGGCATCGACGTGTCCAAGGGCATGCAGACCTTCGGGCCGGTCGCGGCCGCGCTGACCTGGGTCATCAACGATCTGGGCGAGGCCCGACGGGTCATGAAGCGGCTGCGCAAGGTCATCACCGGCCGCACCAGCCACCTCGCCAGCGAGGGCCTGGACCGGTGGTCGCCACGCTCCAGCCTGAACCTGCTGCTCATCTGGATCGAGGAGTCCTCCGACTTCGCCTCCCTGGGCGCCGACTACGAGCACCTGCTGGGCAAGGCGCGCTCGGCGGGCATCATGGTGGTCTCCAGCCTGCAGCGCATCACCTACAAGGCGATGAGCACCGACGCCCGGGCCAACCACACCGCCGGCATCTGCTTCGGCGTGGACTCGGCCGAGGACGCCGAGTACGTGCTGCCCGCCCCCGCACTGGCCGCGATCGGCCGTGAGAACCTGCCCACCTGGGGAGTCAGCCGCCGCGGCTACTCCTACGTCGCGGGCCTGGGCGTGCCGCCCAAGCGCTGGTCGAGCATGCAGCGCGTCTACAACCCCACACCCCAGCAGCTGATGGACACCGTGGATGCCGGGGCGCCGTTCCGTGACCCGATGGACGCCGTCACCGCCGAGCTGTTCGGCGAGCTGTTCACCCAGCGCACCTACTACACCGGCCCTGTCTGGGGCCCCCGCAGCACCGATCCCGCCCCCAAGCCGACCTCGGCCGGACCTGCGATCCCGGCGGCGGGCACGGCGCCGGCGCCCACCACCGTGCCGGCCATGCGATCGGCGCGGTCGGCCGCCCCTCAGATGAACCAGGAGAGCGAGATGGATGAGCAGGCCGCAGAAGAGACCGCCCTGGAGCGCGAGGCGATGCAGGAGGCGCTACAGGACTCGCGGCGCGAGCACCTGGGCCAGGACGCCCGCCCCGAAGACCTCGCCGACGTCGACCCCACCACCGTCATCAGCGGCGTCATCGTCGCCACCAACGACGACGAGGACGACCCGGACGGCGAGGACGGCGAGGACGGCGACGGCGAGGAGGCCGAGCAGCCCGCCAAGCCGGAGATGAGCACCGAAGAAGCCCAGCGCGTCTGGGACATGGCGCTGGACACCTGGTACCGGGAGGGCCGCACCACGGTCCGCACCGCCGACATGTACGAGCTGCTGCAGCAGGTCGGCCGCGCCCGCCGGTTCCTTTACCGCCAGACCGACCGCTGGACCGAGCTGGAGTGCATCTCGGCCCGGCCCGACGCTGATGGCTGGGACCTGATCGCCTCCCCGCTGGAGAACGCGGGCCGCCGGTAGGCAACCCGGCCCCGGCCACCCTCGGCCGGGCGCACGCTGCGTGCACGCCGCGCGAGCGCCCGGCCCGCTTTACCGAATGTGACCGAACGCCGTGACCGGTGTGCGGCGTCGGGCGGGCCCTCTTTCTCTATAGGGGAGGGGTGGTGTGCGCAGCTCCGCACACCCCGCGCACACGGTCCGCACACCCCGGCGCACAAGATCCATGCCCCTGCGCACATCAACGCAGAGTAACCGCACACGCCGCGCACAGCCCCGCTCATGCCTACCGCACACGCGAAACGTAAGCGCACAGTCACACATCGCAACCGCACATCGAGCGCACACCTCGCGCACAGTCACCCACCGTCACCATCACCCCCGTACGGAGAAGAGGGAACATGGCCACCCGAGCTCGTCGATCCGCCTCCCGACAAGGCCCGACCACCGCCCGCCGCACCGTTCGCAGCGTGCGCAGCAACCCCCTGCTGGGCCTGGCTGGGGCCGCCGCGATCCTGGCCTGGATGAAGCTGGCCCGCGGCGCCGGGAAAGGTGTCCGGGCGCTGAGCCCCGGCCGCGCCGACCTGGACGCTGCCTACCAGCGCGACGGCCTGGGCCTGGCCAGCGTCGTGGCAACCGTGGTGCTCGTACTGCCCGGCTGGAACCTCGCCGGCGGCATCGTCATCGACCTCCTCGAGCTCGCCGCCCGCGCCCTGATCGGCTCCCTCATCGTCGCCGCCCCGATCGCCACCGCCTCCCTGGCCTGGCGGCTGCTGCGCGGCGGCGATGCGGAAATCACCCTGGTGCGGCTCCTGCTGGGCTCGGTGACCATCACCGCCGCCGTCGCGGGCATCATCCACCTCGCCCACGGGCCGGACGCTGACGTGCTGGCCGCGGGCGGGGCGATCGGCTACGCCATCGCCTCCCCCCTGGAGCTACTGCTGCCCACCCCGCTGAGCATCGTGGGACTGGTCGTGCTCGCGGCCTGGGGACTGCTGGTGGCCACCCAGACCCCGATCCGCCAGATCCCCGCCCGCCTGGTCGGCCTGCGCACCCGCCGCCCCGCCGGGGCCCGGGACTCACAGCCAGGCGGCAACCCGCGCTACGCCACCCGTGACGACGCCGACCACCCCGGCCGCGACGACAGCGCCGACGCCGCGGACGGCCAGGACGTCGACCAGGACGACGCGGTCGACGCGGTCGACGCGGTCACCTCGCGCCGCCTGGTCGAGGTCGACCCCGACCTGATCGGCGAGCGCGGCCCCTACGACACCCCGGTCCTGGGCGCCGACCCCGGCACATTGGCCGCCGCCGGCGATGTCGCCTCGCTCACCGTCGAAGCGCCCACCCCGGGGACGGCAGGAACGCCGGGGACGCCGGGGGTGCTGCCGAGTCTGGACCTGCTGCGCCGGGGCAGCGCGCCGCGCGCCTCCACCAAGGCCAACGAGCTCACCGTCGCCGCGATCGACACGGTGCTGGCCGACTTCAAAATCAACGCCAGCGTGACCGGCTTCACCCGCGGCCCGACGGTCACCCGCTACGAGGTCGAGGTGGCGCCCGGTGTCAAGGTCGAAAAAGTCACCGGGCTGACCAAGAACATCGCCTACGCCGTGAAGTCGGCCGACGTGCGGCTGCTGTCGCCGATCCCGGGCAAGTCCGCGATCGGCGTGGAGATCCCCAACACCGACAAAGACCTCGTCTCCCTCGGCGACATCCTGCGCAGCGCGGCCGCCCTCGCTGAGCGTCACCCCCTGGTCGTCGGCCTGGGCAAGGACGTCGAGGGCAAGACGATCCTGGCCAACCTCGCCAAGATGCCGCACCTGCTCATCGCCGGCGCCACCGGCGCGGGCAAGAGCGTCTGCATCAACACCCTCATCTGCTCGGTGCTGATGCGCGCCACCCCTGAGGAGGTGCGCATGGTGCTGATCGACCCCAAGCGGGTCGAGCTCAGCATCTACGAAGGCATCCCGCACCTGATCACCCCGATCATCACCAACCCCAAGAAGGCCGCCGAAGCCCTGGAGTGGGTCGTGGGTGAGATGGATCGGCGCTACGACGACCTGGCGGCCGCCGGGTTCCGCCACATCGACGACTACAACCGGGCCGTGCGCGCGGGCAAGGTCCCCACGCCACGCGGGAAGGAGCCGCGCCAGCCCTACCCCTACCTGCTGGTCATCGTCGACGAGCTCGCCGACCTGATGATGGTCGCCCCCCGCGACGTCGAGGACTCCATCGTCCGCATCACCCAGCTCGCCCGCGCCGCCGGCATCCACCTCATCGTCGCCACCCAGCGGCCCAGCGTGGACGTGGTCACCGGCCTGATCAAGGCCAACGTGCCCTCCCGCCTGGCGTTCGCCACCGCCTCACTGGCCGACTCCCGCGTCATCCTCGACGCCCCGGGCGCCGAGAAGCTCATCGGCCAGGGAGATGCGCTGTTCGCCCCGATGGGCTCGACCGCGCCGGCCCGGCTGCAGGCCGCGTTCGTCTCCGAGAAGGAAATCGCCGCGGTCGTATCGCACTGCCGCAAGCACGCCTCAGCGGTCGACCAGATCGCCGACCTCACCACCACCACACCGGCCGCGGACGGCGATGACGTCGGTGAGGACCTGGAGCTGCTGATCGCCGCGGCTGAGCTGGTCGTGGCCACGAAGTTCGGCTCCACCTCGATGCTGCAGCGCAAGCTGCGCGTCGGTTTCGCCAAGGCCGGCCAGCTGATGGACCTGCTGCAGGCCCGCGGCGTGGTCGGCCCCGCTGACGGCAGCAAGGCCCGCGAGGTCTACATCACCCCCGCCGAGCTGGACGAGCTGCTGGCCGACCTGCGCGCCGGCACGACGCCGACGCGCCGCTGACCCCCGCACTCACACCCATATCCGCATCCCGCCGATCTGAAGGACCCCGACATGATCGACTCGATCCCCGCCGTCCCGCACGGCGACCGCATCACCTCCGATGAGCAGACGCTGCACCTAGCCCTACTCCTGTGGGCCGATGGCTCCCCCTTCTCCCTCGCCGACCTGGACGGGGTGCTGACGGCCACCGGCCAGTCGTGGACCTGGCTGCTGGCCCGCCTGGGCGAACGGGTGGTGACCGGCCTGCTGGCCTACGACACCGCCACCGGCTACCGGGTCGCCGACCCCACCGGGCTCAAGGCGCTCGTCATCCCGAACGTCTCCGCGTCCGCGCCGCTGGCCCTGGGGTCGGCGCTGCAGGCCGAGCCCGCCCGGGAAACACCGCGCGACGCCGTCGCATGCCAGGACGGGCTCCTCGCCCAGCCCGCTACCGCGCCGGACCCGATCCACCCGACGATGGCCGCGCTCACCGGCTCCTGCCTGGTCTGCGGCTACCCCGTCTGGTCCCGCACGGCCGTGCGCGCCCGAACCGCCTTCGGGCTGGCCATGGTCGCGCTGTTCGCCGCCGCCCTCACCGAAGCCCCGGCCGCGCTCACGATCGCCCTGCTCGCCGTGTTCGCCATCACCGGCTTTCGCTACCTGCGCCTGGCCCCGGCACCGTGCCGGCACCGGCGCTGACCTTCTCCGACCCCTGATTCACCACCACTCGAAAGGGCCCCACCCATGAAGAACAACGAACCCACCACCGCCCAGATCCGGCTCTTCCCGGTCACCGAGGACGCCCAACTGCGCATCGGCGGCCAGGTCGGCAAGGGCAAGACGTCCGCCGACACCCTCATCCAGGCCGCCCTCACCTCCACCAGGGCCACCCCCCAGCAGACCCCCAAGCCCTGACCACTCCCGCTCCACCCACCGAAAAGGACGCACCCGCCATGAAATCCCTGAAGAAGCTCTCCCTGCGCCCCATCGTCATCGTGCTGACCCTGGCGACCGCGCTCAGCGTGGCCGCCAAGTGCGACGAGGGCGGGACGGCCTGCGCCGCCACCGCGGCGACCGCCTCGACGATCTCCCCGCCCGAGCCGATCACCGACGGCTCCTACCGCGACGACTCCTACGAGCAGGGCGAGGCGCCGCCGGAGCCCATCGAGGACGGCAGCTACCGCGATGGCTCCCAGGACGACGGCCAGGCGCCGCCCGAGCCGATCACCGACGGTTCCTACCGCGACGGCTCCGAGGACTCCGACGCCCAGGACGACGCGTCGGGCTGCTGATAGCGGGACGGGCGCGCACCAACGTGGTCATCCGCCAAGACACCCACGCCGGGCGCGCCCGCTCACCCCACCGATCCACTCAGAGAGGCACCACCATCATGACGCACAACACCGAAACGATCTCCTGCGGCTGCTGCGGCGGCATCACCACCGTCGATGCCCGCTCGGCGGCCGCGCAGTACGCCTACGGCAACGACCCGGCCGCCCGCGCGATGCGCCACCACCTGGTCACCGTCGCCGCAAGCGGCCGGTCAGCAGGTGCCCGGTGATTCGCGACTACACCCACCCCGACGTCCTGGGCAAAGGCGTTCAGGAAGGCTGGGCTGATCCGTGCACGGACCCGGCTCAGATCGACTGGGCCGCTCGCCAGAGCGTCGCCGCGATTGCCTTCGCCGTCGTCGGCGGCCGCCCGGTCAACCCGTTCGCCCCCACCGGCATCGAGCGCGGCCGCGGCGAGCTGGGTCACTGGGGCGAGGGCCAGGCCGCCGACGCCGTCGTCACCCTCTCCTTCGCCGGTACCCGGCGACTGCTGCTGATCGAGCGGGACGACGAGCACGGCTGGGCAGTCCCGGGCGGGTTCCTGGAGGCCGGCGAGGAGCCGCTGAGTGCGGCGATCCGCGAGCTGGCCGAAGAAAGCGGCCTGATCCTGCCCAGCGCCCGCTGGCGGGTGCTGGCTGCCCGGTACGTGCCCGACCCCCGGGCGACGGACGAGGCATGGATGGTAACCACCCCGGCCACCGTCGACCTGGGCCAGATGGCCCAGCTTCCCCTCGTACGGGGAGCCGACGACGCCAGGACGGCCGCGTGGGTACGCGCCGACACCTACACGGCGCTCCTGGTCGACCTGGGCCGCTGCCAGGGACAGCTGTTTCGCGCGCACCGGGCCCTGCTCACCGAACTGCTCGGCGGATCACGGTGAACCCATGGCGCCGTCCCTGGCCGAACTCCAAGCGCCCTGCCAGCGGTGCGGACACCAAAACGCCGTGCACACCGGCGGCGCCAAACCCGGCGGCTGGGCCATCTACGACCGCATCTGGGCCAACGCCTCCGGCTGGTGCCAGACCCCTGAGTGTGACTGCCCAAGCCGCACGTAGAACACCCGCCCCGGCGCCCGTCTGGGACCCGCACCGTGAGAGGAACGCCATGACCGCCTCGCTCGCCCAGGTGGCCGACGACATCGCCGCCGCCCTCCACGACCGAGACCTGCACAGGGCCCGCGCCGCCTTCGACCGCGCGGTGCACGATAACCAGGCGGCGCTGCAGATGCTGCTGAAGGAGCTCGCCGCGACCGTCGAGATCGGTGCCGGGACGGTCGTGGTCGGCTTCGGCATCGACGTGTGGGCCAACCCCTACCGCGACGGCTACGCCTGGCGGTGCGGGTGCTGCCGATGGAGTGGCAGCAACTACCTGACCGCCCCGGCCGCCCGGAGAGCTGCGAACAAGCACGCCGACGAGCACAAGCAGTCCAGGCCGACGGTCTGCGACTCCACCCAGACGCTCAACACCACCCCGACCGCTCGGGGCGATACGCCGAACGGCCGGGTCGCCTGACGGTGGCTGCGGGTCTTCACCCGGCCAGGCGCCGGGTGAGGGTCCGGGGCTCCCGGCCAGGGACCACCCCGCTCAACGGGCGCGCACCGGCGTGGCATCTGCCAAGACCTCCACGCCGGGCGCGCCCGCCATCCCATCCCATCCAGAACAGGAACCACCATCATGCACCTGTACACCACCCCGCTCAGCGCCGCCTCGACGGAGGTTTCCCCCACCGCGCCCCGGTGTGACAACCGCCGCGTCGGCATCCTGCTCGATGCCGGGGCCGGCCGGTGGCTGATGCTGCACTCGGCGAACGGCATCACCGGCCTCACCGGGCACGTCGACTCCTACCCCAACCCCGAGCAGGCCGCCCGCGCCCTGGTGGCCGACGCCCTGGACCTGACGCTCACCGGCCTGGAGCTGGTGGCCACGACCTGGCGCGGCGACCACTGCGAGCGCCTGGCCGGCAGCGACAGCCCCGACGGGCACAACTGGCACCTGTATCGCGCCCGGGTCGACCTCGAGGCCCTGGGCATCGCGCAGCTTCAGGCCGTGCACTGCTACACCGCCGAGCAGCTGAAGGAGCGAGCCTCACGCACCGCGCTGTATGCCTCGCTGCAGCTCAGTGACGCCGAGTTCGCCGCCGACCCCGGGATCGCGCCGGTGTGGGTCGAGTGGCTGATCACGGCCGACGTCATCACGATGGCCGACGGCGAGAAGGCGTCGATCGACTGGTCCACCTACCTGACCGCGCCGGCGGTGGCGCTGCCGTGGCAGCAGGCCCACCCCCAGCAGCCCTGGCACCGTGCTCCCGCCCCCGTCTTGGCCACCCGGCGACCGGTCCCGGCCCACCTGCAGCGCGTCGACGCCGAGGGTGCAACCGACCTGATCGCCGAGGCGGCCGCCGCGCGTTCGGAGCTGGCGCGCACCGACACCAAGGCCGGCCTGCTGCTGAGCGTGGCCGGCACCGCGGCCAGCGTGCTGCTCGGCCTCGGCGTGCTGGCCTCGGGCATGCTGCCGGCGGGCCGGGTCGGGCTGGGGGCGGCGGTGGCGCTGCTGGCGGCCGCGGCCGCGACCGTGCTCACCGTCATCCGCCCCTCCCTGCCCCGCCCGGGCAGCGGCACCGGGTTCACCGCCCACGCCACGCTCGACGACGCCGAGCAGCTGCTGTCCGCCCTGGCTGATGACCCCGAGACCCGCCGCGCGAAGGACGTCATCCGGCTGTCGCAGATCGCCGCCGCCAAGTACCGGCGCCTGCGCGTGGCCACCGACCTGATGCTGCTCGCCCTGGCCGTCGTCGTGGTCAGCCTGCCCAGCCTGCTGTAGGGCCACACCGCCCAGTCCCGCCCGCACGTCAGCGGGCGGGGCCGGGACCTCCCCCATCACCCATGACCACGAGGACCTGAGATGACCATCACGATCACCCGCCCTTGCGCCCTGCTCCACACCACCGGCCGCGACCTCAAGGCGCTGTTCGATGTGGTCCTGGCACACGCCTCCTGCGACGAGGACGATCTCCCGGAGCTCGACCAACTCCACATCGAGGTCTGTGACGGAGACCTGCGACTCGTCTGCACCGACCGCCACACGATGGCGATCGTCCGCCAGCCTCTCGAATCGACTACCGAGGGCTTCACCTGCGCCTTCGCTGTCTCCTGCTGGCACATTCGCCACCTCGTCAAGGCCCTCAGCGACAAGGACACCGTGACCGTCGCCATCGAGGCGAACCGACTGCTCGTCACCATCGGCGACGAGCTCCACACCATCCCCGGCGAGGAGTCGCATCTCCCCTGGCGAAAGGCCCTCGCCCGGCACCTCGCCCCCACGTCCACACCGACCGGTCGCCTCCTGATCAACCCCGCCCTCCTCGCCCGCCTGGCCCCAGCCCGCGCCCTCTACGAGGACGTACCGCTCCAAGTACAGATGCACGGCGAGCGCGGCGCAGTGATCGCGACGCTGGCGGACCGAGTCCTGGTCCTAGTCATGCCGATGCACAACAACGGGCGGCTGAGCGAGAGGGCACTGCCCTCCCGGCCGTTCGACGGCTGGTTCGACTTGCTCGACGAGAGCTGGCAGGTCCAGTGAGCCGCCGTCCACGCCGGGTCTTCTACGACCTCACGGGGCGCAAGTTCGGCGGCCTGCCCACCTTCCCCTGGAAGTTCGCCCCGGACGGGCTGGCCACCCGCCGGCAGCTGCGCGCCGCGGGGCTTCGGCCCGGCGGTCAGGCGCCGTGCGCGCAGGTGATGTGGCGCTCGCGCCGCGCGGCCGGCGGCGTCGCGGTCGCCTACCTGTATGAGGTCGCCGCGGCCAAGCCACGCCGCACCCCGTCGGCCGAGCAGCTCAACGCGCTGGACAAGGCCATGCGGGCCCGGCGCACCTGCTCCGACTGCGGCACCGAGCAGTCCTACTGCATCCCCACCCGCTACGGCGCCTGCCTTCCCTGCCACGGCTGGGGCCTAACAGCATGACCAACCGCATCCTGACGCTGTCCTCGCCCCGCATGGGCGGGGACAGCGCCGCGCACCGCCTGGCGCCGGTCGACGAGGCCGCACAGTCCCCCCAGGCGTGTGCCGCCTCGCCCTCCGACGACCCCGCGCTCCTGCACAACAGCCAGAGCCGTTCCTACTGCCGCCCTACCAGCGAGAACGCCCCCGCCACCGCTCAGGTGAAGCCCGGTTCGGAGTCCGGTGAAGCTGCACGGCTCGACACACCTGGTGTCGCAATGCCCACATCTGCGCCGAATCTGCCATCCTGTACCCCAGAACATTCTGACAAAGATCAATTGACAGAGTCAAGAAGAGAGTCCAGTCAAGGAGTCAAGCCGATAGGGGCCTTCTGGTGGGTGGCTGTCCGCTTGTGGACACCCACGGGCCATCTGCTCACTCTCGTGCGCGAATGCGACCACAGAACGCGACACGCCGCAGGAACCACGGGCGCGTCAGCCCCCACGCACTCGGAGATCGTGGAAAGATGCGGGACTGAATACCCCGCTTTAAACCCCAGGAGCTACCCAGGCAAAAAGAAAACGCCCCCAGAGGGGGCGCTTCTCGAGAGACAACTTCACACGACACACCTTGAACGTTCAGCTCCATGGTTTGGCGGCCGGGATGAGCTGAGCGGGTCAGGCGTGCCTATTCACGTCTGGAGACGACCATAGCAGGCCAGGCGTTGAGCTCACCACGCCTTGGCGACGACACGCCGGGCCGTGAGGTCAACTATCTTCTTGGCTGCCCTGTTCACGGGGCAGGACGCGGCAGCGGATGCGCTGCCTGCGAGGCGCTGACGCGCGAGGCGATCGCGTCCGCGGTCGCGGCCACATCCAGCCTGGCCGGCGGCGCAATTGCGGCTGCTGATCAGCGCGTGTGGCTGCGCGCGGTGCAGGCCCACCCGGACCTGGCGGCGTTGCGCGCCGATGGCTGGCGCAACGTGTGCGCGGTGGCGCGGGTGCTGATGTGGCGCGCCCGGCGCAGCGAGGTCACCGAGCGGGTGTGGACCTCGATCCCGACCCGGGCGCTGATCATGCGCCGGACCGGGCTGAAGGAGAGCGCGGTCAAAAAGTGGCTGCGCTGGCTGCGCGAGTCCGGTTTCCTGGGCACTGTCACGGCCGGCTCCACCCCGCGCTTTCGGCCCGGCACCCGAGGCGGTCTCGATGACGACGGCGCGGCCAACCTCGGCGCCGAGTACGTACTGATGATTCCCGCCTCCCTGCAGCCCTCAGCGCGACCCAGCAGCCCGCCGCCCACTGCCGGAGCCCTTGAGGTCGCCCCCACCGCGAGTGATGCCCCAGAAGCAGCACAGCCCTCCTCGCTCTCGCCAGCTCGGCTGACCGGCACAGCGCCCCGCCCTTCCAGGAACCAGGTGGTGCCCGCTGTCTGGACAGGTGGTTCTGGGGATGGAAAACGACCCCCCTTGTTGGTTCTCTTGGAGAGAACCAACGAAGATCCTCATCCCCGTAACGCGGGCGCGCGTCGCGCGCGCGCGAAGCATGATCATCTCCCCGTGGGCGAGGATCGCGCCGTCGTTGGGGGCGCCGAGGGGCGGCCGGGTGCGGGCGGCACGGCGTGGACGTGGTCGCTGACCGCAACGCCGGGAACGAAGATGGACATGCTGCGCGCGGCCCAGGCGCTGCGCTTTCACAGCGTGATCTTGCGGCGCCTGTCGGCGCGGCACCTGCGCTCGATCCTGCGGCCCTTCTTCGCCGCCGGCTGGACGGCCGATGATGTGCTGCACGGCCTGGACCACCGCCCTGATGGCAGTGCCTGGACGCTGACCAGCGACCCCTCATATGTGCCCGGATGGATCCGCTACCGCCTGGCCCCCTGGACCAGCGCCGGCCTTCCAGCCCGCTCGCCCTCCCAGGCCCGCGCCGAACGCCGGGCCGCCGCAGCCGCCGCGGCCCTTCAGGCCCGCCAGCGGCGCGCGGCCGCCATGTCCACCCGCGCCGCCGACCCGGCCGCCGCGGCGGCCGCGGCGCGCGCGCAACTGGCCGCCAGCAGCCCCAGCGCCCTGGCTGCGATGCAACTCCGCCAAGCCCGCAAGGCCCGCCAGGTGCGCCGTACCGCGGCCGCAGCCGCGACCACGCAGCAGAGGGAGCACGGCCTCCTGACGAGCGCTACCGAGCCGGAGGAGGTCTTCCAGCGCGAGGTCCTCGACCGCCACGCCCTGCCGCACACCTCCGAGACAAGCCCCCGCGAGCCCTGTCTCCCCCTGGACGACCCAGCTGCCGTCGCCGCTCAGCGCGCCTGGCTGGTTCAGATGACGGCCGGCCGCCGCAAGGACGGCGGAGGAAACCGATGACGCCAACGGTCAGGGCCCACCAGCACCGGGGAATCTACTTTGTAAAGGCAAGCGAGCCGCACACCCACCACTCCACACCCTCCCCGCGGCGCCGCACAAGGCCGGGCTTTTCGGCACCGATGAGATGAACCGTCCCCGGATGTCGCATATTCACGGGAGCAGCAGCACCATTCATGGTGCTGGTACTCCTGAGAAATGAGAACGCGGGCCTTTACTGTGTAGATTCGTTCGCCTCATGGTCACCAAGACCGGCTGAAGGCCCAGCTCGGACGTCGCGCTCAGCGAACACACGCTGACGAGACCTCAGCCGACACCAATGAAAATTTCAGCGGACACGCAGGTCAGAGCTCCTCCGAGAGGCTACGCGCCGACTTGTGAAGTGAACCGCCGACCCATACATCCGGCGTTCACCACTCTCGGAGCTACTACGCCTGTCACAGAAGTCCCTAATTTCCGTACCAATGCCTCTTTTAAAGGTGTGGACCGTGCCATTACGATCACCCTTCGCGCATCGCAAAGCGGTCTGGATGAGACGGAATCCCTCTGCGGCGATGTGTTCACATCTGTCATAGAGGGGTTTCAAATGTCCAACCCGTACGAGCAACCCCCACACATGGCCCAGCCTCAGCCCTACAACTCACCACCTCCCGGATACGGGCCAGCCCCCCACCTGCCAGGCCCGGGCCACTATCAGCGCCCGCCGATGCGCAACGGACTGGGCATCGCCGCACTGGTTCTCGGCATCATCGGGGTGCTGTCCGGGCTGATTCCGCTGCTGTTTTTCATCGCAGGCCTCCTCGGCCTGCTCGCGGTCATCTTCGGATTCGTCGGCCGTGCCCGTGCCGGTAAGGGCGGCGCCTCCAACGGCGGCGTCGCGCTCGCCGGAGCGATCCTTGGCCTGCTCTCCCTGGGACTTGCCACCTGGGGGATGGTCATCACGGTGAACGCTGTGGACGAGGCGGCCACGCAGATCAACCAGGCGCTCTCATCGACAGCCCCGAAGCCGACGAAGGACCCAACGCCTTCTGCAAGCAAGGCGCCGAAACCGATCGCCCTGGGCGCCGTCGCCCGTGAGGCCCCGTTCGCCTTGAAGATCTTGTCGGCCAACCGCCGGCAGGTCGTCAGCAACCTGATCGGTAGCCACAAGGCCCAGGGCTCCTACGTGGTCGTGCACGTCCTGGTGAAGAACACCGGAAAGAACCCAGCACAGTTCGACGGAACCAACTCCGGCCTCCTGGACTCCGACACCAATCAGTACGTCATCGACTCCGAGGCGACGATCAGCCAGAACCTGGAAAGCGGCCAAGGGCTCTACGACCAGATCAACCCGGGCCAGAAAGTCACCAGAGTGCTGGTCTTCGACATCCCCAAGAAGGCCAACCCTGTCGTGATCGCCTTGTTCGGCGCCGAAGGCTCTCAAGGGTCGTTTATGTACCTGGTGAAAGAAAGCGCGCTCCAGAACGCGGGGACGTAGGCACACCCGCCCTCGGCGCACTGGCAGACCTTCCTGATCTACGCAGCGGGCAACGCCCCAGCTCGCCCTCCTGGTGCGGGACGAGCACGCTACAGGCGGCAAGGGCCGTCGTGGCCGAAGAAAATTGGCGAGCCCTCCCCGACCGGCTCACCGAGACAGGAGAGCGGTGGACCCCTAGAGGGTGGCCGAGCAGGCGCACGTGCCCAAAGGCGCGGGCTCCGGTGAGGACCGGCTGCCCATCTCCCCGTCCGTCAGTAGGGCCACCACTGACCTGGGCGAACTTGATCGCCTGTCCCTGGCTGCACGAGCCTTACCGACACCCCAAATCCCGTTTATCTAACCCATGCAGGTTCTAAGGGGTTTTAAGGGCAGTGCAAGACATCTGTAAGAGCTCCGGCATATCACTGAAGAACACCAAAGCCGAGGAGCCCTCCATGAACAGCCTCTCCCGCCGTTCCTGTAAACAGCAGCCACTCGTGCCCGACAGCTTCGCGTCACGTCGCCGGCAGGCTGCCGTCACCGTGACCGGTGCCGTCCTGCTGAGCCTGACCGGCGCCGTTTCGCTGGCACCGCCGGCAGCCGCTGCGGCCCCGCCGTTGAAAGGCGCCGGAACCTGCGCCAACATCGACTTCGTCCACCGGCCCCGATCCGCGTTCCCCGACACCGGTCCGGGACGCGCCATCTTCAGGGCACAGGCGACCACCATCGAGACAGCGGTCCTGTGCCTGATCAACGCCGAACGGACCAACCTGCAACCGCTGAAGAGATACGTCGCGCTGGGCAGGAAGGGATCCCTCAACCTCAGCGCCGCCACAGCGGCTCACGCCGCGGCCGCCGTCGAACTGCGCTGGTGGGGAAAGACGGAACCGGGTAAGGACTGCCGGCCGGTGAAGGGCAACCCCGGCCAGTGCGACCCGCACATCAACCCGCAGACCGACTCGACCCCGCTCAGCCGCGCCCAGGCGGTGGGCTACGGTCGCCGCTGCGCATCGTTCTCCATCGCCGAGAACACCTATGCGGGATGGGGAACCTCTTCCGTCACGCCACGAGCGGCCGTCACCTGGTGGATGAACAGCACGCCACACCGCGACGCCATCCTCAACCCGACCTTCACCGAGCTGTACACCAGAACAGCCTGGGGAAGCGCGGACCCGGCTGCCGGATCCATCACCCCGGCCGTCACCTACGTGCAGATGTTCGGGCGCTGCGGCTGACGTCGTTCATCATCTGACTTCTGTCACCCGCGCAGAGCGGCCTGCGACTGGGGCGGCACTGTCTGACGTGGCGCCATCGTGGGAGACCTTCCACAACACTGCGGTCGACACCGTCACACCGCGTCGAGGCGGGCCAGTGCCGCGGCCGCGGCCGCCGCCCGAGCGGCCGCCTTACTGGCCCCGCTCCCCTGGCCGCGCACCGGTGCGCCGGAGGCGAGCAGGCGGGTGGCGGCGACCGCGGTGAAGTGCGGCGCGTGCGACGTTCCGGTCGATTCCACCTGCCAGGTGACCGCCTCGATGCGGCTCTGCTGGGTCAGCTCGTTCAACACGCTCACCGGATGACGCTCCCCCGAATCCAACCCGACCGACGTCCCCAACGACCCCGCCGCCACCGGCGCGACCATGGCCGGGCTGATCTGGATGCCTGCTTCCTTCAGCCACGCCTTCAAGGTGAAGGTCTCCACGTTCAAGCTCTCGGCGGCTTGGCGGATCGTCAGCCCGCCCGAGAGTAACGTCTGGGCGATGTCGACGACGCGGGCGCGTTCGCGGCGCCGGTCTTCTTCAGTGGGCAGATCCATCCGGGCGGCGTGCTCGGCCGCTCCGGCCTCCAGCATCTCGCCTGCGCGCACCAGGCAGGCGACGCTGCAGTACAAGCCGAGGCGGATGTGGCGGCCCTTACCGCCGGGCGCGCGCTCCAGCAGATACCAGCCCGCCGGCACCCACACCCCACGCTCGGCGCGCTGGCAAATCCGGCAGAAAAACGAACGCTCGACCTCCTGGTGGCCACCGCGGGTGGCGGCCAGGCCGCCACGGCGACGCGACGCTGGTACCAGGTGCTGCTCATCGGTGCTCACGCCAGCCCACCCTGCCAGAGCCGTTGCGCGCCGAGAACCTGCCTGAAGTACTCCCGGGAGAGCTGTGACATGAAGCCCGACTTTCCGAGCGTCTCCTACTCGGAGGCCAAGTACTGGAATATGTTTCCCAGCTCGTCCGCGCCGGGGAAGCCGACGCTGCGGAACTGGTCGTGGGTAGGCCATCGGCTCACCGAGGACCGTGCTGAGCGCCGCCGCCATCTGCTCGCCGGTCAGGTACTCGCCGACCACGGGAACCGTGGCACCGATCGTCTGCGACAGCTGGCGCAGCACACGCAGTGCCGGCCGGCCGATGTCGTCGGAGGCGACGCCGCGATGGCCGTGTCGCCGAGCGGGAGATGGAAGGCCAATGTCCCGTCCGGGTCGCGTTGTGGCTTGGCCAGGCCGAGTAGGTCGTCCCAGTAGAAGGACATCAGCATGTACGTCGTGGGCAAGCCGGACGTTCTTACGGGTCGGGACGACAAGAGATGTGTGTCGTCAGCGGTCCGGTGTGCTGAGCCAGTCGACGATCGCGCGGGAAATGGCGCCGCCCGCGCGTTCGTCGTACCCCTCGAAGCACGGCATCGAGTTGGCCTCCAGGAAGAACCAGGTCCCCGTCGCGCGCTCGATCTTGAAATCGACGCCCAGGAGCGGCACTCCGCAGTACTCGGTGAGCCGAGCGCATCCGTCGGCGATTTCCCGGGGCGGAATCAGCGGGCTGTACTTGTTGACACCGCGCACCGTTCGGTAGTCGAGCACCGGTGAGTCGATCAGCTCGCCGAACGACTGGTCGCCGACCACGTGGACCCGTACGTCGGGTCCAATGACGCGCTCTTGGAAAAGCACCGGCAGGTGTCCGAGGCGAGGCAGCAGGGGTTCATGCCGCGCTTCGAAGACCGTCGCCCACGTCTTCCATGCGCTGGCGCCCTTGAAGATCGTGCCGTTGCGGCAGCTCCGGATGAATCGCGAAGCCTCCGCCGCGTCCGAGGTGAGACAGGTCTCGGGGATCCGCCAACCGCCGACCTCGCCGAGAGTGACCGCATGCAGGACCTTGGTGAACCCGGAAGCCTCGCGCAGCGGGGAATTCATCACCTTGGGGGGAACCGACTCCAGGATCCGGGCCAAGGCCTCGGCCTGACCGGCGGCAGCCGCAGCCAGTTCGGACGTCGGCGCGGCTGAGGAGACGTCCATGAGGCGGCACCAGACGGCCGCGAAGTCGCCGAGGCGGTGGCTTTCGCCGGCCAGCGACAGCTCGGTATCACCAGGGCTCTCCAAGGGGATCCGCACGCTGCCGCGCATCGCCAGGGACGGTAGATCGACCGACCGGAACTCCACTCCCGCCCGCCTCAGCGCCTGCACCCCGGCAGTGAAGGTCGGATCAGCGGCGAGGCCGAGGCAGAGGATCACGCGGCGAGCCTGTCCAGCAGCGCCGCATAGACCCGGTCCTCGATGTGCGGGAACAGGAAATGGCCGGGCCAACACGACACATCGAGCAGCCGAGGGACGCCGCGTCCCGGCTCCACGGTGAAGGCGACGAACTCCATTCCGCTCCGCCGGAGCCAGGCGAGCACGGGAGCCACCAGGTCGGCCATGCCTGCGCCGAGCCGTTCTCCGGTCCCGCTCACTTCGAACACGTCGGTCCCAGCGACCAGGATACGGCGAGCGCGGGCCGGATCGCCGTCGCTGATCTGCACGACGTCGAACCTGCTCCGAGAGACCTCGGGGTCCACCCTCGTCCAGTCGGGCAGCCGGTACACGTCGCTTCCGGGCGCGGACCCGTCATTGAGGATCACCGTGGGCGGCGGCGCGACGGCGCCGGACCCGACGAGCTGCAGAGGATCCAGGCGCGGGAAGAACCCTTGCGCGGACGGCCGGTTGACGACCGGCCCCGGCCACAGCGCGATGGCAGACCAGAGGGCGGCGTACGTCTCGGCGGAGACGAATGCCCGCTCCGCGTCCGGCTCGCGGCCCCAGTCACCCACCCCGCGGGTCAGGATCCCGCTCACCTCGACGCCGTCGACCGTGATCCGCGTGCGACAGGCCCGGTCGCGGGACGCGCGCACCGTGATCTGGACCCGGCCGAACCCGTTCGCCACCACCGTCGAAACACCACAGCTCAAGGCGAAGTCGGCGAACCGCCTGGCCGTCTCGTCCGTGTCCGGGGCGATGACCAGGAGCGTCATCGTGGCGGGGTCTCCAGGGAGAGCAGGGCCTCCGCGACCTGCCAGGCGATCCTCGCGAGATCCTCGACGACCGCCGGCCTCGCCTCTGCGGGGATGAACGGCCGTTGCTCGTCGGAACCGGAACCGGAACCGCCCTCGCCCGTCGGCAACGCCAGGGGAGTCGGGCTCATGCCGTCGTCCCGTCAGCGTGGACCACGGAACAGGCCGACAGGTCTCTCCATGGTTTCCTTGCGCTCGGTGTTCTCGCTGCTTTCGCTGTTCTCGCTGCTCTCGGAACGTTCGGTGGTCTCACTGCCCTCGGTGCCGACCGTGGACGCTTCGGGGATCCCGCTTTGCGACACCAGGCTGAGGTAGTTCGCTGCGCGCTTCCGGATCTCGACCGGGAAGTCCATGAATGCAGTCTCTTCGGTCATTCCGACCCTCCCGGAATCCGAGCTGTCCTGCGAATATTCATGAAACACCCGCTCCATATACCTGTCAACGCATGTGGTCAGGCCCATGCCATCTGCTGGCGCGGGGCGGGTCGTGCTGCGCACCGTCACCCAGCGCACCGTCGAGATGTGGGAGCTGTCCTCCTCCTACTGCTTCGACCCCGCCGAAGACGACCCGACCAGCAGCCCGACCAGCAACCCGACGGGCGCCACCGAGCGTCCCCTGATGGGACGCAACCTTGCCCCGGTGCCTACGGCCTGCCGCTGGCCGATGCTGCCCTCGGCGGACTTGGCCTCCGAGTAGGAGACGCTCGGAAAGTCGGGCTTCATGTCACATCTTGTGACGTCGAGAGGATCGGGGCACTCCCGCGCTTGCTGTTCTCAGAAGCAATCCGCAGGCCGTCTCGCCCTCGGCCGGCAGTGTGGCCGACGCTTGCCGCCGGTCAAGTCCTCCGCCTCCTCGCTGCGCTCGTCACCTCCGGACTGGACAGTCGGCCGCGCGCCGACCGGACAGGCCGCGGGGGACGAGCGGGAAGGGCAGCGAGGACCAAATGATCTGACAGATGAAGATGACAAGCGAAGCAAGATTGAAAACTCGTCAGGTCATCAAAGATCGATCATCGTCCAAGACCAGAACCATGGACACCACAAGTCCCATTTGTCAGACTCATGACAATACAAAAGATCACAAACCAGGATCTTGGACCAAGGTATCTGGCGATACGGACGGCCTTCGGCCGGACGAACCGGGGCTGAGCTGGGCTGATGGTGGGGGTGGCCAGGGGTGGCGTGGGTGAGCACGCTGGGGCCGTCCATGGCGCAGGTCGACTACCGCCTGCACGAGGGCGCCGGGTGCCAAAGTCACCATCTCGTGCGCGGCCAGGACGACGGCCAAATCTCCTACCGGCTGGCGGGCGATCGCCCGCTGATGTGGATCGGGGACGGTCTGCGCGAGGTCGGCATCACCCCCGGCAGCACGCTCACCGCTGGCCAGCATGAGGCGGCCCGCAACATCATGGACGGCCGCCACCCGCACACCGGCCACGTCCTGATGAAGGCCAAGCAGGCCGTCGACCCGCGCGCGATGTTGCCCGGTATCCCGCTGCTGCAGGAGTTGGAGAAGGCCGCGGCCGAACGCGGCGTCGCGGGCGTCGCCGCGCTGGTGGCCGACAACAGGGAGATGGCCAAGCGCGCGGGGCGTCTGGAGCGCGGCGTGCGGCGCAAGGGCGAGGCGTACGTGCTGCCCTATGACGACGCGCGCCGCCTCGCCACGGCGGCCGGGGTGGACCTGGCGGCCGTTTACGACGCCGAGCAGCTGGCGCTCGCGCGGCGCTGGCGGGAGGCGCGGGTGCGCGTCGGCAACCGCGGCTATGACCTCACCGTGGACGTTGCCAAGAGCGTCAGCGTGCTGCACGGCTTGGCTGATGCGGCCGTCTCGGCGGTGGTCGAGGAGACCTTCGCCGCGTCGGTCGTCGAGACCGCCGGCGCGGTGCAGGGGTGGGTCGCCTACGGCCAGCGCGGCCACCAGGGCGATGGCCGGCTCGCCGACCGCGTGTCGACTGGCGGCTTTTTGGGGTGGGTGATGTGGCACCAGACCGCCCGCCCCGTCGACGGGCACATGCCCGATCCGCACCTGCACGCCCACGTCCAGATCGCCAACCTGGTGCGCGGGACCGACGGGAGATGGTCGGCTGTGGCGGCCGGCGGCAAGGATCTGCACCGTCACGCCCACGCCGCTGATGCCTTCCTCAAGGCTCGCGTCCGGCGCCGGTTGACCGAGGAGATCGGGGTGCGCTGGGAGCGTGATGCGTGCACTGGGGCGTGGGAGGTCGTTGGCGTCGACGAGGCGATGCGTGCCCGTTTCTCCAAGCGCGACGGCCAGATCAGGGAGCTGCTGGCCGAATGCGGCCTGGCCTACGAGGAGGCGCATTCGCACGCGCGCAAGGTGGCCAGCGCCGCCAGCCGTCAGGCCAAGCACCCGGTGCTGGACGGGGACCGGCGCGGCGACTGGCACGCCCAGTGCGCCGCCGACGGCGTCGACGCCGCCGACGTGCTGGCCCGGTGTACGCGCCCCGGCGAAGCCCTCCCGCAACGCCCGAGCGCCCAAGAGATTGCCGTGTGGATCTGGCGCCCTGAGGAGGGGCTGACCGCGCACAGCAAGACCGTCAGCCACGCCGACGTCCTGGCCGCCGTCGCTGACGCCTGCCCTGACGGTGTCGCCGATCTGGCCGACCTGCACGCGCTGACCGAGGAGGTGTTGACCCACGGGCCCGCGGTGCGCCTGCCGGAGGCGGGGATGAGGCATCTGGTCAACGCGACCCGCTACACCAGCATCGACATCCTCGAAGCTGAGCAGCAGGTTCTGCACATCACCCGCCAGCGCTACGGCCAAGGCGTCGCGGTCGTCGACGGCCCGGCGATCGCCCTGTCGCTGGAGACCTTCCAGGCCGTCCACGGCGTCGTATTCTCCGCCACCCAGCACGCCGCGCTGCACCGGCTGCTGGCCGCCGGCCACGGCGTCGAGGCGCTGATCGGCGTTCCCGGCGCGGGCAAGACGACGCTGATGGCGGCCGCCCGGGTGGCGTGGGAGAGCCGGGGCCTGGTGGTGGCCGGCGCCGCGACCGCCGCGGTGGCGGCCGCGAACCTGACCGCCGAATCCGGCATCGTCGCGCACACCGTCGCCACCTGGCTACACCGCATCACCACCCCCGGCGGCCGCGGCTTGGACGGCATCGACGTCCTGGTCCTCGATGAGGCCGCGATGGTCGACGACCGCGACCTGGCCGTCCTGCTCACCGAGGCCCACCGCACCGGCACGAAGGTCGTGGCGATCGGCGACCCGCTGCAGCTACGCGCGGTCGGTGTCGGCGGCACCTTCGCCGCCGTCCACCGCCAGATCGACGGCCTGGTGCTGGAAGAGAACCGGCGCCAGCGTGACCCGATCGAGCGTCAGGCGCTGCGTCAGTGGCGCGACGGTGAGCGCGCCGAAGCCCTGCGCACGTGGAGTCGCGGCGGTCACGTTCACGCCGGACGCGACGCCACCGACACGCTGGGCGCGCTGCTGGCCGACTGGAACTCGGTGCGTACCGACTATCGCGACGACGTGCACGACGAGCTCGCCGCTGTCCTGGTGTTGGCCGGCACCAACGCCGAAGCCGACCGCCTCAACGCCGCCGCCCGCGCGATCCGCCGCGAGCACGGCGAACTGTCCGGGCCGGACGTCGCCTACCGGCTGCCGGGCGGGCGCGTCCTGGAACTTGCGGTCGGCGACCACGTGCGGGTGCGCGCCAACGACTACCGCGCCGAACGGAGTCGCGGCGCACGGGCCGACGTCCTGAACGGCTACCGCGGCGTAGTGGTCGCGATCCACGGCGACCGGTCGGTGGACGTGCAGTGGCGCCGCCTCGCTGACCACGGCCCGGCCCTGGTCACCGAGCGCCTTAGCCCGGCCTACATCGCCGCCGGCGGCTTGTCCCACGGCACGGCCATGACGGTGGCCGCCGCCCAGGGCCTGACGAGCCAGCACACGCTGATCTACGGCATGGGGCTGGATCCGCATACTTTGTACGCGGCCATGAGCCGCGACCGGCTTTCGGCGCACCTGTACCTGCCGCGCACCGTGCTGGAGTCCGATGCCGACCGCGCCCGGCTCGGCGAACCACGCAACCCCGCCGATGAGCTGCACCGGGCCCTGGACGCCTACGCCGCCACCCTGCAAGGCGACCGCGCCGATCAGGTCCTGACCCCCGAGCCTGAGCCGATCGCCGCCGTGCGGGCCCGCGAGCTGACCGCCTTGGAGGCCGACACCGCCCGGGTGGTGGCCGCGCACCTCGCACTGAACGAGGTCACCCATCCCGGCCGCCCGCACGGCCTGCTCGGCGACGAGGAGCTGCAGGCGCGCATCGCGGCGACGTCCACCCGGGCGGCCGCGCTCGCCGAGCACATCCAGGAGCACCAGCGACGCGAGCGCGAGCTCGCCGAGCGCATTGCCGCGGTCCGCGCCCAGGTGCAGGGCGAGCTCGTCGACGAGCGTACCCGGCTGACCGGCGCCCTGCATCAGGCCGACGTCGCCGGCGGGCGGCGCAAGGACGCCGAGGCCACCTTCCGCCGGGCCGAACAGCGCACCCATCAGCTCCGGGCGGCGCTACGGGAGAAGAGCCGGGGGGTGCGCGGCTGGCTGCCCAGCTCCGATCGCGCCCGGCTGGAAGAGCGCCTCCAGGAGGTCTCCCAAGCGATGGCCGACGCCGCCCGCCGGGCCGAGGTCGCCAAGCGCGCCCGGCAGGCCGCGCTGCACGCCGCACGGCAGGCATCCCCCTCGTGTGCGACCCTGGTCGATCTCCAAGAGCGTCAGCGACTGCTGAACGGCCGCACCTCCTTTGCCGCCGTGCTGGAGAAGACCACCGCGGCCCGCCTGGAACACCTCATGCCGGGCTTCGCCCAGCGCCGGCGCGCCGCGGCCGCGCGCCTGCGATCCCCGGACGCTCCCACATCTGCGGAAGGCCAGCACCGGCATGCGGCCGGTCTACTGGCCGCCTTGGTCGCAGAGTGGGAGCACCGCCGCCAGCTCGATGACGACGTCCGCCGCTACCAGGAGCACGCCCGCCGGGATCCGGCCGCGGCCGACCTGGCCGCCTCCCGGCGCGAACAGGCCCGTGCCCAAGCACCTCAGCGGCCGGTCGGCGCCGGACCCACCTACCGCCCGCCGTCTTCGCGCCTCTCCCCGACCACACCCCGCCAGGGACGCAGCCTCTGACCGGGCACCGACCCCCGGGCAAGAGTTATGAAACTTGTGAGACACCCTGTCCCCCGTGGCTTTGTAGGTGAGAAGTGACCGCGTTTGTCGGTCAGCTGTGACCGCGCTCCCGTGGGCGGGTTGGTGATGTCGATGAGTTTGGGCACCACCGGCCTGGTTGCGGTAAAAGTATCGGAGGTGCTACTCCCAGTGAGGGGGCGTCGTGGCGTCGCAGTCCGAGAAGGTCGCGTTGTATGCGGCGATTCGCCGTGACTCTCGTGCTGGGTCGTCGGGACGGGCGCTGGAGCGGGCTGTGGTGCTGACAGCCGCCGCGCGCTGATCAGGCGGTGCCTGCCGCGCAGACCAGGACGAAACCGATCAGCAGCAGCCAGGAGCGCACGCCCTGGAAGAACTCCCAGCGGCGGCGGGTCCGTTCCCATCCGGCGGGCGGGTTCGCCGGATCCCAGCGTCCGGTGGCGATGTTGATCGGGACGTTGACGGTGACGGTGAACCCCACCGCGACGGCGAACGCGACCACTGCGGACCAGGCGAGCCACCCGGGCCCGCTGCCCTCGATCGCGACGGCCACCGCGAGCACCACGCACAGCGTCATCCCGACCGGCATGACCCGTCCGAACGTCTTGAGCAGGCCCTTCTCGACGGTGATGCGTTCGGTGCCGGGCAGATGGCGCAGCACAGGATGGACGAAGGCATAGGAGCCGAACTCGGAACAGGCGACGAAGCCGGTGACGGCCAGCGTGATGAAGACGAGCAGGTTCACGGCGACTCCGTGGGTAGTGGCCCGGGCGACGACGCGGTCCGCACGGCGGTCAACGCCGTCTCGATCAGCGCATCGGGCTCGGGCCATGGCATGTCGGGTTTGGTGATGCGCAGGTCGATGGCGCCGTGTAGGGAAGCCCACAGCTCTGTGGCCAGCACGAACGCCGCATCGTGGCGTGCGGGTGACAGGCACGCGCTGACCGCGTCGACCAGTACCTTGTAGGAAGCCGCGCCGGGATGCGCAGCGCCGGGTTCGAGCCCCAGCCCGGCCGGGCCCGCGTTCATGGCGCTGAACAGCACCCGGTAATGCCCCGGCTGCTCCAGACCGCTCCGGACGTACGCCCTGGCGATCGCCTCGAGCCGCGCGACGGGGTCGCCGGCGGCGGACACGGCGGCGCTTTCGAGCTGCTCGGTGAACTCGGCGAACCGCTCGGCGATGACGACACGCAGCAACGCCTCCTTGTCCGGGAAGTGCCGGTAGACCGAGGGTGCGGTGACGCCTGCGGCGGCGGCGACGGCCCGCATGGTGAGTGCGTCGGCGTCGCCGAGCTGCGCCAGCAGGTCGGTGGCCACCCGAATCACCACTTCACGCAGCTCGTGCCCGGTGCCACGGCGCCTGCGGTGCGTTGCGGTCATGGGGTGATGGTCTCGTCGTCCAGTAGCACGCGGACCAGAACCCGGCCGCTCGCGACAGCCGCGTGTACGTCTGCGGTGTCCGGGGTGCCGTCCGCGCCGACCCGGACCCGCGCCCAGCGCCCGTACGCGCGGTGGTCACGCACGAGTGCGGTGAGCGCCTCGGCCACAACAGCGGGCTCGCGCACCGCCTCGGCCACCGCCGCGACCCGGCGGCCCCGCAGCCGCAGCTCCACCGGCACCCCACCGTCGAAGTTGCGCCACCACCCCCCCTTCGTGGTGATCAGCAGCTCGCGGTCACGCTGGAGGTAGTTGACGGGGGTGACGTAGCGGACGCCGCTGCGGCGCCCGGTGAAGCTCAGCAGGAGACTCCTGCGGCTCATCACCGGGTGCAGCGGCGAGGACAGGATCGCGGCCGGGATCCAGTTGCGCAGCGATGGGGTGGCCATCAGACGACACCGCCGGGGCGCGACACACCCAGCCGCCGCCCCATCTCGTCGGCCAGCGCTTGCAACGCCGCGAGCGGCCGGACGAACACGGTGAGATCCGAGATCCGCTCGTCTTGGTCCTGGCGGGCGACGAGCAGCCCGTCGGCCCGGCCGGGGTGGCCCGCGACCTGGGCGCTGAACATCAGAACCGAGGTGTCGCCGACGCCGCCGATGGTCGCCGACACCTCGATGTCGTGCAGCACCCCGTCGAGCACAGCCCCGATGACGTGAGAGGCGGCACCGATCCCCTCGATCGGCTCGTCGTGCACCGCGACCCGCAGGGTGACGTCCTCGGCCAGCACCACGGACACGGCAGTGGCGTCCTCCGCGGCGAGCGCCCGTCCTAGCTGATCCAGCACTGCTCCCCCTCCAAGTAGGTTAACGATCGTTATCGTAACGCACGTTAGCTTACTTCTGCAGCGCGGGCCCGCAGCCGAGTCGCCTATGGCCCTCAACCAGGGCAAGTACCTGCCGTCACCGGATCATCGTCAAGATCGCGTTCCTAGCGCCAAAACCCGGTCCGATCCTCCACCAAGGCCGATCAGGGCATCGGCAGATCGACCCGGCGTCCAAGCCCGAACTCTTCCGCCTCATCGTCAGTGATCATGGCGAAGGCGCCTGCGGGAACTGTGGTTCCCGTTACCTATTTCTGGCGCCAGTCGGGCATCGGCGGAAGCGCGGGGATGGGGTCGCGCTCGTCGGGCTCGTCCTCGCCGGCGTCGGCTTGAGCTTGAGCCGCCGTGGCGTACAGCTCCTGGGTGAAGTCGCGCAGCGCGGCCACGCTGTTGAACGGGTTACGGGTCGCCGGCGTGCCTTCGGGGTTGGCCTCCTTGACCGCGTCCCACAACGCGTCGGCGTACAGCCACAGGGCCCGGCGGGCGCGCACCTGCACGGCGCGGTCCTCCGGCCCGAGCCGGGCCAGGGCCGCGGCGTCGAACGCGCCCAGAGCGTCGGCCAGGTCGAGCATCTGCTCTTGGTGGCGGTTGTCCCACTCGGTGCTGTCAGCCATCACCCCAATCACGCTACGCCGCCCGCAGGTGGCTGTCTCGGAGTGCGCGGTTATCGGGTCAACAAGCAGGACGCCGTTTTGGTAAAAGCGCTTTTCGGGCAGATGGGGGGAATTTACGCGTGGGAGAGAAATGGGTGTCCGTGAACCGCGGAGCAGTATTTGCGAATCTTGAATTTAAAGTGTTTTTGCAGGTCAGGGCCGTGGATGCTTATGCGACTAACTGGAAATAGGCGCGCCGACGGACATCAATTTCGGACCTTCTTTTTAGGGCATCACCACGCTGGGGTGGGGAATTCCCCGGTTTTCCTCTTTCGGCACGCCAGGTGGCCCATGCGGACAAGGTCACGCATGTCACGAGACTGCCGACCTGGAAAGGGGTGGGCGCCTCATCCCATCCGGTCAAGGAACTGGAGGCGGTGATCGAAGCCGCCAGGATCGAGACGCGCAGGGGCCACGCTCGTCGCGGTCGCTCGTTGCGACGCCGTGCGCGGCCTCCCATGACTTCTATCAATACCGTATAAGGGGGTGTGGCAGGTGTTGTCGTGTAGATCCATCGTTATCAGGGCTGCAGGAATGTTCACCGAGCCGGTCGGAGCTATCGTTCATGATCGCGACGATGGTCGACAAGTGCCGGGTGACGGCGAGTGGGCTCTCTGGGGCAGTCATCCGGACGTGCCAGTCCTACGGCCATCTCGCCCTCGGCCTGAAGTGTGGCCGGCGCTTGCCGCCGGTCAAGTCCGCTCCCTCGCCTGAGGCTCGGTCGGCGGACTGGACAGTCGGCCGCGCGCCGGCCGGAGGGGCCGCGGGGGGCGAGCCGGGAAGGGTGCGGAAGACCAGCGGGCGGGGTCGGCCGCCGGGCCCTTTTTCGCGCTGTGCAAGTTGGTGGAAAAGACCACCTTACGAACGGGACGGCGCCGACGAGCAGCGCCGGGGCTCGGCTTTTAGCGGCGCCCTGGACGTTCGTCGAGGCGGTCGAAAATGCCGTTCTGCGCGGAGCAAGTTAGTAGATAAACCGGAGTTATCACCCCGAGGGCGGTTTGATCCCTGCCGTGTCGGTATGGGCTGCTTAGAGCGTGACTCATTTGGCAGTTGTTCGTTGGGTACGGCGTGGATGCATTCCTTCAGCGGCTGGTCCCGGATGAGTTGTGGGAGCTGTTTCAGCGCGTGGTCCCGCCGACACCTGCCCGGCCGCAAGGCGGTGGACGGCGACGCGTGGATGATCGAATGATCTTGGCCGCGATCGTGTACGTGGCCACCACCGGGTGCGCCTGGCGGCAGCTCCCGCCGGTCTTCGGCGCCTCTTGGCAGACGGTGAACCGTCGCTTTGCCGAGTGGAGCGCCGCCCGGGTGTGGGCCAAGCTGTATCGGATCATTTTGGACGAGCTCGGCGCCCGAGGTGAGCTGGACTGGTCGCGGTGCGCGATCGACTCGGTCAGCCTGCGCGCGGTCAAAGGGGGGAGCTGACGGGCCCGAATCCTGTCGATCGCGGCAAGAAAGGGGCGAAGATCCATGTGATCACCGAGCGGTCCGGTCTGCCGATCTCTGTCGCGATCTCAGCGGCCAACGTCCATGACAGCCTGGCGGTCGAGCCTCTGGTGCGTGGCATCCCCCCGATCCGCTCGCGGCGCGGGCGGCGTCGTCGCCGCCCGGCCAAACTGCACGGCGACAAGGGCTATGACTACCCCGGTGTGCGAGGTTTCCTGCGCGAGCGCGGCATCACGCCGCGCATCGCTCGCCGCGGTGTGGAATCCAGTCAGCGCCTGGGCCGGCACCGGTGGGTCATTGAGCGCACCATCGCCTGGCTGAACGGATACCGCCGACTGCATCGCCGCTACGAGCGCCGCGCCGATCACTTCGCATCCTTCGTCGCTCTCGCAGCGGCCCTCATCTGCTACCGCAGACTCACCAAATGAGTCACGCTCTTAGGTGGTGATCATGACGGGAGCTCCCGGTTTGCATGAGGCACTGGCCGCGCTCGCGGCGGCAGCGCGCTCGGTGTACGCGGATGCCAACATAAAGTTCTGCTTTTTACCGCTTTTTTTTACCGCGCAAGAGCTTGCTCTCGAGGAGGTACCGAGTGGTGAGAGTGTCGGGATGCTCGGTGCCCAAGACCCGCTCTTCTAGAGGCAGCAGGGCGGTGAACTGATCGCGAGCGCCAGCCACATCACCCGCAGTCATCATCCAGTAGGCGAGGTTGTGTCGGGTTGCCAGAGTGTCGGGATGCTCGGTGCCCAAGACCCGCTCTTCTAGAGGCAGCAGGGCAGTGAACTGATCGCGAGCGCCAGCCACATCACCCGCAGTCATCATCCAGTGGGCGAGGTTGTGTCGGGTTGCCAGAGTGCGGGGATGCTTGATGCCCAAGACCCGCTCATGTACTGGGAGCAGGGCGGTGATCTGGTCACGAGCGGCGGCCGCATCGCCTGCATGGCCCGTCCTGTGGGCGAGGTCGTGCCGGGTGGCCAGAGTGCGGGGGTGCTCAGCACCCAGCACCCGCTCATGTACCGGCAGTAGATCAGTGAGCTGGTCACGAGCGGCGGCCGCATCACCCGCCTCCCCCGTCCAACGGGCGAGGTTGTGCCGGATAGCCAGGGTGTCGGGGTGCTCGGTGCCCAAGACCCGCTCATGTACCGGCAGTAGATCAGTGAGCTGGTCACGAGCGGCGGCCGCATCGCCTGTATGACCCGTCCAGTGGGCGAGGTCGTGCCGAGTGGTCAGGGTGTCGGGGTGCTCAGCACCCAGCACCCGCTCATGTACTGGGAGCAGGGCGGTGAGCTGGTCACGAGCGGCGGCCGCATCACCCGCCTGCCCCGTCCAGTGGGCGAGGCTGTTCCGGGTGATCAGCGTGGTGGGGTGCTCGGTGCCCAGGACCCGCTCCCGTATGGATAGCACGGCGGTGAGGTGATCACGAGCGTCGGCCGCATCACCCGCCTCCCCCGTCCAGTGGGCGAGGTTGTGCCGGGTGATCAGGGTGTCGAGGTGCTCGAAACCTAGGACCCGCTCCTGTACCGGCAGCAGGGTGGCGAGCTGGTCACGAGCGGAAAGCGTGTCGCCCGCCTTCCCGGTCCAGTGGGCGAGGTTGTGCCGGGTGATCAGGGTGTCGGGGTGCTCGGAGCCCACGTCCTGCTCCCATACAGGCAGCAGGACGGCGAACTGGTCACGAGCGGAGACCCAATCGCCTGCATATCCGGTCCAGTGGGCGAGGTTGTGCCGGGTGATCAGGGTGTCGGGGTGCTCGGAGCCGTGATGCGTGGCGAACGCGTGGTGTATCTGGGTTTGCAGCGTGCACGCCAAGGTGTAGCGGCCGATGCCGACCAGTTCCTGGGCGACCTGCGCCATGAGATGCCAGCGGTCTATGTCGATCGCGGCGTCTTGCGGCTTGGGAGGGCCGTCCGGTGGCGGCTGGGGGGTGGTGTGATGTTCGGCGAGCATGACGCGTTCCCAGGCGCGTTGCCAGGCGGCGGTGTCGCTTTCTCCGCAGGCGAGCACGAAGGAGGTCAGCACGGCCTTGGAGGGAAGTCGGCGGCCGGTGAGCATCTCCGAGACGGTGGTGCGGCCCAGGGCGGCCTGACCGGAGACCACGCGTTTGGCCAGGAGGCGGTAGGAGGGGCGATCAGCACGCAGATGAAGGACACGCAGCGCGGCGGTGAGCTGCCGGCGGGTGCGAATGGCGCTCAGCGTGATCTGGCCGTCCTGGTCGACAGGTAAGGCCGGGGCGTCGTCGTGGTCCAAGAGGAGTCCTGTGCTGTCCGTGATTGTCCGCCACCTTATGAGCGATCGGCCGGATCTGTCCGGTGATCGCCGCGGCTGGCGGCGGCGTGTCCGCAGACGGCTCTGCAGGGTTCGCCGGTGGCGCCAAGGTGTCCGCTGAGCTGTCGGGACAGCGGCTGGATGGCGTGTGCTGGAGGCATTCCCCGTTGTGCGGCGGCTGCGGATGTGGCCGCCGCTGGTGTTTGCCTGGAGGCGTCATGGTGGTGCAGGTGCTGGAGATCGTTGAGCAGCTGGTGCAGCTGGCCGGTGCGGGTGTGGGCCTGTACACCGCGGTGCTGCTGGCCCGCCGTGCTCGCCCTCGGCTGCGGCGCCGGCCAGTGGCAAAGCGTGCCGAGGCCACGGCGCGCGTCGACGAGCGGCCCCAGGATGAGGACCTGTGAAGTGCATCTGCCGGGCGACAGGTTCGCACGCGGCCGGAGCGCTCCGAGGCGGTGGCCGGCTGAGCTGGCCGGTCGCAGGCGCGTCGCCGGGGCCGTGATTGGGGACCGTCCAGACCCGGAAGAAGCCTGCCCGGTTTGCCCGGATCTCGAGGCGGCTCAGGGACGCGGCAGCAGACGATGATGTCGACCGCGCCGCCCTTGCGCCGTACCTTGGCGCGCCGGTTGCGCAGGTCGAGTTCCTCGATGTCCAGGGCGAGGGCTTCTTGTGTGCGGGCGGCGGACTCATACAGGAGCCGAAACAGGGTTTTCTCACGCAGCGGCAGGCCGGGGCCGGTGAGCAGGGTCTCGATGCGGGTGCGGTCGATGGCGCGGGTCCGGTCGGCCGGAAGGCGGCGCCGGCGGATGCGCCGCAGCGGGTCGCCGGTGAGCCAGTCTTGATCGCGCCACCAGGCGCAGGCCGAGCCCAGGGCGTCCTTTCGGGCGTTGAAGGTGGCCGCGGCCGCGCTTCCCCAGCGGGCGGTGAACCAGTCGCCGAGGCGGGTTGCCCCGGTCTCGCCCTCCAACTCCGACAGCGGCGCGTCGGTGCCGAGCTCGGCGGCCAGGGCGCGTAGCGCGATCGCGTACGCCTTGGCGGTGTTGTGGCCGGTGATCGTGGCCAAGAACGCCTCGACGGCCTCGCCGAGGCCGGGCGCGTACGAGCGTGAACCGAGCCGGTGCACCGTCGCCATCGAGGACCTTCCCAGCGCTATCGCAGATAAGCGGGGGGAGTCACCGGCACCAGGGCGGGCTGTTTCCTCAGGACGGATCCCAGGCTATCGCAGATAATCAGTCACTATCTGCGATAGCGAACCGAGATCGTCGGCGGCCGTCGACTACCGCCGAGATCCGGGCCGGTTCTTCAGGGAGGCCAGAGCATCCCCGAGGTCGCAGAAGATCCGTACGCCGTTACGTACGCATCGGCAGTCATGCGGGCCACAATCCGGCCCCAGGCTGGGCGCGGTCGGGGGCTCGCCCCGAAGTGTGGACACCGGTTGTTATGCGGCGAGCAGCACCCCATCGATGGTCTGCTGCTCGTAGTCGATGGGGCTGAGGTAGCC
>NZ_JBITFY010000031.1:0-35039 GCF_044456585.1 Streptosporangium sp. NPDC050855
CGCCGCGCCCCCCCCGCCCCCCCCCGGCCCCCCCCCCCCCCCGCCCCCCCCCCCCCCCCCCCCCCCCCCCCCCCCCCCCCCCCCCCCCCCCCCCCCGCCGGCTTGTTCTCTTCGGCTACCGCTCCCGCAGGGCCGAGGCCAGCCCGGCCGCCGTGGGGTGCTCCCAGAGCAGATGGGCCGCGACCGGCCGGCGCAGACCGCCGCGCAGGCGGCCGAGCAGCGTCACCGCGAGCCGGGAGTCGCCGCCCGACGCGAAGAAGACGTCGTGCGGGCCGATCCCGGGCTCGTCCAGCACCCGCCGGAAGGCCTCCAGCACCTCCAGCTCCAGCCGGTCGCGCGGCCCGTCCGGCCGGTTCCCCGCGCGGGCGGCCGAGGAGGCCAGCCGGCGGCGGTCGATCTTGCCCGCGGTGGTCAGCGGCAGCTCGTCCAGCACGTGCACGGTCCCCGGCACCATGTAGCCGGGCAGCCGTCCGGCCGTCCACGCCCTGGCGTCCCTCGCCGTCACCGGCGCGGGAACCGGCGCGCGGCCGGGACCGGGGCCGGGGCCAGAGTCAGGACCGGACGCGGGGACGGGATCAGAGGCGGAAGCCGGGACGGAGGCGGCCACGTAGGCGACCAGCTGCTCGTCCTCCAGCGTCACCGCCGCGTCGTCCACCCCGGGACAGGCCCGCAGCGTCTGCTCGATCTCGCCCAGCTCGATCCGGTAGCCGCGGTGCTTGACCTGGTGGTCCACCCGGCCGACGAAGTCGAGGCGCCCGTCGGGGTGCTGCCGTACCAGGTCACCGGTCCGGTAGAGCCGCGCGCCGGACGCCGCCGAGGACGCCGCCGAGGACGGTGAGGACGGCGGCCCGGCCGGTGCCGGGGACGGAGGTCCGTTCTCCGCCCGGGACGGCGGCGCGTCCGGCGCCGAGGGCACGGGACCGGCGAGGGGGACGAACCGCTCTGCGGTCAGCGCGGGCCGCCGGTGGTAGCCGCGGGCCACGCCCGCGCCGCCCACGTACAGCTCGCCGGGCACGCCCTGCGGCGCGGTACGCCCCGCGGCGTCCAGCACCAGCGCGTACGCCCCCGCCATGGGCAGCCCGATCGGCGGCACGCCCTCGCCGGGAGCGCAGTCGGCCAAGGTGGCGATGACGGTCGCCTCGGTCGGCCCGTAGGCGTTGACCATGCGCCGGCCGGTACCCCAGCGCTCGACCAGTTCGGGGGTGCACGCCTCGCCGCCGGTCACCAGCACCCGCAGACCGGGCAGCGGGTCGTCGCCGGGCAGCGTCGCGATGACCGAGGGGGGCAGCAGCACGGCGTTCACCTCGCGCTCCGACAGGCACCTGCTCAGCGCCCGGCCGACGAGGATGTTCCCCGCCTCCGGGACGCACAGGGTGCCGCCACAGGTCAGCGTGGTGAACACCTCCCAGACCCAGGCGTCGAAGGTCGGCGGCGCGAACTGCAGCAGCCGCACCCCGGGACCGATGCCCAGCTCAGGGCCGAGGGCCATGACCAGGTTGCACGCGCCCGAATGCTCCAGCAGCACCCCCTTGGGCAGGCCGGTCGAACCCGAGGTGTAGATCATGTACGCGAGGTCGCGCGGCCCGGCCGGCCGCACCGGGGCGGTCACGGCCGGGTCGCGCCGGTCGAGGTCGAGGCGGCGTCCCCCGCCCTCCGGCAGGCCGGAGAGGATCTCCGCCGAGCTCACCAGGACGGCCGCCGCCGCGTCGGACAGCAGGTACTCCAGCCGCGGGGCGGGCTGGGACGGGTCGAGCGCCAGGAACGCCCCGCCCGCGTACAGCACCCCGGCCACGACCGTCACCAGCCGGGCCGAGCGGGGCAGGCAGATCGCGGCCACGGTCCCGGGGCCCACCCCCTCGGCGGCCAGCCATCCGGCCAGCTCCCGGGCACGCTCGTCCAGCTCGCGGTAGGTGAGCCGCCCGTCGTCGCCGTCCACGGCGAGCGCGTCGGGGGTACGTCCCGCCTGGGCGGCGATCAGCGCCGCCAGGGTGGAGCCGGGGGCGTCGAGGTCCACCGCCGCGGGCGGGCCCGGGATCGGGCCCGAACGGTCGTCGAGCGGCAGGTCGAGCACCGGCCGCGCGGGGGAGCTGGCCATCTCGCCGAGCAGCCGGTTCAGGCGGACGGCCATCAGCTCGACCGTGCCGTGGTCGAAGACGTCGGTGGCGTACGTGAGCGTCGCCCGGAACCGGGAGCCGTCGCCCGGTGCGCTGCCGCCGCTGTCCGGTGCGCGGCCGTGCGCGTCCGGTGATCCCGGGTGCAGGCGCAGGTCCAGGTCGCAGGCCGTCCGCGCGGGCAGGCCCTCCGGGTCGCCGAGCGGTTCGAGACGCAGGCCCGCCGCCTCGTGCGCGACCGGACGCGGCACGACGCCGTACGCCACGTCGAACAGCGCGCCCCGGCTGGGGTCGCGGGGCGGGGCGAGGGCGGAGGCGACGTCCTGCAACGGCAGCCGGTGCCGCCAGGCGTCGCGGGCGGCCCGGTCCAGGCGGGCGGAGAACGTGGTGAGGTCCGGGTCCCCGGACAGGTCCACGGGCAGGGGGACGAGGTCGTCCAGCGGTCCCGCGACGGCGGCGAGCGCGTTCGGCTCCCCGCCGAGCAGTCCGGAGAGGCGGCCGTCGGCGCGCACGCCGATCGTGAAGCGCTCCTGCCCCGAGCAGCGTGACAGCACGACGGCGAACGCCGCGAGCACCGCGAGCGCGGGGGAGCCAGGTCCGGCGGGAACGGTCACCTCGAAGCGGTGCGCCGCGCCCGCGCCGGAGCGGCGCCCGGGGCGGGGGCGGTCGGTGGCCGGTTCCAGCGGCGGCACGTCCCGCAGCGCCTCGCGCCAGAACTCCCGTTCCCCGGCCTCCGCTGCCTCCGCCTCCGGTGCCTCCGCGCCCGGCGCCCTTCCGCCCGGCGTCTCTCCGTCCGGTGCCCTCGCGTCCGGTGTGTTCGTGTTCGTGTTCGCGGTCAAGGCGCCGGGGGACGCGGCCGGGCCGGAGGGGCGGGGCACGCCGGGCAGGCGCGGCTCGTCGCCCTCTGCCCGGGACCGGTACAGCTCGGCCAGGTCGGCGGCCAGCACGGGGAGCGAGCCCTCGTCGGCGACGCACGGATGCATGCGCAGCACCAGCACGTGCTCCTCGGGGCCGAGCGCCAGCAGCGACACGCGCGCCAGCGGCCCCGTCACCAGGTCGAACGGCCTGGCCTCCAGCTCGGCCAGTGCCGCGCCGAGCCGCTCCGGCCCGACCGGCACCGGCCGCGGCGCGGGCAGGCCCCCGGCCGACACCACCGGGCGGGGCCCGTCCCCGCGGGTGGGCAGGGACCAGCGCAGCACCTCGTGCCGCGCGGCCAGGTCCCCGAGCGCCGAGCCCAGCGCCTTCTCGTCGAGCGGGCCGGTCAGCCGCAGCCGCAGGGAGATCCCGTCCGGTACGGCGTCGCCGTGGATCCGGTGCTCCAGCCAGGCCCGCTCCTGGGCGGGCGAGAAGAGCCTCACGGGGCGCCTCCCTTGAGGTTCAGGCGGAGCCAGTCCAGTTCCTGCTCGATCATGCTCCGGAAGTTCGCGGGGGAGACGATCGAGTACGGCATGTGCGCCTCGCCCCAGTAGCTGACCAGCCTCACCTTCTTGGCCTGGCGGGCCAGCGCCGTGTACATCTCCTCGGAGCCGGTGTGGGTCAGGTAGTCACGCTCGCCGTGCAGCATCAGCACCGGCGTCTTGATCTTCCCGGCGTGCAGGAGCGGGCTGTTGCGCACGTACCTCTGCGGGTCCTCCCACGGGGGCTTGCCCAGGCCGAACTCGAACGCCGGGTCCTCGATGTAGGCCGGGGCGAACCACTCCTGGGCGCGCTGCGTGTAGCGGAAGCGGGCGTCGAACACCCCGTAGGTGCTGATCACGTCGGAGAAGCCGGAGATGGCGATCGCCGCGTCGAACCGGTCGGTCTGCGTGACCAGGGCGTGCACGTTGTAGGAGCCGAAGGAGTGCCCCATCACCGCCAGCCGCTGGGGGTCGGCCACCCCCTCGTCGATCGCGGCGTCCACCGCGTTCATGATCGGTTTGGTGGGCCACGTCATGGGCTCGGCCGCCGCCTTGCCCGTAGGACGGGGGATCGAGGGGACGAGCACGGCGTAGCCGTTGGCCGTCATGAACTGCAGGGTCAGGTAGCTCGGGTTGTTCACCATGAACTCCGGCACGTCCTTGAGCGTGGAGATCATCCGCGTGCCGTACACGTTGACGACGAGCGGGTGGCGCTGCCCGTCGCGGTGACCCGGCGGCAGCAGCAGCGCGCCGGTCAGCTTCTCCCCACCGGCACCCCTGTAGGTGACGAGCCTGCGCTCGGGGACGGCCACCTGGGCCAGGTGGGCGTTCAGCGACAGGCGCTGGGTGTGGCGCCCGGCGCGGGTGGTCCACAGCGCGGTGCCCTGGTCGCCGCCCGCCCCGAAGACCGCGGTGCGGCTCGCGGGGGCGTACCCGGCGACGCCGGCCTCGGGGTGGGGCGTCGGGAGCGGGGTCAGCACGGGCGAGCCGCCGGGCGCCAGTTCGTACAGGCCGCCCTTGGTGTCGCGCGCCAGCACCACGGGGAAGTCGCGGTCGAGGCGGGGGTTGGCCGGTTCGGCGCCGCCCCGGTCGGTGGGACGCACGCCGTTGCGCCTGACCCCGTCGTCCAGCGGCCAGGCCAGTTCCGCCAGCGGGGCGGCACCGGTGGCGTTCAGGTCGCGCGCCTGCCCGGTACGCGGGTCGATCAGCCAGGCGCGCCCGTCGGCCACGCCCAGCACGCCGCCGGCCACCGGCACCAGCTCCAGCGGCGGGACCTTGAACCGCGAGGTCAGGTCGCGCGGCTTGGCGGCCGGGTCCGCCGGGTCGAACGCCCACCAGTCCTGGCGGGCCGCCGGGTCGGCGGCGTCCTTGACCTTCGCGCCGCGCACCAGCGGCGTCCCCGCTCCCCACAGCAGGCCGGTGGCCAGCAGCCGGTCGGCGGCCAGCGGGACGGCCTTGCCCCCGGCGGAGGGCACCAGGTAGGCGGTGAACGGGTCGGGCGTCTCGGGGGTGGCCTTGCCGACGATCAGCAGGTTGCTCCCGTCGGCCGCCCAGCGGGGCTGCACGGTGACCGAGGGGCTCGGCACGTCGGTCACCACGCGCGGCTGCCCGCCCGCGGCGGAGGCGATCGCCAGCTGCGTGCGCCGCTCCATGATCCGCTTGAGCCGGCCGGGACGCGCCGGGGTGGGGCCGAGGTCGTCCACCCGGGCGATGTGCCGCCCGGTCGGGTCGGCCACCAGGTTGCCCGCCGTGTACGTGCGGGCCGGTCCCGCCGAGGTGATCGTGCCGGTCACGGCGTCGATGACCGCGACCTGCTCGTCCAGCGCGTCCTGGTCGTCGGTCGCGGAGCTGTCGAACACGAAGGCGGTGTCCTCCTTGCCGCGCTCGACCTTGGCCCACTCCTTCGGGGCGACGCGCTGGGCCTCCAGCCACTGCCCGTACTCCAGGGTCCAGCGGCCGGCGTTCACCATCGGGGCGGCGACCCGCCGCGCGTCCAGCCACTGGATGAGGTAGCCGGAGGCGTTCGTCATCGTCTGCACCCCGCGCGGGGTCAGCTTGCGGATCTCGCCGGTCTCGCGGTTCCACACGTGCAGGAACACGTCGTCGCCACCGCGGGTGGAGGCGAAGGCCAGCATGCGCCCGTCGGGCGACCACACCGGGTTGTAGTGGCCGGTGCCGTCCTTGACGCCGTGCGTCACGTCGCGGGCCGGGCCGTCGCCGTCGGCCACCCAGATGTCGGCGCGCTCGTTTCCGTCGACAAATGATGCGCCATATCTGGTCGACTCGCCGGGGCCGCGTTTCACGACCACCGCGACGGCTTTACCGTCCGGGGAGGGGACGGCCTGGCCGAGTTTCTTCGTGGTCATGAAGTCCTGCATCGTGAACGGTCTCGCGGCCTCTACCGCGACAGGCCGTTCCACCGGCGGAGCAGCGCCTCCCACCAGGGCGGAGGCCGTGAGCAGTGACAGAGTCAGCTTGACACGTAGAACCATGGGAGGACGATAACCATGTCACCGGAAACGCGGAAAAGCACCCGGGCGAAGGGCCGGAGGTCGGCCTATAATCCCGCCCTCGCATTAGTCGGACCCGCCCCGCCGGTCAATCACCGCCATCCCGCCGGCGAGATGACTTCTACCGGAGAATTCTCCGAGGAATGGGAAGTTCCCAATGACTGACGTTGATCTGGCCGATGCCGATCTGCACGTCGGCGACAGGCCCCACGAGGTCTTCCGCCACCTGCGCGACAACGATCCGCTCTACTGGAACCCCGACGGCAGGGAACCCGGCTTCTGGTCGGTCACCCGGTACGAGGACTGCGTGAAGGTCCAGAAGGACCCCCGGACCTTCAGCTCCAACCAGACCAACACCCTGGGCCCGCACCGCAACACCGGTGACCAGGGATCCGGAAAGATGATCAACACGACCGACCCGCCGCGGCACACCGAGCTGCGCAAGCTGGTCAACAAGTGCTTCACGCCGCGGGCCATCGCCGCGCTCGAGCCCTACCTGCGCTCGGTCGTCAAGGACGTGTTCGCCGACGCGCTGGAGCGCCGGGACTGCGACTTCGCCACCGTCGTGGCGGCACTGCCCGTCGCGGGCATCTCCGCGCTGCTCGACGTGCCGCGCGAGGACTGGGACCTGATGCTCAGGCTCACCTCCACGGCCTTCGGCTCGCACGACAGCGAGTACCAGATGACCTCCGACGTGCGCGCCAACGCCGCCCAGGCGCACGGACAGCTCCTGCTGTACTGCCAGGGCCTGGTGGAGAAGCGCCGCAGGTCGCCGGGCGACGACATCGTCAGCCTGCTCGCCCGTTCCCAGGACGCCGGGGTGCTGACCGAGGAGGAGTGCCTGCTCTTCTTCGACGTGCTGATGCTCGGGGGCAACGAGACCACCCGGCACGCGGCCGTCGGGGGGCTGCTGGCCTTCATGGAGCACCCCGACCAGTGGGACCGGCTGCGCAGAGAACGCGAGCTGATGCCGAACGCGGTCGGCGAGCTGCTGCGCTGGACCTCGCCCAGCCGGCACGTGCTGCGCCGCGCCGTCCGCGAGACCGAGCTGCACGGCAAGACCATCCGGCCGGGGCAGGACGTCGTCATCTGGCACACCTCCGCCAACCGTGACGAACGCGTGTTCGACGCGCCGGAGGTGTTCGACGTCGGGCGTCCCCGCAGCTCCCGCAACGGGCACGTCGCGTTCGGCTCGGGACCGCACTTCTGCCTGGGAGCCGCTCTCGCGGAACTGGAGCTCACGGTCTTCCTCGACGAGCTGGTGTCCTCGGTGTCGGGTGCCGAGCTGCTCGGGCCGCCCGACTATCTGCGCTCTCCCGTCATCAACGGCGTCAAGCACGTCCAGGTTCGGCTGCACCCCATGGGGTAGAAGCACAGGCCATGAACTCACTCACCTGGGATCAGGTCCACGCGCGGCGGCTGGCCCGCCACCATCTCGTGAAACCCGTCTCCGGCGACCTGCGCAAACCCGTACGCGACGTGTGCGGGATCCAGTCGCAGGTCGCCGCCGCGGCCGAGCTGGCCATCGGGTCACGGGTGAAGGACGCCACGCAGGAGCAGGTCCGCGCGGAGCTGTACGACAAGAAACGGCTGATCAAGACGTACAGCCTGCGCGGCACCCTGCACGTGCACGCCGCCGACGAGCTGGCGCTGTGGATGGCGGCCATGCGCTGGAAGCCCTACTGGCGGGCCAAGGGCAGCTGGCACGCCCACCACGGGCTCACCGCCAAGCAGGGCGAGGCGTTCGTCGACGCGGTCCGCGAGGCGCTGGACGGGGAGTGCCTGACCCGCGAGGAGCTGGCCAAGGAGGTCTCCGGCCGGGTCGGCGCCTGGGCCGAGGACAAGCTCACCTCCAACTGGGGCGAGCTGCTGCGCCCCGTCGCCTACCTCGGCGTGCTCTGCTTCGGGCCGGTGCGGGGCGCCAAGGTCACCTACGTCAGGCCCGACCGGTGGGCGGGGCTGAAGGTCGAGGCCAAGGACCAGCCCGACCCGGAGGAGTCGGCCATGGAGATCGTACGCCGCTACCTGCGCGCGTACGGGCCCGCCACCCACCAGGACCTGGCACGCTGGTTCGCGCTCAGGCCGCCCGAGGCGCGCGAGGCGCTGGAGTCGCTCGGCGACGAGGTCGCCCAGGTCGAGGTCGAGGGACGCAAGGCGTACGTCCTGGCCTCCGACGAGGGCCGCTGGCCGTCCGACCGGAGCTGCCTGCGGCTGCTGCCCCAGTACGAGGCATACGTCCTCGGCAGCGGCCCCAAGGAGGTCGTCGTGCCCAAGGACACGGCCGCGCGCGTCTTCGAGCACGGCCGCGGAAAGTACGAGGGCGCGGTCGCCCACCAGATCATGCTCGTCGACGGCGTCGTGGCCGGGATGTGGGAGCGCAAGGAGAAGGGCGGCAGGCTGGAGGTCAAGGTCGAGTCGTTCGTCGAGCTCGGCTCCGGCCGGACCAAGGAGCTGGAGCGGGAGGTCGAGCGCGTCGGCCGCTTCTACGGCACCGAGGCCGTCCTGACCACGGGCAAACTCACCGCCAAGAAGCGCTGAGGCCCGCGCGAGACCGTCCCGTCCCGCTCACCGTCCGGGAGCGCCGGCCCCGTCCCGTCCGTGACGTCCGTCCCGGTCCCGTCTCGTCCCTCCCGGACGGGGCCCGGGCCGGGCCCCGTCCGGTCCCGCGCTCACCGGCAGGTGCCGAGGTCCGCCCGTATCGCGCGGAGCAGCGTACGGCGCTGGGTGTGGATGAAGAAGTGCCCGCCGGGAAGCAGCCGCAGCCGGAACGCCGAACCGGTCTGCGCGCTCCACGCACCCAGCCCGCCGGCCGTCGTCGTCGGGTCGCCGTTCCCGCCGAACACCGAGATCGGGCAGGCCAGCGGCGGCTCGTCCTCGTGGACGTAGGACTCCGCGGCGTTCAGGTCGGCCCGCAGCACCGGCATGATGAGGCTCATCAGCTCGGGGTTGCCGATCACCTCCGGCGGGATGCCGTCCAGCCGGTGCAGCACCCGCATCAGCTCCTCGTCGTCCAGCCGGCCGAGCCGCGGCATGCCGTCCCTGCACTGGGGCGCGTTCCAGCCCGACACGAACAACCGCCCCGGGCCCGGCAGGCCGCGCGAGCGCAGGCGCCGCGCCACCGTGAACGACACCAGCGCGCCCATGCTGTGCCCGAACAGCGCGAACGGCAGCGGCTCCAGCCGCGACAACCCGTCGATCACCGGATCGATGATCATCGACAGCCGGTTCGGGGGCTTCTCCGCGATCCGGGTCTCCCTGCCGGGTGAGCGCATCGCCCACAGCTCCACGTCACCGGGCAGCAGGTCGGCCCAGCCGCGGAACGTCGTGGCGCCGCCCCCGGCGTTGGGCACGCAGACCAGCCGCGCGCGGGGCCGCGCCGGTCTGTGCAGCGGCACCAGCCAGCTCGCCGGACGTGACACCGGGCCGTGGGAGGCCGAAGGGCCCGCGGGGGACGACACGCCGGTCACCGAGGTCACCGAGGTAGCCGTGGTGGCGCCGGTCGTCGTGGACGCGGTGGTCGCGGTGGTCGCGGCGGTCGGCGGGGTGGTCGTGGACGAGGGGGAACCAGTGGAAACAGTCATCGCGGCACCGCCAGGGATCGTGCGGAGTCCCGGGTCCGCTCGCACGCGGAGACCAGGTCCGCCAGGGACTCGGGAGGGAACATGTGGGCCGCGTCGCCCGGCCGGTACATCCTCTCGGGCTTCGGGCACGACTCGATGAGCAGCCCGTCCGCGCCGTACGCCGCGGCCGCCAGCGAGGCCGGCGCCACCAGCGAGGCCGAACCGGTGCTGTGGCTGGGGTCGAAGACCACGGGCAGGCCGGTACGGGCGCGCAGGGCGGCGATCGCCCCGAAGCCCGGCAGCGGCGGCGTCCCCGAGGCTCCCGCGCAGAGCACCACGGCGTTGTTGCCGCGGGCGAGGACGAACTCCGCCGCCCGCAGCCAGTCGTCCAGGCTCGCCTGCGGCCGGCGCATCAGCAGCACGGGACGGGGCTGGGCTCCCAGCTCGGCCAGGAGCGGGCGATTGTCCATCTGCCGCCCGTCCACCTGGAGGCAGTCGGCCACCTCGGCGGTCGCCGGCACCTCGCGCGGGTCGCACACCTCGGTGATCACGGGGATGGCCGCCGCCCGCCGGATCTCCGCGAGCGTCTCCAGGCCCCGCCTGCCCTTGCCGGGGAAGTGGTAGGGGCTGCTGCGGGTCTTGTACAGCCCGGCCCGCAGGGCGTGCGCCCCCTGCGCCCTGACCGCCATCGCCGTCTCGAGCGCGTCCCGCGGGGACTCCAGCGCGCACGGCCCCGCCGCCCACCACAGCCGCGGACCCCCGACGACCGCGCCGCGGATCACGTCACCTGCCTTCCCGGTCTCTCCGGTCTCCCCGGGCTCCCCGGGCTCCCCGGGCTCTTCGGGCGCGATACGGGGAGCCGCGGAGCCGGACGCCGTGGACGCCGTGGACGCCGTGGACGCCGTGGACGCGGTGGGACCGGGTGGCGGGGTGGGGCCGATCGTGACCTCGCGCGGCGCCACCCCGCTCTCCCGCCGTACCAGCCAGTGGCCGTCGGGGGTGGGGCGGCGGGCCAGCACGGCGGGCGAGTCGGGCACGCTGACGAGGGACTCGTCACCGCTCACCACCACGAACGACCGGCCGGCCAGGTGCACCGGCCAGGCGGTGACGTCCTCGTGCTCCGCGGCCCGCGCGGCCACCTCCTCGGCGGCCTCCCGCGAGGTGCCCGGCCGCAGCTCGATCAGCACGCCGGGACCTCCGCCCCGATCTCCTCCCGCCAGGTCGCGATGCTCGCGCCCAGCGCGGCGACGTCCGGCCCGTGGCGCAGCACGCCGGTCGTGACCGGCAGCACGGCGCGCCCGGGGGCACCGGCGGCCACGGCGACGAGGTCACCGGTGGCGCGTCCGGCCCGGCCGAGACCCGGCAGCTCCACGACCGCCGACGGCATCCGGGCCACCAGCTCGGCGGCCTCCTCGCGGCCGGCCCCGACCACGGCCGCGGCCGCCACCCCGTTCTCGTCGTTCCACCCCTGCACCTCGTCGGCCGTACGCTGCGCGACGGTGCGCGAGCCCGTCACCGCGCCCTGCACCCCGCCGGCCGCGTGGTTGGAGGTGCGCACGAGCACCATGACGAGCGTCCCGCTGTCACGGGCCCGGCGCAGCAGCGGGTCGAGGGAGGCGAATCCCATGAACGGGGTCGCCGTCACCGCGTCACCGCCCAGCACGCTGCCGGGCCCCAGGTAGAGGTCGGCGTAGGAGTCCATCGTGTCGTCGGCGTCGCACACCTTCGCGTCCAGCACCGCCAGCGAGCCCCGCTCGTGCACGCCGTCGACGACGTCACGCAGCAGGGCCGTGCCCGCGGCGCCGAACCGGGCGAAGAACGGCACCTGGATCCGGTAGACGGACACCCGGTCGCCCGCGGCCTCCAGCACCACCTCGCACATCCGCCGCGCCCCGTCCACGTCGTCGGGCATCCTCCAGGCCCGCAGCCACTTGGGGGAGGGGGCGATCCCCAGGCAGAGGGCCGATCGGGTCCGGAGCAGGTCGGTCCACATCGATAAGGCAGCCATGGGCCCATTGCACACGGACGTGCCCGAGGCCGCACCGCGCCCGCCCGCGGCCGGTTCCGCATTGGCTACAATTCTGGGCCCGCGCGACCGCGTCCCTCCCCGCCGCAAGGACGGGGAGGAGCCCGCGCCCGCCGGCCCGCGACGTCCCCGTCCTCGCGGACCGGCGGGTCCGGCGGCGGTCAGCTGAGCCTGAACGAGCTGGCCCGCTTGTAGCAGCCGTAGTGGCCGAGGTGGCCGTACCTGTCGATCCACCGCTTGCCGGCGCAGTCCCGGACGAGGTCGATGTCGGTGTGGAAGAACACGTCGCAGTGCGTGCCGTTGCCCATCCTGGTGTTCACCGAGCTGACCCGGTCGCCCCAGCCCATGTGGTCCAGCCGCTTGAACTCGTAGTCGGCCCTGCCGGAGGTGCTCCTGCTGCAGTCGCGGGGGACGGAGATGGTGAGGGTGTCGCCGCGGGAGTTGTAGTTGATCCAGTCGTAGAGCACGGCCACGGCGTAGCCGGCCGCGTTGGCGACCTTGATCGCCCGGGACAGGCTGCCGTAGCAGCCCATCCCCTTTCCGTACCTGTCGGCCACGCAGTGACTGGCCGCCGCGGTGCCCAGGGAGGCCGAATCCGGTCCGGCGGCCGTCGCCGTGCCGGACGCGGACGCGACACCGGAGGGTGCCGAAGCCGGTACGGCCGCCATCGCGGTGCCGGACGCGGGCACGATGCCGGCGCCCATGGCGAGCAGGCAGGTGAGTCGAACGGCGAGCTTCCTCATGCGGATCCCTTCGCGGAACGCCCCGCGCCGTCTTGGGTGCGAGGGCGTTCTCATCGTTTCCCTGGTTCGGACACCGGGAGTCGTTCCTGTGACGGGGTCCACGGTTTCGGAGCGCTCACATCGTCCGCAAGGAGATCCTGTTGTCAGCCTGTTCGACGTGCTCTCCGTACAGGCTGACACGCCGTCTTACAGGTGATACGCGGCGGGCGGGACGCCCGGCCCGCGGCCGTCCGGGACGGTGTGCGGGCAGGGGAGGACCCGTGCCGCGCGGCGTCGGGGCCGGTGTCGGGGCCGGTGTCGGGGTTGGTGGGGGTGGGGGTGGGGGTCGATCAGTGCGGTGGCCGCGGGCGCACCTCGTCCAGGAAGGCGCGGACCGCGCGCAGGTACGCGCCGGCGGTGTCGCGCCGGACGTTGTGCCCGGCGCCGGGCACGCGGACCGTCGTCACGGTGCCGGCCGCCGCCTTCCGGAACGTGTCCGCATCGGCGTCGGTGACCATCCCGCCGAGGTCGGCGTCACCGTACACGAGCAGCGTGTCGCAGCGCACGTCCGGTGCCAGGTCGTGGAGGGGATCCAGAGCCGTGCCGGGCCGCTCGCAGTAGCGCGGGTCGATCTGCTCCTTGCTCAGCGCCCACGGCGGCAGCTCGGCCTCGCCCCAGGCCGGGTGGTGCTCGCGGGCGTACGCGACGCGCCCGGGAAGGTCCAGGGCGCGCAGGTCGGCGAGCCAGGACGGCACGCCGCGTGGCCCGGCGCCCATCCCGTACGGTGGCGGGTCCTCCAGGACGAGCGCGGCCACCAGCTCCGGCCGGGTGGCCGCCAGCGTGAGGGCGGTGAGCGCGCCCATGGAGTGCCCGATGACGACGACCGGCTCGGTGACGCCGAGGTCGTCGAGGACGAGCGCCTGGTCGGCGGCGTGCCGCTCCGACCCCACGGGCCCGTCGGGAAGGCCCGAGTCCCCGTGGCCGCGGGCGTCGGTGGCGACGATGCCACCGATGCCACCGATGCCACCGATGCCACCGATGCCACCGATGCCGCCGTGGCCGGCCAGCGCGGGCACGACCGGCTCCCAGCAGGCGGCGGAGTCGGTGAACCCGTGCAGGAGCAGCAGCGCGGGAGGACCACCGGTGCCGCCGTCGTCATGGTCACCGGTGCCGGTGGCGTTGCTGGCACCGGTGGCGTTGCCGGTGTGCCGGTGGAGGCGCCACGCGATGTGCGCGGTGCGCCCCTCGCTCATCGCCGGTCGGGTCATTTGGTGGCTCCCGAGACGAGGCCGCTGTAGATGAACCGCTGCAGGGCCAGGAAGACGATCAGGCTCGGCAGGATGACGAGCGCGGCGCCCGCGGAGATGACCTCCCAGTGCGCCCCGTACGGCCCCTTGAACCGGAACAGTGACGTCGAGATCGTACCGAGCCCCTCGGAGGGCATGAACAGGAAGGGGATGTAGAAGTCGTTGTAGATCGCGACGCCTTTGACGATGACCACGGTGGCGATCGCCGGGCGCAGCAGCGGCATGATGACGCGCCAGTAGATGGTGAGCGACGTCGCGCCGTCCAGCCTGGCCGCCTCGTCCAGGGACATCGGGATCGACCGGATGAACTGCAGGAAGATGTAGATGGAGACGATGTCGGTCCCCGTGTACAGCAGGACGGGAGCCCAGTGCGTGTCCATCACCCCCAGGCCGTTGACGACCTGGTAGGTGGCGACCTGCGTCGTCACGCCGGGGACGAGGGCGGCGAGCGGGTTGTCGTTGGCCGCCATCTCCTCCGCGGTCCGCAGCGAGGTCAGCAGGATCGCCGCCAGCGGCAGGATCACCACCGCGCCGGCCACGACCAGCGACAGGTACACGAGAAGACGCGCCAGTGCCCGGCGTACCGGAGCGTCACGGCGACCACCGCGCGGGGGAGCGCCACCGCGCGCGAAGGCGTCGCGGCGTCCGGCGCGTCCGGTGCGGGTCCCGGCGGGACCGGTCGAGGTCCTCACGACTGTTCCACCCTCTCGTCCGGGACCAGCAGGCGCTGGAGCCAGGTCACCAGCAGCTCCCCGGGACGGCACCGGCCGGGCCGCGCGGCGTGCGCCGCCCGGGCCCCCGGACGCCCTCCGGGGGCTTGCACCCCTCCCGTACAAACGTTTTAATTCCGGGGCGGGCGCATCCTGTCCGGCGGCGTACGCGCCCGCACACCGACCACCGACAGGGGAGCACCTCAGGTGTACTACGGCGGCGACTACAACCCGGAACAGTGGCCCGAGCCGGTGTGGGACGAGGACGTCCGGCTGATGCGGGAGGCGGGGGTGAACCTGGTCAGCCTGGGGGTGTTCGCGTGGGCGCGCATCCAGCGCGCCGAGGGCGAGTTCGACTTCGGCTGGCTCGACCGGGTCCTCGACAAGCTGCACGCGGGCGGCATCGGGGTGAACCTCGCCACGGCCACCGCCTCCCCACCCCCCTGGGCGAGCCGGGTCTACCCGGAGATCCTGCCCAAGGACGCCTCCGGGGCGACCTACTGGCCCGGAAGCCGGCAGGCGTACGCCCCGACGTCACCGGTGTACCGGCGCCTGGCGGCCGAGCTCGTCACGGCGATCGCGGAACGCTACGCCCGCCACCCCGCGGTGGTGATGTGGCACGTCAACAACGAGTACGGCTGCCACCTGCACGCCGACTACTCCGACAACGCCGCCGTCGCGTTCCGCGCCTGGCTGCGCGGGCGGTACGACGACATCGAGGCGCTGAACGACGCCTGGGGGACCGCCTTCTGGTCGCAGCGCTACGGTGACTTCGAGGAGATCGTCCCGCCCCGGCTCGCCCCCTACAGCGTCAACCCCGCAGGTCTCCTGGACTTCAAGCGCTTCACCTCCGACGCGCTGCTCGGCCTCTACCGCATGGAGAAGTCGATCATCCGCGCGGCCGGGGGAGTCCAGCCCGTCACCACGAACCTCATCGGCGCGTTCGAGCCGGCCGACTACCGCTCGTGGGCGGCCGACCTGGACCTGATCGCCGACGACAGCTACCCCGATCCGGCCGACCCCGAGTCGTTCCGCGGGGCCGCCTTCACCCGGGACCTCATGCGGTCCCTCAAACCGGGGGTGCCCTGGGTCCTCATGGAGCAGGCGACGGACGCGGTCAACTGGCGCCCGAGCAACGTGCCGAAGGCGCCGGGCCAGATGGCGGCGCTCAGCGTACAGGCCGTCGCACGGGGCGCCGACGGGGTGATGTTCTTCCAGTGGCGCCAGTCCCGCTCGGGCTCGGAGAAGTTCCACTCGGCGATGGTGCCGCACGCGGGAACCGGGACCCGTACCTGGAAGGAGGTCGTCGAGCTCGGACGGAGCCTGGCCGCGTTCCCCCGCATGTCGGCGGAGGTGGAGGCGCCCGTGGCGTTGCTCTACGACTGGCAGAACCGGTGGGCGGTGGAGAACTCCGACCACCCGGTGCGCTTCGACCACCTCGCGATCGTGCAGCAGTGGCACGCGGCGGTGCACCGCCGGCACGTCGGCGTCGACGTCCGTCACCCCGGTGACGACCTGTCGCGGTACGCGGTCGTGATCGCGCCGCAGCTCTACCTGCTGACCGACGCGTCGGCGGCCAACCTCGCGTCCTACGTCGCCGGTGGCGGGACGCTGCTGCTGTCGGCGTTCAGCGACGTGGTCGACGAGCACGACAGGTTCCCCCTCGGGGGCTTCACCACGCGGCTGGCGGCAACGCTCGGCCTGCGGGTCACCGACTTCGGAGCCCTTCCCCTCGACGACGCCCACGAGGCCGCCGCGGTGACCGTGTCCTTCGACGGCGCCTCGCTGAAGGGCCGCCTGTTCGCCGAGGAACTCGACGTGGTCGACGCGACGGTCCTCGGCCGTTTCGGCGACGGCAGGCTCCGGGGGCGCCCGGCCTTCACGTCGCGGGTGAGCGGTTCGGGGACGGCCTACTACCTGGCCACCGTTCCCGACGAGGAGGGCATGCGGGCGCTCACCGCGCGGATCCTCGCCGACGCGGGCGTCCGTCCCGTCGCCGAGGACCTGCCGCCGCACGTCGAGGCCGTCGTGCGCGACGGGTACCTGTTCGTCGTCAACCACTCCGGGGAGCCGTTCACGCCGTCCTCGCCTTTCGGCCGCCCGGTCGAGGCGGGCAGCGAGGCCGGTGACGTCATCGGCGCCCACGGCTGGCGCGTCTTCGGGCGGGCGGCCCCGTGACCGTGGTGCGAGAGGCCCGGGGACCACGGGTGTGAACGCTTCGACGGTCTCCCGGACGGGGCTTTCCGCCCGTCCGGGCCCTACGGGGTCGGGCCCCCGGCGCCCCTGAGGGTACGGACCGACTCGCGCACGACGATGTGGGTGCCGAGCATGACGTGCCCGGTCATGCCCGAGGCGTCCCGCCGGCGTTCGAGGGCGAGGCGTACGGCGGTGCGGCCGAGCTCCTCGTGCGGCACGTGGACCGTGGTGAGGTCGATGTCGGCGGCCGTGGGCAGGTCGTCGAAGCCGACCATGGAGATGTCGTCGGGGACGCGCAGCCCGTGCTCGCGCAGGGCCCGGCGGGCGCCCGCCGCGATGAGGTCGTTGCAGGCGAAGATCGCGGTGAAGTCGGCAGGACCCGCGCCGAGCCGTTCGCGGACCATGCGGTAGCCCTCGTGCCGTTCCATCGTGCCCTCGACCTCCAGGCGGGGATCGTGGGGCACGCGGTGGTCGGCCAGGGCGTCGCGGTATCCGGCGACGCGGCTGTCCTGCGTGGTGTGGCCGTCGCGCCGCCCGAGGAACAGGATGCGCCGGTGGCCCGCCGAGAGCAGGTGGCTGGTGACGGCGTACGCGCCGGCGGTGTTGTCGTACTCGACGACGAGGGCGGGCACGCCGGGGCCGAGCGCCGGGCGTCCGCACAGGACGAGCTGCGATCCGGCGAGCGCCAACGCGCGGGCGTACTCGCCCATCCGCTCGCGGTAGTCCGCGTCGTTCACCACGTTGCCGACGAGGATCACGCATTCGGCCTGCTCCTGGCGCATCAGCTGCACCGTCGCGAACTCGCGCTCCGGGTCGCCGCCGGTGGTGCCGACGATGCAGAGCTTGCCCTCCAGCGCGGCCTGGGTCTGCACGCCCTGGGCGACGTGGGCGTAGTGCGGCGAGACCACGGAGTTCACGATGATGGCGACGCTGCGGCTGCTCGCTCCGGCCAGCCCCCGCGCGTTGGCGTTGGCCACGTAGTCCAGCTCGCGCACCGCCCGCATGACCTTGCTGCGGGTGGCGGGCGCGCTGGGGTAGGTGCCGGACAGGATCCGCGACACCGTGGCCACGGACACGCCGGCGTGCGCGGCCACGTCCCGGATCGTCGTCGGCCGCCGCCCGTCCTCGCGGGGTACCGCACGCCGGACCATCCGACCTCCAACCGAAGTGAAACACGATGGTAAACCGCTTACGCGCGATGCTTCCCCCTGCCCGGCCTCCTGTCAAATCCCCGTCCCCGGGTGATCGCCGGCCCGCCGGCGCGCGGGAAATCGTGCGGCGTTCATGGGCGTCTTGCTGGGAAACCGCCTTCCCGGGCGGATCGCGGCTCTTGACAGCGTCGGCGGGGCATGCTGCCATCTGCGATGTAAACGTTTAAACACGTGACCGTTTCCTCGGCGTGAACGCCAACCCCCCAGTGGAGCCCTCCATGGCGATGATGTCCCGGCGAAAACTCCTCCTCGGCGCGGCGGCGGCCGCCGCCGCCGGTCAGATCGGCCTGCCCCCGGGACCGGCACGCGCCGCGGCCACCCGGCCGACGGCGGCACGCGGCGTGCTCGACGACGGTGTCCGGCTCCACTGGCTGGAGGGAGGCGTCCCCGGACGACTGGCCGGGGGGTCCACCTGGGGCGTGCCGTGGCCGAAGGGCACCGTCCCCAAGGGCCAGGAGTTCGCGCTGCGCACCGCCGCCGGACAGCAGGTGCCCGTCCAGACATGGGCCACCGCCTACTGGCCCGACGGGTCGCTGAAGTGGACCGCGCACGCCATCGGCACCGACGTCGCCCCGGCCGAGCACTACGTCCTGGCAGCGGGCAGCCCGGCCGCGCCGGCGGCGGCCGTGACCGTCAAGGACGGCCGCGACCGGGTCGAGGTGGGCACCGGCGTCATCCGGTGCCTGATCCCGAAGAAGGGCGACCGGCTGGTGCGCTCCATCCTGCGGGGCGAGCAGGAGATCGCCCGCGACGGCCGGCTGATCTGCCTGCGCCAGGACGAGCCCGGGGACGACGAGGCCGGCACGGTGAAGCGGGAGAGGTTCGAGGGCCGCACCGAGAAGGTGACGGTCGAGCAGTCGGGCCCGGTCCGCGCGGTGGTCAGGATCGAGGGGGCACACCGGCGCGGCGGACGGTCCTGGCTGCCGTTCACCGTGCGCCTGTACTTCTACGCCGGCAGCGACGGCATCCGCGCCGTGCACAGCTTCGTGTTCGACGGTGACGAGAAAAAGGACTTCATCGGCGGCCTCGGCATCCGCTTCGACGTGCCGATGCGGGGTGAGCTCCACGACCGGCACGTGCGCCTCGCCGGGAGCGGCGACGGCGTGCTGTCGGAGGCGGTGCGCGGCATCACCGGTCTGCGCCGCGACCCGGGCGCGGCGGTCCGCCAGGCGCAGGTCGCCGGGCAGGCCACCCCGCCGACGGCGACCTGGGACACCCGGGTCTCCTCCCGGCTGCACCTGATCCCCGCCTTCGGCGACTACTCGCTGCGCCAGGTCAGCGCCGACGGCTTCCAGATCCGCAAGCGCACCAAGGCCGGCCACGGCTGGATACCCGTCGACTCCGGCGGCCGGGCCGGCGGGCTCGGCTACGTCGGAAGCCCGCAGGGCGGGTTCGCCTTCGGCATGCGCAACTTCTGGCAGCTGCACCCCACCCAGCTCGACGTCCGCGGCGCGGCCGGCGAGCGGGCCGAGGTCACCGTCTGGCTGTGGTCACCCGACGCCGGGCCGATGGACCTGCGCTTCTACCACGACGGCCTCGGCCAGGACACCTACCCCGAGCAGCTCGAGGGGCTGGAGATCACCTACGAGGACTACGAACCGGGCTTCGGCACCCCGTACGGCATCGCGCGCACCACGGAGCTGATGTTCTGGGCGCTGGAGGCCACCCCGGCCGCGGAGCGGGTGGCGGAGATGGCCGAGGCCGTGCGGACGCCGCCGCTGGTCGTCGCGCCACCGGCGCACCTGCACGCGGCCGGGGTGTTCGGCGACTGGTCGCCGGTGGACCGCTCGACCCCGGCCAGGAAGCTCATCGAGGACCGCCTGGACCTTTTGTTCGACCACCACAGCACGCAGGTCGACCAGCGCTCCTGGTACGGGTTCTGGGACTACGGCGACATCATGCACAGCTACGACCCCGACCGGCACGTGTGGCGCTACGACGTCGGCGGCTACGCCTGGGACAACTCCGAGCTGTCGACCGACCTGTGGCTGTGGTACCACTACCTGCGCACCGGCAGGGCCGAGGCGTTCCGCTTCGCCGAGGCGATGACCCGCCACACCGGCGAGGTCGACGTCTACCACCTGGGCGAATGGCGGGACCTGGGCACGCGGCACGGCGTCCAGCACTGGGCCGACAGCGCCAAGCAGGCCCGCATCAGCAACGCCGGCTACCGGCGCTTCCTGTACTTCCTCACCGCCGACGAGCGCATCGGCGACCTGCTGCGCGACCTCGTGGACGCCGACAGGACCTTCCTCGTCCTGGACCCCATCCGCAAGATCCGCACAGGCCCGTACGAGCCGGACCCGCACGCGCTCGGCGTCAGCACCGGCACCGACTGGAGCGGCCTGGCGCTCGCCTGGCTGACCGAATGGGAGCGCGGCGGCGCGCCGATCGCCCGCGAGAAACTGCTGAACGGCATGCGCACCATCGCCGCGATGCCCAACGGGTTCGTCCGCGGCAGCGGCCTGTACGACCTCGACGACGGCACCTTCAAACCCACCGGGACCGCGGTCAGCGTCGGCTCGCTCGGCGCGGTGTTCGGCCTGGTCGAGCTGTGCAGCGAGCTCATCTCCCTGACCGGTGACGAGGCGTTCACCAGGGCGTGGCTGCAGTACTGCCGCCTGTACAACGGCACCGCCGCCGAGCAGCAGGCCGAGACCGGCCAGTCGTTCGGCAGCCAGAACCTGCGCCAGGCCCACTCCCGCCTCACCGCCTACGCCGCCGTCAGGCTCGGCGACGCGGGCCTCGCGGCCCGGGCATGGAAGGAGTTCGACACCGGCCACGCCGGATACCCCAAGACCCACGACTTCCGGTCCGTACGGGTCGAAGGCCCGAAGGTGCTCAAACCGGTCGACGAGGCCGGCCTGTCGACCAACGCCTCGGCGCAGTACGGCCTGGCGGCCATCCAGTGCCTCGCCCTGATCGGTGACCGGCTTCCCGCGTAACCCCTCACCACCCCCCACGACGAAGGAGATCTTCATGCACGTCACGCGTCGACGACGGGCCGTCCGCCGGCCCGCCGTCATCGCCTCGGCGCTCGCGATGGCCGCCACGGCCCTGGTCGCCGGCCCCACGTCCGCGACCACCGCCGCCTCCGGCGCCTCGGCGGCCGCCCCCGTCCGCCCGATGGAGAACCTCGGCCGCGGCGTCGTGGCCGTGCGCTCCGGCAGCAGGAACGTCCTGGTCGGCTGGCGGCTGCTGGGACTGGACCCGGACGGCATCGGCTTCAACGTCTACCGCTCCACCGCCGGCGGCTCGTACGTCAAGCTCAACTCCGGCGTCCTGACCGGCGGCACCAACTACGTCGACTCCACGGCCGACCTGACCCGGGCCAACAGCTACCACGTACGGCCGGTGGTCGGCGGCACCGAGCAGGCGGCGAGCACGGCGTTCACCCTCACCGCCAACCACGCCACCGAGCCGGTGGTCCGCGTGCCGCTGCGCTCCGGCGGCCCGGTGAAGTTCGTCTGGGCCGGTGACCTCGACGGCGACGGCGAGTACGACTACGTGCTCGACCGGCAGACCTCCCCCCAGAGGATCGAGGCCTACCGCGGCGACGGGCGCTTCCTGTGGCAGGTCGACATGGGGCCCAACAGCACGAACCAGAACAACATCGAGGGCGGCTCGTCCACGATCGACGTCGGCCACAACGACGGCGTCACCGTCGCCGACCTCGACGGCGACGGCCGGGCCGAGGTCGCGGTGCGCATCGCCAACGGCGTGACCTTCGGCAACGGGACGAGGTTCACCAACGGTGACGACAACCGCCAGTTCATCGCCGTTCTCGACGGCCGGACCGGAGCGGCCCGGGCCACGGCCCCGGTGCCGACCGACTACCTGTCCGACGGCCCGATGTACGCGCGCTTCGGGGTGGGCCACCTCGACGGCACCAGGCCCAGCCTGGTGGCGTTCATGAAGAACCGGATCGGCAACGGGGGCTTCAACCTCATGATGGCCGCCTGGAACTTCGACGGCCAGGCCCTGACCCAGCGGTGGAAGTGGCTGCGCGGCAACCAGAACGCCCCCGACGGGCACAACACCCGCATCATCGACGTCGACGGTGACGGCCGCGACGAGGTCGCCGAGATCGGGTTCGTGCTCAACGGCGACGGAACCCTGCGCTACTCGCTGGGGCCCGCGGGCATCGTCCACGGCGACCGTTTCCACATCACCAAGATGGACCCCTCCCGTCCGGGCCTGCAGGGCTACGGCGTGCAGCAGGACAACCCCAACGGCCTGCGCGAGTACTACTACGACGCCCGCGACGGCTCCGTCATCTGGCGGCACACCGCGTCCGGCACCGCCGACGTGGGGCGCGGCATGGCTGGCGACATCGACCCCCGCCACCCCGGCATGGAGGTCTGGTCCTTCTCCGGGGTGTACAACGCGCCGACCAACCGCCTCACCGAACCGAACACCTCACTGCGGCCCTGGCCGCAGATGGGCCTGTGGTGGGACGGCGACCTCACCATGGAACTGCTCAACGACGGCAAGTTCGAGAAGTGGGACCCGGCCAACCCCACCGCCACCAACCGCACCCCCCGGCTGCTGAACATCTCACAGTACGGCGCGGTCAGCGCGGCCCAGGGCGTGAACCCCACCCTGGTCGGCGACCTCCTCGGCGACTGGCGCGAAGAGGTCGTCTACACCAACGCGAGCTTCGACGAGCTCATCATCTTCACCACCGACCGGCCCACGAGCACCAGGCTGTACACGCTGGCGCACAACCCCGCCTACCGCAACGCCATGACCCTCAAGGGCTACATGCAGTCCCACCACCCCGACTACTTCCTCGGCCACGGCATGACCACGCCGCCCCGCCCGAGCATCAGCTACGCGGGCAGATGAGCATCGATGTTAAAACGTTTACTTCAGGCGTCAGAGTTCTCCCGATAGAAGCCTTGCCAGAGCTGTAGTATCCGTTTTATGTCATCAAGCGGCCTCCCGGCGCCCGACGAACGACTCTCCGGCCACACCGGCTGGACACGGGCACACTGGGAGGCCGCCGCCGACCGCCTGCTGGCCTCCGTGGTGCCGTACGCCACGGAGGACTTCGCCCGGTTCCACCTGCCGGGCAGGGCGAGCCGGTCGGGGCCGGTGAGCGACGGGCTGGAGGGCTTCGCCCGCACGTTCCTGCTCGCCGCCTTCAGGATCGCCGGAGCGGGCGGCGCGGTGCCGCCCGCGCTGCTGGAGCGCTACGCGAGCGGTCTGGCGGCCGGGACCGACCCGGCCCACCCCTGCGCCTGGCCCGCGCCGGCCGACATGTCCCAGCAGCTCGTCGAGGCGGCCTCGGTGGCGCTGGCGCTGCACGAGACCCGGCCCTGGCTGTTCGACCGGCTGCCGGCGGCCGTACGGGAACGGGTGGTGGCCTGGCTGGCCGGATGCGTCGGGCGGCGCACGCCCGACAACAACTGGGTGATGTTCACGGTGGTCGTCGGGCAGTTCCTGGCCGAGGTGGGCGGGCCCCACGAACCGGCGGAGATCACCGGCGGGCTGGAGCGGATCGAGGAGTGGTACGCCGGTGACGGCTGGTACTCCGACGGCAGGGGCAAGAACTTCGACCACTACTGCGGCTGGGCGATGCACCTGTACCCGTCGCTGTGGGCGAGGATGGCCGGCGACACCGCCCGCGGGGAACTCTACGCGGCACGGCTGCGCCGCTTCCTCGACCACTACCAGCACTTCTTCGCCGCCGACGGCGGGCCGGTGCACCAGGGACGCTCGCTGACCTACCGGTTCGCCACGGTCGCGCCGCTGTGGCTGGGAGCGCTCACCGGCGCCTCGCCCCTTCCGCCCGGCCGTACCCGCCGCATCGCGAGCGGCGTCCTGCGCCACTTCGCCGAGCGCGGCGCACCCGACGAGCGCGGCCTGCTCACGCTGGGCTGGTACGGCCCGTTCCCGCCCGTCGCGCAGGACTACTCGGGACCGGCGTCACCGTACTGGGCGAGCAAGGCGTTCCTGGGCCTGCTGCTGCCGCCCGGGCACCCGGTCTGGACGGATCCCGAGGAGGCCGCGCCCGTCGACCTGGCCGACCAGGCGGTGTCCATGCCCGCGCCCGGCTGGCTGCTGCACGCCACCCGCGCCGACGGCGTCGTACGGCTCGTCAACCACGGCAGCGACCGCGACCGCGTCCAGGACCCGGACGGGCCACCCGACCCGTACTACCTCAAGTTCGCCTACACCAGCCACACCGGGCCCGAGGTGGGGGAGGGGGCGCGCGGGGTGGACAACCACCTGGCCGTCGTCGCGCCCGACGGGACGCCCTCCCTCAGGCGGCGCATCGAGCCCCTGTGCGTCTCCGACCGGTTCGCCGCCTCCGCCTACCGGGACGGCCCGGTCCGCGTGGTGACGGCCTCGGTGGTCGACGGCCCGGCGGAGATCAGGATCCACCGGGTCACGGCCCCGGCCGGCCACCGGGTGAGGGACGGCGGCCACGCCCTGGCCGCGGCGACCCCGCCGGAGGCGAGCCAGGAGGACGGGACGGCGCTGGCCCGCCGCCCGGACGGGCTGAGCAGCGCCGTGTTCGCCCTGCACGGCTACACGGGCACGGGTCTGGTGACCTCCCGGGGCACCAACGCCTTCGGCACGCACTCGGCCACGCCGTACGCCGCCGCCGACCACCCCGGCGGCACCGCGGTCTACGTCGGCCTGGTGCACCTGGCGGTGACGCGCGAGCGGCCGCCCGCGCCGGAGGTGAGCGTGCGGGGCGACCTGGTCGTCCTGAGGCTGCCCGGCGGGGAGACGGTGACGGTGCGCATGGACGGCGTCCCCGTCTGCGAACGGCCGGCGCCCCGCGCCTGAGGAACACGACGCACCGGCGGACGGACGGCGTCCCCACGCGCGAACGGCCCGCGCCTCACGCCTGGGAACACCGTGAACCGGAAGACGGACGGCGTCCCGCGCCTGGGAACACGCGGACCGGCGGGCCGCCTGTTCGCGGCCCGCCGGCCTGTCGTGCGCCTCCGGTCTACTGGTTGGCCGCGTGCTCCTTGGCCAGCTCCGCGGCGACCTGGTCACCGCCCGCCTGCCGCCACTGGGTGACGACGTCCTTCCACGCCGACAGCGGCTTGCGCCCGAACGTGACCGCGGTGATCCCGTCCCCGATGATCTGGGTGAGCTGGGCGCCCTTGCTCGCCTCGGTGGGAGAGCGCAGGCCGGTGGCGGGATTGCGGACACTGTCGGGCAGGGTCGCCTTCTGCCACTCGTACACGGACCTGGCCACGTCGGAGTGACCCGGCAGGTAGAGGACGGACGGGGCCGCGCCGAGGAACTTGACGGGCAGGAGCGTGTTGTTCTCCTGGGTGTACAGGTCGGTGGTCGTGACGCCGTCGGCGTCCTTGGTGAAGTGCCGGCCCTCGACGCCGTAGTTGGCCAGCTCGTACTCGCTGGTCCCGAACGGCGCGCTGAGGTAGTCGCAGATGCGCAGCAGCAGCCTGATCCGCTCGGGGGAGGCCTTCTTGAAGGCGACGTAGCCGAAGGTGCCCGGGCTCTGCCAGGGGGTGGGATTCTCCCCGTACGGCCGCCCGAGGTCGAGGTCGAACCGGTCGTTGATCTTCGTGATGAAGCCCAGGTTCACCGACCCGAAGCCGTCGTTGATCGAGGCGACCGTGCCGTTGTGGAAGAAGCTCTGCATGTCGGTGGAGCTGACGGTGAGGCTGTCGGGGTAGTGCGTCCCTGCCTCGGCCAGCTTGCGCATGACCTCCAGGGCCTGCTCGAACTGCGGGGTGGCGATGGTGTGCGAGAACGTGCCGCCCCAGGCCGACCAGGTGTTGGGCGCGCCCAGCGAACCGGCGTGGTAGGTGACGGCGCCCAGGCCGCCGAACAGCGTCTTGAACCAGCCCACGCCCCACTTGCGGTCCCCGGTCAGCTCCTTCATGGCGTCCAGGTACTGCTCGGTCGTCCAGTCCTTGGGGATGCCGGCCGCGTTCATGGCCGAGCGGTTGACGAACAGGCTGTTGGCCGGCTTCGGCCGCTCCAGCGGGACCCCGTAGATCCTGCCGCCGATCCTGCCCATGCCCTGCCAGGCGTAGGTCGGGATGTTGGCGAGGTTGGGGAACCGCCTGACCGCGTCCCCGCCGACGAACTCCGACAGGTCGGCGCAGCGCGCCTGGACGAACTCGGCCGCGTGCGGGAGCGCCAGGTTGTTGAACATGATGATGTCCGGCAGGTCGTCGCCCGCGGCCATCAGCGTGGCCATCTTCTGCGCGTACTCCGGGTCGGGCACGACGGTGACGTTCAGGTCGACGTTGAGCGCCTTGTTGAGCGCCTGCCAGTACTCGTTCCGGCCCACCGGCTTCGGCGGGGCGCCGAACGACACGACCATGGCCCTGACCTCGGAGCCGTCGCCCACGGTGTCGTTCACCGACCGTACGAGCTTCTCGGGGTAGGACAGGTAGAGCGGCTGCACGCCGGAGGCGTCACCGGGAAGGTCCGGAGCCGGCCCTTCGAACGGCACGTAGGCCGGCCAGGGGGTCAGGCTCTTCCCCGCGTTGGAGACGTTCCCGCCTCCCGACGGGCTCCGGCCCGCGCACGCGGACAGCAGGGGTGTGGCGGCCAGGCCGAGCGCGCCGGTGCCGGCCAGGCGCAGCAGGGAACGACGGTCGATGCGGTTGTCCATGGCGGGGGTTCCTCTCCCGGCGTCGCGCCGAAAGGAGTGTTTCTCGTGGGGGGTTCTCAGGACGCGGCCGGGGACGCTCGCCGGGCCCCTCGGGGCGCCGGTCGGGGACGTCGTTCAGGCCTTCAGGGCGCCGGTCAGCACGCCCTTGGCGAAGTAGCGCTGCAGGAACGGGTACACGCACACGATGGGCAGCGTCGCCAGCATGACGACGGCCATCTGGACCGACTGGGGTGAGGTGGCCGCCAGCTCGCCCGAGCTCTCGGCCAGGGACGCCCCTCCGGTGACGTACTGCCGCAGGACGGTGCCGATCGGCCACTTGGTCTGGTCGTTGAAGTAGATGATGGCCTCGAAGAAGCGGTTCCAGTACGCGACCGCGTAGAACAGGCCGATCACCGCGATGACGGCCTTGGACAGCGGGAGGACGACCCTGCGCAGGATCGCCAGCTCGCCGGCGCCGTCCATCCGCGCGGCGTCGAGCAGCTCCTGCGGGATGGCCTGGAAGAATCCGCGCATCACGACCAGGTTGAACACGTTGATCAGGAAGGGCAGGACCAGTGCGGCGTACCGGTCGAACAGCCCGGCGCCCTGCACCACCAGGAACAGCGGCACCATCCCCGGCGGGAACAGGAACGTGAACAGCACCAGCAGCAGCATCGGCTTGCCGCCGTAGACCCGCGGCCTGCTCAGCGTGTAGGCCAGGCCGATGGTGCACGACAGGCTCAGCGCCGTGCCCACCAGGGTGACGCCCGTGCTGACCAGCAGCGCGCGGGTGATGATCCCGCCCTGCAGGATGTCGGTGTAGGCGTCCAGGGAGAACTCCCGGGGCCAGATCACCCAGCCGCCGTTCTCGATGACGTTCTGCGGGCTGGCCAGGCTGGTGGCCAGGACCGTCCACAGCGGGAAGACCACCAGCGCGACCACCACGGCCAGTGCCACGGCCTTGGCGGCGCGCACGGCCGGGCCGGGACGGCCCTTCCAGGCGGGTGCGGCTGTCGCGCTCCTCATGCCCTGTACACCCCCTGCTCGCCCAGCCGGTGAGCCACCTTGTTGGCGGTGTAGATGAGCACCACGCCGATCAGCCCCTTGAACAGACCGACCGCGGCGGCGTAACCGAAGTCGCCGCCCGCGAAGCCGGTGAAGTAGACGAACGTCTCCAGCACCTCGCCGGTCTCCGGCCCCACCGACTGGCGCTGCAGGAAGAACTGCTCGAACCCGATCGACAGGAACTCGCCCAGCCGCAGCACCAGCAGCAGCACGATCACCGGCCTGATCGCGGGCAGGGTGACGTGCCACAGCCGCCGTCCCCAACCGGCGCCGTCCAGCGCCGCCGCCTCGTACTGCTGCTCGTCGACCTGCGACAGCGCCGCCAGGAAGATGATCGTGGCCCAGCCGCACTCCTTCCAGACGAGCTGCGCGATCACCAGCGGCCCGTAGGCGTCGGGGTTGCCGATGATCGAGACGCCGCCCGCGCCCAGGTCCGACAGCCAGCCGTTCACCACGCCCGCGCCGCCCAGCATCTGCTGGAAGAGCGCGACGACGATCACCCACGACAGGAAGTGCGGCAGGTAGATCACGCTCTGCACGAACCGCCGGACGGTGTCGCCCACCAGGCTGTTCAGCAGCAGCGCCAGGGCCAGCGGGGCGGGGAAGAAGAACACCAGCTGCAGCGCGGCGATGATCAGCGTGTTCTCCACCGCGTTCCAGAACGCCGGGTCGCCGAACATGCGCTCGAAGTGCGCCAGGCCCACCCACTCGCTGCCCGAGACCCCGAGGAACGGGACGTAGTGCTGGAAGGCCAGGACGTTGCCGAACAGCGCCCCGTAGTGGAAGAACAGGAAGTACGCCAGACCCGGCACCGCGACGGCCAGCAGCACGAGGTCGGTGCGGATGCGCCGCAGGCGACCCGCGACAGGGCCTCCCGCGGGGGAGGGGTCCCGTGCCTTGTCCATGGGTGGGCCGGTGCCACCGGCGTCGCCGCGGACCCGCGTCATGCTCACGTCCAGCGCCCTTCGTGCGGTACCGAGCCGAAACAGAATGTTCATCAACCTAAAACGTTTACATAATCGCGTCAATAGTCCATCGCCCCTCTATCGGGCGGTGAACATCCACGTGCTGACGATGGCCGTCCTCACCGGGAACCGTTGTGGACCGGGCATCCGGCACGTAAGGTGACCCTGTTTGTGGAACCGTTTACATCGGTTCTCACCACCCGCCTACCGAGAGGAGTCCCCTCCGTGCCACGGCGACCCGTCGCGGTCTTCGCCATCGCCCCCTGGGCGTTCGGCGGAGTCTTCCCCGCCGACCTCGTCACCCGATTGCGGCATCTGGTCGACATCGATCCGGCGACGACGTTCACCTCGTTCGAAGGACCGTCCGCCGCCGCGGTCCTGGCGCGGACGGACATCCTGCTCACCGGGTGGGGGTGTCCGCGCGTCGACGCCACCGTGCTGGAGGCGGCGCCCCGGCTGCGGGCCCTCGTGCACGCCGCCGGCACCGTCAAGACCTCCGTCGACCCCGTCGTGTTCGAACGCGGGCTGCTGGTGTCCACCGCCGCGGAGGCCAACGCCGTCCCCGTCGCCGACTACACCATGGCCATGCTCGTCCTCGGCGCCAAGCAGGTGTTCGGCCGCGCCAGGCGGTACGCCGCCGCCGTCGAGGGCGGGCCCGCGGACTGGCTGTCGGGTGACGGCACCGGCCTGCACGGCTGCACCGTGGGCGTGATCGGGGCCTCCCGGATCGGCCGTCTGGTGCTGCGCAGGCTACGGGAGTTCGACGTCGAGGTCCTGCTCTACGACCCGTACCTGACCGCCGACGACGCCGACCGTCTCGGTGCCGAGGCGGTCGACATGGACGACCTGTGCCGCCGCAGCCACCTGGTCACCGTGCACGCCCCCGCCCTTCCCGAGACCCGCCACATGCTCGACGGCCGCAGGCTGGACCTGCTGCCCGACGGGGCGACCGTGATCAACACCGCCCGCGGGTCCCTGATCGACACCGAGGCGCTGACACGGGTCTGTGCCACCGGCCGCGTCTCCGCCGTCCTCGACGTCACCGACCCCGAGCCGCTGCCGCCCGGGCACCCGCTCTTCGGCCTGCCCAACGTCCTGATCACCCCGCACCTGGCGGGGGCCCAGGGGCGTGAGATGCGGCGCCTCGGCGAGTTCGCCGTGGCCGAGGTGGGCCGTTTCCTCAACGGCATACCGCTGCTGGGACGGGTGCAGCCGGAGCAGCTTCCCTACATCGCGTGACGACGTGTCCCGGACGGTTCTGCGGCCTCGCCTCCACGGCCTCGGGTCCGGTCAGAGGAGGTCGCCGACGAGGCCGGCGAACTCCTCCGGGCCGACGATCCGCACGCCCAGGCTCTCGGCCTTGGCACGCTTGGAGCCCGCGTTCTCCCCGGCCACCAGCAGGCTGGTCTTCTTCGAGACGCTGGAGGACGCCTTGCCCCCGGCGCGCTCGATCAGCTCGTTCATCTCGTTGCGGGTCAGCGCCTCCAGCGCGCCGCTCATCGAACCGGTGACCACCACGGACATCCCGGCCAGCGGCGACCCGGACGCGCCGCCCGCCCCTGGGGCCTCCTGCGCGCCGGAGCCGGAGCCGGAGCCGGGGTCGGAGCCGGCGCCGGTGACGGCCGGTGGCCTCCAGCCGGGCTCGGTCATGGTGACCCCGGCCGCCACCAGCTTGTCGATCAGCGGCGCGAGCTCGGCCAGCTCGGCCACCACCGACGGCGCCTTCTTCGGGCCGATGCCCTCCACCACCTCGATCGCCTCGGCGTCGGCCGCGCGGATGGCGTCCATGCTGCCGAAGTGCCGGGCGATGCGGCGGCTCATGGAGCGGCCGGTGCCGCGCACGCCCAGCGCGCAGAACACCCTGCTGAGCGGCTGGGACTTGGCCCGCTCGATGGCGGCCAGCAGGTTGTCGGTGCTGGTGGCGCCCATCCGTTCCAGGCTCAGCAGCTGCTCGCGGGTCAGGAAGAACAGGTCGGCGAAGTCGCCGATCATCCCGGCGTCGAGCATCTGCCGGATGCGCTTCTCGGCCAGGCCCTCGATGTCGAGCTGGTCGCGGCCGGCGGCGTAGCCGATGGAGGCGATGATCCGGCAGGCGCGCCCGCGCACGCACCGCCACCGCTCCTGCGAGGCGTCGATGGCGTCCCCGCAGGTCGGGCAGACCTCCGGGATCGGGATCGGCCGCTCGTCACCGGTGCGCAGGTGCACGACCGGGGCCTCGACGCGCGGGATGACGTCACCGGCCTTGTAGACGGTCACGTGGTCGCCGAGCATCAGTCCGCGGCGGGCGATGTCGGAGGCGTTGTGCAGGGTGGCGTAGGTGACGACGCTGCCGTCCAGCTCGACCGGCTCCAGCACCGCGCGCGGGGCGATGACGCCGGTGCGGCCGGTGTTCCACTCCACGCCGACCAGCCTGGTGATCTTCTCGGTGGCGGGGAGCTTGTAGGCGACCGCCCACCGGGGCGCCCGGGTGCCGAAACCGGCCCGCGCCTGGTCGGCGGCGAGATCACACTTGATCACGATGCCGTCGATGCCGAAGGGCAGGCCGGCGCGCCTGGCCGCGATCTGCTCGACGCGCTCCTGCACCTGCTCCAGGGTGGTGGCGACGATCCCGCCGACCTCGGTGACGGCCGGGGTCCGCACGCCCTGCGCGGCGACCCACGCCATGACCTCGCTGTGCGGCAGCTCACGCAGCCGCGCCGCCCCCTCGGAGTCGTCACCGGGGTGCGGCAGCGCGCCGTAGCCGAAGAACGTCAGCTCGCACACGTACGGCCGGTCCTGGGCGCGCAGCGTGCCCGCGGCGGCGCTGCGCGGGTTGGCGAACGTAGTGCCGTCGTGCGCCTGACGCTTGGCGCACGCCTGCTCGAACTGCTCGGCGGTCATCATCACCTCACCGCGCAGCTCCACCGTGACCGGCTCGGCCAGCCTGGACGGCAGCCCCACGACGGTGCCGATCGCGTGGCTGACGTCCTCACCCGCGGTGCCGTCACCCCGGGTGACCAGCTGCGCCAGCCGCCCGCCGCGGTAACGCGCGGCGATCGCCAGCCCGTCGAGCTTCGGCTCCACGCTCCACGCCGACACCGGACGGCCCAGCCTGCGCTCCAGCGACGCGGCCCAGTCGGCCAGCTGCTCGGCGCCGAAGACGTTGTCCAGGCTCAGCATCGGCACCGTGTGCGGCACGTCGCCGACCACCGCGCCACCGGCCACCTTGCCCGTCGGCGACTCCGGCAGCACCTCGCCGGGATTCTCGGCCTCGTACGCCTGGATGCCGCGGACCAGCCGGTCGTAGGCGTCGTCGTCCAGCGCGGAGGTGCCGTCGCCGTAGTAGGCCGCGGCGGCGTCCAGGGCGAGCTGGACGGCCTCGGCGTAGGCGGTCTGATCAGCGAGAAGGGTGATCGGGGGCGCGTCGGTCATGACCTCATCATCTCGCCCGGCACCGACAGTTTCCGGCGCGCGGGACGCGGGTCACGCGACCGCGACCGGCTCCCGGTGCCTCACCGGCACGGCGACCCGGTGCACCCGCCCGGGCCCGGCCTCCTCGCCCGTCCGGGCGAACGGCACCTCCACCGCACCCGGCTCGAACGCCGAGCGGGGCGACCGTGCCGTCGCCGTCGCCCGGACGTCCGGCCGGATGCGGTGGGTTCTGCCGTCCGGCCCGAGGGCCGGACGAGCCCCGGCCCGAGGCCGTCAGGTCCGGGTCCCTCCGAACCTGACGGCCGCGCCGGTCAGGGCGGGCCGATCAAGGGCGGGCCGATCAGAGGAACCGCCACAGGCGGTCGCCGGCGCCGGAGTCGTCGGCCAGCACGACCTGCGCGCCCTGCGCGGTGGACCCGTTGACGCCCAGGACGCGGCCGCCGTTGGCGCACTGGATGCGGAAGGAGCCGTTGGTGCCGTGCCGCAGCCGCCAGCGGTGGTCGCCGGTGCCGTTGTCGGCCCACTGGACCACCCGGGCGCCCGCGCTCGCCGAGGCGTTCTCGACCCCGAGGACCTTGCCGCTGTTGGAGTTGCGCAGCCTGAGGTAGCCGCCCGTGTCGGTCACGGCCGTCCACAGGTGGTCGGCGGTGCCCGTGTCACCCCACTGGACCACCAGGCCGCCGTCGGCGGTGGACATGTCCGTCACGCCCAGCACCATGCCGCTGGCGACGTTCTGGATGCGGCGCGCGCCGTTGGGCAGGAAGCGCCACTGGTTGTCGCCGCTGCCGTTGTCGGCGTCCTGCACGGCCTGCGCGCCCTGGCTCGCGGAGCCGTTCAGGATCGCCAGCAGCTTGCCGCTGTTGACGTTGCGGAGCTTGTGGGTGCCGTCCCCGACGTCCACGATCGTCCACCGGTGGTCGGCGGTGCCCGTGTCGCCCCACTGCAGCACGCGGGCGTTGTCCGTGGTGGCCATGTTCTCCACGCCCAGGACCTTGCCACTGTGCACGTTGCGCAGCTTGACGGCGTTGCCGTCCACGACCAGGACCCAGTCGTGGTCGGCGGTGCCGTTGTCGGCCCACTGCACGGCCAGGCCGCCGTCGGCCGTGGACATGTTCTGGACGCCGAGGACGAGCCCGGTGGCCGCGTTCTGCAGCCGGAAGCTCGCCGTCCCCGTGCCGCCCTGGCCGCCGGTGTTCCAGTAGACGGTGTAGTTGTGGCCGTGGGCGTCCTGGAACGGGATGAGGTTGACGGTCGCGGAGTTGGCCGTCGCCGTGAACGTGAGCGCCGAGGTGCTCGTCCGGGTGACCGAGGCGGGGTTCAGCGTCGGCAGCGCCGACAGCGCGGTGTTGCCGTAGTTGCCCGACAGCACCAGCGGCCCGTAGGTGACCGCCTGGACGTTCGGGTTGTCGTTGGCGGCCTTCATGACCACGCGCATCGGCAGGCGCAGGGTCACGGTGTCGCCCGAGGTCCACGTCCGGGTGATCGTCGCGTACGAGCCGGGCGTGGCGGCGATGTCCTGCTGGGTGCCGTTGACGCTGATCGTGGCGCCGCTCGTCCAGCCGGGGATGCGGACGCGCATCGACCACGTGCTGCCGACGTCGCCGGTGACCTGGAGCGAGACGGTGTCGCTCGCCGGGAAGGAGGTCGTCTGGGTGACCGTGATGCCGCGCCGGCTCCAGTTCAGCACCGACGGGGTGAACAGGTTCACCGTCAGCGTCGTGCCGTTGTGGAAGTAGATGGAGTCCATCAGCTTGGTGTTCACTTCGATGCCGGTGCCCTGGCAGCACCAGAAGGAGTTGTAGTCGGTGCTCCAGGTGCCGCCGCCCCAGGCGGGGCCGACGCCCCGCCGGCCGCCGGGGTTGAGCGGGGTGAAGTAGGTGATGTGCCCGTGGGCGTCGGCCGGGTTCTGCTGGCCGATGAGGTGGTTGATCAGCGCCCCCTCGTAGTAGTCGAAGTAGTCCGCGCGGTTCGGGTCCAGCAGCCACAGCTCCCGCGTCAGCTTCAGCATGTTGTAGGTGTTGCAGGCCTCGGCGGTGTCGCGCGCCAGGTACCCGGCGATGGCGTTGGGCGCCCGGAAGTGCTCGGCCTGGCTGTTGCCCCCGATCACGTAGGTGTGCGCGCCGGTGGTGATGCGCCAGGCGTTGGAGGCGATGTCGCGGTAGCGGGTCGTGCCGGTGGCCTTGTACTCGCGGGCCGCGCCGATCCACTTGGGCACCTGGGTGTTGGCGTGCAGGCCGTTGAGCTGGTCCTGGTTCGCCGCCAGGGGGTTGAACACGGCGTTGTGGTCGAACCGCTGGGCGGCGGTCAGCCAGCGAGCGTTGCCGGTCTGCTGGTACAGGTCGGTCAGGACGGCGTTCATCCCGCCGAACTCGGTGCCCAGCATGGCCTGCATCTGGGCGGAGGTCAGCCTGCTCGTCCGCCAGTCGACCCAGCCGGCCAGCGCCAGCAGCACGTCGCGGGCCTGGGTGCTCTCCATGTAACGCCACACGTCGAGCAACCCGGCCAGGGTCTTGTGGATGCAGTAGTACGGCACGTTGCCGTTGGTCAGCGTGCGGGCCTCGAGCGCGGTGAAGTCGGACTCGGGGAAGCCGGAGAGGTAGCCGGTGTTGAAGCCGGCGGCGCCGTTGTTGGCCTGGCACTTGGCCAGTTCGGCGACCATGGTGTTGGCCTTGTCGCGGCAGGTGGTGTCACCGGTCACCGCGTACGCCTGGGCCCAGGCGGTCAGGAAGTGCCCCTGCATGTGGCTGCGGAAGGGGAAGCTCGGCGCGTCCCAGCCGCCGTTGGCCGCCGCGCCCTGGGTGGAGAGCCGGTGGTTGGCGCGGAAGACGTACATCAGCCGGTTGACGTCGACGAACCGCAGGTAGGACAGGGTGCGGTTCTGGTTGTCCAGCCAGCGGCCGGAGGTCAGGCGCACCTGCCCGAACTCGAACGGGTACGCGGACACGCCGATGTCGGCGCGGACGGGGGCGATCTCCGCGAAGGCGGGCGCGGTGCCGGAGAGCTGACCGGTGGCGGTCGCGGCGGCGGTGATGCCCGCGGCCTGGAGAAGCCGGCGTCGGCTGAGGGGTGACATGTGGACTCCAAGAGGGTGGAGGGTCGGATCGTGCTGCCGGTCCCGCCGGCGGGGCGGGGCCGGGGTGGTCCCGGCCGCCGGCCCCCCCCGGGGGGGGGGGGGCGCGGCCCGGGCCCCGGCGGGGCCCCGCCCCCCGGGGGGGCCCCGCCGGGGGGCGGCGCGCGGGGGGGGGGGGGCGG
>NZ_JBITFY010000031.1:35049-57136 GCF_044456585.1 Streptosporangium sp. NPDC050855
TTCTGTAAACATGGGGGTGGGGGGGGGGGGGGGGGGGCCCGGCCCGGGGGGGGGGGGGGGCCGGGGGGGGCCCGGCCCCCCCCCCCGGCGGGGGGGGGGGGGCCGGCCGCCGTACCGGATCGGCGGCGAAGGCCAGGTGAGCCGCCGGCCTTCCGCCGCCGTGTGCGGGGACACGGCGGCGGAAGGGCTCCGGGGGTTCACGCGGTACGGGGAACCGGACCGTGGGGGGTCGTGATCAGGTGCGGTTCCAGCGCTGGTTGGTACCGCCGTTACAGGTCCAGATCTGGAGCTTGACGCCGTTGGCGGTGGAGTTGCCGGGCACGTCCAGGCACTTGTTCGAACCGAGGGCGGTGATGGTGCCGTCGGAGTTGAAGCGCCACTTCTGGTTGTTCTGCCCGTTGCAGTCCCAGATGAGGACGCCCGTGCCGTCGGCGGTGCCGTTGTTGTTGACGTCCAGACACTTGTTGCCGTAGACCCGCAGCTCACCGGCGGCCGTGGAGGTCCACTGCTGGTTGCTCTGGCCGTTGCAGTCCCAGATGTTCACCAGGGTGCCGTTGGCCTGGGAGGCTCCGGTCACGTCGAGGCACCGGCCCGACCCCACCCCCTGGATGCGGGACGTGGACGGGGAGGCCGTGGGGGTGGGCGTGGGGTCGGGGCCGGGCTTGCCGCCGCTGACCCGGAACACGACGGTGCCGTGCGACGGGACGCTCGCCGAGATGCTCCCGCTGGTCGTGGTGACCGCGTTGGTCCAGGCGTCGCGCAGGTTGAAGGAGTTGCCGACCAGGCCGATGGCGGCCGCGGTGGTGCTGATCGTGGTCGTGCTGCCGCCCTGGTTGAACAGGGCGACCGCGACGTCGCCGTTGCTCAGCCGCTTGGCCAGGATGCGGCGCGTTCCGTCGTTGCTGACCTGGGTGGCCTGCAGGCCGAGCGTGTCCTGGTTGATGGCGATCAGGTTCTGGTTCTTCAGGATCGTGGTGGTCGCGCTGTCCATGTTCCGGACGTCGTTCCCGGCGATCAGCGGCGAGGCCATCATGGCCCACAGCGCGAAGTGGCTGCGCATCTCGGTGTCGGTCATGCCGCCGCGGCCGACCTCCATCATGTCGGGGTCGTTGAACTGGCCGGGCTTGGCGTACGAGGCCAGCGGGACGGTGACGTTGACGATGTTCTGGATGCCCATCGGGTAGCCGTTGGTCTGGCCGGTGTCCCACTTGTTGGTGATGTCCTCGGTGGTCCGCCAGATGTTGGCGATGTCGCCCCAGTTGCGTTGCGGGCCGGTCTTCTCGTGGATGCTGTTGGGGTTGATGCTGTAGAGGATCGGCCGTCCGGTCGCGGCCAGGGCGTCGCGCATCTTGGCGAAGATGCGCACCTGGTCGTTGATGGTGCCGGTGGGGGAGCACCAGTCGTGCTTCAGGTAGTCGACGCCCCAGGCGGCGAACTGCCGGGCGTCCTGGACCTCGTGGTTGAGGCTGCCGGTCGCGCCCGGGTAGGAGTTGAAGTACTGGGCGCAGGTCTTGTCCAGGGGGGCCTGGTAGATGCCGAACTTCAGCCCCCGGGCGTGCAGGTAGTCACCGAGCGCCTTCATGCCGCTGGGGAACCGTGACAGGTTGGGCTGGAGGTTGCCGGCGGAGTCGCGGTTGGGGTCCATCCAGCAGTCGTCGACGACGACGTACTGGTATCCCAGGTCGCGCATGCCGTTGCTGACCAGGGCGTCGGCCGTCTGCTTGATCAGGGTCTCGTTGATGTTGCAGCCGAAGGTGTTCCAGGTGTTCCACCCCATCGGCGGGGTCCGGCCCACGCCGTTCTCCAGCGCCTGCGCCTGGGTGGCGGGGGTGAGCGCCATGGTCAGCGCCGTCAGGGCCAGCAGTGCACGTGCTCGGTGTCTTCTCATCGATGTCACTCCTAGCGATGGTCAGGTTCGGGGGATCGCGGGGTGGTCGCGCCGCCGGTGATGCGGTCGGCGGCCGGCCGTGGCCGTGTGCGCCCGGGAGACCGGACCTGGGGGGTCGGGTGTCGGTCACCGAAAATTGTTATCGCTAACATTCGAAGTTCGAGGTTTTCATGGCCTGCTCCTGAGGGGGGTGATGTCGCGGAGTACATACGACCGGCCGGTCGGCGTCAACGAGCCGTGATCCCCGTCGGCCCGGCCGCCGCCCCCTGCACGCTCCGCTGCCTGGCCATTCGTCCGGAGCGGGCTCAGGTGGCGACGCCCGGAAAGATGAAAGTTTCACAGAAGTTACGCCGTCACGTCCGTAAGCTTCGGGGTGAATCCGTCCGATGTCCGCGGCCGGGTCGCCGGGAGGGGTGGTCTCCCTCCCGGCCGGCCCCGGACGTCCGCCGGATCGACGACCGCCCCGCCCCTCGGAGAAGGCGGCCGCGACGGCCGGGAGCAGCGGGAACGACCGCGACCGGGAGGACGCGGCACCCCGGCGTCCTCCCGGCGCGAGCCCTGCACCGGCCGCGACGGTGTTAACGCGAACAGTGATGCGCGGGTGCCGGGCCGTCCCGGAGCGCGACGCACGCACCGGGATGTCCTTCACCACGGCGTGGCCTGCGGCGAAGCGCACGCGGATCGGGTCCGGCGGGTGGCCGGCCGTCATACGCCCGTGACGGTCCACTGGTTGTTGGTGTTGCCGTTCGGGGCCCACATGGCCACGGTGGAACCGGCGGTGGCGTTGCCCATGCCGTCGAGGGCCGTGCCGGTTCCGCGGTTGACGATCTGGTGGCGGCCGTTGCCCACGTCGGCCAGGCGCCACTGCTGGTTGTTGCCGCCGCCCCAGGCCGCCTGCCGGGCGACGGCGCCGTTGGCGGCGTTGCCCCAGCTGTCGATGACCATGCCGTTGGTGCGGTTGACGATGCGGTACCAGCCGCCGCCCAGATCGACGAGCTGCCACTGCAGGTTGGTGCTGCCGTCGTAGTTCCACTGCTTGAGGTTCGACCCGGAGGCGACGTTGCCGCCGCTGTCCAGGGCCAGGCCCGTGGTGCCGTTGGTGATCCGCGCGTAGGTGGGCTGCGGCACGCCGGTCCCGGTCAGCCGGTACGTGCGGCCCGCCTGGCCGGTCAGCGCGACGACGTCGGCCTCGGGCTTGGTGACGGCGACGGCGGCGCCGCTCGCGACGTCGACCACCTGGTGGGTGCCGGTGAAGATCCGGTTGCGGACGTTGACGGTCCCGTCACGGTCGAACCTGACGAGGATCTCGGTGGCCGCGCCGGAACTCCACGTCGTGTCCACGGTGTAGCCGCCACGCCCCCGCAGGCCCCGCACCTTCCCGGCCGGCCAGGCGGACGGCAGCGCCGGGAGCACGTGCAGCTCGCCGTTGTGGCTGTGCAGGAGCATCTCCGCGATACCGGAGGTGGCGCCGAAGTTGCCGTCGATCTGGAACGGGGGATGCAGGTCGAACATGTTCGGCGCGAGCCGGGCCGTCGTCACCAGCAGGCGGATCAGGGTGTGCGCGCGGGCGCCCTCCTCCATCCGCGCCCAGTAGTTGATCTTCCAGGCGAGCGACCAGCCGGTCCCGTCGTCGCCGCGCAGCTCCAGGGTCCGCCGCGCGGCGTTGTACAGGGTGGGGGTGCCGCGCTTGGTGATCTGGTTGCCGGGGTGCAGGCCGTACAGGTGGGAGATGTGCCGGTGGGCGGGCTCGGTCTCGATCCAGTCGTACAGCCACTCCTGGATGTTGCCGCGCGAGCCGGTCTTCATCGGGGGGAGCCGGTCCCGGGTGGCCAGGACCCGCGTCCTGAAGTCGGAGTCGACCCCGAGCACCTGGGCGGCCTTGGCGCAGCCGTTGAACAGGTCGCGCAGGATCTGGTTGTCCATCGTGGGGCCGGCGCAGACGCTGACGCCGTTGTGGTGGGCCAGCTCCGGGGAGTTCGACGGGTTCGTGACCAGGAACCCGAGGCTCGGTTCCTGCACGAGGGTGTCGAGGAAGAACTGCGCGGCGCCCTTCATCGCCGGGTAGTACCGCCGCAGGAACTCGACGTCGCCGGTGAAGGTGTAGTGCTCCCAGATCAGGGTGGCCAGCCACGCGCCGCCGGTCTGCCACATGCCCCAGAACGCGCCGTCGACGACGGAGCTGCCCCGCCACGCGTCGGTGTTGTGGTGGGTCACCCAGCCGCCGGCGTTGTACTGGACCTGGGCCGTGCGGGCGCCGGTGACCGTGAGGTCGCCGATCATCCTGAACACCGGCTCGAAGCACTCCGACAGGTTCGTCGTGTCGGCCGGCCAGTAGTTCATCGGCAGGTTGGCGTTGACGGTGTACTTCGAGTCCCAGGACGGCGCCAGCGAGTCGTTCCAGATGCCCTGCAGGTTGGCCGGCTGGGTGCCGGGCCGGGAGGAGGAGATCAGCAGGTACCGGCCGAACTGGAACAGCAGCACCGAGAACTGCGGGTCGTTGACGCTGTTGTGCTGCGCGATCCGCACGTCGGTCGGCTGGTCGGCCGCCGGGGTGCGGCCCAGCTCCAGCGTCGTACGCCCGAACAGCCGCTGGTAGTCGGCCACGTGCCGGTCGCGCAGATCGGTGTGGCTCCTGGCGGCGGCGGCGTTCAGATGCTGGCGCGCGATGCCCTGGTGGTCGCCGCCGACGTCGCGGAAGGTGCGGTAGCCGGAGCCGATGGAGATCAGCACCGTCACGCTGTTCGCGGACGTCACCTGCAGCGTGCCGCCGGAGCTGGTGACGGTGCCGCCCTCGATGACGGCCTTGGCCAGGCCCGTGAAGCGGACCGCGCCGGTCTTGCCCTCCATGGTGCCCGAGACGCCGCTGAGCGCCACCGTCGTGGAGTCCGGGCTGGACCGCGTCGTCTGCTGGGGGCTGTCGAACGTCGCGGAGAACGAGATCGAGCCGGGCCTGTCGGCGGTCAGGCGCATGACGATCACCTGGTCCGGCGCGCTCGCGAACGTCTCGCGCTGGTGGCGCACGCCGTTCTTCAGGTACGACACCGTCGTGGTGGCCGTGGTCAGGTCCAGGTAGCGGTTGTACTCCGAGACCCCGGAGGCGTTGCCGAACGCGAGCCGCAGGTTGCCCACGGTCTGGTAGGCCAGCTGGCCCGCGGGGCTGCCGAGCATGTTCTGGTCGATCAGGGTCTGGGCCTGGGCCCACTGGTTCTGGAAGACCAGCTGCCGGATCTGCCCGAGCGCGCCCGCGCCTCTGGTGTTGCTCTGGTCGTAGGGGCCACCGGCCCAGACGGTGTCCTCGTTGAGCTGCAGCCGCTCGGTGTCGACGTTGCCGAACACCATGGCGCCCAGGCGGCCGTTGCCGATCGGGAGCGCGCGCAGCCAGTCGGTGCCGGCGCTCTCGTCGTACCACAGGGCCAGGTCGCCGGCGGCTCTGACCGCCGCAGGGGGGGCCGAGGCGGCCCGCGCGGCAGCGGTCCACTGCAGCGGTAACAGCAGGGCCCCGGCCCCGGCTGTTCCGATCTGCATCAGTCGCCTGCGTGACAGGTGGTTCTCGTCGGACATGTCGTTCCCATCGGTAGGGGGTGTGGCGCCTGGAGGTGCCAGGGCGGAGGAGCGGGAGGGGTTATTCCTGGACCTTGCCTCCGGTCAGCCGGGACAGGATGAGGGCGATGAGGATGATGGCGCCGTTGAGGGCCTGGATCCACTGGGCGGGCACACCCGCCAGGGTGAGGACGTTCTGGATCATGTAGAGGAGCAGGATGCCGGTGAACGCGCCGAACACGGTGCCCTTGCCGCCGTTGAGGCTGACGCCTCCGATGACGGCCGCGGCGAACACGGTGAAGATGGCGCCGTCGCCCTGACCGGCGGCCACCGAGGCGAGACGTCCCGACAGCAGCAGGCCGCCGAGGGCGGCGAGCAGGCTCGCGCCCACCAGGGCGGTCCACAGCACCCGGCCGGTACGGATGCCGGCGGCCTTGGCCGCGTCCACGTTGCCGCCGATGGCGTACAGGGCGCGGCCGTAGCGGGTGAAGCCGAGCAGTACGACGCCGAAGGCGAACAGCAGCAGGCACAGCCAGATCGAGGCGGGCACGCCGAGCCACAGGGCCGAGCCGAGGTAGAGCATCGACGGCGGCAGGTTGAAGAAGGTCTGGCCGCCGGAGACGCCGGTGAGCAGGCCGCGCAGCACGATCAGCATGCCGAGGGTGACGATGAAGCCGTTGAGCCCGAACCGCACGATCAGCAGGGCGTTGATCGCGCCGATCAGCGCGCCGACGGCCAGGGTGACCGGGATCGCCCAGACGCCCGGCAGCACGCCCATCCCGGCGCCCGAGCCGACGGCCACGGTCAGCCAGGCGGCCACGCCCGGCGCGAGACCGAAGGTCGACTCCAGCGAGAGGTCCATCCTGCCGGCGACCAGGACGATCGTCTGCGCCAGGACCAGCAGCGATATCTCCGACATGGTCTGCAGGATGTTGATCAGGTTGTCGGGCTGCAGGAAGATCGGGTGGACGATCCGGCCGACGACGGCGATCACGACGATCGCGGGGATCAGCGCGAAGTCGCGCAGCCCGGCCGGCCGCACCCGCGGCCGTTCCCGCCGGGGGGCGGCGCTCTCCGGGGCGGGCGTGAGGGTCTTCTCAGACATCGGGGGCATCCGGGGTGTAGGGGGTGTCGGGGGCGTCGGGGGTGTCGAGCCGGACTCCTTCCATGGCCGCCACCACGTCGTGGTCGTGCCATCCCGCGGCCATCTCCGTGACGAGGCGGCCCTGGAACATCACCAGCAGCCGGTCGCACAGCCGCAGGTCGTCGAGCTCGTCCGAGGCGATCAGCACGCCGCTTCCCCCGGCTGCGGTCTCCTCGACCTTGCCGAGCAGGAACTCCTTGGACTTCACGTCCACCCCGGCGGTGGGGGTGATCAGCACGAGCAGCCGGGGGTCGGAGGCCAGTGCCCTGGCCATGACGACCTTCTGCTGGTTGCCGCCGGACAGGCCCGTCACGGGCAGGCCGGGGCCGGGGGTCTTGATCGCCAGGTTGGTGATCAGGGTCCTGGCCAGCCGGTCACGCCGACGGCCGCTGATCAGACCGGCCTCGCCGAGCCGTTCGGGCACGGTCATGGTGGCGTTGTCGGCGATCGACATCATCGGGACGAACCCCTGGTGGTGCCGGTCGCGGGGAACGAAGCCGACACCCGCGGCGAGCGCGTCGGGCACGCTGCCGGGACGGGGACGACGGCCGGCGACCTCGATCGCGCCCGCGTCGGCCGCGCGCAGCCCGGCGACGGTCTCGGCCAGCTCGGTCCGGCCGCTGGCCGCCGCGCCCGCCAGGCCGACGATCTCACCGGCCCGGACGTGCAGGTCGACCTCCCGGTAGGCGTCGCCGTACGACAGGCCGCGCACGCCGAGCACCTCGCCGGCGTCGGCGGGCACGGACGCCCGGGGGAGCGCGGCGGCCAGGCCGGTGGCCTCTCCCGCCATCGCCGCCACCAGCTCGGCGTGGGTCAGGTCGGCCACCGCGGTGGTCAGGATGTGCCGGGCGTCGCGGAAGACCGTGACCGTGTCGCAGATCTCGTAGATCTCCTGCAGGTGGTGGCTGATGAACAGGAAGGTCACCCCCTGTTCCTGCAGGGCGCGGATGCGGGTGAACAGCCGGGCGATGGCGGCGGCGTCGAGCTGGGCGGTCGGCTCGTCGAGGATGATGAACCGGGCGCCGAAGGACAGCGCACGGGCGATCTCCACGAACTGCCGCTGCTCGACGTCCAGCTCGCCGGCAGGCAGGCGTACGTCGACGTCCACCGACCAGCCGGCGAGCAGCGCGGCCGCCTTGCGCCGCAGCGCGCCCCAGCGGACCAGCCCGAACCGGTTCAGGTCGTGGCGGTGCAGGTAGAGGTTCTCCGCCACGGTCAGCTCGGGGATGATCGTGGACTTCTGGTAGACGCAGGCCACCCGCCGCCGCCAGGCGTCGCGGTCGGCCGGGCGCGGGGCGGGTTCGCCGCCGAACCGCACCTCGCCCTCGTCGGGGGACGTCAGGCCGGTGAGGATCGACACCAGGGTGGACTTCCCGGCCCCGTTGCGGCCGATCAGGGCGTGGGTCCGGCCGGGCATGACCTGGATCCCGGCGCGGTCCAGCGCGACGGTCTCGCCGTACCGTTTGGTGACGCCCGCCGCCTCGACGACGGGGGCGGGCGCCGGGTCAGCGGCCAAGGGTGTTGCCCCACAGCGAGGCGTCGTCCGCCTTGACGCTCGGGACGCCGCCGTAGGTGCCGCCGTCGGCGGTGACCAGGGGAGCGGAGAGCTGGTCCTCCAGCAGGCCGGGACGCACCTGGACGATGGTGCTGTCGTGGTCGGTGGGGCCGGGCTTGAACGTCTTCCCCTCGATGGCGGCCTTGGTGTACTGCAGCGCGTACCTGGCGTACTGGTCGGCCGGTTGCGAGACGGTGGCGTCGATGGTGCCGGCGGCGATCTCCTTCAGTTCCTGGGGGATGCCGTCGTTGGAGATGACGAAGACGTGCTCGGGGTCGGACGGCGGGACCAGCAGGCCGCGCTGCTTGAGCACCTGGAGGGTGCCCGCCAGGGCGAAGCTCGACTGCATGTAGACGCCCTTGATGTCGGGGTTGGCGGTGAGCTGCGTCTGCAGTTTCTGCGAGGCGACGGCGCCGTCCCAGTTGGTGGCCTCGCCGAACACCGTGATGCCGGGGTAGTCGGCCTTCATGCACTCGTTGAACGCCTCGGTGCGGTCGCGGCCGTTGATGGAGGCCAGGTCGCCCTGGAGCATCACGACCTTGCCCTTGCCGGACAGCTTCTCGCCGAGGAACGTGCACGCCTTCCGGCCGTAGGCCTGGTTGTCGGCGCGCACCACCATGTAGGCGTCGCCCTGCTCGGGGCGGGTGTCGACCATGACGACGGGGATCTTCTTGGCGGTGAGCTGCTGGAGGGTGGGGGCCACGGCGGCGGTGTCCTGCGGTGCCAGCACGAGGCCCTTGACGCCCTGGCCGATGAGGCTCTGCACGTTGGCGGTGAGCGTGGAGATGTCGTTCTGGGAGTTGGTGGTCTTCAGCTCCAGGCCGTTCTCGGTGCCGAACCGGGGGACGTACGTGATGAAGGAGTTCCAGAAGTCGGTGTCGGAGCGGGGGTAGTCCACCCCGACGACCGGCTTGCCGCCCGCCGGGGCGGCCGCCGTGCCGCCGGCACCATCGCCGGCGTCGCCCCCGCAGGCGCCGGTCAGCCCGGCCGCCAGGGCGACGGCCGCTCCCAGGGCGAGTCCTCGTCTCATGGTCGTTCCTTTCCTGTGCTCGGTCGCAGCCGAAGGCCGTGCATGCCGCCGTCCACGGCCAGGTCGGTGCCCGTGGTCGAGCCGGACAGAGGGCTCGCCAGGTACGCGACGGCCTCGGCCACCTCGTCCGCCGAGACCAGGCGGCCCATCGGCTGGCGCGCGGAGAGCGCCCGGCGCTCCTCCTCGGGGTCGGGGGCGGCCTCCAGCAACCGGTTCACCCACGGGGTGTCGGCGGTGCCGGGGTTGACGCAGTTGACGCGGACGCCGTCGGCGACCAGGTCGGCCGCCATGGCCCGCGTCATGGACAGCACCGCGCCCTTGGTGGAGGAGTACAGGACGCGCTGCGGCAGCCCGGCGGTCGCCGCGATGGAGCAGGTGTTCACGATCGCCGCGGCCCGTGAGGCCCGCAGGTACGGCAGCGCCGCCCTGGCCACCCGGACCATGCCGAACACGTTGACGTCGAAGACCCGGCGCCATTCGTCGTCGTCGTTGTCCTCGATCCCGCCCTGGGCGCCGATCCCCGCGTTGTTCACCAGGACGTCGATGCCGCCGAGCCGGTCCGCGGCCTCGGCCACGGCGGCCCGCACCGACGCGTCGTCGGTCACGTCGGCCCGGAGCCCCAGCAGGGGCTCGGGCACGCCGGGGACGCCATCGGGGGCACCGGGGGCGCCGGGGGCGCCGGGGGCGCCGGGGAACAGGTCGAGGCAGGCCACGCGGGCCCCCCGCGCGGCCAGCAGGGTGGCGGTGGCCAGGCCGATGCCGGAGGCGCCGCCGGTGACGACGGCGGTGAGCCCGTCGAAGGTGCCCATCACGCCACCTCCCCGGTCCTGGCGGCCGTGGCACCGGCCGTGGCGGTGACAGGGGCCGTGGCAGTGACGGTGGCCGCGTCGGCGGTCCACCGGGGGCCGTGCGGGTAGGCGTACTCGGCGCGCGACGCCGGGTGCATCTCGCCGCCTCCTCCCGGTTCGAGGGGTGCGACGTACCGGCCGTCCGCGATCACCACCGGGTCGGTGAAGTGCTCGTGCAGGTGGTCGATGTACTCGATGACGCGGTCCTCGGTGGTGCCGCTGACGGCCACGTAGTCGAACATCGCCAGGTGCTGGACCATCTCGCACAGGCCGACGCCGCCCGCGTGCGGGCACACCGGCACCCCGAACCTGGCGGCCAGCAGCAGGATGGCGATGTTCTCGCCGACCCCGGCGACCCTGGCCGCGTCGAGCTGCAGGACGTCGATCGCGCCCGCCTGCAGGAACTGCTTGAACATCACCCGGTTGTGGGCGTGCTCGCCGGTGGCGACCTTGACGGGCGCGACCCGCTCGCGGACGGCGGCGTGACCGAGCACGTCGTCGGGGGAGGTGGGCTCCTCGATCCAGTACAGGTCGAACTCGGCGAGCGGGGCCAGGCGTTCGATCGCCTGGCCGACGCCCCACGCCTGGTTGGCGTCCACGGCGATGCGCACGTCGGGGCCGACCGCCTCGCGGGCCAGCCGCACGCGCCGCACGTCCTCGGCCGGGTCGGCGCCGACCTTCAGCTTGATGAGGCGGAACCCGTCGGCCACCGCCTCCTTGGCGAGCCGGACCAGCTTGTCGTCGGTGTAGCCGAGCCAGCCGGGGGTGGTGGTGTAGGCCGGGTAGCCCTCGGCGAGCAGACGTGCGCGGCGCCCGGCGCGGCCCGGCTCGACGTCACGCAGGATGGTCAGCGCCTCCTGCCGGGTGAGCACCTCCTCCAGGTAGCGGAAGTCGACGACGTCGACGATCTCCTCCGGTGACAGCTCCGACAGCAGCCGCCACAGCGGCTTGCCCGCCCTGCGTGCGCGAAGGTCCCACAGCGCGTTGAGCACGGCCCCGGCCGCCATGTGGACGACGCCCTTCTCCGGGCCGAGCCAGCGCAGCTGGCTGTCGCCGGTGAGCCGGCGCGACGTCCCGCCGAGGTCGCCGAGCACCTCGGCCACCGGCCGTCCGGTGACCAGCGGCGCCAGCGACTCCACGGCGGCGACGGCGATCTCGTTGCCGCGCCCGACGGTGAAGGCGAGCGCGTGCCCTTCCTGCCCGCCGCCGGTCCGCACGATCACGTAGGCGGCGGAGTAGTCGGGCTCGGGGTTCATGGCGTCGGAACCGTCGAGGTGGCGAGAGGTGGGGAACCGGATGTCGTGGGCCTCGACCGCGGTGATCAGCTCCGTCACGGTGCTCCGTTCCGGCGATGGGTGCGCACGAAGGCATACCTCCATCGAATGTTTCCGGATGATGAAGAAATTTTCATCACATGGACATGGGATGTCTTTGTAATCCTCCGCATGCGACGTGTCCAGACCCTCCAGCGAAATACCGCAAATATGATGAGTTATCTGAATATTTCAGGCCCTTCCGCGTGAACGAGTCCCATGTCCGCCCTTGCAACGAGTCGGCCTCTCGCGCGAACATGGGATGTCTGTTATGTTCCCGCGGTGACCCGAGTACCGATCGAGCGTCCCCGCGACCGGAGGTCGTGCCCATGTCCCTGACCGACGAGGCGATCTCCCGCATCCGGGCGCTCGTCCGGTCGGGCGACCTTCCCCCCGGGGCGCGCCTTCCCCCCGAGCACCAGCTCGCCGCCCTGCTCGGGGTCTCCCGCAACCCGTTGCGCGAGGCGGTCAAGGCGCTGGTCGTGGCCCGGGTGCTCGACGTACGGCGGGGCGACGGCACCTACGTGACCAGCCTGGAGCCGCGGCTGCTGCTGGAGGGGCTGGGGCTGGCCGTCGAGCTGCTGCGCGACGACACCCTGCTGGAGATCGTCCAGGTGCGGCGTATGCTGGAACCCGCGGCGACCGCGCTGGCCGCGTCCCTGATCTCCGCCGGACAGCTCGCCGAGGTCGGCGAGCACCTGGCCGCGATGCGCGCGGCCAGTGACGACGTGGAGAAACTGAACCACCATGACGCCGCCTTCCACCGCGCCGTGGTGCGGGCGACGGGCAACGAGACGCTCTCCACCCTGCTGGACGGGATCTCCGGCCGTACCCTGCGGATGCGGGTGTGGCGCGGCACGGTCGAGGCCGGCAGCTCGCACAAGACCATCGCCGAGCACGAGGCGATCTACAACGCCCTGGCCGCCGGTGACGCGACGCTCGCCCAGGCGGCGGCGCTGGTGCACATCGGCACGACCGAGACGTGGCTCCGCTCGGTGCTCGAGAACGTGGAGGGCTCCCCGGCCGACGGCGACCCGGCCCCGGCCGGTACCGGGGTCACCGACGGGCTCTGGCCGGAGCCCGCCGACCAGGAGACGCGATGAGAGGATCCGCGAGGCCGTACGGGGCCTCACGGCCCTGCGCACCGGACCGGAGGGACTCACCTCGGCGGCCGGCGCCGGCCGTCCACGACCAGGGGGGTGAGGAGGCGCTGCTGCGCGACGTGACCGTTGTCGGCCACACCGGTGTCGGTCACCGCCAGCAGCCTCCGTCCGGCGTGTTCCGGCCGGACGCCGGGGCCGTCGGCCGTCAGGGTGCCCGGCCGGCGGGTGATCCCCCCGATGGCGTCCTCGTCGATCGTGAGGCCGAGACCGGGCGAGTCCCCGAGGAGGAACGCGCCGCCCTCGACGCTCAGGTCGGCGGACACCCCCACCGGCGGCCGCAGGTCCTGCAGCTCGCTGACCATGTGGTTCGGCACCGACGTCGCGGCGTGCAGCAGGCCGACCGGGATGTTGCCGATGGGGCTGACCGGCAGGTCGTGGGCGTGCGCCAGGGCGGACACCCGCAGGAAGTGGGTGACCCCCCAGACCGCGGCCGTCTGGACGATGTCGACGGCCCCCGCGGCCAGCAGCGGACGGTACTGCTCGAGCCCGGTGAGGTTCTCCCCGGTGGCGACCGAGGCGCGGATCCCGCGGCCGACGACGGCCAGCCCCTCGGCGTCCCAGCGCCGGACGGGCTCCTCGATCCAGATGAGGTCCAGGGTGCGCTCGAGCTCGTGGACGTGCCGGATCGCCTGCTTGCGCGACCAGGCCTCGTTCACGTCGAGCATCAGGCCCGGCCGCGTCCCGCGTGAGGCCTCGGTCAGGACCTCCTGGACCAGCGTCAGGCGGTGCCGGTCCCGCTCGATGTCGAGGCCACCCTTGATCTTGGCCGCCCGCAGGCCGTGCCGGGCGTAGACCTCGTACGCCGAGACGAGCTCGTCGTCGGTGAGGCCGAAGTCCAGGCCCGAGGCGTAGGCGGGGACCCGCCTGTCGCGCCCGCCCAGCAGGCGCCAGAGCGGTTCACCGGCCGCCTTCGCCTTGATGTCCCACAGGGCGGTGTCGAGCGCGCCGATGGTCCCGAACACCGCGCCCGCGTGACCCGCCTTGAAGGTCTGCCGCAGCATGCGGTCGTACAGCGCCGTGACGCCGCGCGGGTCCTCGCCCTCGATGGCGGCGAAGAGACCGTCGAGCTCCACGTGCGGCCCGATGCCGGCGCCGGTGATCCCCTCGTCGGTGTCCACCAGGATGATCGGCACCGGAACGGTCCCGTCGGCGTAGACGCCGTTGGCGTCACCGACCGGACGGCCCCATTCCTGGACGGTCGTCAACGTGCGATACCCCGAGATTCGCATGTCAGCCCTTCGTGGAACCGGCGGTGACACCGTCGGCGATCTGGCGTTGGAGAAAGAGGTAGACGATCAGGACCGGTACGGCGGCGATCAGGACCCCCGAGGCGAACGTGGGGATGTCGTCGGAGTACTGCCCGCGCAACGAGGTGACCCCGACCATGAGGGTGCGGTGGTCGGCCGACGGCATCATCAGCAGGGAGATGAGGACGTCGTTCCAGCAGAACAGCGCGTCGAGGATGCCGACCGACAACAGGGCCGGGGTGCCCATCGGCAGCATGATCCGCCGATAGACGCCGTACGTCGTGTTCCCGTCGATCCTCGCCGCGTCGACGATCTCCCCCGGAACGGTCTTGTAGTAACTCGTCATCAGGAAGATCGTGAACGGCAGGAACTGCGCGACGTAGGCCAGGATCAGTCCCGGGTAGGTGTCGATGAGGCCGCTGTCCGCCATGACCCGGGCGAGCGGCACCATGATCACCTGGAACGGGACGAACAGGGCCGCGAGACAGCCCAGGAAGAGCGCCTTGGAGCCGCGGAAGCGCAGCTGGCTCAGCGCGAAGCCCGCCATCGACCCCAGCAGCAGCAGGACGGCCACCGAGCTCGCCACCACGACGAGCGAGTTGGCGAAGTACCGCGCCATGCCGACGCTGGTCCACGCGGTGACGATGTTGTCCCACTGCAGGGAGGTCGTCGGGGAGAACCGGTCGAGGACGTACTCGCGCCGGGTCTTCATGGCGACGTTGGTGGTGAACACCAGGGGGTAGATCGTCGCCAGCGCGAGGAGCGCCATCGGGACGGCGACCACCCACCTGGTCAGGCGGCTGCCGGACATCAGTCCTCCCTTCCGGAGCGGCGGAGCACGCTGATCTGCATGAGTCCCACCACGAGCATGACGAGGAACAGGACCGTCGACGCGGCCGAGGCGAGCGCGGGGCGGTTCATCTGCCCCTGCTGGATCCAGACGTAGTACTCCGGCAGGTAGGTGGACCCCTCGGGTCCGCCGCTGGTCATGACGTACAGCAGGCCGAACATGGACGTCAGCATCCCGATCATCGTGGTCACGAAGACGAACTGGATGGTGCGGGTCAGGCCCGGGATGATCACGTGCCGGATGATCTGGGGGAGCGACGCGCCGTCCACCCGGGCCGCGTCCAGGAGCGCGGGGTCCAGGGTGGCGAACCCGGCGAGGAACACCACCAGGGACATGCCGAAGGTCGCCCAGATGTGCACGCCGACGACCGCGAACATGGCGACGCCGGGGTCGCCGAGCCAGTCGACCGGGCCGGCGCCGACCGCCGCGAGGGCGGTGTTCAGCGGGCCGTCGAAGGCGAGTATGAGGTTGAAGATCGCACCGATGATCACCGGTGAGAGCACGGCCGGGAAGAAGTAGACGCCGCGGAAGACCCGGTGCCCGGGCACCCGCAGGTAGACGAACGTCGCGAGCAGCCCCGGTATGGCCACCGCCACGGGAAGCAGCAGCACCAGCAGCCCGACGTTGCGCAGCGCGCTCTGGAACGTCGCGTCCTGGAACATCTCCAGGTAGTTGTCGAGGCCGACCGTCGTCCCGTTGCGCTCGCCGTCTCCCGTGAAGGAGAAGTTGACGCCCAGCAGCAGCGGCCACAACCGCAGCGCGACGATGATCAGCAGGGCCGGGGCCACCAGCACGTAGGGCGCGAGGCGTTCGGAACGCAGCGTGCGGGAGGCCCGCCGGGGAGCGGTCGCGGTGCCGTCGCGGCGCTCTCGCCGCCCGGTCTCTCCTCCGCCGGTCCGCCCGGGGACGGCAGGGCGGACCAGCGGTGACGAATCTCGGATCGGCACGCGATCAGCTCGCCCGATCCGAGGCGGCCAGCTGCTCCACCACCTCGTCGACGGTCGCCGATCCGCTCAGGAGCTGCTGGGAGAGCCTTCCCATCAGGTCCAGGGTCTTCGAGGACAACGCCACGTGCAGGGCGGGCTTGCCCTCCTTGATCTGGGACACGATCGTGCCGACGGCCGCGGGGCCCTGCGACACGTCGATCGTGGTGTCGGACGTGATCGCGCCGGCCTCGGAGTAGAAGGAGGTCAGGGCGTCGGTCGTGGTCAGCGAGCGCACCATGTCGGCGGCCAGCCCCGGGTCCTTCGCCCACTTCGCGACCGCGTAGCCGATGCCGCCGTCGTAGGGGAGGTTCGGGGTGGTGCCGTCGGTGACGACCGGTGAGGGCATGACGCCGACCTTGTCGGCCCCCAGGAACTCGCTGAAGTCCTTCCAGTGCCCGATGTCCGACATCAGGCCGATGATGTGGGCGGCCTTGCCGGAGTTGAAGATCGTGAAGGCGTCGTTGAACATCGCGGTCGAGTTGGCCCCGTCGTTGTTCAGCTTCGCGTCGCCGGTGTCCTTCCACAGCTTGAAGATCTTCTTCACACCGGGGGAGGACCAGTCGCGCTTGCCGGCGATCCAGTCGTCGTACTCCTTGGCCGTCAGGATGCCCGAGCCGAGGCCCGACATGAAGAACTGGATGCCGGCGCCCTCCTTGTTGCCGAGCGCGAAGCACCTGGCCCCGGTCTTCTGCTTGATGGTGGCGCAGTCGCCGAGGAACTCGTCCCAGGTCGTGGCGGGGCCGTCGAGTCCCGCCTTCTCGTACAGCGTCTTGTTGTAGTAGATCGGATGGCCCTGCAGCGTCACCGGCGCGGCGTAGGTCCCGCCGTCCTTGCTGAACGCGTCCCAGCCCGCCAGGCGCTGCCTGTCCCCGGCCAGGTACCGGTCGAGCGGCAGGAGCGCGTTCACGCGGTCGCGGATCTGGCCGCCTCCGTTGAACAGCATGACGTCCGGTCCCGTGCCGGCCTGGATGGCCGCGCCCAGCAGGGTGTAGTACTGGTCGAACGGCTGGGCCACGAACTCGACCGTGACGCCGGGGTGCTTCTTGGCGAAGGCGTCCTTGGCCTTCTGGACGTAGGCGGCCGCGGACGCGTCACCCGACTTCCAGTCCCAGACCACGAGCTTCGTGACCTTCGCGGAGCCGCTCGGCGCCGCCGCGGGCCGGGTGGCGCTCCCGCAACCGGCCAGGGCCAGCCCGGCGACCAGGGCGGCCGACCACAGTGTTCGCTGCTTCATCGCTGTTCACTTTCCAGAGGACGGCCGGCTCGCCCGGCCGCTGCGTGAGGCGAAACGTAATTCGTATGACGTATAACGTCAATAGGTGTGCCATATACTGACGTCGAAACGTGGCGCGGGCCGGGGCACCGGAGGAGATATGACGACATCGCAGGAGTCGCCCCCGAGTGTCGCAACCCCTCCGGCGTGGGTGCGACGGCCGGCCAACCTCGCCAGGGCGGTGACGGCGGAGCTGGTGGAGCGCATCGTGCGGGGGGTGCACCCCCCGGGTACGCCGCTGCCTCCCGAACCCGCGCTCTGCGACGCCTTCTCGGTGAGCCGGACCGTCATCCGCGAAGCGGTGAAGATCCTTCAGGAGAAGGGGCTGGTGCAGATCCGCCAGGGCAGCGGCACCATGGTCACCCCTCCGACGATGTGGGACATGCTCGACGAGCTCGTCCTCGCGGCGACCATCGCCCAGGACGACAGCCTGGGGATCCTCGACGACCTCGTGGTCACCCGGCGCGTGCTGGAGTCCGACATGGCGAACCTCGCCGCCCGTCTCGCCGACCAGGACACCGTCGACCGGCTGCGCGCGCTGGTGGACCGGATGGACGAGCTCGTGGACGACCATGTCACGTACGCCGAGCACGACCTCGCCTTCCACGACACGATCATGCAGGCGTCCGGGAACCGCATCGCCCGTGGCGTGGTGCGGGCCCTGGAGAGCCAGGTCGTCAACACCGCCCGCTACATGGGCCAGCCCCAGCGGGCCCTGTGCGTGGCGTCCAACCTCGGCCATCGCCGCATCTACGAGCGCATCGCCGCCCACGATCCCGGCGGTGCCGCCGAGGCGATGTTCAGGCACATCACCGACGCCTGGATCGTCCGCCGTGGCGGGCCGGACGAGCCCGTGCGCCTGGAGCGCTGAACGCGGACCCCGCTCGAACGGCTCGACCAGGACGTGGCGTGCGGCGGCCCCCGCCCGATCCGATGAACCCGCCAGGCCCGGTCTCACCGGCATGCCTGCGAACCAAGGGAAAGAAGGCGTTTCGTGAAACTGTTCCGGGTGGGACCGCGCGGCCGGGAGCGGCCCTGCGTCATGGGACCCGACGGCAGGGCGCTGGACCTGTCGGCGCTGACGGCGGACATCGACGGCGCGTTCCTCGCCGGAGGAGGCGTCGAGCGGGTGCGTTCCGCCCTCGCCGAGGGCGGCCTGCCCGAGGCCGGGCCGTACGAGCGGATCGGCGCCCCGGTGGCCAGGCCGGGGAAGGTCGTCTGCATCGGGCTGAACTACTCCGACCACGCGGAGGAGACCGGTGCCGCCGTCCCGGCCGAGCCGGTGGTCTTCATGAAGGCGTCCAACACGGTCGTCGGCCCCGAGGACGAGGTCCTGGTGCCGCGCGGCAGCGTGAAGACCGACTACGAGGTCGAGCTGGCGGTGGTCCTCGGCGGCACGGCCCGCTACCTGTCCTCCCCGCAGGAGGCGGCGGACGTGATCGCCGGGTACGCGATCGCCAACGACGTGTCCGAGCGGGAGTTCCAGAACGAACGCGGCGGCCAGTGGGACAAGGGCAAGTCGTGTGAGACGTTCAACCCGCTGGGCCCGTGGCTGGTCACCCCGGACGAGGTGGGCGATCCGCAGGCGCTCGGCCTGCGCCTGTGGGTCAACGGGCGGCTCCGGCAGAACGGCAGCACCAAGAACCAGATCTTCGGTGTTCATCATGTGATCTGGTACCTCAGCCAGTTCATGGTCCTGGAGCCGGGCGACGTGGTGAACACCGGCACCCCCGCCGGGGTCGCCCTCGGCATGGGCCCGGACGCGTACCTGCGCGCGGGCGACGTGGTGGACGTCGAGATCGACGGCCTGGGCCGCCAGAGCCAGCGGATGGGACAGGCCTGAGAACGCACGGGACGCTCCCCGGACGGCACGCCCGGGGAGCGTCCCGTCCGGCCACGACGGCGCGCCGGCCTGCCGGGGCCGGGCAGGTGGACACGGCCCCGCCCCTGCAGGGGATCCCTCGCCGGGACGGTCACCGTCCCCGGCAGGGGATCCCCGCAGGTGTCTTCTCATAGGTGCCGGTGAGGGGTCAGCCTCTGGTCCAGCGTTGGTTGTTGCCGCCGTTGCAGGTCCAGATGGCGAGGCGGGTGCCGTTGGCGGTGGCGCTGTTGGGGACGTCGAGGCACTTGTTCGCGCCGAGGGCGGTGATGGTGCCGTCGGTGTTGAGGCGCCATTTCTGGTTGTTCTGGCCGTTGCAGTCCCAGATCTGGACGGTGGCGCCGTCGGTGGTGCTCTGGTTGCTGACGTCGAGGCACTTGTTGCCGTAGACGCGCAGTTCGTTCGCGGTGGTGGTGGTCCACTGCTGGTTGTTCTGGCCGTTGCAGTCCCAGATCTGGACGGCCGCGCCGTTGGCCTGTGAGACGCCGCTGACGTCCAGGCACCGGTTCGAGCCCACACCGCGGATCGGACCCGATCCCGGCCCCGGGGTCGGGGTCACGGTCGGCGTCGGCGTCGGTGTGGGCTCGGGGCCGGTCCCGAACTGCGAGAAGAACCTCCACACCTCGCCCTTGGTCCAGGTCGTGATGCCGCTCTCGGCGTAGGTCCCGTCCACGGGGCCGGGCATGTGCCCGTTGTCGAAGGCGGCCCACACGACCGGGTACCCGGCCCGGCACCCCGAGTAGGTGGTGGTGATGTGCGTCCTGCTGCCCGCCCCCGGCTCGGGCGGGTTCTGGGCGGTGCAGCCGTTGTTGCGGACGAACCTGTCGCGCAGCGACCGTCCCTGGGAGATGTTGAGGACGTTGTCGCTGATGCCGTGGAGTCCCATGTACGCGATGGGCTGTGTGCCGCCGCTGCACCCGCTGAGCTGCGCGCCGGCGTAGACCGCGACCGCGCGGAAGACCGTCGCCCTGCTGCAGGCGAGCGAGTAGCTCATCCCGCCGCCGTAGCTGAAGCCCATGGCGAAGCGCTGCGTGGTGTCGACGCACAGGGAGGCGTCGAGCAGCCTGTTCAGGTCGTCGACGAGGGTCACGTCCTCGCCGCCGGAGTTGGCCCAGCCGTTGCCGATGCCCTGCGGCGCGATGAAGATGCCGTTGTTGTTCGACATCTGCCGCATGCCGTAGAAGGACCAGGGGTACCCGCTGGTGCCGCCCGAGTCGATCTCGCCGGCGGTGCCGCCCCGCCAGTGGAACCCGAAGAACACCCGGTAGGGCGTGTTGTTGTTGTAGTTGTCGGGGAGCCGCAGGATGAAGGAGCGGGTCTTGCCGCCGCTCTGGATCGTGTGCGTGCCGCTCGCCAGCGTCGGGTTCTTGCCGCACCCGGCGGTCGGCGCCAGCGCGCCCGCGGCCGTGGACGACGCGGTCGACGCGGACGACACGGTCGTGCCGAGGCTGTTGCTCAGCGCCGCGTGACCCGTGGACAGGACGAGGAGCGCCGCGGCCGCGATCGCTCCGAAAAGGGAGCTGCGCTTCGGCATCACGCGACCCCCTCGGTGGTCCGGGCGCCGGCACGTCTGGATGGGGACATCACTTGGTTCTCCTTCATCGGGGGGTGAGAGCCTCGGACGGTACGGCTCGGCCGCGAGTCGCCCGGAGAGGTCCGTCCACGCCGCCGGTTCGCCCAGGGGGCATCCCGGAGACTCCGCTACCAATTACGTTCCGTGCGCTGAGGCGCGTCAAGAGCTTAAGCCCACTTATTTCCGACTTCTCACGGTGCGGCTTGTGGTGAAGTGGGAAGTCTTCCGGACGTAATCGCAGCTGGACGGCTTTTCCTCGCCTTCTGTCGGCTCGCGGATCCGATAGTTCTTCGGATGTGTAGCATCAATTTCGATGCGGATGGAGGGTCGATGCCTGTCAGCCTCTGGTCCAGCGTTGGTTGTTGCCGCCGTTGCAGGTCCAGATGGCGAGGCGGGTGCCGTTGGCGGTGGCGCTGTTGGGGACGTCGAGGCACTTGTTCGCGCCGAGGGCGGTGATGGTGCCGTCGGTGTTGAGGCGCCATTTCTGGTTGTTCTGGCCGTTGCAGTCCCAGATCTGGACGGTGGCGCCGTCGGTGGTGCTCTGGTTGCTGACGTCGAGGCACTTGTTGCCGTAGACGCGCAGTTCGTTCGCGGTGGTGGTGGTCCACTGCTGGTTGTTCTGGCCGTTGCAGTCCCAGATCTGGACGGCCGCGCCGTTGGCCTGTGAGACGCCGCTGACGTCCAGGCACCGGTTCGAGCCCACACCGCGGATCGGACCCGATCCCGGCGTCGGAGTCGGAGTCGGAGTGGGCGACACGGTCGGTGTCGGGGTGGGGGACGGGTTCACGCCGCCGTCGAGGCCGAGGAAGGCCAGGGCGTGCGGGAACATGCCGTCCAGCGGAAGGGAGTGCCCGTGGCCCGCGAAGCTGAACGCCTCGACGGGAGGCTGGGTCGTGGTGGCGCCGTAGCGGGTCCGGGTCACGCCCGACCGGGGGGTGTCGGTGAACACCGGTGCCTGGCCCACCCCGTTCAGGTTGGTCCACTGCTTGATCTGCTCGCCGAAGTTGGGGTAGGCGAGCGTGGTGTCGGTGGTGCCGTGCCACAGCTGCATCCGCGGGTAGCGGCCGGTGTACCCGGGATACATCGCCCGCGCCTGGTCGCCCCACTGCTGCGCGGACTTGATCAGGTTCCCACCGGAGCACCGGCTGTTCCACAGCGATCCGTTGGTGGTGGCGAAACACCCGGCGGGCACGCCGGAGAACGCCGCGGCGGCGCTGAACACGTCCGGGTACTGGGCGGCGAGCACGTTGGTCATCATCGCCCCGGAGGAGAAGCCGCTGACCACGACGCGGGCGGGATCGACGTTGTAGCGCTGCCGGGCCCACGCCGCCATGGACATGATCCCGGTGGGGTCGCCACCGCCGTCGCGCCTGAGGGCGGCGGGGGAGGAGACGTCGAAGCACCGTCCCTCACGGGTGGCCTCGGGGAGCACGATGACGTACCCGTACCGGTCCGCCGCGGCCACGTAGTCACGTCCGACGCTGTTGAAGACCCCGGCGGCGGTGCCCGTGCAGTAGTGCACCATGACCAGCATCGCCGGCCGTGCCGCGACCCTGTCCGGCACGTAGACGTACATGTTCAGGTTCGTTGGGTTGGTCCCGAAACCGGTCACCTGGGTCAGCGACGCGGCCGCGGCGGGCCGGATCGCCACGAGCAGGCCCGCGATCACCAGGGGTAAGGCGGCGGCCGCCAGGACGGCCCTGAGTGGGTGTTTGATCCCATGGGTTCTGTCTGATTGTGGTTTCAGGTGTCTCTCCAGGTTGGGGTGTTTTCGCGGGTGAGGCGGCGGGTCATGAGA
>NZ_JBITFY010000032.1:0-52717 GCF_044456585.1 Streptosporangium sp. NPDC050855
GGGGACGGTGTGGGAGAGTAGGTCACCGCCGGACAATCTTTTTCATGTGGGGCCCTCACCGTTGGTGGGGGCCCTTCGTGTTTCCCGGGGTGCTTCTTGCTTCCCGAGGGTTCTTTCCCGGGGGGTTCTTCTGGCCTTGGTGGGGTTCTTCTCCAGCGGGCCCCTGGCTTTTCTGCGGGGGCCTTTTCTGGGCGTGTCCTGCGAGGGCGAGGCGAGAGTGTGTCGTCACGCGTCCCAGGCCCCGTATGACGTACCCACCTCATACGCCCCTTCGGTGGCATCGGAGAAGGGCTCGTGGAGTTTCGGGAGCTTGCTAGGCTGGAGGAGCCGGGCCACCCCACCAGCGGGTGGCCTTCGTCGCGCCGGACCACGATAGGGCGGGGCAGCGATAGCGAACGGGGCGCACCCCGCGGCCGGAAACCGCCCACACGGCGAATGCCCCATCCGATCGAAGAGATGGGACGCGCTCGCAGAGTGAGCCAACGAATGGACCAGAAGTGAACAGTGACAGCGGGCGCGACGACGCGGGCCGACGAGAAGAGAGCGAGAACCGCGGATCTGGCGGTCAGGGAGGCTACCGCGGCGATCGCGCGGGTGGCGACAGGGGACGTCCGGGAGACGGTCCCCGATATGGTGAGCGCCGCGAAGGGCGCCCGAGTGGTTCCTACGGCTCTCGCGATCGTGGCGACAGGCCGTCCTACAACCGGGACGACCGTGGCGCCGGCCGTCCTCCGTTCAACCGTGACGACCGTGGTTCCGGGCGCCCCCCGTTCAACCGTGACGACCGTCCGGGCGGTGGGCAGAGGCCCTCAGGGCCGCGTGAAGGCGGCCAGCGTTCCTATGGTGACCGCGATCAGAGTCGCGGAGGTTCCTACGGCTCTCGTGACCGTGGTGACAGGCCGTCCTACAACCGGGACGACCGCCCGCCGTTCAACCGCGACAACCGCGGCGGCGACCGTGGAGAGCGTCCTCCGTTCAACCGTGATGCTCGTGGTGGTGGGGATCGTCCCTCGTTCAACCGCGATGATCGTGGTGGGAGTCGTTCGTATGGTGATCGTGATCAGTCGCGTGAGCGTTATGGTTCGCGTCCTGACGGGGAGCGTAAGCCGTTCAACCGTGATGACCGCGGATCGGGCCGGCCCCCGGCCGGTCGCGATGACCGTGGTGGGAGTCGTCCCCCGTTCAACCGTGACGACCGTCCCGGTGGCGGTTACCGGGGTGACCGTGGGGACCGTCCCTCCTACAACCGTGGCGGAGAGCGTCCCCCCTTCAACCGCGACGATCGCGGTGGGAGTCGTCCTCCGTTCAACCGTGACGACCGTGGCGGGGACCGCCCCTCCTACAACCGTGACGACCGTGGCGGCGAGCGCAGGCCGTTCAACCGCGACGACCGCGGATCCGGGCGTCCTCCGTTCAACCGTGACGATCGTCCCGGTGGTGGCTACCGCGGCGGCGACCGTGGAGAGCGTCCTCCGTTCAACCGTGATGCTCGTGGTGGTGGGGATCGTCCCTCGTTCAACCGCGATGATCGTGGTGGGAGTCGTTCGTACGGTGATCGTGATCAGTCGCGTGAGCGTTATGGTTCGCGTCCTGACGGGGAGCGTAAGCCGTTCAACCGTGATGACCGCGGATCGGGCCGGCCCCCGGCCGGTCGCGATGACCGTGGTGGGAGTCGTCCCCCGTTCAACCGTGACGACCGTCCCGGTGGCGGTTACCGGGGTGACCGTGGGGACCGTCCCTCCTACAACCGCGACGACCGCGGGGGGGACCGCCCCTCCTACAACCGTGGCGGAGAGCGTCCCCCCTTCAACCGCGATGACCGTGGTGGGAGCCGTCCTCCGTTCAACCGCGACGACCGTGGCTCCGGGCGTCCCCCGTTCAACCGCGATGATCGTGGTGGGAGCCCTTCGTACGGTGATCGTGACCAGTCGCGTGAGCGTTATGGTTCGCGTCCCGACGGGGAGCGCAAGCCGTTCAACCGCGACGATCGCGGATCCGGCCGGCCCCCGTTCAACCGTGACGACCGCGGTTCAGGCCGGCCGTCCTTCAACCGCGACGACCGCGGTGGGAGTCGTCCTCCGTTCAACCGCGACGATCGCGGTGGGAGTCGTCCTCCGTTCAACCGTGACGACCGTGGCGGGGACCGCCCCTCCTACAACCGTGACGACCGTGGCGGCGAGCGCAGGCCGTTCAACCGCGACGACCGGCCCGGCGGACGCCCCTTCGGTGACCGCGACGGTGAGGGGTCCCGTACCCGCTATGGCCGCGACGACCGGTTCGGCGGCCAGGAGGAGGCTCCCCGCCAGCGTGAGGAACTGCCGGAGCTCGCTCCGGACATCACCGCGGAGGAGCTCGACAAGGAGATCCGCGAGGAGCTGCGCTCCCTCCCGCTCGATCTCGCCGATCTGATCTCGCGTCACCTGGTGGCGGCGGAGAGGGCCCTCGGCGAGGACGACGCGGAGCGGGCGTATGAGCACACCAAGGTCGCACGGCGTTTCGCGGCCAGGATCGGCGTGATCCGTGAGGCCGTGGGCATCGCCGCCTACCGTGCCGGTCACTTCGCCGAGGCGCTCAGCGACCTGCGCGCGGCCCGCCGGATGACGGGGTCCGACTCCTTCCTGCCGGTCATGGCCGACTGCGAGCGCGGTCTCGGGCGGCCCGAACGCGCCCTCGATCTGGTCCGCTCCAAGGAGGCCGAGCGGCTGGACCGCGTCGGCAAGATCGAACTGGCCATCGTGGAGTCCGGTGCCCGCAGGGATCTCGGCCAGAACGACGCGGCGGTCATCACCCTTCAGCGTCTTCCCGAGCTGCGGGACACGCGCCCCCAGCCCTGGTCGGCCCGTCTGGCGTTCGCGTACGCCGACGCGCTGGCCGCAGCCGGACACGAGGAGCCCGCGACCGAGTGGTTCGGCCGTGCGATGGCCTTCGACGAGGACGGTGAGACCGACGCGGCCGAGCGCTACGCGGAGCTGACCGGATCCGTCATCGAGGATCTCGAAGAGGACGAGGACGACGAGGCGATCGACGCCGGAGACGCCCTCGCCGACGACGAGATCGACGCCGGGGACACCGGGAATCTCGGAGAGACCGGAGTCATCGAGGACACCGACGATGACGACGATGTGCCCACCGCCGATGACGTGCTCACCGTCGAGGACGACGAGGACGCCGACGAGGACGAGGACGACGCGGAGCACGGTGACGCCCCCCTGGGCGCGGACGCCGAGGACGACGATCTCGAGGATCTCGAGGATCTCGAGGATCTCGACGACGAGGATGACGACGAGGAAGAGGACGACCGGTCCGTGACCGGAGAGGTTCCGGCCGGCGGGTCCACCGCCGACGCCGGCCCTTCGGGGGACGAGCCTTCCACGGAGGCGGCCGAGTCCGGGACCCGGGAGAAGACCGAGCCCAAGGTCCAGAAGGCCGGCAAGGCCGACCTCGTCGGACCGGCGTTCATCGAGCCCGACTTCGGGGACATTCTCAGCGATGTCCCTGACATCGACCCCGATGACGAGGACGAGATCGGCCCTGGCCGGGACGGCGACTCCGGCCGCGCTCACCGGAGCAGGAACGACAAGAAGTAGTCCAGAACGGCCTCGTACCGCCGCGGAGACGGTTCACCGCTCCGCGGCGGTACGAGACATGCCCGTGACGGACGAGATCCCGTGACGGCCCGGGACGTCCCGTGACGGCACGATCCCGTACCGATCCGGACGTCCCACAAGGGTGTCCGCCCGTGGCCTGCCGTCGAGGACGGAGGCCACGGGTCCCTCAGGGCTGGACCCGGTTCAGCCAGTGCAGGATCCCGGCCACGTTGGACGGGGCGCCGCTGAGCAGTTCGAACTGCTCGGCGGTCGTCTCGTCCCCCCTCAGGGCGGCGTAGCGGTCGCGGGTACGGTCCCTGACCATGGCCACGGCGTGGTCCAGGTCCATTCCCTCCGCGTGGGCCTGCCGGGTCAGGTCGACCCAGACGCGCAGCTCCTCGGCAGAGCGCCCGAGCGTCTCCTCCACATCCGTGACCGGGCCGTAGTGGCTGAAGAGCAGCCGTTGCGGCCCCAGTGCCTCGAACAGGGCGATGGAGTCCAGCGCGGTCTGCAGGTCGAAATCCGGTGGGGGCGTGGCGGGCCGCAGGTCGCCGGTCTCCGGAAGGTAGACGCCGGCCGCGTCTCCCACGTACAGGTCACCGGTGCCCGAGTCGACGAGCCCCACGTGGTGCTTGGCGTGCCCGGGGGAGTAGTGACTGCTCAGTGTGCGCCCGTTGCCGAGGTCGATGGAGCCGGTGTCGCCGAGCGCACGGATCCTGGACGCCTCGGTGGGGGACAGCTCGCCGAACAGGACGTCCAGCTTGTCGCCCCAGACCATGCGGGCACTGCTCATCAGCCTGGACGGGTCGGCGAGGTGCCGGGCGCCCTTCTCGTGCACCACTATCTCCGCGTCCGGGTAGAAACCGGCGATGTCGCCGACCCCTCCCGCATGGTCCAGGTGGATGTGCGTGACGACGACCGTGGCGAGGTCCCGAGGGCCGACGCCCAGGGAGGTCAGGGCGTCGCGGACCACGGGGGCGGAGGTGGAGGTGCCGGTCTCCACCAGGCAGGGCCGGTCCCCGAGGATCAGGTAACCGGCCGTGATGCCGGAGTACCCGGCCATTCTCGTGTCGATCTCATAGACGTCTCCGCCGAGGGCGGTGATGTTATCCACGGGTCACCTCATCAATGGAACCGGCGTCTCCAGAACAGTATTCGGCTCTTTGGGTGCGTCTCCCGGAGTGGCGACGCGGAAAGGTCCCCGAATCGCTCAAGGGGCCGGATCCCCGGCCGGCGCGGGCGTCCCGGATCCGGACGTCTCCACGGGGGTGAGCAGGCGGAGCACCAGGCCGGTCCGGGGCTTGGGGCCGAACGAGGTGGACTTGCGGGGCACCCGTTCTCCCTGGGCCGCGACCGCGAGCACGTCGTCGACCGCCAGCGGGCGCAGCAGCACGGCCGTCCCGCCACAGGCCCGCGCGAGCCGTACGGCGGCCTCCGGGTCGTGGTGGACGATGTGCACCGACCGCTCGTCGTCGTCCGTCCCCCACACCTTGGGAAGCAGGAACTCGGCCAGGACGGACGTGTTCAGCGCCCGCCAGCCGGCCGACCGGCCCGGGGGCATGGCGTGCTCGAGCTGGTCGGGGTCGGGGTCGCTGAGCAGGTGGACGAGGTCTCCGCCGGCCAGCAGGTAGGCCGGTCCGGTGGTCTTCTCCAGCGCGGCCAGCCCTTCGTCCAGGTCGGCGTGTTCCTGTACCCGCCAGGAGCCCCTGGCCTTGGTCAGCGCCTCCTCGGGCGGCAGGCCCGGGACGACCCGGTGGATGGCCTTGAGGTTGGGCGGGTAGGCGGTGGAGTCCACCAGGAGGGCGAGGCCGAAGTCCCACGGCCCGGGTTCCACGGAGACTGAGGAGCCCGGCGTCCCTCCCGCATCGGCCGTCCCGGTGACCCCGGAACTCCCGGCCTCCTCGCCGCCCGTCGCCGCCCGGTGCTCACGCTGGAGCTCCAGGTAGGTGGCGTAGCGGTGGTGCCCGTCGGCGATGAGGGCCTGCCGGGGGCGGAGGTCGGCGTCGATCGAGGCGAGCTCCTCCGCGTCGGTGACGGCCCACAGCCGGTGCCGGAGGCCGTCGGAGGTCTCCGCCTCCGCCAGCGGCGGCCGGGAGGCGGAGATCCGGTCGACGAGGTGGGTGGTGGCGCCCCCCGCGCCGTCGTAGAGCAGGAAGATGGGCTCCAGGTTGGCCTCGGTGGTGCTCATCAGTGCCAGCCGGTCCGCGACCGGGCCGGGCATGACGTCCTCGTGCGGCAGGATGATGTTCGACTCCGGCCCGGCCAGCCCCACGTCCCCGATGAGCCCGCGCTGCAGGATCCCGGGCCCGGACTGCTCGTACACGTAGAGGGCGGGCCTGTCGTCGGCGGCCAGCACTCCCGAGGAGAGCCATTCGTGGAGCGTCGCGCGCGCCTCGGCGTATCTGTGGCGGTCGGAGCCGGGAAGGATCAAACGCACCACGTTGTTGGGATGGGTGTCGAGCAGCTCTCGCACCCCGGCCTCGTCGATGAGGTCGTAGGGCGGGGAGGTGACCCCGGCCAGATCGTCGACCGTGAACCGTATTCCGCGGAACGGGCGTAGCACCAGCCCGTCAGGTACCGGCAGTTCAGGATTCGCCATAGAGGGCATGCTGCCATAAAGGCCAGAACCGGCCGGGAGCCACTTCAAGGCCGTGGTGGTGTCCGGCCCCCCGTCTGGAATCGGCCGGATCGGTCAGATCTGTCGTCTGTCGATGAAGGAGGCCTCACACGATGGTCCAGGGACGTGGCGGTCCGTCCGATTCCCCCGGTCCCGAGACGGGAACGCCGGTCGGGGACGTCTACGAATGGTTTCAACGAGGGATGAGGCTGCTGTCCGAGGGCAGCCCCGCGGCCGCGGCCGCGCTTCTGGAGCGGGCGGCCGACGCTGAGCCGGAGTCGCGCAGCGTCCGCGAGGCCCTCGCCCGGGCACAGTTCAACTCCCGCCAGTACGCCGACGCGGCCGACAGCTTCCGCTGGATCATCGACGCCAATCCGGCCGAGGACTACGCGTACTTCGGCCTCGGGCTGTCCCTGTGGCGGACCGGGGACATGGAGGGGGCGCAGGAGCCCCTGGCCATCGCCGTGGCCATGCGGCCCGACCTGCGGCACTACGTCTCCGCCCTGAAGAGCGTGCGCGCCACGCTGCGCGCCCGCCGGATGTGATCCGGGCCGCGCGCCCGCCCACCCGACCCCCGCCCCGACCCCCGAAATCCCCGCCCCCTGAACCCTCCGGCACCACCCCGACCCCCGAAATCCCCGCCTCCCGAACCTTCCGGCACCACCCGCCGCCCGCCGCCCGCCACCCGCCCGGCATTCGCCGCCCCCGGCCCCCGCTCTCGTTCCGGGTGGTCCACCGGCCCCGGATGATCCACCAAGTCTCGGGTGATCCATCCACGATGCGGTGACGAGTGATGGAATGGGCCGGTGGACACGAATACGCTGATCGACTCCTATGACACCCTCCTGCTGGATCTCGACGGGGTGGTGTACCTCGGGCGCGCGGCCGTACCCGGGGCTCCGGAGTCCCTGCGCGAGGCGGCCGAGCGGGGCGTGCGCCTGGCGTACGTCACCAACAACGCCTCGCGCACCCCGGCGGCCATCGCCCAGCACCTGAGCGATCTGGGCGCCCCGGCGACCGCAGAGGACGTCGTCACCTCGGCCCAGGCCGCGGCGCGGCTCGTGGCCGAGCGGTTCGGGCCGGGCGCCGCGGTCCTGGTGGTGGGCGGCATGGGGCTGCGCGTCGCGCTGCGCGCCCACGGCCTGCGGCCGGTCAGCACCGCCAGGGACGCCCCGGTGGCCGTCGTCCAGGGCATGGCCCTCGACCTCTCCTACGGGCTGTTGGCCGAGGGGGCGCTCGCGGTGCGCGGTGGCGCGCTCTTCGTGGCCGCGAACACCGACTCGACGCTGCCGACGGCCAGGGGCGAGCTTCCCGGCAACGGCTCGATGGTCAGGGTGATCGCCACGGCGACCGGGGTGGAGCCGGTCGTGGCGGGCAAGCCCGCGCCGCCGCTGCACCGCGAGTCGATGCTCCGTACCGGATCACGGCGGCCCCTGGTGGTCGGCGACCGGCTCGACACCGACATCGAGGGGGCGACCAACGCGGGCGTCGACAGCCTGCTGGTGCTGACCGGCGTGGCGACCCCGCTGGACCTGCTGACCGCCGAGCCCCGCCACCGCCCCACTTACGTCGCCGCCGACCTGTCGGCGCTGCACCTGCCCTATCCGGAGGTACGGAGCACCGAACGGGGATGGGTCTGCCAGGGCTGGACGGCCCGCTGGGAGGGGGACGCGCTGGCCCTGGAGGGGGAGGGCGACCCGCTCGACGGGCTCCGGGTGGCCTCCGCGGCGACCTGGGAGGCGGTGGGCGACGAACGGGCGGACGAGGACGCGGTCAAGGTGGCGCTGGACGCCGTCCTGCCCCCGCGGGGCCCCGCCGCCACCAGCTGACCACCCCCGCCGGCCTCGTCCGCACGCCGGCCGTCCCCGCCCGCCGATCCCGTCGGCCGTTCCCGTCCAGGTCCCCGGCCCGACCTCGTTCCCCGCTCGCCGATCCCGTCGGCCGTTCCCGTCCGGGTCCCCCGGCCCGACCTCGTCCGCGCTCGCCGAGCGTCCCCGTCGCCCCGGCCGTCGCACCGGGGCTCCGGGGACGTCCTCAGAGGAGCCTGCGCAGGCGCAGGAGGTCGCCGAAGCTGGCGTCGATCTTGACTCGGCCGCCGAAGACGGCGCGTCCCATGTCGAGCTCCCCGTTCACCAGGGAGACCAGGTCGTCGCTGCCGATGGTCAGTTTCACCTCGGCCCTGCGGTCGTCGCCCGGCGCCAGGTCCTCGAAGGGACCGAGGCCGCCGTGGTGGAGGCGGCCGTAGAAGGTGACGCCCAGATCCTTGACGTGGCAGCTGATGCTGCGTTCGACCACGTGCCTGGCGCGGCTCTCCTGGTCGACCTCGTCGAACTGCTCGCCGAGTTTGCGCAGTGCCGTCCGGCACTCGTCGACGGTCGCCATCGCGTCGCGCTCCCTTCTCCTGCCGGACCGGCCCGGATCCCTCTCAGGTACGGACGGTAGCGTTCCATACGGGGAAGGCCGCAGTCCGGCGCGGGGGTGCCGGGAAAAGGATGCTCCCCATGACGTACGGCCCGTCCGGGACGGACGGTGCCCGTCCCGACGAGATGACAACGATCGGATCGCCGGGATGGTTCGCGCCCGCCCCGATCCCGCCGGGCGTTCCGCCGATTTTCGGAACGTCCCCGGGGACGGGCCCGCGACCGCGCAGGGGAACGGTCCCGGACACGCTCCGGAAGGCGTCCGGGACACGGGAACACGGACAGGCGGGACACGGACAGGCGGGACACGGGACCGGCGCCGGTGCGACGGGCGACGCGGGTTCCGATACGGTCGGGGAGTTCAGGCGCGGCACCGGCGGGCGCCGTGCCCGCGTGACGACCCGTACGCCCCGCCGGCGCCGTCCGCGGGCCCGCCCGCGGTCACATGGCCCGGATGGGCGGGCCGACCGGCCGGGGACGGGTACGGGACCTGCCGTACGGGACGACCGCGGCACGAGAAGCGACCGGGAGAGGTTCCGGAGGGGACACATGACGGACCTGCTGGAGGAGACCGGCGACGGGCGGGCGGACGCCGCGCTGAGCGGCCTGGCCCGGCTCGGCGCCCTGCCCGTCTCCGCGCACGCGGACGTCTTCGAGGAGGTGTTCACCGGGCTGGAGCACGCGCTCGCCTCGGTGGACGACCGGCCGGGCACGCCCGGCCGGGACGCGGAACGGCCGGGCGAGGCGGGGGAGCGGCACCGGTGAGCAGGCGGGCACGTCTCGACAGCGAACTGGTCCGCCGCAAGCTCGCGCGCTCCCGGGAGCAGGCGGCCCAGCTCATCGAGGCCGGGCGGGTCAGCGTCGGCGGCAGGACGGCGGAGAAGCCCGCGACCCAGGTCGACACGGCCTCGGCGATCGTGGTCGCGGAGGCGGCCGAGGGGCCCGACTACGTCTCGCGGGGGGCGCACAAGCTCCTCGGGGCGCTGGAGGCGTTCGGCCCCCGGGGGCTCACCGTGGCGGGCCGGCGCTGCCTGGACGCGGGGGCCTCGACCGGTGGCTTCACCGACGTGCTGCTGCGCGCCGGGGCCGAGCACGTGCTGGCCGTCGACGTCGGGTACGGCCAGCTCGCGTGGTCGCTGCGGACCGACGACAGGGTCACGGTGATGGAGCGCGTCAACGTCAGGGACCTGACCCCGGAGCTGGTCGGCGAGCCGCCCCCCACGCTGATCGTCGGAGACCTCTCCTTCATCTCCCTGCGGCTGGTGCTGCCCGCCCTGACGCGCTGCGCGGCCGGGCGGGCGGACTTCGCGATGCTGGTCAAGCCCCAGTTCGAGGTCGGCAGGGAACGGGTGGGCGCGGGCGGGGTCGTCCGGGATCCCGCGCTGCGGGCCGAGTCCGTGCGGGAGGTGGCCCGATCCGCGGGGACGCTCGGCCTGGAGGTGCGGGGGGTCACCGCGAGCCCGCTGCCGGGCCCGTCGGGCAACGTCGAGTACGTCCTGTGGCTCGGCAAGGGGGAGGGGCCCCCACCGGTCGCCGACCTCGACGCCGAGATCGAGCGCGCGGTACGGGAGGGTCCCCGGTAGAAAGGAACCTCCACCGGAAGGTGCCGGCGCGAGGCCCCCGGCCGGAGGGCGTCCCGCGGGGGCGCCTTCAGGGGAGGGGCCTGCCATAGGGTCCCCTTCGGGTGGGAAGGCTCGTGGACGGGTTCCGACGCAAGGCCGGCGGGAGGGCCACGACAGGTGGCGACCCGGGAGAGTGAGACACATGACTGCCAAGCGCACCGTGCTGGTCACCGCGCACACCGGGCGGGAGGCGGCGGTCGACAGCGCCCGGATGGTGATCGGGCGGTTCGTGGACGCCGGGCTGACCGTGCGCGTCCTCAGCGCCGAGGCCGACGAGATCGCCTGCGCCGGGGCCGACGTGGTCCCCGCGGGCTCGGCGGCGGTCGACGACGCCGAGATGATGATCGTGCTCGGCGGTGACGGGAGCCTGCTGCGGGCGGCCGAGCTGGCGCGCCCGGCCGGGGTGCCGCTGCTGGGCGTCAACCTCGGCCACGTGGGCTTCCTGGCCGAGGCCGAGGTCGAGGACCTGGCGGAGGCGGTCGACAGCGTGGTGGAGGGCCGCTACGACGTCGAGGAGCGGATGACCATCGAGGTCACGGCCCGCCTCAACGGCAAGCTGCTGGCCGACAGCTGGGCGCTGAACGAGGCCACCGTCGAGAAGAGCGAGCGGATGCTGGAGGTGGTCGCCGAGATCGACGGACGGCCGCTGTCGCGGTGGGGGTGCGACGGGGTGATCTGCGCCACGCCGACGGGTTCGACCGCGTACGCGTTCTCGGCGGGCGGCCCGGTCGTCTGGCCCGAGGTGGAGGCGCTGCTGCTGGTCCCGATCAGCGCGCACGCCCTGTTCGCCCGGCCCCTGGTGGTCTCGCCGCGGTCCAGGCTCGCGCTGGAGGTCCAGCCGGACACGGCCGGCGCGGTGCTGTGGTGCGACGGCCGCCGCAGGTTCGACCTGCCCGCGGGCGCGAGGGTGGAGCTCAGGCGGGCCGCGCTGCCGGTACGGCTGGCCAGGCTGCACGGCCTGGAGGACACCGGGGCGCCGTTCACCGACCGCCTGGTCGCCAAATTCGATCTCCCCGTTCAGGGCTGGCGTGGCCGGGTGAGGCCCTAGTTCGTCCGGGCGAGAGGCCTCCGGAGCGCGTAGGATCGTGCCCGCGCACCGCACTGATGTTCGGTGAACTCGATGTGACGGGAGGGACCAGTGCGACCCAGAGTCGAGGAGGTCCGCATCCAGGGGCTCGGCGTGATCGATGAGGCCGTCCTGGTGTTATCGCCGGGATTCACCGTGGTCACGGGCGAGACGGGTGCGGGCAAGACCATGGTCGTCACCGGTCTGGGGCTGCTGTTCGGCGGTCGGGCCGACCCCGCCCGTGTCCGCCCCGGTTCCGACAGGACCACCATCGAGGGCACGCTGATGATCGACCCGGCCGGCCGGGTCGCCCAGCAGGTGCAGGACCTCGGCGGCCAGGTCGAGGACGGCGAGCTGATCATCTCGCGGACCGTCTCCGTCGAGGGGCGCAGCCGCGCCTGGCTGGGCGGGCGCACCGTCCCGGTCGGCACCCTGACCTACCTCGCCGAGGACCTGGTCGCCGTGCACGGCCAGATGGACCAGCAGCGGCTGCTGCAGGCCGGACGGCAGCGCGCCGCCCTCGACCGCTACGCCGGTGAGGAGCTGGTCAAGCCGCTGCGCGCCTACGAGCAGGCCTACAAGCGGCACCGCAAGGCCGCCGAGCAGCTGGCCGAGCTCACCACCAGGGCCAGGGAACGCGCCCAGGAGGCCGACCAGCTCAGGTTCGGGCTCGGCGAGGTCGAGAAGGCCGATCCCAAGCCCGGCGAGGAGAACGAGCTGCGCGAGGAGGAGGAGCGGCTCTCGCACGCCGACTCCCTGCGCAGCGCCGCCGAGAGCGCGCACCGGGCGCTGCTCGGCGACCCGATGTCGGGCGAGCAGGCCATGCCGGACGCCATCGCGCTGGTCGGCGAGGCCCGCACGGCCGTCGAGGCGGTACGCGACTTCGACCCGGCGCTTTCGGGCATCGCCGACCGGCTCGCCGAGGCGGGTTACCTGATCTCCGACGTGGCGACCGAGCTGGCCGCGTACGCCGAGTCGGTCGACTCCGACCCGGGCCGGCTCGCGGCCGTGCAGGAGCGGCGGGCCGAGCTCATCCACGTCATCCGCAGGTACGGCCAGGACACGCACGAGGTGCTGGCCTGGGCGGCGCGGGCGGCCGCGCGCGTCGCCGAGCTCGACGGCGACGACGACCGCATCGCCGAGCTCACCCGCGAGCAGGAGGAGCTCACCGAGCTGCTCACCGAGCTGGCCGCCGAGCTGACCCGGGTCAGGACGGCGGCGGCGGAGCGGTTCGGGCAGGCGGTGACCGAGGAGCTGACCGCGCTGGCCATGCCGCACGCCCGAGTGGTGGTCGTCATCACCGCCGCCTCCGAGTTCGGCCCGCACGGCGTCGACGAGGTCGAGCTGCGCCTGTCCCCGCACCCGGCCTCGCCGCCGCTGCCGCTGAACAAGGGCGCCTCCGGCGGTGAGCTGAGCCGGGTGATGCTCGCCATCGAGGTGGTGTTCGCCGGCGCCGACCCGGTCCCGACGTTCGTCTTCGACGAGGTCGACGCGGGGGTGGGCGGCAAGGCCGCCGTGGAGATCGGCCGCAGGCTGGCCAGGCTGGCCCGCACCTCGCAGGTGATCGTCGTCACCCACCTGCCGCAGGTGGCGGCCTTCGCCGACCAGCACCTGGTGGTGGAGAAGGCCGACGACGGCAGCGTGGTGCGCAGCGGCGTGATCGCCCTGGACATGGACGGCCGGGCACGGGAGCTGTCCCGGATGCTCGCCGGCCTGGAGGACTCCGAGCTGGGCCGCGCGCACGCGCAGGAGCTGCTGTCGATCGCCGCCGCCGACAAGGCGTGACCGGCGGGCACGTGACGGTGTGAAGGAGCGCCCGCCCCCGGCGTGATCACGGCGTGACGGCCGCAAGGGCGGGTGCGAGGGCGGGCACGCGAAGGGGAGACGCGCCCGTTCCGGGGAAACGGGAGGCAGGCTCGTCCTGTGACGTATCTGACACGCTGCCGCCTGTTTGGCTCTCCCGGTCGTTCCCTCTGGCAGGATGGGCGTGATGAAGGTGCCGATTGACGGGCTGCAGGACAGGCTCACGGGGTACCTCCGCCGCAGGAAGGTCACGGACCTTCCCGGGGTGACGGCAGTGGCGAGAATCGATCGGCGGACCAAGAGGCTGACCAAGCGCCTCAGGGCCGGGGAAATCGCGATTATCGATCACGTTGACGTTGACCGGGTGAGCGCGGAGGCGCTTGTCGCGTGCGGCGCGGCGGGCGTCGTCGACGTCGCCGCGGGCATCAGCGGCCGCTACCCGAACCTGGGCCCGCAGATCATCGTCGAGGCCGGGGTGCCGTTCATCGACAACGCCACCCCCGAGCTGTTCGAGCGCATCAAGGACGGCGACCTGGTCCGGCTGCACGAGGGCGTCGTGTACCTGGGGGAGGAGGCGGTCGGCAAGGGCGACGTGCAGACCACCGAGTCCATCGAGGCCGCGATGAGCGAGGCGCGCGCCGGGCTGACCGTGCAGATCGAGGCGTTCGCCGCCAACACCATGGAGTACGTCCGCCGCGAGCGCGACCTGCTCATCGACGGGATCGGCGTGCCCGAGGTGCGGACCGTGATGGAGGGCAGGCACGTCCTCATCGTGGTGCGCGGCTACCACTACAAGGAGGACATCGCCGCCCTTCGCCCCTACATCCGCGAGTACCGGCCGGTCATGGTCGCGGTGGACGGCGGCGCCGACGCGCTGCTGGAGGCGGGCTACACGCCCGACATCATCGTGGGCGACTTCGACTCGGTCTCCACCAAGGCGATCTGCACCGGCGCGGAGCTGATCGTGCACGCCTACCGCGACGGCAGGGCGCCGGGGCTGGAACGGGTCCAGCAGCTCGGCCGCAGCGCGGTGCTCTTCCCGGCCATCGGGACCAGCGAGGACATCGCCATGCTGCTCGCCGACGACAAGGGCGCCGACCTCATCGTCGCCGTCGGCACCCACGCGACGCTGGTGGAGTTCCTCGACAAGGGCCGCTCGGGCATGGCCAGCACCTTCCTCACCCGGCTGAGGGTGGGCAGCAAGCTCGTCGACGCCAAGGGCGTCAGCCGGCTCTACCGCAGCCGGATATCCACTCCGTCCCTGCTCCTGCTCGTCGCCACCACGCTGATCACCATGGGGGTGGCGATCGTCGTCTCCCCGGTGGGCAAGATCTGGCTGGACAGCATGCGCGACGTCTGGAGCGGCTTCATCTTCTGGCTGGTCGGACTCTTCTCGTGATCGATTTCCGCTATCACCTCGTCTCCATCGTCGCGATCTTCCTGGCCCTGTCGGTCGGCATCGTGCTGGGCACCACCCTGCTGGAGGACCCCGTCATCAAGGCGAGCGAGCTGGCCGTCAACCAGTTCCGCGAGGGCAACAACGAGCTCCGCGAGCAGGTGGAGACCCTGCAGAAGCGCGAGGCCGCCAACGACGCCTTCGTCGTCGGCGACACCCCCCGGCTCGTCCAGGACGCGCTGACCGGCAAGCGCGTCGTGATCGTCGAGGCGCCCGGCGCCGCGACGGCCGTGCGCGAGGCGGCGCAGGAGGTGCTCGAGGAGGCCGGGGCGACCGTGACCGGCCGGGTCACCCTCGCCGAGAGGTACGTCGACCCCGACCAGGTGGGCTTCGTCGACAAGCTGGCGGTCGGGGCCAAGGCCCCCGAGACCGTCTTCGCGGCCGAGGACACCGCCTACGACAAGGCGGCCGAGGTGCTCGCCGGCGCGATCGTGACGACCGACCCCGGCCAGGCGGGCGAGGAGCACCCGGCGGGCGCCGGCATCCTCGACGCCTTCCAGCGCGGCGGCCTGATCAGCGTCACCGACACCCCGGCCAGGCGCGCGGACCTGGCGCTGGTGATCGCCCCGGCCGAGGCGTACACCGGTGACGACGCCGCCCAGCAGGCGCGCGCGCTGGTCACGCTGGCGCTCGGCCTGGACGAGGCGGGCCAGGGCGCCGTGCTGGCCGGTACGCAGACCGCGGCGGCGACCGGCGGGGTCATCACCGCGATCCGCGACGACGCCGCCTTCACCGAGAAGATCTCCACCGTCGACACCGTCGATATGCCCGCGGGACGGGTCGTGGTGGTCTACGCTCTCCGGGAGCAACTGACCGGGCTGGCCGGCCAGTACGGCATAGGCCCCGGCGTCTCCGGCATCGAGCCCAGCGCGACGCCGACCCCCACGGCCGCCACGGCCACCTCCGGAGGATGATTCCGATGGCTCGTCTGGCTCCTCGCTCCCTTCCCCGTGCCCTCGCGGGCGCCCTCGCCGGTGCGGCCCTCGGTGCCGTGGCCGCGCGTGCCGCCTACGCCGCGTTCACCCGCAGGCCCCCGGTCGGCGACGCGGAGACCTGGGCCCGTACCAACCACCGGGGCGAGCCGATCACCCTGCTGGAGGGGCCGGCGTTCGTCGCCGGAGCCGGGGCGGCCGCGGCCGTGATGCCCGGCCTGCCCGCACGGGTCCGCACGGCGGCGGTGCTGGCGGCGGCGGGCGCCGGGGGGCTCGGCGCCTACGACGACCTGTACGGCGCGACCTCGTCCAAGGGGTTCCGGGGGCACCTGAGCGCCCTGGCCAAGGGCGAGGTCACCAGCGGGGCGGTGAAGATCCTCGGCATCGGCGTGACGGGCCTGGCCGCCGCCGCCCTGACCTCCCGCACCCCCCTGGACGTGGCCGTCGACGGCGCCCTGATCGCCGGGAGCGCCAACCTGGCCAACCTCTTCGACCTGCGTCCGGGCCGCGCCGTCAAGGTGGGCCTGCTCGCGGGCGCCCCGCTGCTCGCCGCGGGCCTGCGCCGCGGCGATCCTGCCGGGGCCGCCTTGGCCGCGCTCCCCATGGGGGCCGCGGCCGCGCTGCTGGACGAGGACCTCGGCGAGCGGGCCATGCTCGGTGACGCCGGGGCCAACGCGCTGGGCGCGCTGCTCGGCCTGGCCGTCACCGTGAGCCTGGGCCGTCCCGGACGCCTGGCCGTGCTGGGCACCGTGGTCGCGCTGACCGCGGCCTCGGAGAAGGTCAGCTTCACCAGGGTGATCGCGGGCAACCCCTTCCTGCACCGCGTCGACATGCTCGGCCGTCGCCCCGTGGAGCAGGCGCCCACCCCCCGATGACCAGGAGGATCGGGCAGGGCGTCGCGGGCGCGGCGCTCCTCATCGGGATCGTGACCGTCCTGGCCCGGCTCGTCGGGTTCGGCCGTTACCTGGTCCAGTCGCAGAGCGTCGGCAACCTCTGCCTGAGCACCGCCTACAACACCGCCAACTACGTGCCCAACATCGTCTTCGAGCTGGTGGCGGGCGGGGCGCTGGCCGGGATGGTGGTGCCGGTGCTGGCCTCGGCGGCCTCGCGGGCGGGCGAGGACCCGCGGGCCAGGGCCGAGGCCAGCCGGACCACCTCGGCGCTGCTGACCTGGACGATGCTGGTCCTGGTGCCGGTGACGCTGCTGATCGTGGCGTTCGCCGGGCCGATCGTCACGCTGCTGGCCGGCGAGGCGCCCGGCTGCGACCTGGCCCAGGTCGTCGAGGTCGGCACCGGCATGCTCGTCGTCTTCGCCCCCCGGATGATCTTCTTCGGGCTGGCCGTCGTCCTGTACGGGGTGCTCCAGGCCCACCGGCGCTTCCTGGGGCCCGCGCTGGCCCCGCTGGTCTCCAGCCTGCTCATCGTCGCCTCCAACCTGTTGTTCGAGGCGGTGAACGGGCGTGCCGCCGAGGACCTGTCGGCGCTGGACGACGCGGGCGCGCTCTCGCTCTCCCTCGGCGCGACCGTCGCCGCGGCGGCGATGGTGGTCACCGTCGCCGGCCCGGTGGCCCGGCTGCGGCTCAGGCTGCGGCCCTCGCTGTCGTTCCCGCCGGGCGTCGCGGCCCGCGCCCGGCGCCTGGCCACCGCGGGCCTGGCCGTCCTGGTCGCCCAGCAGCTCACGCTGATCGTCGTCGTCCACCTCGCCAACGACCTGGGCGGCGAGGGGGCGGTCGGTGTCTACACCTACGCCTGGGCGCTGTACCAGCTGCCGTACGCGGTGCTGGTGATGCCGATCGCCACCAGTTCCTTCCCGGAGCTGTCGACCCGGGCGGAGGAGGGGGACCTGGCCGGGTTCGACGCGCTGACCTCCGCCACGACGCGGGCCGTGCTGCTGGTGACCGGGCTCGCGGCCGGGGTGATGGCGGCGGTGGCCGTGCCGGTGGCGCGGGTGTTCCTGGAGGACACCCCGGGGGGCGACCCCGCGGAGATGGCCCGCGCGGTCGCGCTGTTCGCGCCCGGCCTGGCCGGGTACGCGCTCATGCTGCACCTGGCCCGCATCCTGTACGCCCGCGGGCTGGGCAGGCCGGCGGCCGTCGCCTCGGTGGCGGGCTGGGGGGTCGCGCTCGCGGCCCAGATCGTGCTGGCCCGTGCCGCGGGCGACGAGACCGAGGTGGTGGGGATGCTGGCGCTGGGCAGCACGATCGGCATGACCGTCGGCGGCCTGCTGCTTGCCCTGGCGGTGTTCCGCGCCGGCGGGGCGCCCGCGCTCGCGGGGGCGCCCCGTGCCCTGCTGGCCTCGCTGGCCGGTGGCGCCGCGGCCTGGGGTGCGGGCCTGGCCGTGGTCGGCGCCTTCGGCGAGGTGTCCCGGTGGGCGTGCGTGGCGGTCGGGACGGCCGCCGCGGTGGCGGGCACGGCCGCGTTCGCGGTCGTGGTGGCGGTGGTCGGCGGGCCGGACGCCCGGGGACTGCTGCGACGGCTCCGCGGCCGGGCCGGGGCGAGGACGACGGAGGGGACGGCAGAGAGTGCGACGGAGGGGAGCGGTTCCGATGGCTGACCGGGAAGGACGCGTGGCGCTCGTGCTGGGGACCAGCGCGGGCGGTGTCGGCCGGCACGTGGCCATGCTGGCCCGGGGGCTGGCCGGCCGCGGCCACCGGGTGGTCGTGGCGGGCCCGCCGAGCACCGAGGAGGCCTTCGGGTTCACCGCCCTGGGTGCGCGCTTCACGCCCGTGCCGATCTCCGACCGGCCCCGCCCGCCCGCCGACCTGCGGGCGGTCCTGGCACTGCGGTCGCTGCGCGGGGCCGACGTCGTGCACGCCCACGGGCTGAGGGCCGGGGCACTGGCGGCGCTCGCGCTGGCCGGGACCCCGGCGCCGCTGGTGGTGACCCTGCACAACGCGGCCACCGCGGGCGGCGCGGTCGGGGCGGTGTACGGGCTGCTGGAGCGCGTGGTGGCCCGCCGGGCCGACCGGATCCTGGTGGTCTCGCCCGACCTGGGGGAACGGATGACCCTGCTGGGGGCGCGGCGCGTCGAGGCCGCCGTCGTCCCGGCGCCCCCGCTGGCTCCCTCCGGGCGCCGGCCCGAGGAGGTACGGGCGGAGCTCGGCGCCGGAGACCGGGTGATCTTCCTGACGGTCGCCAGGCTCGCGCAGCAGAAGGGGCTGGAGACCCTGCTGGACGTGGCGGGGACGCTGCCCGGCGGGCCCGGGTCCCCCGGGCCGCTGTTCCTGATCGCGGGGCAGGGGCCGCTGCACGCGGAACTGCGGCGCCGGATCGACCGGGAGGACCTGCCGGTACGGCTGCTCGGCCCCCGCGCCGACGTCGCCGACCTGCTCGGGGTGGCCAGGGCGCTGGTGGTGTCCAGCCGGTGGGAGGGACAGCCGCTCGTCGTGCAGGAGGCCCTGCGGTCGGGCACGCCGGTGGTCGCCACCGCCGTGGGCGGCGTCCCGGCGATGGTGGGCGAGGGCGGGGTGCTGGTGCCGTACGGAAATGTGGCCGCGATGCGAGACGCGGTGGCAGGGCTGCTCGCCGACGGCGAGCGGGCGCGTGAGCTGGCCGGCGCCGCCGCCCGCAGAGGCCGTGAGCTGCCGGGCGAGAGCGAGGCGCTGGAGGCGGTGCTCGCCGTCTACGCCTCACCGTCCGGTCCGTCCGGGCCGCCGGAGCCGGAGGAACAAGGGGCGGGGACGCGATGTTGAATTAGGCGACACCAGGCCGGACACCTATACTGGCGTGGTTAGGGGGGGAGTATCCCTTCGTGGCAGTCTCGTCATCACGGTGTTGCCTCGCTCCACGAGGCCCCCGGGGCTGTCGGTCCGCACGGCCCGGTCTTCCAGCCGGGCCGGATCCATGCGGGCGGGAGAGACCTCCGGCTGTCTGTCGTGCGCGCTGCCGGAGGTTTATCAGCTGTGAGTGTTCCCACCTGGGCATGGTTCGCCATCATCGGCGGCCTTCTCGTCGTTCTCGCCTTCGATCTGTGGATAGTCGACCGCGGCGAACCCAGGGAATTCTCCCTGAGGCAGGCCGGTTTCTGGGTCGGGTTCTACGTCAGCCTTGCGGTCGTCTTCGGCATCGTGATGTGGGTGTTCGCCGGTCCCGTCCCCGCGGGCCAGTTCTTCGCCGGCTATCTCACCGAGTACAGCCTGAGCATCGACAACCTCTTCGTCTTCTACATCATCATGACCCGCTTCGCGGTGCCGAAGATGTACCAGCACAAGGTCCTGCTGGTGGGCATCCTGATGGCGCTGGTCATGCGCGGCGTCTTCATCGCCATCGGCGCCGCGGCCCTGGCCAACTTCGGCTGGCTGTTCTACGTCTTCGGCCTGTTCCTGATCTACACCGCGGTCCAGCTCGTCCGCCAGTTCGGCCAGGAGGAGGACCTCCCGGAGAACGCGGTCCTGCGCTGGGCCCGCCGCGTGCTGCCGCACACCGACGACTACGTGGGCTCCAAGGTGACCGTCAAGATCGACGGCAGGCGCATGGTCACCCCGCTGCTGATCGTCATGATCGCCATCGGCACCACCGACCTGCTGTTCGCGCTGGACTCGATCCCGGCGATCTTCGGCCTGACCACCGACCCGTTCATCGTCTTCGCCGCGAACGCCTTCGCCCTGATGGGCCTGAGGCAGCTGTACTTCCTGCTGGGCGGTCTGCTCCAGCGCCTGGTCTACCTGAGCTTCGGTCTCGCGTTCATCCTCGGTTTCATCGGGGTTAAGCTGATCCTCGAGGCTCTGCACTCCAGTGGCGTCTCCTGGGCTCCCGAGATCCCGATCTGGGTGTCGCTGTCGGTCATCGTCGTCACGATGGTCTTCACCACCGTGATCAGCCTGATGAAGGCCAGGCGCGACACCCGTGAGGGCAAGGAGAACAGCACCCCGGCGAGTGTCGAGCAGGGCTAGCGAATCGGTGCATGAGGCGCTTTGCTTGTCTCATTGCGCCTTATAAGGGCTGAGAGATGGGTAACATCCTGCCCCAGAGCGGGTAGACATACCGGTCTAATGCCGCAAGACATCACAAAAGGTTCCCTGTGTCCCACGATTCAGCAAGTCGCCGGCCAGGTCCGCTGGGCCTGGCGCGGGGCGTCTCCCCGTGGTTGCTCCCGACCGTGGCCGCCGCCGCGGCGACCTCCCTGCTCAGCCGCCGCGACCGGCGCTGGGCGGCGGCGGCGCTCCCGCTGACGGCGCTCACCGGTGGGATGCTCTGGTTCTTCCGCGACCCGGACCGGACGCCGGGCACCGGGCGGATCCTGTCCCCGGCCGACGGCGTGGTGCAGAGCATCGACCCGTGGCCGGACGGGCGCACCAGGGTGGCGATCTTCATGAGCCCGCTCGACGTGCACGTCAACCGGGCTCCGCTGGCCGGCACGGTCACCTCGATGCGGCACGTGTCCGGGGGGTACGTCCCCGCGTTCGACAAGGACAGCGAGAACAACGAGCGGGTCGTCTGGCACCTGGACACCGCGCTGGGCGACATCGAGTTCGTGCAGATCGCCGGCGCGGTCGCGCGCCGCATCGTGCCGTACGTGGCCGTGGGCGCCAAGGTCGCCAAGGGCGAGCGGATCGGCCTGATCAGGCTCGGCTCCCGGGTCGACGTCTACCTTCCCGAGGGGATCGCCCCGGCCGTCTCGGTGGGCGAGAGAACGGTCGCGGGGGTGACGGGTCTTGACCACGGCTGACGCGAGCTGGCCGCTGGACGAGACGGACGACGAGCCACGGGGGCCGGTGGGCAAGGCGTTCCGCCTGTCGGCCGCCGACTCCCTCTCACTCGGCAACGCCCTGTGCGGGTTCCTGGCGGTCTGCGTGCTGGCCTGGTCGGCCATCAGCGCGCTGCAGGAGGGCAAGCCCTTCGCGGCCGATCCCCGCTTCTTCGGCACCGCCGTGGTGCTGCTGCTGATCGGCGCCACCTGCGACCTGTTCGACGGCCTGGTGGCCAGGAAGTTCCGCGCCTCGGCCATGGGCGCCGAGCTGGACAACCTCGCCGACGTGATCAGTTTCGGGTTCGCCCCCGCCTTCATGGTGGTGATCTGGGCGGGGTTCAACCAGCAGATCCCCTTCCTGCTGGTGATGGCCGCGGCGGCGTCGGTGCTGCTGGCCGGTGTCATCCGGTTGGCGCGCTTCGCCTGCGTGAAGACCAAGAGCGGCGACTTCATGGGCCTGCCCATCCCGATGGGGGCCATGACCGTGGTCTCGATCGTGCTGCTGTTCCCGCCGTCGAGCTGGACGGTCCTGCCCATCTTCGCGGTGGCGTACCTGATGGTGAGCCGGATCGAGTACCCCAAGCCCAAGGGCAACCTGGCCGCGGGCGTGCTCGCCTGGATGATGATCAACGTGGCCTGCCTGACCATCTGGGTCGCGGGCCTGGCCGGAGGGGACACCCTGATCAAGGTCGGGGCGGTCATGCAGCTGACGATCGTGGCCAGCATCCCGCTGCGGGTGCTGATGTTCAAGCGGGAGAAGCGCAAGGAGCGCCAGGCGTCGGCCGGGGTCGGCTGACCTTCTTCTCCGGCTTTTCCGGATTTTTCACCTTTTTCGGCCCTGGGGCCGGGGGCCCGGGGGGATCCCGGTGGGGGGATGGTCGGGGATCCGTCATACGGATGTCCGTTCTCGCCCCCGAACCCCCGATCCGTCTTTCCCCTGGCCGGGCGATCGCGTTCAATTGCCGCATGGCGACCGAGCCGCGCGAGCACACCCGCACGTACTTCCTGAGCCTGCTCGCCCGTGAGCTGGAGCTCAGGGGCGTCACCGTGACCCTCAGGCGGAGCCCGCCGTCGCTGCGGGTGAGCGATCCCGAGGCGGCGCTGTTCTCCGAGACGGTCGACTGCGTCCCGCAGGCCGACGGCTGGTTCTACCGCTGGTCCTGGGGGGACCTGGTCGAGCGGGTGGAGGACCCGTCCGCGGCGGCGGACCGGATCCTCCGGATCTTCGGCGGTACGGCCCGCTGACGCCCGGCCGGGCCTGCCCCTCGTCCCGTCCGCTTCTCCCCGTGCCGCCGCGGTCACCCGTCGCCGCGGAGGGTCACCAGCCGCGTTCGCGCCACTCGGGCAGCGAGGGGCGCTCGGCCCCCAGGGTGGTGTCGCGGCCGTGGCCCGGATAGACCCAGGTGTCGTCCGGCAGCCGGTCGAAGATCCGCTCCGACACGTCGGCGAAGAGCTGGGCGAACCGCTCGGGATCCTTGTTCGTGTTGCCCACCCCGCCGGGGAAGAGCGAGTCACCGGTGAACAGGTGGCCGGGGTAGTACAGGGCGATCGAGCCGGGCGTGTGCCCGCGCAGGTGGATCACCTCCAGGCTGACCACGCCGACGGTGATCCCGTCGCCGTGCCCGACCTCCAGGTCCACCGGCACCGGCAGCCCGGGCGCGTCCAGGGGGTGGGCGATCACCGAGGCGCCGGTCGCCGCGGCGACCGCCTCCAGGGCCTGCCAGTGGTCACCGTGCTGGTGGGTGGTGATGATCTTGCTGATCGGCAGGTCGCCGATGAGCTCCAGCAGCCGGTCGGGCTCGGCGGCGGCGTCGATCAGGGCGCCGTCCCCGGTCTCGGTGCAGCGGACCAGGTAGGCGTTGTTGTCGAACGGGCCGACGGCCAGTTTGGCGATCGTCAGGGCGGGAAGTTCGCGCAGGTCGGCGGGGCCGCCCACCTGCACGTCACCGGTGTACGTCACGGTCTCTCCTCGGGCGGGGTCGCGGGAAGGTGAGGGCACGGGCGGTGCCCGTCATGGTCGTCGTCTCGTCATCATCATCGCGCGCCGCCGGCGTGTGAGGGCATAAGGGGGGTGTTCGGATCGTTGAGTAGCTGAGCGGCCTGCCGTGTCCGCGAGGAAGCCGTACCCTGAAACGGGCGGGGGCCCCGAGGGCCAGGACACCGGCCCGGAAAACTGTCGGTCGCTGTCGCTAGTCTGCCCGCGACCGCTCTCAACCCTTCTATATCGACGTCGGGACTGCTGTGGCTGACCGCCTCATCGTGCGTGGCGCACGGGAACACAACCTCAAGGACGTCTCGCTGGATCTTCCGCGGGACTCTCTGATCGTCTTCACCGGGCTGTCCGGCTCGGGGAAGTCGAGCCTGGCCTTCGACACCATCTTCGCCGAGGGCCAGCGCCGCTATGTCGAATCGCTGTCGGCGTACGCGCGGCAGTTCCTCGGGCAGATGGACAAGCCCGACGTCGACTTCATCGAGGGGCTCTCGCCCGCGGTGTCGATCGACCAGAAGTCCACCAGCCGCAACCCGCGCTCGACCGTCGGCACGATCACCGAGGTCTACGACTACCTGCGCCTGCTGTGGGCCCGCGTCGGCAAGCCGCACTGCCCGCAGTGCGGGCGGGCGATCGCCAGGCAGAGCCCCGAGCAGATCGTCGACCGGGTGATGGAGCTGCCCGAGGGCACCCGCTTCCAGGTGCTGGCCCCGGTGGTCCGCGGCCGCAAGGGGGAGTACGCCGAGCTCTTCGGCCAGCTCCAGGCCAAGGGCTTCGCCCGCGCCCGCGTCGACGGCACGGTGGTCCGGCTGGACGAGCCGCCGACGCTGAAGAAGCAGGAGAAGCACGACATCGAGGTGATCGTCGACCGCCTGGCCGTGAAGGAGGGGGCGGCCAGCCGCCTGACCGGCTCGGTGGAGACCGCCCTGAACCTGTCGGGCGGGACGATCACCCTGGAGTTCGTCGACCTGCCCGAGGACGACCCGAACCGCGAGCGCTTCTACTCCGAGCACCTCTACTGCCCCTACGACGACCTGTCGTTCGAGGAGATGGAGCCCCGCTCGTTCTCGTTCAACTCGCCCTTCGGCGCCTGTCCCGAGTGCACGGGTCTCGGCGTCCGCATGGAGGTCGACCCCGACCTGATCGTGCCCGACCCGGAACGGCCGCTGGGCGAGGGCGCCCTGTCGCCGTGGGCGGGCGGCCACACCAGCGACTACTTCGTCCGGCTGGTCGAGGCGCTCGGCCTGAACATGGGTTTCAGCCTGGACACCCCCTGGGAGCGGCTCCCCAAGAAGGCCCAGAAGGCCCTGCTGTACGGCCACGACGAGCAGGTCCACGTCCGCTACAGCAACCGCTACGGCCGCCAGCGCTCCTACTACACCACCTTCGAGGGGGTCATCCCCTGGGTGCAGCGCCGCCACGGCGAGTCCGACAGCGACGGCATGCGCGAGAAGTACGAAGGCTACATGCGGGAGATCCCGTGCCCGGCCTGCAAGGGGGCCAGGCTCAAGCCGGTCTCGCTGGCCGTCACGGTCGAGGGCCGCTCGATCGCCGAGGTCTCGGCGATGTCGATCGGCGACTGCGCGGTCTTCCTGGCGGGCCTGAAGCTCTCCGACCGCGACATGCAGATCGCCGAGCGGGTGGTCAAGGAGATCAACGCCCGGATGGGCTTCCTGCTCGACGTGGGCCTGGATTACCTGACCATGGACCGGGCCTCGGGGACCCTCGCCGGTGGCGAGGCGCAGCGCATCCGGCTCGCCACCCAGATCGGCTCCGGCCTGGTCGGCGTGCTCTACGTGCTGGACGAGCCCTCCATCGGCCTGCACCAGCGTGACAACCAGCGGCTGCTGGAGACGCTGATCAGGCTGCGCGACATGGGCAACACGCTCATCGTGGTCGAGCACGACGAGGACACCATCGCCGCCGCCGACTGGGTGGTGGACATCGGCCCCGGAGCCGGTGAGCACGGTGGCCAGGTCGTCGTCTCCGGCACCGTGGCCGACCTGCTGGCCTCCGAGGACTCGATGACGGGCGCCTACCTGTCCGGCCGCAGGTCCATCACCATCCCCGCGACCCGCCGCAAGCGCGACAGGAAGCGGCAGATCACCGTGAAGGGCGCCCGCGAGCACAACCTCAAGGGCGTCGACGTGGAGTTCCCGCTCGGCGTGCTGACCGCGGTCACCGGGGTCTCCGGATCGGGCAAGTCCACCCTGGTCAACGACATCCTCTACAACGCGCTGGCCAAGGAGCTCAACGGGGCGCGCACCGTCCCGGGCCGCCACTCGCGGATCAACGGGATGGACCTGGTCGACAAGGTCGTGCACGTCGACCAGTCGCCGATCGGCCGCACGCCGCGCTCCAACCCGGCGACGTACACCGGCGTCTTCGACAAGGTCCGCGACCTGTTCTCGCAGACCACCGAGGCCAAGGTCCGCGGCTACCAGAAGGGCCGCTTCAGCTTCAACGTCAAGGGCGGCCGGTGCGAGGCGTGCTCGGGAGACGGCACCCTCAAGATCGAGATGAACTTCCTGCCCGACGTCTACGTGCCCTGCGAGGTCTGCCACGGCGCGCGGTACAACCGGGAGACCCTGGAGGTCCACTACAAGGGCAAGACGATCTCCGAGGTGCTCGACATGCCGATCGAGGAGGCCCTGGGCTTCTTCGACTCGATCCCGTCGATCAAGCGCTACCTGCAGACGCTGTTCGACGTCGGGCTGGGCTACGTCCGGCTGGGCCAGCCGGCCACCACGCTGTCCGGCGGCGAGGCCCAGCGTGTCAAGCTCGCCTCCGAGCTGCAGCGCCGTTCCACCGGACGCACGATCTACGTGCTGGACGAGCCCACCACGGGCCTGCACTTCGAGGACATCCGCAGGCTGCTGGGGGTGCTGGGCAAGCTCGTCGACGGCGGCAACACGGTCATCGTGATCGAGCACAACCTCGACGTGATCAAGACCGCCGACTGGCTGATCGACATGGGCCCGGAGGGCGGTTCCCGCGGCGGCAGCGTGCTGGCCGTCGGCACCCCCGAGGAGGTCGCCCTGGTCGACGAGAGCCACACCGGCCGCTTCCTGCGCAAGATCCTCGGCAGCTGAGGGCGGGGCCGGCGGAGGGGCCCGCCGCCGGCGTCCCCGGCACGGGTTCCGCCACGGCCCCGTGCCGGGTCCCCGGGACGGTTTCCGGGCCGAGGGTCCCCGGGCCGAGGGTCCCCGGGCCGAGGGGCCCTGAGCCGAGGTCCCCGAGCCGGGGTTCCGGTGGTGGGCCCCGCGCGGGTCCCGGCGCCGAAGGACCCGGGGACGAGGGTCCCGGCGTCAGGGGACCCGGTGGCGAAGGCCCGTGTCGAAGGGGCCCGCTATGAAAGGCCCCGGCGCCGAAGGCCCCGTGGCCGGATCCCGGGGCCGCGGACCTGTCCCAGGGCGTATTTCTTCACAGTCTCCTGATGCGTCGTACGGCATGCTGAACCGTCATCGGGGTGTTGACCGTACCTGAACATGACGATCCTGGAGGAACATAGATGACTGAGACGACGCGTCGCACGGTGATGATGAGCGCCGGTGGAGCCGGTATGGCCGCGGTGCTGACCGCCTGCGCCGGGTACGGGGAACCGGCCGCCGGCGGTGGTGAGACCTCCGCGACCGCCGCCTCGGAGGCTCCCGGGAAGAGCGCGGACACCGGCGCGGGGTCGGGCTCCGACTCCGCGGCGGAGGCGCTGGCCAAGACCGCGGACATCCCCGAGGGGGGCGGCAAGGTCTTCAAGGACGAGAAGATCGTGATCACCCAGCCCACCGCGGGCCAGTTCAAGGCGTTCAGCTCGGCCTGCACCCACCAGGGGTGCGACGTCGACAAGGTGGCCGACGGCACCATCGACTGCCCCTGCCACGGCAGCAAGTTCAAGATCACGGATGGTTCGGTGGTGGACGGTCCCGCGACCAAGCCGCTCCCGGAGAAGACGATCAAAGTGGACGGCGACTCCATCACGCTGGCCTGATCCCCGTCGCCGGACTCGCCGCCGGGGGACGGGTTCCCCGGCCGCGAGGCCCGCGCCGTGACGGGCGCCCCCTTCGGGGAAGGGCGGCGCCGTTATCGTAAGGAAAGCTGTCGGTCGGGGCCGATAGGCTCATGGTGTGGCGAGATCTGTGGGTGGTCCGGCGAGTTTCCGGCCGAAACCGGGGTCGATCCCCGACTCTCCCGGCGTCTACCGGTTCAAGGACGGCGACGGCCGGGTCGTCTACGTCGGCAAGGCGAAGAACCTCCGTCAGCGGCTCAACTCCTACTTCGCCGACTTCGCGGGCCTGCACCAGCGCACCCAGACGATGCTCACGACCGCCGCGGCCGTCGACTGGACGGTCGTCGGCACCGAGGTCGAGGCGCTCCAGCTGGAGTACTCCTGGATCAAGGAGTACGACCCGCGTTTCAACGTCAAGTACCGCGACGACAAGTCCTACCCCTACCTGGCGGTCACCATGGGGGAGGAGTTCCCCCGGGTGCAGGTGCTGCGCGGCGCCAAGCGCAAGGGCACCCGCTACTTCGGCCCCTATTCGCACGCCTGGGCGATCAGGGAGACCGTCGACCTGCTGCTGCGGGTCTTCCCGATCAGGAGCTGCTCCACCGGCGTGTTCAGGCGCGCCGAGCAGATCGGCCGCCCCTGCCTGCTGGGCTACATCGACAAGTGCTCGGCCCCCTGCGTCGGCCGGGTCACCCCCGCCGAGCACCGGGCCCTGGCCGAGGACTTCTGCGAGTTCATGGCGGGCAACACCGCCAGGTTCATCAGGCGGCTGGAACGCGAGATGCGCCAGGCCGCCGTCGAGCAGGAGTACGAGCGCGCGGCCAGGCTGCGCGACGACGTCCAGGCGCTCCAGCGGGCCCTGGAGAAGCAGGCCGTGGTCCTGGGCGACACCACCGACTGCGACGTGGTCGCCCTGGCCGAGGACCCGCTGGAGGCCGCCGTCCAGGTGTTCTACGTCCGCGGCGGGCGGATCAGGGGGCAGCGCGGCTGGGTGGTCGACAAGGTCGGCGAGGTCACCCCGGCGGAGCTGGTCGAGCAGTTCCTGCTGCAGATGTACGGCGACGCGGCCGCCGAGGCACTGCCCAGGGAGGTGCTGGTGCCCGTGCTGCCCCCCGACGCCGAGGCGGTCTCGGAGCTGCTCTGCGAGCACCGCGGCGCCCGGGTGGAGATCAGGGTCCCGCGGCGCGGCGACAAGAGGTCGCTGATGGAGACCGTCGAGCGCAACGCGGCCGAGTCGCTCAAGCAGCACAAGCTCAAGCGGGCCAGCGACCTGACCACGCGGAGCAAGGCCCTGCAGGAGGTCGCCGACGCCCTCGGCCTGGACCAGGCGCCGCTGCGCATCGAGTGCTACGACGTCTCCCACATCCAGGGCACCGACGTGGTGGCCTCCATGGTGGTCTTCGAGGACGGCCTGGCCCGCAAGAGCGAGTACCGCCGCTTCTCCGTGCGCTCCACCGAGGGCGACGTCGCCTCCATCCGCGAGGTGATCTCCCGCCGGTTCAAGCGCTACCTGCAGGAGCGCTCCGAGACCGGGGAGCTCGACGCCGACCCCGGGGCCGGGCCGGGCGAGGGGACACGGCCGACCGGCATCGACCCGGAGACCGGGAAGCCGCGCCGGTTCGCGTACCCGCCCAACCTGGTGGTGGTCGACGGCGGTCCCGCGCAGGCCGCGGCGGCCCGCAGGGCCCTCGACGAGCTGGGGATCGACGACGTGGCCGTGTGCGGCCTGGCCAAGCGGCTGGAGGAGGTCTGGCTGCCCGGCGAGGACCTCCCGGTGATCCTCGCCCGCTCCAGCGAGGCCCTTTACCTTCTCCAGCGGGTACGCGACGAGGCCCACCGCTTTGCCATCACCTACCATCGAGCCAAGAGGTCCAAGAGCGTCACGGAAAGCGCCCTGGACGAGGTCCCCGGACTCGGCCCGGCCCGCAGACAGGCGCTGATCAAGCATTTCGGATCGGTGAAACGGCTGCGGGAGGCGACGGCGGCCCAGATCCGCGAGGTTCCCGGAATCGGCCCGTCGACGGCCGAGACGATCGTGTCGGCCTTGAAGGGGCAGCACCCATGAGCGAGAGAGAGTCCGCGTTCGTCCTGGTCACCGGCATGTCGGGGGCGGGGCGGAGCACGGCGGCCAAGGCCCTGGAGGACCTGGGCTGGTTCGTCATCGACAACCTGCCGCCGGGGCTGCTGTTCGCCATGGCCGAGGAGGCCGGCCGGGTCAAGCTGGCCGCCGACAAGGTGGCCGCGGTGGTGGACGTGCGCAGCCTGGCCTTCACCAGCGACCTCAACAGCGCGATCGAGGAGCTGGAGGGGCGCGGCGTCGGCGTGCGCGTGGTGTTCCTGGAGGCCAGCGACGAGGAACTGGTCCGCAGGTTCGAGAACGTCCGCCGCCCGCACCCGCTGCAGGGCGACGGCCGCCTGGTCGACGGCATCGCCCGCGAGCGCGGCATCCTGCGCGAGGTCCGGGCCAACGCCGACCTGGTGATCGACACCTCCAACCTCAACGTGCACGAGCTCCGTGGGAAGATCGTCGCCTTCTTCGGCGGGGAGGACCGCCCCGGCCTGCGGGTCAACGTCGTCTCCTTCGGCTTCAAGTACGGCCTGCCGGTCGACGCGGACCTGGTCGTCGACTGCCGCTTCCTGCCGAACCCGCACTGGGTGCCGGAACTGCGCCCCATGAACGGCCTGGACGCTCCCGTACGGGAGTACGTTCTCAATCAAGCGGGTGCGAAGGAACTCCTCGACGCCTACGAGGAGGTGGTCTCCATCATCGCCTCCGGCTACACCCGCGAGGGCAAGAGCTACGCCACGCTCGCCGTCGGCTGCACCGGCGGCAAGCACCGCAGCGTCGCCATGGCCGAGCAGATCGGCGGGCGGCTGCGGGACCGGGGTGGCATGGAGGTGCAGGTGAGCCATCGGGATGTGGGCCGGGAGTGAACGATGAGGGTCTCAAGGTCGTCGCACTGGGCGGGGGACACGGGCTGTACGCCTCGCTGTCGGCGCTGCGGAGGGTCACCTCCCGTCTGACGGCGGTGGTCACGGTGGCCGACGACGGGGGGTCCAGCGGGCGGCTCCGCCGCGAGCTGGGGGTGCTGCCGCCGGGGGACCTGCGCATGGCGCTGGCCGCGCTGTGCGACGACGACGAGTGGGGGCACACCTGGAGCGAGGTGGTCCAGCACCGTTTCCGCAGTGACGGCGACCTGCACGGCCACACGGTCGGCAACCTGCTGATCGTGGCCCTGTGGGAGCGGCTGGGCGACACGGTCGCCGGGCTCGACTGGCTCGGGCGGCTGCTGGGCGCGCACGGGCGGGTGCTGCCGATGTCGTCGGTGCCGCTGGACATCGCGGCCGAGGTGGAGCTGGACGGCCGGGTGAGCACGGTGCGCGGCCAGGTGGCCTGCGCGCTCACCCCCGGCCGGGTGCGGGCCGTCTCGCTGCTCCCGAAGGATCCTCCGGCCTGCCCCGAGGCGGTCGAGGCGGTCCTGGACGCCGACTGGGTGGTGTTCGGCCCCGGCTCGTGGTTCACCAGCGTGCTGCCGCACCTGATGGTGCCCGAGCTGGCCGAGGCGCTGCTGGCCACCCGCGCGCGCCGCCTGGTCGCGCTCAACCTCGCCCCGCAGCCCGGTGAGACCGACGGCTTCTCCCCCCAGAAGCACCTGGAGGTGCTGGGCCAGCACGCCTCCTCCCTGGCGATCGACGTGGTCGTCGCCGACACCGGGGTGACCCACGACCGCGACGCCCTGGCCAAGGCGGCCGCCGATCTCGGCGGGCGGCTGGTCCTCGCCCCGGTGGCCGACGAGGACGGCTCGCCGCGACATGATGCGCAACGTCTTGCCTCCGTCCTGGACGAGATTTTCCGTGAGAAGCGTTGATCCTGGTCAGCGGTGCTCAGGAGTGCGAGAAACTTCTGTGAGCCCGATTCACCTCGGGCCGCAAGGGGTCTGTATGGGGGAGGACGAACGCGCATGGCGATGACCGGTGTGGTCAAGGACGAGCTGAGCAGGCTTCCGGTACTGAAGCCCTGCTGCCGCAAGGCCGAGGTGTCGACGCTGCTGCGGTTCGCGAGCGGGCTGCACCTGGTGAGCGGGCGGATCGTGATCGAGGCCGAGCTCGACACCAACGTCACCGCCCGGCGGCTCATCAAGGACATCGGCGAGGTCTTCGGGCACAAGGCCGAGGTGCTCGTGCTGGCCCCGGCCGGGTTGCGCAAGGGCTCGCGCTACCTCGTGCGGGTCTACCGCGACGGGGAGGCCCTGGCCCGCCAGACCGGCCTGATCGACAACCACGGCCGCCCGGTGCGCGGCCTGCCGCGCCAGGTCGTCGCGGGGGCGACGTGCGACGCCGAGGCCGCCTGGCGGGGAGCGTTCCTGGCGCACGGCTCGCTCACCGAGCCGGGGCGTTCGATGTCGCTGGAGGTCACCTGCCCCGGGCCCGAGGCGGCGCTCGCGCTGGTCGGCTCGGCACGGCGCCTCAAGATCCACGCCAAGGCCCGGGAGGTCCGCGGCGTGGACCGGGTGGTGGTCCGCGACGGTGACGCGATCGGCGCGCTGCTGACCCGGCTGGGCGCCCACGACAGCGTGCTGGCCTGGGAGGACCGGCGGATGCGCCGGGAGTTCCGGGCCACGGCCAACCGGCTGGCCAACTTCGACGACGCCAACCTGCGCCGTTCGGCCCGCGCCGCGGTCGCCGCCGGGGCCAGGGTCCAGCGGGCCCTGGAGATCCTCGGCGAGGAGGCCCCCGAGCACCTGGTGGTCGCCGGCCGCCTACGGGTGGAGCACAAGCAGGCGTCCCTGGAGGAGCTGGGCCAGCTCGCCGACCCGCCGCTGACCAAGGACGCCATCGCCGGCCGCATCCGCCGCCTGCTGGCCATGGCCGACAAGCGCGCCCAGGACGTCGGCATCCCCAACACCGAGGCCAACCTCACCGTGGACATGCTCTCCCCCTGAGGGCGCGGTGCGGGCGGTCCGGGCCGCCCGCCGGGAGCGGAACGCTCCAACCGCCCGGCAGGGAAGGCGGGGGTGGGCGCCGGGGGCCCGCGGGGCCGGTGAGGCCGCCGGGGCGGTGTCCTTGCCGTCCCCTCGGGCGCGTCCCGCACGGCCGCGGATCGTGGGCCGTCGTCGCAGGTCCAGCAGGGGCTGGAGGAATTTACCGGACGATACGGGCGTCTTACGTGAAGGGTGCGATACCCCTTCGTGAAGCATGAAATAACGCACCCTACCCCTCCAGTGGTCTACACCAATTTGGGTCCGATAGGGTTCGTGGTTGAGGTTTCAAGCCAGCCCCCAGTCGCCGGTCCCACGATCGGCGCACCGACGTACGAGGAGATCGGCACCGTGACCATCCGCGTAGGCGTCAACGGATTCGGCCGTATCGGCCGCAACTTCTGGCGTGCGGTCGCTGCCAGCGGCAAGGACATCGAGATCGTCGCGGTCAACGACCTGACCGACAACGCCACCCTCGCTCACCTTCTGAAGTACGACAGCATCCTCGGCCGCCTGCCGTACGAGGTGAAGAGCACCGCCGACGAGATCATCGTCGACGGCAGGACCATCAAGGCCTTCGCCGAGCGCGACCCGGCCAAGCTGCCCTGGGGCGACCTGGGCGTCGACGTCGTGGTGGAGTCCACCGGCTTCTTCACCGACGCCAACAAGGCCCGCGTGCACGCCGACAACGGCGCCAAGAAGGTCATCATCTCGGCCCCGGCCAAGAACGAGGACGTCACCGTCGTCATGGGCGTCAACCACGACACCTACGACCCGGCCAGCCACACGGTGATCTCCAACGCCTCCTGCACCACCAACTGCCTGGCCCCGATGGCCAAGGTCATCAACGACACCTTCGGTATCGAGAAGGGTCTGATGACCACCATCCACGCCTACACGCAGGACCAGAACCTGCAGGACGGCCCGCACAGCGACCTGCGCCGCGCCCGCGCCGCCGCGCTGAACATCGTGCCGACCTCCACCGGCGCCGCCAAGGCCATCGGCCTGGTGCTGCCCGAGCTCAAGGGCAAGCTCGACGGCTTCGCGCTGCGGGTGCCGATCCCCACGGGCTCGGCCACCGACCTCACCGTCGAGGTCGGCCGCGAGACCACCGTCGAGGAGGTCAACGCCGCGCTCAAGGCCGCCGCCGAGGGCCCGCTCAAGGGCTACCTCACCTACACCGATGACCCGATCGTCTCCTCCGACATCGTCACCGACCCCTCCTCCTGCATCTTCGACTCGGGCCTGACCAAGGTCATCGGCAACCAGGTCAAGGTCGTCGGCTGGTACGACAACGAGTGGGGCTACTCCAACCGCCTGGTGGACCTCATCGAGCTGGTCGGCGCCGACCTGCGATGAAGGACATCACCGAGTTCGACGTGGCGGGTCGGCGCGTCCTGGTGCGCGCCGACCTCAACGTCCCCCTGGAGGGGGACGTCATCACCGACGACGGCCGCATCCGCGCCTCGGTGCCGACGATCAAGGACCTGGCCGGTCGCGGCGCCCGCGTGATCGTCGTCGCGCACCTGGGCCGCCCCAAGGGCAGGCCCAACTCCGAGTTCTCCCTGGCCCCGGTGGCCAGGAGGCTGGGAGAGCTGCTGGAGACCGAGGTCGCCTTCGCGACCGACGTGGTCGGCGAGTCCGCCCAGGCGGTCGTGGACGGCCTCCAGGACGGCCAGGTGGCCCTGCTGGAGAACCTGCGCTTCGAGCCCGGCGAGGAGTCCAAGGACGACGCCGAGCGGGCCGCGTTCGCCGGGAGGCTGGCGGCGTTCGCCGACCTGTACGTCGGTGACGGCTTCGGCGCGGTGCACCGCAAGCACGCCAGCGTCTACGACGTGCCCGGCCTGCTGCCGCACGCCGCGGGCACGCTGGTGCTGGCCGAGGTCGACGTGCTCAGGAAGCTGACCGACGACGCCGAGCGCCCCTACGTCGTGGTGCTGGGCGGTGCCAAGGTCTCCGACAAGCTCGGGGTCATCGGCAACCTGCTCACCAAGGTCGACCGGCTCCTCGTCGGCGGCGGCATGGCCTACACCTTCCTGAAGGCCCAGGGCTACGAGGTGGGCGGGTCGCTGCTGCAGGAGGACCAGCTGGAGCAGGTGCGCGGCTTCCTCGACGAGGCGGCCAAGCGCGGCGTGGAGCTCGTCCTGCCGGTCGACGTGCTGGCGGCCGTCGAGTTCGCCGAGGACGCCGAGTACGAGGTGGTCGACGCCACCGCCATCCCGGCCGACCGCGAGGGGCTCGACATCGGCCCGCGCACCCGCGAGCTGTTCGCGGGCAAACTGGCCGACGCGGGCACCGTGTTCTGGAACGGCCCGATGGGCGTCTTCGAGTTCGAGGCGTTCTCCGGGGGAACCCGCGCGGTCGCCGAGGCGTTGATCGCTTCTGAGGCCTTCACGGTCGTCGGCGGGGGAGACTCGGCCGCGGCCGTGCGCAAGCTCGGCCTGCCCGAGGACGGCTTCTCGCACATCTCCACCGGTGGCGGGGCCAGCCTGGAGTATCTGGAAGGCAAGACCCTCCCCGGCCTCGTGGCCCTGGAGGAGCAGAAGTGAACCCGGAAGTCGGTGCCCGATGACAGTCCGCAAGCCGCTGATGGCCGGCAACTGGAAGATGAACCTCAACCACCTCGAGGCCATCGCCCACACCCAGAAGCTCGCCTTCGCCCTCAACGACAAGGACTTCGACCGGGTCGAGGTGGCCGTGCTGCCGCCCTTCACGGACCTGCGCAGCGTGCAGACGCTGGTGGACGGTGACAAGCTGCGGATCACGTACGGCGGGCAGGACCTGTCCGCGTACGACGGCGGGGCCTACACCGGAGAGATCTCCGGTGCGATGCTCGCCAAGCTCGGCTGCACCTTCGTCACCATCGGGCACTCCGAGCGCCGCCAGTACCACCGCGAGGACGACGACGTCGTCAACGCCAAGGTGCACGCGGCCTACCGGCACTCGCTCACCCCCATCCTGTGCCTGGGAGAGGGCCTGGACGTGCGCCGGCAGGGCGGGCAGGTGGCCTTCAGCCTCGCGCAGCTCGACGGGGCGCTCCGCAAGGTCACCGCCGAGCAGGCCGCGTCCATCGTGATCGCCTACGAGCCGGTATGGGCGATCGGCACCGGCGAGGTGGCCACCCCGGACGACGCCCAGGAGGTCTGCGGCGCTCTCCGGACGCGACTCGCCGAGCTGTACGATGCGCAGGTGGCCGCCGGTGTCCGTATCCTTTACGGTGGGTCGGTCAAGGGCGACAACATCGCGGGCATCATGGCGCAGCCTGATGTCGACGGTGCCCTGATCGGCGGGGCGAGCCTCGACCCCGGGGAGTTCGTTAAGATTTGCCGTTTTGGTGAATTGTCGAACTGACTGAGCCATTCGGGGGGTACGACTTGACATCACGTCATACCCTCTTAGAGCAAGTTTGAATCGTCACGCCTCGGCGTACACAGGGTCGTGCCCGGACGCGGGTCACGCGCACACAGGGAACAGGTCAACGGTGACAATCGGAATCTCCATCGCCCTCATGCTGGCGAGCTTGCTGATGATGCTGCTCATTCTGCTTCGCAAGGGCAAGGGCGGCGGTCTGTCGGATCTGTTCGGTGGCGGGTTCTCGTCGTCGTTCGGAAGCTCCTCGGTGGTGGAGCGCAACCTCGACAGGCTCACCGTCATCACCGGTCTGCTCTGGCTGGTGTGCATCATCGCGCTGGGCCTCCTCCTGCGACCCTGACCCGATTCGACAGGCGTGACAGTGGTTCAGTCCCCGCATCCCCAAGCGGCGGGGCCATCGAGCAAGGAGTTCATCCGTGGGTAGTGGCAACGCGATCCGTGGCAGCCGTGTCGGTGCCGGGCCGATGGGAGAGGCGGAGCGCGGCGAGGCGGCCCCCCGTGTCCGGGTGCCTTTCTGGTGCGCGAACATGCACGAGACGCGCCCCAGCTTCGCCAGCGACGCGGCCGTTCCCGAGTTCTGGGACTGCCCTCGGTGTGGTCTCCCCGCCGGTCAGGACGAGGCCAACCCGCCCGCCCCGCCGCGCAACGAGCCGTACAAGACGCACCTCGCGTACGTGAAGGAGCGCCGTAGCGACAAGGACGGCGCGCAGATCCTGGCCGAGGCCCTGGAGCGGCTGCGCTCCTCCTCGCGCCCGATCTACTAGTCCGGCTCCGCGCGGCCTCGTGCCGTGCGCCGTCGAAGGCCCTCGCGGTGATCCCGCGGGGGTCTTCGTCGTTCCCGGGCCGTCGGGCCGTCGAGCCGTCGGGCCGTCGGGGCCGGTCTCACCGCGCTCCGGTGCGGGCGGTGAAACTTTCATCTCGCCGCGGGGCCCCGGGGCGTCGCGATCACGGTTCCGGGGTGCGCCGACGGATGTTCCGGACGGGGGCCGCGCCTGCGGGGGGTTGACCTTAGAAAACGCTTTCCATACCGTGCGATCAGTCCGATGAACACGTTTTAATCGACGTCGCGAAGCACGGTGATCAGGTCGGCCCCACCTGAAGAGGATGACGATGACATGAGACGCCCCGGGTTCGACCGCGCCCTGGTCGCGGCGTGCGCGATCGCCGTCGCCGCGCTGGGACTCCCGCGGTCCGCGCTCGCCGCGCAGCCGGCCTCCGCCCCGTCCGGCGCCGTCGGCGTCCCGTCCGGCGCGACGGCCGCCGCGCGAGCCGTCACCCGGGCCGTGGGGACCTCCGGCTCGGCGCGGGCCTCGGTGCCGGGTGCCGCGCCGGTTTCGGGAGCCGCCGGGACGTCGCTCGCCGACTACCCGGGGCCCGGCCGGGTCACCGGGGACGTCCTCGTCCACGACCCCTCGATGGTGAAGAAGCCGGACGGCACCTACCTGCTGGTCCACACCGCGGACGGCATCGGCATCAAGACCTCCGCCGACCGGACGGCCTTCCGCAACGCCGGCGTCGTCTGGCCAAATGGGGCGCCCTGGACCACCGCCTACACCGGTGGGAGCCGCAACCTGTGGGCCCCCGACCTCTCCTACCGCAACGGCCGCTACCACCTGTACTACTCGGCCTCCACCTTCGGCTCGTCCCGCTCGGCGATCTTCCTGGCCACCAGCACCACCGGAGCCTCGGGGTCCTGGACCGACCGGGGGCTGGTGATCGAGACCACGGCCGACAGCGGCTACAACGCCATCGACCCCAACCTCGTCGTCGACGACCAGGGCAGGTGGTGGCTGTCCTTCGGCTCCTTCTGGTCCGGGATCAAGATGATCCGGCTGGACCCGGCCACCGGCAAGAGGTCGTCCTCCGACACCTCGGTCCGCGCCCTGGCGCAGCGGACCACCGCCTCCGGCGCGGTCGAGGCGCCCTTCGTCCACCGTCGCGGCGGCTACTACTATCTGTTCGTCTCCTTCGACCTGTGCTGCCGGGGGGCGCAGAGCACCTACCGCACGATGGTGGGCCGCTCGACCTCGGTCACCGGGCCGTTCGTCGACCGCAACGGGACCCGGATGACCTCGGGCGGCGGGACCGAGATCCTGGCGGGCCACGGGAGCGTCCACGGCCCCGGCCACCCCGCGGTGATGCCCGACGCCGACGGGGACCTGCTCGTCTACCACTACTACGCCGACGACGGCTCGGCCAGGCTCGGGGTCAACCTGCTCGGCTGGGACTCCGCCGGCTGGCCGTACGTCCACTGAGACCCCGCCGTACCGGCGGGAGGCGCGGTCCGGGCCGGGCGCGACGGCGACGGTCCCCGGGTCGGGAGCCCCCAGGGTGGCCTCGCCGGCGTGACCGGTCCGGCCGCGCCGGACGGTGACGTCAGCGGTGACGTCAGCGGTGACGTCGGGCGGTGACGTCGGGCGGTGACGTCGGGCGGTGACGTCGGGCGGTGACGGAGGTGGCGGGAGACGGGTCAGGAGGCGAGGATGCGGCGGCCGGTGATCCGGCTGGGGGCGATCCTGACGTAGAGGTCGCGCTCACCGCCCGCCCAGGGCTCCACGCCCACGCCCGCCACCGAGGGCAGCTCCTCGGGGGCGACGTGGTGGACGGGGCCCTGCACGAGCACGCTCCACCCCTCCCGCCGGGTCTCGTCGATCCGGTCCACCTCGAAGCCGATCTTCATCTCGACGCCCTCGACGCCGGTGCGCAGGTCCTGGTCCATCGGGCCGCCGGACCGCGTACGGAAGACGATCACACCGTCGTGCACCCGGTAGTTGACCGGCAGCACGGCCGGTCCGGCCGGGCCGTCGAAGGCGATCCTGCCGACGCCGCCGGGGGCGATGAGCCGCATGCACTCGTCCGGGGCGAGCTCCTTCGGCGGGGGAGGCTCGTCGTTCAGGGGTTGTTCCACGTCACCGGCGAGCAGGTCGCCGGGCGTGGTGTCCAGCGCGTCGGCCAGGTGCGACAGCGCGCCGTCGGTCACGCCGACCGGGTTCTCCTCGATGAACTCCACCGAGGTCGGGGGGATGCCGCTGCGCTCGGCGAGCTCCTCGCGGCTCAGGCCGAGACGTTCGCGGTTGAGGGCCACACGGCGGCCGAGGCCGTCCGGTGCGGGGGTGATGTCCGGCATCGACACTCCTTGTTTACGCGGGTGGAGGTACGGTTCGCGCCGCGGGTGGGGGAGGGCGGCGCGGCGCCCCTATGTCGGTTTCATGGAGTGTGCACCGAATCGCCCGTATCTCGTCAATGCGCCTTATCGGGCAATCCGACATAACCGGTGTGCCCCCCATGTTGGGAACTTACGCCGCATGGAGCATGACCATTGCGAGACCTCCATCTTCCAGACAGGGATGGGACGGGACGGCACCCCTGGTTTGCCAAACGATGATCGTTGCGTGATCGTCGGGACATGGCTGATCTGGACACGGACCGGGTGCGCACCGCGGTCCGGCGCGAGCTGCGGTACGTACGCGACCAGGCGGCCGGGCTGGCCAGGCGCGACTCCGAGCAGCGCTTCGAGCTCCGGCAGATCGCCAAGGCGACCCTGGCCGCGGTGCTGGCCTGGTTCCTGGCCGACCGCCTCCTGGCGCGCGAGACGGTGTGGATCGCTCCCGCGACCGCCGTCATCATGGTGCACGCGACCGTGTACCAGACCCTCACCAACGGGGTACGGCGGGTGTTCGCGGTCGCGGCCGGAGTGATTCTGGCCGGTAGCGTCGGCCACCTCATCGGGCTCACCGCGCTGGGCCTGCTCCTGGTCGTACCGCCCGCGCTGGTCGCGGCGCGCTGGCACCGGATGGGCCGCCACGGCACCGACGTGGCGACCACCGCCGTGCTGATGCTGTCGTTCGGCGCCGCCTCCCAGGAGCGCTACCTGCTGGCCTACGTGGTGGCCACCGGCGTCGGAGCCGTCTGCGGCGCGCTGGTCAACGCGATGCTCTGGCCCCCGCTGTACCACCGCCGCCCGCGCGAGGCGGTGCGCCGCCTGAGCGGGGAGGCCGCCACCCTGCTGGAGAACGTCGCCGGCGGGATGCGCGAGGGCTGTGACCTGTCGGACCTGCCCGACTGGCAGCAGCAGGCCGAACGGCTGGACGAGCACCTGGCCCGGGCCGCCTCGGCCATCGCCGACGGCGCCGAGAGCCGCCGCTACAACCTGCGCGGCGCCCGCGTCCCCGAGCCGGACGACTACCAGCGGCTGCTGTCGGCGATGAGCGAGATCGGCGTGCACCTGCACGCCCTGGTGCGGGCGCTGGCGCACGTCGCCCAGCGCGGGCGCGGCCGGGGCGGCCCGCGGTGGACCAGCGAGGAGTTCGGGCGCGACTACGCCGAGCTGCTGGACCTGCTCGCCCGGGCGCTACGGGCACGGATGCGCATCGCGGACGAGCCCGCGCGGCTGAGCGCGCTCATCTCCGTCGCGCTGGAGCGGGCCGACGCGATCCAGGAGCAGATGACCGAGGAGGTGCGCACCGGCAGCCTGGACCAGCCGCGCGGCTGGGCCGTCACCGGGAGCCTGCTCACCGACGCCGAACGCGTCCTGACGATCCTCAAGGCGCTGCACGCCGAGTCCCTCCGGGACCCGGCCGTCCTCGGCGACGGGGACGGGGTCCCCGACGCCCTCGTGTGAGACGGGCCGCGGGGAACGTACGAGGACCCGGCGGGCGCGCGCCCGGGTCAGGCGGTCCGGCCGCGGAGCGTTCCCGGGACCGCGCGCGTGATGACGGCGATCCGGTTCCACGCGTTGATCGTCGAGATCGTCACGACCAGCGCGGCCAGCGTCTCCGGCTCGTAGTGCCGCTCGGCCTCCGCCCACACCTCGTCCGGCACGGTCTCGCCGCGGTCGCACAGGCGGGTGGCCTCCTCGGCCAGTGCGAGGGCCGCCCGTTCGGCCTCGGTGAAGAAGGGCGTCTCCCGCCAGGCCGCCACCGCGTACAGCCGCTCGTCGCTCTCACCCGCGGCCTTGGCGTCGTGGCAGTGCATGTCCACGCAGAAGCCGCAGCCGTTGATCTGGCTGACCCTGATCTTCACCAGCTCCCGCGTGGTGTGCGGCAGGTCGCTGGAGGCCGTGTACCTCTCCAGCCCCTGCATGGCCCGGTACGCCTCGGGGGCGAGCTCGGCGACGTTCATCCGCTGCTTCAACGGACACTCCTTAGTTTCTCCGGGTTCATCACGATGTCGATCTCGGTGATCCGGCCCTCGGACACGGTCAGCCCGTAGACGGCGGCGATCGTCCCGTCCCGCGTCCGCAGCAGCCCGGCCCGGCCGTTGACCGTGGCGGACGTCAGCACGCTGTCGCCGCGGTCGTACTTCCCGGCCACCCCGAGCACGAAGCGGGCCACCCGGTCGGCGCCGTGGATCGGCCGCCGGGCCGCCCCCACCACCCCGCCGCCGTCGCTGCGCAGCACCACGTCCGGGTCGAGCAGCAGCATCAGCGAGGCGAGGTCGCCCTCGCCGTCCCGGGCGAACCGGGCGAACGCCTCGACCACCCTGCGGTGCTCGGTCTCGTCGACCTCGAAGCGAGGCGCCCGCGCCGCGACGTGCCCGCGGGCACGGGCCGCCAGCTGCCGGCACGCGGCGGCCGACCGTCCGACCGCCCGCGCCACCTCCTCGAACGGCAGCCCGAACACGTCGTGCAGCACGAAGGAGGTGCGCTCGGCCGGGCTGAGCGATTCCAGCACGACCAGCATGGCCAGGCTCATCGACTCGTCCAGGGTCACCCGGTCGGCCGGGTCGCCGTCGGTCACCACCGGTTCCGGCAGCCACGGCCCGACGTACTCCTCGCGGCGTACGCGCGCCGAGCGCAGCACGTCCAGGGCGAGCCTGGAGACCGTGACCACCAGCCAGCCCGTGACGTCCTCGATCTCCGCGCGCCGGGTCCTGCCCAGCCGGAACCAGGCGTCCTGCACCACGTCCTCGGCCTCGTCGAGGCTGCCGAGCAACCCGTACGCCACGCCGACCAGCCGCGGCCGGATGGCCTCGAACTCGGCCGCGAGGGCCTCGTCACCGTTCACACGACAAGGACGGGACGGGCCCGGAGTCTGTGACATGCGTTCCACGGCCGCGCGTCACGAGGTGGCGGGTGCCGTGTGCTCGGGGCCGGAACGGCGGATGGGGGTCAGCAGTGCGGTCACCGCGATCAGCAGGCAGGCGGTACCGGCGACGAGACAGGTCACGGTGACCCCGTACTCGCCCGCGCCCCAGGTCAGCGCGGCCGCGCCCACCGGGCCGAGGGAGAAGTGGATGGTCCAGAACGCCGAGGTGACGCGGCCGAGCAGATGGTCCGGGGTCACCTGCTGGCGCAGGGACATCGAGCAGATCCCGGCCACGCCGACGCCGCCGAGGTAGACGGCCATCAGCGCGGCGATCACCGGGACCCGGCCGGAGAGGCCGACGCACGCCATGGCGACCCCGCTGACGGCGATGGCGCCGATCCAGGTGGCGCCGAACCCGAGCCTGCGGCGGACGGGCGCCACGAGCAGGGAGCCCGCGATCGTCCCCGCGGCGGCGATCGCGAGGACCGTGCCGACGGTGCCGTCGGAGCGGCCCAGATCGTGCTTGAGGTGGTAGATCAGCACGTCGGTCATCCCGAGCGTGAAGAAGATGAAGAAGGACAGCAGGATCGTCAGGGAGCGCAGCACCGGGTGCCGCCAGAGGAACCGGGCGCCGGCCGACAGCTCCCGCCAGGGCCTCTGCCGCGCCGGAGCGGGCGCGGTGACCTCGGTGCCCGCGGTGACCTCGGTGGCCTCGGCCGCCCGGAACCGGACGAAGAACAGGCCCAGCGCCGACAGGGCGAAGCTCACCGCGTTGACGGCGATGGCCGCGGTGGGCCCGAACTGCCCCGACACCACCCCGGCGAGCAGCGGGCCGCCGAGACCGGCCGCCGCGGCGGTCGCGTAGAGCCGGCCGTTGGCCTCGGTGAGGCGGTCGCCGCCGACCAGGTTGCGCACCGCGGTCACGTAGGTGACCTGGAAGACCATGCCGACCGCCTCGCCGAGCGGCAGCACCACGTACAGCAGCCAGACCTGGGGGCCGAACGTCCAGGCCAGCGGGATGAGCCCGTACAGCACCAGGCGGACGAGGTCGCAGCAGATCATCAGGGTCCGCCGGTCGAACCGGTCGGCCAGAACGCCCGCGAAGATCCCGGCGAACACCGACGCGGCACCCGCCACGCCCGTCAGCAGTCCCATCTGCGCGACCGACCCGGTCACGTGCAGCACCAGCAACGGTACGGCGATGTAGGCGAAGGAGTCCCCGGCGACCGAGAGGGTCTGGGAGACCCAGAAGACCCCGAAGTTCCGGTCCCGCCACAGCGGCGGCGAGGGTCTGTCCTCCGCTCCCGATGCTTCCGTCACCGGATCACTATCACCCGCTTCGGGGATCTTTTCCAGTGATCGAACGATCTCCGGCGGAAGGGCACCGGTGCCCCGCCGCGGCCACCGGTGCCGTCACGGGCCCCGTGACACCGCGACCGGCGGCGCGCCTCCCGGCACCGCCGCCCGCCGGAAGACCCTGTCACGGCCGTGACAGGGTCTTCCCCCGCGGCGGGCGGTCAGCGGTGGTAGACCTCCTGGCCGTCGACGAAGGTCATGGCGACCCGGGTCCGCCAGATGTCGGCGGCCGGTCCGGCGAACGGGTCGCGGTCCAGGACGACCAGGTCGGCGCGGTTGCCCGGGACGATCGTCCCGGCGTCGTCGTCGCGGTTGATCCACGCCGAGCCCGCGGTGTAGGCGGTCAGGGCCGTGGCCAGGTCCAGGCTCTGGCCGGGCAGGAACGGGGTCTGCGCCGTCGGGTAGTCCGCGTGCACCGATCCGCCCGGTTCGGTGCGGTTGACGGCCACGTGCATGCCCTGGATCGGGTCGGCGACCGAGACCGGCCAGTCGCTGCCCGCGCAGAACCGCGTGCCCGCGCGCAGCAGGTCGGCGAACGGGTACTGCCAGCCCGACCGCTCCTCGCCCAGGAACGGGATCGTCAGCTCGTCCATCTGGGCGTGGTGGGTGGCCCACAGCGGCTGCAGGTTGGCGGTCACACCGAGCCGGGCGAAGCGCGGCACGTCGGACGGCTCGATGATCTGCAGGTGCGCGATGTGGTGCCGGTTGGCCGGGTCGGTCCCCTCGAAGGCGTCCAGCGCCTCGCGGACGGCCCGCTCGCCGATGGCGTGGACGTGCACCTGGAAACCGTGCCGGTCCAGCTCGGCGACGTACCCTCCCAGCAGCGCGGGCTCGACGTACGACAGGCCGGTGCCGCCGCAGCGGCAGTAGGGCTCGATCACCGCGGCGGTGAAGTTCTCGGCGATGCCGTCCTGCATGATCTTCACCGAGGTGGCGCGGAACCGCTCCAGGCCCTCGGCGGAGCGGCGGCGCTCCAGCAGCTCGGGGATCTGCTCGGCGCCGCGCGTGCGGTCCCACCAGAGCGCGCCCACCACGCGGGCCCGCAGCGCGCCCGAGGCCGCCGCCGACAGGTACGTGGGCAGCGGGTCCTCGCAGCCCGCGTAGGAGCCGACGATGGCGTCCTGCCAGCCGGTGATGCCGAGGGAGAACAGGTGCTCCTGGGCGGAGAGCAGGGCGTCGTGCAGGTCGCCGGGGGTGGGGCGGGGGGCGAGCAGGCCGACCAGGTCCATCGCGCCCTCGTGCAGCACGCCGCTCGGGGTGCCGTCGGGGTCGCGTTCGATCCGGCCGTCGGCGGGGTCGGGGGTGTCGCGGGTGATCCCGGCCAGCTCCAGCGCCCGGGTGTTCACCCAGGCGGCGTGGTGGTCGCGCTGGATGAGGTAGACCGGGCGGTCGACGACGTCGAGCTGGGAGCGGTGCGGCAGGCCGCCGGGGAAGGCCGACATGTCCCAGCCGCCGCCCTCGATCCACGCGCGCCCGGGATGCGACCCGGCGTAGGCGGTGACCCGCTCCAGGTAGTCGGGCAGGCCGTAGACCGCCGACAGGTCGCACCTGGCCCGCTCCAGGCCCGCCAGCACGGGGTGGATGTGCGCGTCGGTGAACGCGGGGGTCAGCAGCGCGCCGTCCAGGTCCACGACCTCGTGGCCGGGGGCGGCCAGCCGTACCACGTCGGACTCGGTGCCCACGGCGGCGATCCGGCCGTCGCGGACCAGGACCGCCTCGGCGAAGGCGCCGGCGGCGAGGAAGACCCGGCCGCCGCGGAAGAGCAGGTCGCTCACGGGTGTGGGGGGCATGGCTCTCCTCGGCGTGGGGACGCGACCGTCGTCAGCGTCCGGTGATGGAGTCGGCGACGCGGGCCAGCACCGAGGTGCGGCCGAGCCCCGCGTTCTCCCGGGCGTCGGCCCGCCGGTAGAGGTCGTACATGGCGTGCACGCCGATCCACCGCAGCGGTTCCACCTCCCAGCCTCGCACCTTACGGTCCACCCAGGGCAGGGCGGCCAGCTCGGTGTCCCGGCGCAGGATCAGGTCGCGCAGGGTACGGCCGGCCAGGTTGGCCGTGGTCACCCCGTGGCCGGTGTAGCCGCCCGCCCAGCCGATGCCGGTGTCGTGGTCGACGTGCACGGTGGCGCACCAGTCGCGCGGCACGCCCAGCACGCCGGACCAGGCGTGCGCCACCCGGGAGGCCCGGACGGCGGGGAACATGCCGGTCAGCAGCTCCCACAGCGCCTCGATCGTCCAGGAGTGGGTGCGGCCGCGGTCGTCCACCCGCGAGCCGTACAGGTAGGGCCTGCCGCGCCCGCCGAACGCGATCCGGCCGTCGGCGGTGCGCTGGGCGTACATATAGTAGTGCGCCATGTCGCCGAGGAGCTCCCCGCCGGACCAGCCGATCTCGTCCCAGAGCTCCGCCCCCAGCGGCTCGGTGACGATCATGGAGCTGTTCATCGGCAGCCACGTCCGGTGGTACTGCCTGAACTCGGCGGTGAACCCCTCGGTGGCGCGGATGACGTGACCGGCCCGGACCGTGCCGCGGGGGGTGCGGGCCTCGTGCGGGGCGATCTCGGTGACCGGGGTCCGCTCGAAGATCTCCACCCCCAGCTCCCGTACGGTGTCCGCCAGGCCGCGGGCCAGCTTGGCGGGCTGGATGCGGGCGCAGTGCGGGCTCCAGATCGCGCTGACCGCGCCGTTCACCCGCAGCCGCTCCTCCCGCTCGGCCGCATCCAGCAGCCGCACGTCCTGCTCGGTCCAGCCCCAGTGGCGCTCGTGGGCCAGCAGCCGGCGCAGCCGCCGGTCCTGGGCGGCGTTGGTGGCGACCGTGGTGACCCCGCCCTTGACGATCTCCGCGTCGATGTCCTCGTCCTCGGCCACGGCCACGACCTCGTCGACGGTCTCGAACATCACCCGCTGGAACCGCCTGGCCGCGTCCGCCCCGTGCGTCCTGGCGTAGCGCTCGGGGGTGCCCGCCAGCTCGCCGACCAGCCAGCCGCCGTTGCGCCCGGAGGCGCCGTAGCCCGCGAACTCCTTCTCCAGCACCACGACCCGCAGGTCCGGGGCGGCCTTCTTGAGGTAGTACGCGGTCCACAGGCCGGTGTATCCGGCGCCGACGACGGCCACGTCGGCGTCGAGGTCGCCGTCCAGGGGCGTACCGGCCGCGGGGAGACCGAGGGAGCGGTACCAGAAGGAGACGTCTCCGTTGACGAAATCCCCAGCCAGGGGAACACGCGTACTCATAGCTTCATATCCTGCTATATCCGTCTATATGGGCATAACCGGCAACGGAAATCGTTGCGAGAACGCCGTCCGGCCGCGTAATTAGTGATCTTGCCATACGTAACGATGGGCTCACTCATGTGTAGCAGTCCCGTAACAGGATCAGGAAAGGCTATCTCCTGACAGAGGGAGCGTTCTGATGGGATTTCTGCGAATCCGCACCACCGTCGACGAGCGGCCCGGGCGTCTCGCCTCGCTGGCCGCCGCGCTCGCCGCCAAGGGCGGCAACATCCTGGGCCTGAGCGTCCAGACCGACGCGAACGGCACGGTCGACGAGTTCGTCACGGACATCCCGGCGAACGCCGAGGCGGTCCGTGAGGCTCTGGAGGCCGCGGGAGGACGCGAGGTCCAGGTCGTCACCGCCACCGCGCACGAGCTGACCGACGAGCCCACCCGGGTCCTGCTGCTCGCCTCGCGGCTGCGCACGACGCCCTGGCGCCTGCCGGAACTGCTCGGGGAACTGCTGCGCGCCGAGGACTCCCGCTGGGTCTACGGTTCGGAGATGAGCGATCTTCCCGACCCGACGCTGCTCACCGTCCCGGTCACCGCGCGCCGCGCGATCAGGGTGCGCCGCTCCGAGCTTCCCTTCACCCTCACCGAGGCCGCCCGCGCCGCCTCCTTCGTACGGCTGGCGCAGCCCCCGGCCGAGCAGACCGGCTCCGACCGCGAGCTCAAGCTCTCCGACGGCACCGAGGTCCAGGTCCGCCCGCTCACCGGCCTGCACCGCGAGGCCGTACGCGACCTGCACGACCGCTGCTCGCCCGAGGCCCGCAGGTTCCGCTACTTCACCTCCATGCCGGTGCTGCCGCCGAAGGTCTTCGACCGCCTCTGCGACCGCACCCGCGGCCACTCGGTCGTCGCCGGACAGGACGGCCAGGTCATCGCCGTCGCCAGCCTGATGTTCACCCCGGACCCGGGCATCGCCGAGATGGCCTTCCTGGTCGAGGACCGCTGGCAGGGCAGGGGGCTGGGGACCCACCTGGCCGCGGTGCTCGTCCGCCAGGCCCGCGACCTGGGCTTCGCCGAGGTCAGGGCGACCCTGCTGTCGGACAACGTGCGGATGCGCAGGCTGCTGGTCTCGCTCGGCGCGACCCTGAACCACACCGAGGACCCCGGCGTGGTGGAGGCCAGGCTGGCCGTGGGCGCGATGGCGACGGCGTCCCCGGGGTGAGCCCCTCACGCGTCCTCCCCGTTCCGGGATCGCTCAGGGGTCCCGGAACGGGGAGGCCACCCTCCCGCGCCTCCCGTCGGGGGCGGGCGCGGGCACATCCCGATCTCTCCGGCCCCCCGGGCTTCCCGGTCCCTCCGTCCCCTCGCGGGTGAGGCCCTCAGGCGCCCGGTCTCTCCCCGGCCGCCGGCCCCGGGTCCTGTCCGGACCCGGGAGTCTCGTCGGGTTCCCCGCCCGGCCGCCCGGGAACGCCGCCGGACGGTGCCGATGACGCCGGTGACGCCGCTGAAGTCTCCGGAGAGAGCGGCGTCCCCGGGGAGCCGGAGGTCTCGCCCTCCGGTGCCAGCGCCGCCAGCCTGCGCTCGATCCGGTCCAGGCTCTCCTGGACCCGGTCCAGCCGGGCCTCCACGGAGCCTCCCATGATCGGGAAGCCCTCCTCCGCGGCCAGCGCGCGGCCCGGGTCCCGGCGTCCGAGCACCGTGATCACCTGGGCGCGTACCGCCTCCAGGTGCGCGCCCCGGCCGGCCAGCACGCGCGCGGCCACCCCGTCGCCCTCGCGGATCAGCCCGAGCAGGATGTGCTCGGTGCCGATGTAGCTGTGATGCAGGCCGAGCGCCTCCCGCAGGGACAGTTCGAGCACCTTCTTGGCGGGCGCGGTGAAGGGGATGTGGCCGGGCTCGGTCCGCCCGCCCTTGCCGATGATCTCTTCCACGTCGTTCCTGACCTGGTCGCCGCCGATGCCGAACCTCTGCAGGGCGCGGCCCGCGACGCCGTCCTCCTCGCGGATCAGCCCGAGCAGGATGTGCTCGGTGCCGATGTGCCCGTGGCCCAGGCGCCGGGCCTCCTCCTGGGCCAGGACCACGACCCTGCGGGCACGGTCGGTGAAGCGCTCGAACACGGGGAGCCTCCAAGAGGGGTGTCGAGGTGCCTGACACCCACTATGCGCCAGGTGCGGGACGAGCGGGAGGAGATCTCCCCGGGGATTTTCGCCCCGCGCGACGCACCCCGCGTGCTCTGACCGGTCCCTTCGGGCGAAAAATCGTACATTTTGTTGTCAGGTTCGTTGAAAACGGCTTCCATGGGTGGCCGGGGGGTGCGTAGGGTCCCGGCATGACGATCGACGCCTTCATCGACGCGCTCCCCAAGGTCGAACTGCACGTCCACCTGGTCGGCTCCGCCTCGGTGCCCACCGTTCTCGAACTCGCCCGCCGCCACCCCGACGGGGGCGTCCCCGTCGAGGAGGAGGCGCTGCGCGCCTTCTACCGCTTCCGCGACTTCCCGCACTTCGCCCAGATCTACCAGGCGGTCAACGCCCTGGTCCGCGAGCCCGAGGACATCGCCACCCTGGTGCTCGGCCTGACCCGCGACCTGTCCGGGCAGAACGCCCGCTACGTCGAGCTGACCGTGACCCCGTACGCCCACCACGTGGTGGGCATGCCGATGCGCGAGGTCACCGAGGCCCTCGACGACGCCGCCCGCCGCTCCCTGGAGGAGCACGGGGTGCGGGTGGCGTACGTCTTCGACATCCCCGGCGAGTACGGCGCCGAGGCGGCCCGGATCACCCTGGACCACGCGCTCGGAGAACCTCCCCGCGCGCTGGTAGGTTTCGGGCTGGCCGGGATCGAGCAGGAGCGCCCCAGGTACCGGGACGCGTTCCGGGACGCCTTCCGCGCGGCCACGGCCGCCGGGCTGCGCAGCCTGCCGCACGCGGGCGAGATGAGCGGCCCCGAGACGATCTGGGAGGCCCTGGACCACCTCGGCGCCGAGCGGATCGGCCACGGCATCTCCTGCATGGACGACCCCCGCCTGATCGCCCACCTGCGCGAGACCCGGATCCCGCTGGAGGTCTGCCCCACCTCCAACGTCTGCACCGGTCAGGTCGCCCGGATCGAGGACCACCCCTTGCCCCGCATGATCGAGGAGGGCCTGTTCGTCACCCTCAACAGCGACGACCCGCCCATGTTCGCCACCAGCCTGAGCCGCGAGTACCGGGTCGCCGCCGAAAACCTGGGCCTGGACCGCGACACCCTCGTCACGCTGGCCCGCAACGCCGTGCACGCCTCCAGCCTGGACCCGCAGGGCAGGCAGGAGATCCTCACCGAGATCGACGTCGTCGCCGGAGGGCGTCCGTGAGCGTCCGGGGAGCCCGGTGAGGCCGGGCTAGTTCTTTCTGCCGTTCGGGTTGGGGTTCGCGTTGGGGTTGGGATTCGGGTTGTCGTTCCCGTTCCCTCCGTTACCGTTCCCTCCGTTACCGTTCCCTCCGTTACCGTTCCCCCTGTTGCCGTTGCCGCCGTTGTCGCCGGGCTCCGGTGCGGGCGCCTCGGAGGTGGCCGCGACGGTGGGCTCCTTCGTGCCGGATCCGGGCGCGGTCGGCCGGGCCGGGGTCGTGGACCGCTCGCGGGACTCGGTCGTGGCCTGATCGCGAGGCTCGGCCGTGGAACGGTCGCGAGGCGCGGTCGTGGGCTGCCGCCGGGGCTCGGAGGTGGAACGGCCGCGGGGTTCGGCCGTGGACCGCCCGCGGGGCGTGGAGGAGGAACGGTGACCGGTCGTGGAGCGCACCTCGGGGACCTCGGGGACCTCGGGAACGCGGTCGATCCGGAGCGTCGCGGCGGGATCGGCGCTGGCGGGTGCGACACGCGGCGACCGGTCGAGCCCGCCGTCCTGATGCTGGGACGTGAAGGCGCTGATCGTGACGAGAACCACCGCGAGCAGGGCCACGACGCCCGCCGAGAGCCACCGGTACCCGATGGTCCGCCGACGCGCCGGAGCGGACTCGGAACGGTCACCGGTCCCGGCGTGCCCATGGTCCGTGGACGGGGGGACCGTACCGGACACGGACGAAGAGCCGGACATGGGCGAGGGCGCGGGGGAGAAGCCGGACGCGGGAGAAGAGCCGGACGCGGGCACCGGGGCGGGCACGGACGTGGGGGAGGGGACGGAGCCGAGGGCAGAGGCGGGGGTGGAGGTAGAGGCAGAGCCGGGGGCGGGGACGGGCGGCGGGGTGAGGGAGGAGACGGGATCGGGGGAGGGGACGGGGGCGGAATGACCCGTGGTGCTCCGGACGGCGGCGGGCGTCACCATCGCCCCGGTGCGGAAGGGGATCCCGGCCTCACCGGTGTCCCGGTCCCACGAGGCGGCCTCTTTCGGTTCCCGGCCCTGCGACGTGACCGTGTCCTGCTCCCGGTACCCCGGCACGGCCGTGTCCCCCTCCGGGACGCGCAGCGCGGCCACCTGCCTCAGCTGCTCGCGGGCGCGGGCGGCGTCGCTGCGCAGGGCGGGATCCTTCTGGAGCAGGCCGGTGATGACGGGCGCCAGGGGGCCGGCGTACCGGAACACGGGGGCGGTCGTCATCACGGCGGTGAACGTGGCCATCACGGTGCTGCGGGCGAACGGCGCGTGTCCCTCGACGGCCGCGTACAGGGTGGCCCCCAGGGACCACAGGTCGCTCCGGGGGCTGGAGGCGCCGCCGCCGGCGCGCTCGGGAGCGATGTAGGCGGGCGTGCCCACGACCATGCCCGCGCTGGTGAGGCCGCCCTCCTTGTTCACGGCGGTGGCCAGCCCGAAGTCGGTCAGGATCGACCGCCCGTCGTCGGTGAGCAGGATGTTGGCGGGCTTGACGTCGCGGTGGACGACACCGGCCGCGTGCGCGGCCTCCAGCGCCGACAGCACCTCAAGACCGATGCGCGCGACGACGGGCGCGGGCAGGCGGCCCTCGGTGGTGATCACCTCGGTGAGGTCGCGGGAGGGGACGAGCTGCAGCATGATCCACGGGTTGCGGTCGGTCCGGACCACGTCGTACACCGCGGCGATGTTGGGGTGGTTCAGCCGCGCGGCCAGGCGCGCCTCCCTCAGGGTGCGCTCCAGCAGGACCTCGCGCTCCGCCTCGGGCAGGTGGTCGGAGATCACGACCTCCTTGGCCGCGACCTCGCGATCGAGGAGCTCGTCGTGGGCGCGCCACACCGTCGCCATGCCGCCCCTGCCCAGCTCGGCGATGAGACGGTACCGTCCGGCCAGCAGCAGGCCCTCGTAGTGCAGAAAAACCACGACACCTCCCTACCCGGTTGATGATCCGACATGCCGGCCGTACGCGCCGGTCAGGGGGAGGAGATGCGTCCCATCGAGGAGGGGATCTTGGAGGCGGCGGCCCTGTCCAGCAGGAATAGGGTCCGCCGGCTGCCCCGGGCGCCTGCCGCGGGGACCTGCATCGGTCCCGAGTCCGACAGGGCCAACCGTACCGCCCCGGCCTTCTCCCCGCCCGCGGCGATCACCCACACGTCGGCGGAGTTCCGGATGACCGGCATGGTCAGCGAGATCCGGGTGGGCGGCGGCTTGGGCGAGCCGTGCACCGCCACCACCGGGCGGGTGTCGTACAGCGCGGGCATGCCGGGGAAGAGCGAGGCCACGTGCCCGTCCGGGCCCATGCCGAGCATCGTCAGGTCGAAGGACGGGGCCGGGCCGTGGTCCTCGGGACGGGCGGCGCGCCGGAGCTCGTCGGCGTAGGCGTCGGCCGACTCCTCGGCGGTCATCCCCGAGTCCGGGCCGCGCATCACGTGGACCCGTTCCGGGTCGAGGTCGAGGTGGTCCAGCAGCGCCTCGCGGGCACCGGTCTCGTTGCGCTCGGCGTCGCCGGACGGCAGGAAGCGCTCGTCACCCCACCACAGGTCCACCTTGCGCCAGTCGACGGCGTCCCTGGCCGGGGAGGCGGCGATCTCGGCGAGGGTGGCGATGCCGACGGTGCCGCCGGTCAGCACCAGGTGCGCCGAGCCCTTGGCCGACTGCGCGTCGACGGCGCGGACGATGACCCGGGCCGCGACGGCCTTGGCCAGCATGTCGGCGTCACGGTGGATGATCACGGTGGGAACGCTCACGGGACTACTTCTTCTCTTTCGGCCCGGAACCTCGGGCGCGGGACTCGTGGGGCGAGGCCTCGGGACGAGGCTTCAACGGCGGGCTTCAGGGGTGAGGCTTCAACGGCGGGCTTCAGGGGTGAGGCTTCAACGGCGGGCTTCAGGGTGGGGCTTCAACGGCGGGGCTTCAACGGCGGGGCTTTCAGGGGCGAGGCCGATGACGCGGGACCTCCGGTACGGGACTCCGGGCGCGAGACTACCCGGCCCGGGACGTCCCGCGCGGGACGTCGCGCACGGAAGATCCGCGTCATGGAACAGGCGAAACCGAAATTCTTCTATGGAACGCCTGAAAATAGGACGAGCGGCACGTCCCGTGTCCGGGACGCGCCGCCCTGGGAGCGGCGGACGGGGGGGGGGGGGGGGGGGGGGGGGGGGGGGGCCCCGGCGCCGCGGGGGGGGGGGGGGGGGGGGGGGGGGGGGGGGGGGGGGGGGGGGGGGGGGGGGCGGGCGGCCGCCGCGC